>CAYTCI010000040.1:0-35496 GCA_964436305.1 uncultured Cytophagia bacterium | reverse complement strand
ACGGCCAGATCTTCGCCACGAGCAACCTGGATCTCTATTATCTGGCGGACGAAACCGCTGCGCCGGTGAAACTCTTCGATGAGCTGCTCACCGGGCAGGTGGGGGACGCCCTCGGCGTTGCGGGCGCGGGCACAGAGGTGACCCTCTACTCTTCGGGCTTCAACAACGACCGGATCTTCACTTTCAGGATGCAGGGGAGCGCAGCGCTTCTTCGCGGCGAGGATATCCTGCTGCCGCAACCGGGCGCAGCCGGCAGCTCGATCAGTCCGCTCGAGGATGGCCGGCTTTTCGTCAGCGGCATCGGCGTCCCGCCCCGCTATCTGAGCAAGACGGGCACGGTGCTGCACGAGTTCCAGTCGCCGGAGTTCGGCGGCACCAGCTGCAACTATTTCACCGTTGAAACCGCAGCGGGAACGACGCGCCGTTTCCTTGCCATCAGCACGGGTTTTGTCCCCGGCACCCGGGTGGCCGAACTCACCGGCGCGCCGGGCGACAGCCTCTGCAGCCGGTTCACCCTGCTGCCTGTCGCCACGCCCCTTTATGCCTCGGCGGCCAATCTGTATGCCACCGCGCAGGTCGCCTACGATCGGGTCGGGAATGCGATGATCGAGCTGGTGACCAACAACGGTCTGAGCGCCTACTCCTTCGCCCAGGTGGTGCCGGATCCCCGCTCCTGGCTCATCCTCACGCCGATCGCCTCCGCCCGCGGGGATGGCAACGGCGACTTCAAACCGGACCGCCTCGGCGAGGTCGTGACGATCCAGGGCATGGTGACCACCCTCAATTACAATACCGGCAACTCGTCGAGCTATTATCTCCAGGACGAGCAGGGCTGGGGCATCAATTTCTACTCGAGCAAGATCAACTACAAACTGGAGGCGGGTGACCGGGTGCAGATCACCGGCAAGATCGATTTCTACAGCGGTCTGACCGAGATCACCGCCACCGATACCGCCGCCGTTCAGCTGCTCGGCAAGGGGGCGCTGCCGGCCCCGCAGGAATTGAGCAGCGGCACGGGGATGAATGAGCGTACGGAGGCCACGCTGGTGCGGCTGACCGGCTACTACCTGGCGACGCCGGCGCTGTGGCCGGCCGCCGGCAAGAATGCGACCCTCAAGTTCGTCCGTGCGACCGACACGGTGCTGGTCTTTATCGACAAGGAGACCGACATCGATGGATCGCCCGCGCCGCAGGGCTACTGGGCCCTCACCGGCGTGGTCGACCAGTACACCACCACGGTCCCGCCCAAAGACAAATACGAAGTCCGTCCGCGTTCACTCGCCGATCTGACCCAGATGACCGGTGTGGCCCGCAGCGGCGAGACGCTGCCCGCGAGCTATGCCCTGCGGCAGAACTATCCCAATCCCTTCAATCCCGTCACGACGATCGAGTTTGAATCGCCGGCGGCGGGCGAGGTGCGGCTCAAGGTCTACGACCTCCTCGGCAAGGAGGTGGCGAGCCTCTTCGAAGGCCGCCTGGAGGCCGGATTCCACAGCTTCAGTTTCGATGGCAGCCGCCTGGCCAGCGGGGTCTACTTCTATCGTGTCGAGGCCGGGGGTTTTAGCGAACTGAAAAAGATGACCCTGATCAGGTAACTTCTGATCGATCAGACCAGGAAACCAGGAGGAGACGCCGCCCGCACCGGGTGGCGTCTCCATTTACGGCAAAATGGGAGATTCGCAATGCGGCGAACCGTGTGGATTTTACTGCTGCTCTTCGCGCCGCTGGCGCTGGCGCAGCCGCAACACTATGCCCGGGTGGAGGGGCGGATCCTCCGCGGCGGCGATGGCCAGGAGATCCTGCTGCGCGGCACCAACCTCGGCAACTGGCTCAACCCCGAGGGCTATATGTTCCAATTCAAGAGGGTCAACTCTTTCCGGCTCATCGATCAGGCGCTGAAGGAGCTGGCGGGAAGTGAAGCGGTCAACCGCTTCTGGCAGGATTTCCGCGACCGTTATATCACCCGTGAGGATATCCATTACCTCAGGGGGCTCGGATTCAATCACGTGCGCATCCCCTTCAACTACAAGCTCTTCCTTGTCGAGGATCACCCGGAGGTCGAGCTGGCTGAAGGGTTCCGCCGCCTCGACGATGTTATCGGCTGGTGCGAGGCGGAGGGACTCTACGTCATCCTCGACCTGCATGCTGCTCCGGGCGGACAGACGGGCGACAATATCGATGACAGCTGGGGCTATCCCTGGCTGCTGACCGATTCGACGGCGCAGCAATCGACCATCGACTTGTGGCGCCGGATCGCCGAACGGTATCGCAACCGGACCATCGTGCTGGGCTACGACCTGCTCAATGAGCCGATCGCCCACTACTTCAGCGACAAGGAGAGGCTCAACGCCAACCTCGAGCCCCTCTACAAACGCCTGGTCGAAGCGATCCGGCAGGTCGATCCGCACCATATCATCTTCCTTGGTGGCGCCCAATGGAATACCAATTTTGCGGTCTTTGGGCCGCCTTTCGCGGAGAATCTCGCCTATACTTTTCACAAATACTGGATGCCGACAGAGCAGAAGGAGATCCAGGCCTATCTCGATTTCCGCGAGAAATACAACGTGCCCATCTGGCTCGGGGAGTCGGGTGAGAACACCGACGAATGGATTGGCGGGTTCCGCGCGCTGCTGGAGGCGCACAACATCGGCTGGAGTTTCTGGCCGTATAAAAAGATGGATTCGAGCCGGGGCATTGTCTCGTTTGCCCGGCCGGCGGGATGGGATGCGATCGTGGCGTATGTCGAGGGGCCGCGCAGCAATTTTGAGGAGATTCGCAATACGCGGCCGGACGCGAAGGTGGTTCAGGCGGCGCTGGCCGGACTGCTTGAGAACATCCCGTTGCGGAACTGCACCCCGAATCCGGGTTACCTCCAGGCGCTGGGGGCGAAGTAGAAGGCCGATTTTGCCCCCACCCGGCTTGCTGCACTGGGGGCACCGGTGCCCAAACGGGGCGGATGTAATCTGAAAGGAGATCATCAGTGAAAATGTGCGAGCTCATCCTTTTTACCGGGATCTGGCTTTTGGGCTGTGCGGTCGTGGTCATCGGCCAGGAATCGAACGATCCCTTCCTCTGGCTCGAGGAGGTCGACGGCCCAAAAGCCCTGGAGTGGGTCAAGGCTCACAATGCGGCGACCGTCGCCGAGCTCGAGAGAGAGCCGGAGTACCCCGCCCTTTATACCCGGATCCTGGGGGTGCTCAACTCCCGGGAGCGCATCCCCTATCCCGGTCTGGCCGGCGAATACGTCTACAATTATTGGCAGGATGCGCAGAACCCGCGCGGCCTCTGGCGGCGGACCCTGCTCGCGGACTATCTTCAGCCCGATCCGGAGTGGGAGACCGTGCTCGATCTCGATGTCCTCAGCCGGAAGGAGGGGGAGCAGTGGGCCTTCAAGGGGGCGACCTTTCTCTATCCCGGCAATGATCTCTGCATGGTCAGCCTCTCGCGCGGCGGCAGCGACGCGGTCGAGATCCGTGAATTCGATCTGGTGAAGAAGACCTTCGTCGCGGACGGCTTTTTTGTGCCCAAGGCCAAGGGGGGCGTCGCGTGGATCGATCGGAACACCCTGCTGGTATCGACCGATTTCGGCCCGGGTACCCTCACCACCTCCGGCTATCCCCGCACCACCCGTATCTGGTATCGCGGCACGCCCCTGAGCGGTGCCCGCACTCTTTATGAAGGGCAGGAGACCGACATGGGAGTCTGGGGCGGCGTGAGCGATACCCCGGAACGGCAATACATCACGGTTTCGCGCAGCCTGACCTTTTATACTGCCGAGAACCTGGTTCTCGAGAATGGCCGGCTGATCAAGCTGGATATCCCGGCGGACGCCCGGTTGTACGGCTTTTTCAAGAACCAGATGCTGATCCATCTGAAATCGGACTGGCCGGCAGGTGGCGAGACGTACAAACAGGGTGCCCTCATCAGCATCGATTATGACAAGTTTCTCATGGGTGGGCGGGCTTTTTCGGTCATCTTCGCCCCCTCTGAGCGCTCCAGTCTGGATGGCGTGGCGGCAACCCGGAATGGCCTGCTCGTTCTCAAACTGACCAATGTCGTCAGCGAACTCTTCCGCTATTCTTTCCTGGATGGCCAGTGGGTGGGGGAGAAGATTCCCGCCCCGGAGATGGGCACCCTGGGCTTCTCGGGCACCGACGACCTCTCCGATCACTATTTTTTCACCTTCACCAACTTTTTAACGCCGACCAGCCTCTATTACGTCCCCGCCAGCGGCAAACAGATCGCGAAGGTGCGGAGCCTGCCGAATTTTTTCAACAGCAGCGGCCTGCAGGTGGAGCAGTTAACGGTCGCCTCCACGGGCGGCGTTGAGATTCCCTATTTTGTGGTTCGTGCCAAAAAGGCCAAAATGAACGGCGCCAATCCGACCCTGCTGTACGGCTATGGCGGCTTCGAGGTCGCCATGCAGCCCGGGTACTCTGCGATCAATGGCCTGGCCTGGCTGGAGAGAGGGGGCGTCTATGTGCTGGCCAATATCCGCGGCGGCGGTGAATTCGGTCCGGAGTGGCACCAGGCGGCGCTCAAGGAGCACCGCCAGCGGGCCTATGATGATTTTGCTGCGGTCGCGCAGGACCTGATCCGGCGCAAGATCACCTCGCCGCGGCATCTCGGCATCGAGGGCGGCAGCAACGGCGGCCTGCTGGTCGGGGTCGCTTTCACCCAGCATCCCGAGCTGTTCAATGCGGTGCTCTGCTCGGTCCCGCTGCTGGATATGCAGCGCTACAACAAACTGCTGGCCGGCGCCAGCTGGATGGGGGAGTATGGCAATCCCGATCTCCCGGAGGAGTGGGCCTGGATCAGCCGGTACTCACCCTATCAGAATCTCGCCGCCGGCAAGAGGTATCCCCGCGTCTTTTTCACCACAACCACGCGCGATGACCGGGTCCATCCGGGCCACGCGCGCAAGATGGCGGCCAAAATGGAGGCGCTGGGCTATCCCTTTTATTATTTCGAGAACACCGAGGGCGGGCATGGCTCAGGGGTGACCAACGAACAGCGCGCACAGATGCTGACGCTGGAACAGGTCTATCTCTGGAAAATGCTCAAGTAACCGGAGGCGCGGCCTCCGGGGACAAAAACGGCAGGTGACTATGAGCAAGATCAACTTGAACGTCAACGGCGCAATGCGCGAGGTCGAGGTCGATGCGGATACCCCGCTGCTCTGGGTGCTGCGCGAGACCCTCGGCCTGACCGGGACCAAGTACGGCTGCGGTGAGGGGTTGTGCGGCAGCTGCACGGTACTGCTCGATGGCGAGGCGGTGCGCTCCTGTACTTTGACCGCCGCCGATGCCGCCGGCAAGAAAATCGTCACCATTGAAGGGCTCGCGGCACAGCGTAACCAGCCGGTGTTGCAGGCCTGGCGCGAGGAGGAGGTCTCGCAATGCGGCTACTGCCAGCCGGGGCAGATCCTCACCGCGGCGGCGCTGCTGGAGCAAAAGCCGCAGCCGACGGATGCGGAGATCGATGCGGCGATGGAGGGGGTGCTTTGCCGCTGCGGCACCTACCCGCGCATCCGCAGCGCCATTCACCGCGCCGCCGCGCTGAAAGGAGGCCGCTGATGGCTGAAAAAATGACCCTGCGCCGGCGCGAATTCCTTCAGGTGCTCGGTGCCGGCAGCGCCGGACTCGTACTGGGGGTGATGCGGCCGATGTGCACCTCCGGCCGGCACGAGAGCACCCGCTTTCAGCCGAATCCCTTCCTGGCCATCGACCGGGAGGGGCAGATCACCATTTGGGTGGCCCGCTCGGAGCTGGGCCAGGGGGCGCGCACGGCAGTGCCGATGATGATCGCCGAAGAGCTCGCGGCGGACTGGAACAGGATCACGGTCGTGCCGGCCATCGCACATCCCGATCGCTATGGCAGCATGCAAACCGGCGGCAGCACGACAGTTCGGGCGGGCTGGAAACGGCTTTGCGGCGCCGGGGCGGCAGCACGCGAAATGCTGATCAGCGCCGCGGCTGAGACCTGGCAGGTCGACCGCAGCAGCTGCCGGGCGGAAGCGGGTTGGGTGGTGCACCTGCCGAGCGGCCGGAAGCAGGCCTATGGCGATCTGGTCGAAGCCGCGGCCCGGCAGCCCGTGCCCGCGCAGGTGCCTCTCAAGGATCCCGCGACGTATCAGATCGTCGGCACCAACCGGGCACGGCTCGATACCCCGGACAAGCTCAGTGGCAAGGCAATTTTCGGCATGGATTTCACCCTGCCCGGCCTGCCGGTGGCCGTAATCGCCCGCCCGCCGGCGCCCGGCGCGAAACGGGTGCGCTACGATCCGGCGGCGGCGCTGCAGGTCAGGGGGGTGCGGCGGGTGGTCGAGATCCCCGGCGGCGTCGCGGTGGTCGCGGCGACTACCTGGGCGGCGATGCAGGGGCGGGAGAAGCTGGTGGTGGAATGGGACAGCGGGAGCGCCCAAGCGCTGGACAGCGCCGCCATCGAGGCCTATTTCCGCAAACAGGGTGCCGCACCAGGCCGGATGGTGCGGCGGGAGGGCCATTTCGCTACGGCAGCGGCCGCCGCAACCCGGCTCGAGGCGGAATACCATCTGCCCTTCGTCCCGCATGCCGCCATGGAGCCGATGAACTGCACGGCCGATCTCCGGGCCGGAGAGGTCGAGATCTGGGCGCCGCTGCAGTCGCCCCAGGATGCCCAGGAGCTGGCCGCCCGGATCACCGGGCTGCCGCTCGACAAGGTCGTGGTCCATACCCTGCTGATCGGCGGCGGATTCGGCCGCCGGCTGATGAACGACCACGTCGAGGAGGCACTCCATCTCTCCAAAGCCCTGGGCGGCCCCGTCAAGGTGGTCTGGAGCCGCGAGGATGACATGCGCCATGATTTTTACCGTCCGGCGAGTTATCACCGCCTGACCGGACTGCTCGACCGCGGCAGACAAGCGATCGGCTGGCGCCATCGGATCGTCGCCCCCTCGATCACGGCCCAGCTGTTCGGGGAGGAGGACGGCGAGGATATCGATGCCGTGGATGGCGCCGCGCAGCTGCCCTACCGCATGCCCCATGTCGAGATCGATTACGTCATGGCCAATACTGAGGTCCCCATAACGTGGTGGCGCTCGGTCTACAATTCGCAGCACGCGTTCGTCAATGAATCTTTCCTCGACGAGATGGCCCATGCGGCGGGCGCCGACCCCCTGCAATTTCGTCTCGATCTGATGCCGGCGGCCTCGCGTCTGCGCGGGGTGCTGCAACTGGCGGCGGACAAGGCGGGCTGGGGAAGTCCCTTGCCGGCCGGGCAGGGCCGCGGCATCGCCTGTCATGCCTGTTTTGGCAGTTTTGTCGCCTGCGTCGCGGAGGTCGCGGTCGATGGTGCGGGCCATCCGGCCGTACAGCGCTATGTCTGTACCGTCGACTGCGGCCAGGTGCTCCATCCGGCCGGGGTGCGCCAGCAGATCGAGAGTGCGGTCATCTTTGGGCTCTCGGCGACGCTGCGCGGCGAGATCACCCTTGAACAGGGGCAAGTCGTGCAGAGCAATTTCGACGGCATCGAACCCCTGCGGATCAACGAGGCGCCGGCCATCGAGGTCCACCTGGTCGAGAGCCATCTCGCACCGGGCGGGATCGGCGAGCCCGGTTTGCCGCCGGTGGCTCCGGCGCTCGGCAACGCCCTCTTTGCCGCCTGTGGCGTACGGGTGCGCCGGCTGCCGGTCTCAACAACACCCCTGCGCGGCGGCGGGGAATAGACCACGCCCCGGTTTGTGTTGAACCAGCAAGGCGCGCGACGCATGCCGCGCGCCTTTTTTATACTCTGGATAAAAAGGGATGAAACAATGATCGGTTTATGGCTGGGATTTATCGGTTTCGTACTGGTATTGCTGGCGCTCGACCTCGGTGTCTTTCACCGCAAGGCCCATGTTGTCAGCCTCAAGGAGGCGCTGGGGTGGTCGGGGGTCTGGATCTCGCTGGGGCTTCTCTTTGCGGTCTTTATCTATCATGCCTATCAGGGTCACTGGTTTGGTCTGGGGATACAGCCGGATGCGGTTGACGGCCTGCTCAACAGCGGCCGCACGGCGACGATCAAGTACCTGACCGGTTATGTCGTGGAAAAATCGCTGAGTATTGACAATATCTTTGTCATTGCGATGATCTTTGGCTTTTTCGCGGTGCCGGCCATCTACCAGCACCGTGTCCTCTTCTGGGGCATCCTCGGCGCTCTGATCATGCGCGGGGCGATGATCGGGATCGGCGCGGCGCTCATCGCGCGCTTCCACTGGATTCTCTACCTCTTTGGGGCCTTTCTCATCCTCACCGGGGCCAAGATGTTCTTCATGCACTCGCGCGCCGAGGATCCAGGCCGCAATCCGGTGGTGCGGCTGGTGCGGCGCTTTTTCCCCGTCACCGAGCATTTTCACGGCGAGCACTTTGTCGTGCGCGCCGGCAGCGCCGCCTCACACGAAGGCGAGCTGCCCGGGGATGCCGAGATCGACGATGCAGTGGCCGACACCGCAAAAAAAGGGACGCTGCTGCTCACCCCCCTCGCCATCGCCCTCATCCTTGTCGAGACTACCGATCTGATCTTCGCGGTAGATTCGATCCCGGCCATCTTCGCCATCACCGCCGATCCCTTCCTGGTCTTCACCAGTAACGTCTTTGCCATCCTCGGCCTGCGTTCGCTCTATTTCGCCCTGGCCGGGATGCTCGACAAGTTCCGTTATCTCAAGACGGCGCTGGCCCTGGTGCTGATGCTGGTCGGGATCAAGATGCTGACGGCGTCATGGCTCAAGCAGCTTCTGGGCGATCAATTCAATTTTGTCCTGCTCGGCGTGATCCTGCTGATCCTGACCGGTGGCGTGGTACTCTCGCTGCTGGCCAACCGGCGCGATGCGCGCGCCGCCGCCTGAGCGGATCACTCCAGGACCTTGACGACGATGAGAGTCAGGTCATCGTAATGGTGGACATCGCCGATGAAGCGGCGGACGTCGGTGAGGAGGGCGTCGCGCACCTCCTGGGCGCTGCGCCCCTCGGCGTTATAGCCCTGCAGGAACCTGAGCAGGCGCTCCTCGCCATAGAACTCCCGGGCGCGGTTCATCGCATCCTCGAGCCCGTCGGTCTGCAGCAGTACTAGATCGCCCGGCTGCAGCTGCACGCTCTGCTCGCTGTAGACATGATTCTCGCGCACGCCGATGGGGTAGGGCGAGCCGTCGCCCGGGAGCGCCCGCCATCGGCCGCCGGAGTAGTGGAGCGGTTCGCTGAGTCCGGCGTTGGTGAAGCGCATCACCCGTTTATCGACATCCAGACAGACCAGACAGAGGGCGATGAAGGTCTGCCGGTCGATCTTGGGATAGAGCATGCGGTTGCTGCGGGTGAGCGCCTCGGCCGGGCCCATACCCTCCGCCGCCTCGGCGTGGACCATACCGTTGGCCATGACGGCCAGCATTGCTGCGCGCATAGCCTTGCCCGATACATCCCCGATCACCATACCGAACTGCTTGTTGTCGCTGCCCACCCAGGCATAATCGAAGAAATCCCCTCCGACCTGATTGGCCGGGATGCAGGTCCCGGAGATCTCGAATCCCGGCACTCTCGGCGCCTCGTGCGGCATGATCGCCATTTGCATGTCGTGGGCGGCGCGCAGCTCGGCCTCCATGCGGATCAGGCGCAGCCGCCGGTTGAAGAAGAGGAGAATGGTCCCACCGGCCGCGAGGAGGAGGAGGATCCGGAACCACCAGGTTTTCCACCAGGGCGGCGCGATCGCGATGACGATCGATCGCCCGTTCTCGTTCCAGACCCCGTCGTTGTTCGAAGCCTTGACGCGAAAGACATAATTGCCCGCCGGCAGGGTGGTGTACTGCGCCACCCGCTGGGCTGCGGTGGTCATGATCCACTCCTTGTCCAGCCCCTCCATCTTGTAGGCATAGCGGTTCTTTTCCGGCGCCGTATAGTCGAGCGCGGCGAATTCAAAGGAGAAAAAATAGTCCCGGTGCGTCAGTTTCAGGGTGCTCACCTCGGAGAGCGGCCGGTCCAGGCGCACCAGCCGGTTCATCTTGCGGAAACTGGTGATCACCACCGGCGGAATGTGGGGGTTGTCCTGAATCTGCTCCGGGAAGAAGGCATTGAAGCCGTTGATGCCGCCGAAGAACATCTCGCCACTGCGGCTCTGGAAGAAAGAGCCCCCGTTGAATTCGTTGCTCTGCAGGCCGTCGCGGATGCTGTAGCATTTGCATTCCGCCGTCGCCGGATCGAAGCGGGCCAGTCCGTTATTGGTGCTGAACCAGAGCTTGCCGCCGCGGTCCTCGAGGATGCCGTAGATGGCGTCGCTGGGGAGGCCGTCTTTGGTGCTGTAGGTGGTGAAAGCGCCGCTGCGGCGGTCGAATTTCACCAGGCCGGCGCCCCAGGTGCCCAGCCAGAAGAGGCCCTGGCGGTCCTCATGCAGGCAAAAGATGTAATCGCTGCTGATGCCCCCCGGTCGTCCCGGTGTCTGGCGGTGATGGGTAAACCGCCCGGCGGCCGCGTCATAGCGGTCAAGCCCACCGCCCTGGGTCCCGATCCAGTAGACTCCTGCACGGTCCTTGTGAACAAAGCGCACATAGTCGCTGGTGAGGGTAGAGCTGTCGGCCGGATCGTGACGGAAATGGCGGAAACGGACGGTGCCGTGCCCGATGCTGCGGGTGTCGAGACGATCGAGGCCGCCGCCGTTGGTGCCGATCCAGAGGGTGCCGTCCTCCTCCAGCAGCAGGGAACGGATCTCGTTGTGGCCGAGGGAACCGGGATTGTTCGCCGCATGCATAAAGCGGACGAAGCGACCGGTGGCGGGATAAAAGCGGCAGAGGCCGCCGCCGTTGGTGCCGATCCACAATTCACCCTCCCGGCCGGGGATGACCAGCCGCACAACGTCATGGCTGAGGCTGTCAGGCTGGTCCGGATGTGCGCGGTAGCGGGTGTAACGCCCGGTGCGGCGGTCGAGCTTGTTGAGCCCGCCGCCGTGCGTGCCGATCCAGAGGCAGCTGTCGGGATCCTCATAGATTCCCCAGACGATCGGCTGGGCCAGCCCCTGCGGGGCGTTGGGATCATAGGCATAGTGGATGAAGCGCTTGGGGCGGGCGTCGGCCTTGTTGATGCCGCCGCCGTAGGTGCCGACCCAGAGCAGGCCCGAGCGGTCCTGAAAGAGCGAGCGGATCTCATCATGACTCAGCGAGCCAGCGTTGCGCGGATCATGGCGCCACGACTCAAAACCGCCGCTGCGGGGATCGAAGCGGTTGAGGCCGCCGTCGGTGCCGACCCAGAGCGAACCGGCGTCATCCTCGAGCAGCGCCCAGATGCTGTTGTTGCTGAGACTGCGGGGCGCAGCCGGATCGTGGTAATAATTTACCAGCAGCGGCTGGCCCTCCTCGCCCCATTGCAGCCGGTGCAGGCCGTGCACGGTGCCGATCCACAGGACGCCGGTGTGATCCACCAGCAGGGTGCGCACGGTGTCGTTGGCGAGGCCGTTGCAGGCAGGCACCAGGTCCTGCAGCGCGGTGAAGCGGGGGTGCGGCCGCCGGGTCTCGGCGGCGGGGAGCAGGCAAACACCATGGCCGGTGCCGATCCAGAGGTTGCCGGTGCTGTCAACGGCAAGGGCGCGGATGTGATCGTCACACAGGGTCTGTGGATCGGCGGGATCCTGGAAAAAGCGGTCAAAGCGGGCTCTTTCAGAGCCATTGCGCCGGGGATCCAGGCGGTTCAATCCATGGTCGGTCCCAACCCACAGCTGTCCGCTGCGATCTTCGCTGAGGGCGTAGACCAGATCATGACTCAGCGAGGAGGAGTCGTAAAAGTCGGCACGGTAGCGGATGAAGCGGTTTTTCTCGAGCACGTACCGGTTGAGGCCGCCGTTGAAGGTGCCGGCCCAGATCACCCCGGCATGATCTTCATAGAGGGCGGTGATCTGGTTATAGCTGAGGCTGTGAGGGTCGTCGGGGTCGGTGCGCAGCACAGTGAAGCCATAGCCGTCGTAGAGGTTGAGGCCGTCCTCGGTGCCGAACCAGAGATAGCCGCGGCGGTCCTGCATGATGTTGGTGACGATGCTCTGGGAGAGGCCCTGGGGGACGGAGATCTGCTCGAAGAGCAGCTGCGGAGTTGCGGCGGCTGCAGGCAGGAGGGCGAAGCCGAGCAGGATGATGGCGACGGCGCAGAGGAACCCGGGCGCCCGGGGGAGACGGAAGGATTTCATGCCAGCCTCCAATCGGGAGTTACCCTTTGATACGGGATTCCCGGCGATTTGTATCAAAAAGAATTTGCTTCACAGGCAAACTTTGGATATTTTATGGCAGGGGAAGGAGAGTGCATGAAATCCATACGCAAACCCGCCTGGGCGGGGCAGTTCTATCCTGCCGAGCCCCAGGTGCTGCGGGCGACGCTCGATACCCTGCTGGCGCAGGCGCCGTGGCCGGACGCAGGCCGGCGCCTGCTCGGCGTGGTCGTCCCGCACGCCGGCTATCTCTACTCCGGCGCCACCGCGGCCGCCGGCTACCGCCTGGCTGCGGCCCATACCATTGATACCGTGATAGTGCTCGCACCGAGTCACGGACAATACATCGACGGCGTCGCGCTCTATCCCGGCGAGGCCTATGCCACGCCGCTGGGTGAGATCGCGATCGATGGCGAGCTGACGCGGGCCCTGGCCGATGCCGTGCCGGATCACCTGCACCTCTCGGAGGAGGGTCATTCGCCGGGCCGCGGCCGGCCGGAGCACAGCCTCGAGGTTCAGCTTCCCTTTCTGCAGTCGGCTTTGCCGCAGACCATCCAGCTGGTGGCGGCGGTGTTCCATGACTACAGCTGGCCGGTCTGCCAGGCCCTGGGCGAAGCGCTCGCTGTGTTTTATCGCCGGGGGATGCTGATCGTCGCCAGTTCCGACCTCTACCACGGCGAGTCGCAGGCGGCCTGTCTGCGCGCCGATGCCCGTACCCTCGCTCTCTTGCAGCAGGGCGATGGCGAGGCCTTTTGCCGCGGCCATGCCAGCGGGGTAGTCCAGGCTTGCGGCGCCGGACCGATCGCTGCCCTGCTGCATGCCGGCCGGCTCCTCGGTGCCGCCGGGGTGCGTCTGCTGGCGCAGACCAATTCGCAAGAGGTGACCGGTGAGGTAAGCGGCTACGTGGTGGGGTATGCCGCTGCCGCGGTGGAGTGGCCAACGGCATGATCGGGCTGATGAACAAGCTTGTGCTGGTGCCGACTGATGATTGAGCGCGTTGCCCTGATCGGCGCCGGCCGCGCCGGCGCCAGCCTGGCGGCCGCCCTCTGCCATGCCGGCTGCGCCGTCACGCGAATCCTGGATGTTAATTCACAGGCCGCTGAAAGAGCGGCGGCTGCCTGCGGAGCGCAAGCCGGCAGCGATCTCAGCCTCCTGACGGGCGGGGATTGGTCGCTGCTCTTCCTGACCGTGCCGGACGATGCCTTCGCCGGCCTCGCGGAACGACTGGCGGCCCTTCCGGCCTGGCCGGAGGACGCTGTCGTCAGCCACTGCTCCGGCGCCCTTCCGGCCGCAGTCCTGGCGCCGCTGGCCGGGCGTGCCGCCCTCGCCTCGATGCACCCGCTGCAGAGCTTTGGCGGCGGGCCGGAGGCCTGGCGGGATTGGCGCGGCCTCTCCATCGCCCTCGAGGGGCAGGAGCCGGCCCTCGCGCGGCTCGAGACGATCGTCGCGCTGCTGGCGAGCCGCTTCTTTCGAATCACCGCCGCGCAGAAACCGCTCTATCACGCCGCAGCCACCTTGCTCGCCAACGGTCTGGTGGCCCTTGGCGATGCCGCCCTGCAGCTGCTGGCGGGACTGCCGCTGCCTGAGGCAGACGCGCGGGCGATGGCCGCTCCACTGCTGCGGACCACCCTCGACCATCTGCTCGCGGACGGCCCGGCTGCGGCCCTCACCGGCCCGGTCGTCCGCGGCGATACCGGGACGGTCGCCGGCCACCTCCGCGCCCTGCACGCCAACGCCCCGGAGCTCACCGGCATGTACTGTGCCCTCTCGCTCCATCTCGTGCATTTGGCGGAACAAGCGGGGCGCCTGCCGCTGTTACACAAAGAACAAATGATCCGGTTGCTCACCGAAAACCGCGAATGAATACTATGCCTTTATCCCTGCGACTTCGCAGCGATCTCGAACAGATCGAGCAGACCCTGCAAGCCCCCTTCGCCGCCCTGAGCAGTCAGGCGGCGGTGACGCGGCTGCGGCTCGAGCCCGAACATCCCTATCGCACCGCCTTTCAGCGCGACCGCGACCGAATCATCCATTCGCGCGCCTTCCGCCGTCTCAAGCACAAACGTCAGGTCTTTTTGACCGAGTCGGGCGACCATTACCGCACCCGTATCACCCACACCCTCGAGGTGTCGCAGCTGGCACGCACCATGGCGCGCGGCCTCGGGGTCAACGAGGATCTGACCGAAGCGATCGCCCTCGGTCACGATCTCGGCCATACCCCCTTCGGCCATATCGGCGAGGTGGTGCTGCACGGTATCATGAGCGGGGAGGATACCCTCGAGGGCACCCTGGCGCCGCGCGACGCCGGCGGCTACAAACACAATTACCAGAGCCTGCGGGTGGTTGATGTCCTCGAGAAAAAATACAGTTGGGAGGGGCTCAATCTGACGGCAGCGGTGCGCGAGGGGATTCTCAAACATACCCGGCTGCGCCGCGACGTCCTCCACTTTCCCGATTTCAATCTGCAGGGTCTGCATTACCAGCTCGATAATGCCACGACCATCGAGGGCCAGATCGTCGCGGTCTGTGACGAGATCGCCCAGCGCACCCATGATCTCGAGGACGGCATCCGCGCCGGCTTTGTCAGCCTCGACCGGGTGCGCCGGCTGCCGATCATTGCGGAGATCGACCGCCGCGCCGGACTTGTGCTCACCGACAATTTCATCTACCGCAACATTCTCATCCGCAGCCTGGTCAATTTTCTCGTCACCGATGTCATGGAGGCGGCGCTCGAACGCATCGAGAACTTTTTGCGGCTGATGGATCGCAGCAACTACTTCGATACCCTGCTGGTCTGGTTCAGTCCACGGGTCGATCCCCTGCAGGAGGAGCTTGACCGCTTCATCGCCAGCGAGATCATCCAGACCGCCTCGGAGGAGCGCAGCGACCGTCACGCGCGGGAGATCATCCGGACCCTCTTCAGGAGCTTTTATCTCAATCCCGGCCTGCTGCCCGATTATCGCCTTGCACCGGTCCTTGCCGGTCCGACCTACTCCGGGGTGGAACTCGACGAATGGCGGGCGGAAGGCGGCGGATTTCTCGCCCGTTCTCTATCGGAGCGCAAGCTGCAGGCGGATGAGAGCTTTCTGCGCGCCATTTGCGACCACATCGCCGGCATGACCGATAATTATGCCGAGCTCGAGTACCGCCGGATTGGCGAGGCGCGGCATGACCGTTAGTCTGCTTCTCGAAGGGGTCCGTTATCGCTACACCGGCATCGGTGCCTCCGACCGGATGGTGCTGAACGACATCAACCTTGCGATCGGCGGCAGCGGCTGTACCGCACTGGTCGGCCCGAGCGGTTCGGGCAAGACCACCCTGATCCAGCACTTCACCGGACTGCTGCGGCCCACGGCGGGGCGCATTAGCGTCGACGGCGAGGAGATCTGGCGCAAGGGGTTCGATCAGACCCGCCTCCGGCAGCGTATCGGCCTGGTCTTCCAGTTTCCCGAGGCGCAGCTCTTCGAGGAGAGCGTCGCCCGCGACATCGCCTTCGGGCCGCACAATCTCGGCTGGCCGCCGGAGCGGATCGAAGGGGCTGTCGAGCGGGCGATGCGCCAGGTCGATCTCGATCCGGAGCGCTTCCGCGAGCGCTCGCCCTTTCAGCTCAGCGAGGGGGAGAAGCGCCGTGCTGCCATCGCCGGGGTGTTGGCGATGGAGCCCGAGATGATCGTCCTCGACGAACCGACTGCGGGCCTTGATCCGCGCGGCGTCCGCGGGGTCGAGGCGATGATCGAACGGCTGCTGGATGCGGGGCGTACGGTGGTGGTGGTGACCCACAACATGGATTTCGTCAACAACATGGCCGGGCGCGTGCTGGTGATGATCGCCGGCCGTCTTGTCTTTGACGGCCCGCCCGAGGTGCTCTTTGCCGACGCGGTGCTGCTGCAGGCGGCGAGCCTGGAGATGCCGCACTATCTGCAGGAGCGGGAGCGGCGGGCGGCGGCCTGGCCGGCAGCTCTCCGCGGCGCCGGGAGCCTGCGCGCCCTGCAGGCGATTGTGCGAAAAGGAGACAGCCGGATTGATTCCGGACACCTGAAATGATTCCACCACCCCGGACTGCGCCGACCGCTCCGGCAAAAGGGGAGAGGCGATGCCGGCTGCCGGTCTAACTTGTTGAGGGGAAAGTAATTATAAAATATATTCTTATCTCCTGGATGTGATCTGGGTCAACCGCCATGGGGAGGTCGTGGCAAAGTATTTGCAGGAGCTGGGCAGGAGTGGGGAGAATTGTGCCGGGAGGTAGCATCATGAATTATGTGGACGAGCTTCGGTTGGCGGAATTGCACCAGGATGAAGAGCAGCATCTCAGACCCGATCTTTCCTACTTTGAGACCTATTACCCCAAGCTCAGCCGCTGTCCGGAAATCCAGAAAATCTATAGTCTCATCGACAAGATCGCGCGCAGCAATGCCACCGTGCTGATCCAGGGCGAGACGGGCACCGGTAAGGAATTGATCGCGGGCGCGATCCAGGCGCAGAGCTTGCGCGGCAGCGAGCCCTACGTGACGGTGAACTGCGCGGCCCTGCCGGAGCATCTGCTCGAGAGCGAGCTCTTCGGCCATGAGCGCGGGGCCTTCACCGGCGCCGTGTCGAGTCATGCCGGCAAATTTGAGCAGGCCGACGGCGGCACCCTCTTTCTCGACGAGATCGGCGACATGCATCCCTCGACCCAGGCGAAGATCCTGCGGGTGTTGCAGGAGCAGGCCTTCATCCGGGTGGGGGGAGAACGCACGATTCACGTCGATGTGCGCATCATCGCCGCCACCAACAAGGACCTCTGGGAGGAGATGGAGTCGGGCCGCTTCCGCACCGATCTCTATTATCGCCTTAATGTCGTGACCATGCATGTGCCGCCCTTGCGCGAGCGCAGCGAGGACATCCTCATCCTGGCCGATTATTTCCGGCGCAAGTTCGCGGCGGAGATCAAAAAGCCGGTGGGGGATTTTGACGATGAGACCCGGCTGTTGCTGGCCAACCACTCCTGGCCGGGCAACATCCGCGAACTGCGCAATCTGGTTGAACGGGCCGTCCTGGTGGTCAATCCGGCGCACATGATTACCGCCAAGGACCTGGCCCTGACCGGCAAGGATTATTTCGCCGCCGGCGGGCGCGACCGCCGCCGTGACGAGCGGCGCGGGCCCAGCCTGCACACCCTCAATCTCGAGGAGCTGGAGCGCACCGCGATCACCATCGCCCTGCAGCGCAGCAAATGGGTGCAGAAAGAGGCCGCCATCCTGCTCGGCATCTCGCCGCGCGCCCTGAACTACAAGATCGCACAGCACAAGATCTCGCACGCCAGCTGGCGCAAGAACTCGGCGCAGTGAGCCAGCCCGGCACCATGGCTGTACTCCTGTCGGCTGAACCACCCCTTCATTCCTTAACCAGAGTCGTCCTGCATCTATGAAATTGAACAGAATGATCCTTCTCGCCGGCCTGCTGGTCAGTGGCGCAGCGGCCGAAGCCGCCTCGGTCGCGATCGCCTGGTCCGGCAATGTGGAAACCGACCTGCTGGGCTATCGGGTTCACTATGGCACCCGCTCGCGCCTCTACAGCACCGCCCGTGATGTCGGTAATGTCACCAGCTATACCCTCTCTGATCTGCACCCCGATTCCACCTATTACATTGCGCTGACCGCCCTGGACGTCTGGGGCAACGAGAGCGCCTATTCGGAGGAGGTGGTCGCGGTTGCGGAGGGGGGAGAGACGCCTTTGCATCCCTGGAATTATCGCCTTGAGAGCGCCTGGCCCAATCCCTTGCGGGCCGGCGAGACGGTCTCCATCCGCTATGCCCTGCCCGAGGCACGGGAGCAGATCACCCTGGTGGTCTACAACACCCTCGGCCAGAGGGTCCGCACCATCACCCGGGCGGCCGCCGCAGCGGGGTACCATCTGCAGAGATGGGACGGGCGCGACGATGCCGGCCAGCTGCTGGCCGCCGGCATCTATTATGTCCGTTTCCAGACCGGGGTCAAGATCCTGACCACGCCCATTACCCTCGTTAAATAGCTTTCAGAGGGGAGTGACTCACCTGAGGAGTGTCATTTTTTTAGTTACTGAATTTTGACGGCCCAACCGCAATTGATAGTAATAGACGCCACTGGGAAAGGTGCCGGCTTGCCATTGTGGCGAATAGAAACCCGCATTCAGCTCTTCCGACACGATGCCGGAAATTTCCCTGCCCGCGCAATCGAATACCTTCAAATTGACCTTCGATCGGTACGGCACATAAAAGGGTATGCTCGTCGCCCCGTTAAAGGGATTCGGATAGTTTTGCAGCAGCGAGAATTGACAGGGGAGAGGTGTCTCCTCCTCCATCACGCTGGTTGCCATCTCGGCGAGGGGACGATACCAAAGTCCGGGATAGCTTCCCGCAAAGAGGCTGGAACCACTCCGTACGAGGCAATAGATCTTGTGGATGGACATCCCTTCATTGACCGCATTCCAATGGGTCCCATGGTCTGAGGAGAGAAAAACCCCGCTCCCGGATGTCCCTGCAAACAGATGACCATCGCTTTGCAGCAGCGAATAGATATATGGATTTGTCAAGCCGTCTTCGCTTCTGCTCCAGGTGGTGCCATTGTCGTTGGAGAAGAATACGCCTCCGGTGGTCCCCGCGAAGAGTCTGGTGCCGTCTACGGCGAGGCTGTTGACCGATAGGGTGGACAGGCCATCATTGACCGCGCTCCAGCTGGCGCCGTTGTCGGTGCTAAGGAAGACACCACCCACATAGCTCCCGGCGTAAAGGCAGGCGCCGTTGATCGCGAGCGCCTTGATAAAGAGGGCAGTCAGTCCGTTATTGATAGCCTTCCAGCTTGTGCCATTATCGATGGAAAGATAAACACCATCAGGCGTTCCCGCATAGAGATGGGAGCCACTGAAAGCCAGAGAATAGACGATCGTGTTTGTCAAGCCGGCAGGGACTGTATTCCAATTTTCGCCATTGTCGGTTGAATAGAACAAGCCGCCAAAGGTTCCCGCAAAGAGAGTGTTATCCTGGACAGCCAGAGAAAGTATGGAGAGGTTTGTCAACCCCTTGTTGACAGGATGCCAGGTTACACCGTTGTCAGGGGAAACATACAGCCCGCTGGACGTTCCGGCGAAGAGGGCCCCGTCTTTTACAGCGAGCGATCTGATCCATTTGGCGTTCAGACCGTTATTCGATGCAATCCAGCTGGCGCCATAGTCGGTGGATAGAAACACCCCGCCGCTGGTCGTGCCAGCAAAGAGGTAAAACTCGATTACGGTGAGCGAATTGACGGAATAGCCTGCGTGGCCGTTATTGGCCACAGCCCAGTTGGCACCGTCGTCAGTGGTAAGAAACACACCATCCGTTGTTCCGGCAAACAGGTTGGCGTCGCACACAGCGAGCGTCTTGACAGTCCGGTTCAACAAACCGTCATTAACCGCTTTCCATTGTGCGCCGTCATCAGTGGAACGAAAGACGCCTCCCCCGGAAGTTCCCGCAAAAAGAGTCGAATCCCTCACGGCAAGAGATAACACGTTTTGGTATCTCAAGCCGATATTCGCCTCACGCCAGCTTGCGCCGTTGTCAGCCGAACGAAACACGCCGCCGTCAGAGGTTCCGACAAAAAGAGCGGCACTGCCTTTTACAAGTGATGTGACCGATTTGGGTTTCAATCCTGTATTAACAGCGCTCCAGCTGGTGCCTTGGTTGGTCGAACGAAACACACCGCCACCATTGGTTCCTGCAAAAAGATCTTCATTGCTAACGGCAAGAGCCGTGATGCTCAGGTTCGTCAGGCTGTTATTGACTGCGGTCCAGCTTGCACCGTGATCAGTGGAAAGAAAGACACCTCCGCCCTCTGTGCCGACAAACACATTATCACCGATCATGGCACCTGCAAGTACGACCTGGTTGGTCAGGCCGTTATTGGCGGAATTCCAGCTCAAGCCATAGTCTGTGGATAGAAAGAGCCCACCGCGGTTTCCGGCGAAGAGGTACTCGCCACACGAAAAGATGCAGTTTATGTCTCCCCCACTGGGGCCGCTAATCTGCCGCCACTGTGGGTAAAGGGGTTGCGTGAGGGCAAGCGCCAAGAGCATGGCAAAAACGTATCTGTTTTTCATTTGAACACCTCTCCGGCTGGTCCACGCTGAATTTGATTTTCCGACGATAGCGAATCATGCTATAAGTTAAAGGTAAAATTTATAAAAACAATACCCTTTTTGCCCCGCTTGAAAAATCAAGTCTTAACCCTCCTGTTCATGCGGCTGTTCCAGCAGTGACCCTCCTGATTTCCAGCCTGTAATTCTTCCCTTCATTCTCGAAATATTTTTCGTTTTGTACTGATGTGTGTCTATTTGTAAAGTGAATAATAACAAAAGTAAATCCTCCTCCCTCTTTCTGGCACGTGAATTGAATAGATGGTATGTAAATCGACAGACAACCTTGAATCCGCAACCATGGAGAGGACCGGCATGAAGCGCGTTGTGACTCTGGGAACAGGCATCCTGATGATGATGCTAACATTAATCCATTCAACAAGTTGGTCAGCCGATGCCAGGTTGAAATGGCAGGCCAATGGCGATGGGGATCTGGCGGGGTACCGTATCCAGTACGGTGTCGCCGCCAATGCCCTGACGCAGACCATCGATGCCGGAAATGTAACCGCCTATACCGTCACCGGCCTCGAGGCCGGCCGGCTCTATCATTTCGCGCTCGCCGCCTATGACCATGCCAACAACGCCAGCGCTCTGACCGCCGCCATCAGCGGCGTGGCCGGCGACAGCCAGGCCCCGACTCTGGTGGCCGCGGCGGCCCTCAACCTGACCCAGCTGCGCGTCGCTTTCAGCGAGGCCCTCGAGAAGAGCAGCGCCGAGAAGGCCGCCCATTACACCATCACGCCGGCGGTAGCGGTGCAGAGCGCCAGCCTGCAGAGCGACGGCAAAAGCGTGGTGCTGACGACCGCCGGCCATACCGCCGGCGCGACCTACACCCTGGTGGTCAAGGGGGTCAGGGACCTCGGCATCCCGCGCAATGCGCTGGCGGCCGGCGCCACCCTGGGCTATGCTGCCCCCGGCGGCGCCGGCGACAGCGATACCGAGCCCCCCACCATCACCCTGGCCCGGCTCACCTCGGCGACCACCCTCTCGGTCTATTTCAGCGAGGCGCTCGATCCCGCCACGGCGACCTCGGCCGATCATTATCACATCAGCGGCTCGATCGGCATCACCTCCGTGACCCTTGCCGCGGCGGGGAACATGGTGCAGCTCACCACCAGCGCCCATGCCGCCGGACAGAATTACATCCTCACCGTCAACAATATCTGCGACCGCTCAGCGCAAAAGAATCCCATTCTGCCAAACAGTTATTACTCCTATGCCTACGATCCGGAGGATCTGATCGGGCCGACCATCACCCTGGTCAGCGCCACCGATGCGGAGGAGGTCGAGATCCTCTTCAACGAACCCCTCGAGCCGGCCAGCGCCGAGACCGCCGCCAATTACTCCATTCAGAGCGAGGTCCAGGTGCTGGGCGCCGAGCTCGATCCCTCCGGCCAGATCGTCCGCCTGCGGACGACGGCGCACCAGACCGGCCGCCTCTACGTCCTCAATGTCAGTAATGTCCGTGACGCCAGCGCGCAGAAAAATCCCGTCGCCGGCGGCACGGCCTTCGGCTATCTTTACGAGCCGGTCGATCACATCGGCCCGATGATCAGCGGCGTCACCGCCAGCGATGCCACCCATTTGCAGGTGCTTTTCAATGAGACCCTCGACCGCAGCAGCGCCGAGACCCTCGCCCACTATCAGATCAGCGACGGGGTGGTCGTGACCGGAGCCACCCTGGATATTGAAGGCAAGCAGGTCACCCTCGAGACAACCGCCCATACCGCCGGCCGCGTCTATGTGCTGGTGATCAACCAGGTCCTGGATGCCACTCCTGTCGGCAACGAGATCCTGCCGAACAGCTCCTACGCCTATGTCTATGGCAGCGGCGAACTGACCGCCGGGCCGACCATCGTCCGTGTCACTGCAGCCAGCGCCAGCAAGCTGGTGGTGGAGTTCAGCAAGAGCCTCGACAGGAGCAGTGCCGAGGAGGCCGGTCATTACCAGCTCAACCGGGGCGCCACCGTCTCGGCCGCCAAACTGGGTGAGGATGGCCGCAGCGTGACCCTGACGACCTCGATGCACGAGGCGGGGGTGGTCTACATTCTCACCGTCAACGAGGTCTGCGATGCCACCGTATACCGCCGGACCGTGCCGGCTAACAGCGCCTACAGCTACCTCTACGAGGGGACGGATACCATCGGACCGGTCATCTCGCTGGTCCGTGTCAACGATCCCGGTGCGCTCGACATCATGTTCAACGAGGAGATGAACCGGAAGGAGGCGGAGACCGCCGCCAACTATCAGATCAGCGGCAGCATCACCGTCCTCTCCGCCCAGCTCGATGGTTCACAGCGCATCGTCCATCTCAAGACGACGGCGCACGAGCCGCGCAAGCTCTATGTGCTGCGGATCAGCAATGTCAAGGACGCCAGCGAAGCCGGCAACCTCATCGCGGCCAACAGCAGCTACTCCTATCTCTACGAGCCGGCGGACGCATTGGCGCCGACCATCGCCCTGGTGCGGGTCATCGATCTGCAGCACCTCGAGGTCAGCTTCAGCGAGGCAGTCGATCCGGCGACGGCGGGCCTCCTCGCCAGCTACGCCCTGAGCAGCGGCCGGGTGCTCAAGGTGACGGCGGGCAGCGCCGCGCACCAGTATCTTCTCGAGGTCGAGCCCCTGCCAAGCGGCGTCATCCTGCTGCTGATGGTCAATGGCGTGCGCGACGCGGCGGGCAATACGATCGCCGCCAACTCGTCCTACGCCTTCAGTTATGGGCAGATCGCGGCCGAACCGCGCCCGGCGGTGAGCGGGGTTACGGCGGTCAACGAAACCCAGCTCTACGTCACCTTCACCCTGCGCCTCGACAAGAGCACAGCCGAAACCGTGGCGAACTATCAGATCCAGGGCATCAAGGTCACGGCGGCCAAACTGGATGCCTCCGGGAGCAAGGTATGGCTGACCACCTCCGCCCATGCCCTCAACCGCATCTATGTGCTGCTGGTGAGTGGCGTCGCCCGCGAGGGGCGGACGGATTTGACGATCGAGGCCAATTCGCCCGGTTTTTACATGGTGCCGAATTCCGCAGCGGCCGCACCAGGGGTACAGCGCGTCGCCGCTGCCGGCGAGATGCTCGTCGAGGTCTGGTTCAACCAGGCTGTCGAACGCTACAGTGCTGAAAATCGCCGCAATTATCACATCTCCGACGATGTGGCGGTGCTGGGCGTGGAGCTGGATGAGGAGACGAACAAGGTCACCCTCACCACCTCACGCCATCAGCCGGGCAAGGCCTATACCCTGACGGTCTCCGGCGTCAGCGGCGCCGCGAGCGGTACTGCGGTCAGCGGCACGGTGCTGGCCTACACCTTTGTGCCCTCGCTGCAGGTCACCCTGGCCGGCAGTGCCGAGACCAATCTTTCGGTCGTCGCGGTCGGCAGCCCCTATTACGTCGACCGCAATTATGTCATCACTTCGGCCCCGGAGGATCTCATCCACGCCAGGATGATCATGACCGCCAATGGCGACAAGGGGGCGACCTCCACCAGTTTTATGCGGGTGACGGTCAGCCAGGCCACCGTGGTCTATGTCGCCTACGATGCCAATGCCGCCTCGGCGCCGGCCTGGCTCTCGACGCGCTTCACCAAAACCGGGCACACCCTCGGGGTCTCTGAAAGCAGCGACAAACTGAACCTGTGGGCGGCCTATTTTGCCGCCGGTGAGGTCACCCTCGGCGGCAACAATGCTGCCGGCGCGCGCGGGGCCAAGTGCATGTACGTGGTGCTGCTGCAGGAGCCGGCCTTCGCCCGCACCCTCAGCAGTGGCGAGCTGGAGGGCCTGAAGGACAAGAGTGCGCAGCGGCCGACGAGCATCGCCTTGCTGCCCAACTATCCCAATCCCTTCAACCCGCGCACCTCGATCCGTTTTGAGCTGCCCTATGACAAGGAGGTGCGGCTGGTGGTCTATGACATCCTTGGGCGGGAGGTGCGCACCCTTTATGCCTCGACGGCCACGGCCGGGGTACATGCCCTCATATGGGACGGGCTGAACAATGACCAGATCCCGGTGGCGGCGGGGATCTATATCTATCGTCTGGAAGTCTGGGAGAATGCACAGCGTAACGGGGTCACCTACCGTGACAAGTACTATACCTTGACGCGCAAGATGACCTATCTGAAATAAAACGCAGCCCCTGTTTTCCAGCGTGCGGGCGCCGGGTGCATCGGGAGGGAGCACACGGCGCCTTTTTTATGTGTACCGCCAGCCTCTGGTGCCGGGAACTCTCGTGCCGACCCAGTCCTGGCCCGTCGCTCCGAACCTCCGCGGTGATTGTCCCGCCTCTGGCGCCAGGAACTCTCGTGACGACCCAGTCCTGGCCCGTCGCTCCGAACCTCCGCGGTGATTGTCCCGCCCGCCTCTGGTGCCTACCCGTTTTTCTCACAAATTGCGCGCCGGGTCACACCTTCCCCTCCGCGGCATGTGTACCGCCCGCCTCTGGTGCCTACCCGTTTTTCTCACAAATTGCGCGCCGGGTCACACCTTCCCCTCCGCGGCATGTGTACCTTGAAGGTAGTGATAAATGTTGACTTGTCGGGTTATTTTGACTATATTTTACCTTGCGATGTACAAAAATCTTACATCAGCGCGGATCTCGGGCGTGTCGCGCGGGGATGGGATGAACAGACTGAAAGAATGGGGTGCAACCTGGTGAAAAGACATCCAGCCTGTTGGGGATTCGTGATCGCCTTTGCGGTTTGTTTGTCGGCCGCGGGGCGTGCAGCCGGTCAATCAACCTCGATCCAGACCAATGCGGGCGCAGCAGGCCAGAATCCCGCTGTGGCAGCTGAGACCACCGCTCCAAGTCAATCCGCCACCAGTCCCACCGGTCAGACAGTCCCAACTGCCGCCGGCTCGTCCACTGCCCTTACCCTTTTCGGCCAGCAGTTTTTCTCCACACCCGTATCCGCAATCACCAGCGCCGGCAATGCCGGAGAGGCCTATGCCCTGGGCGGTGGAGATCATCTCGCCATCCACCTGGGCGGCAAGGCCCTGGAGAATTTCGAGACCACCATCACTGCCGACGGCAAGATCTATCTGCCGGCGATCGGCATCATTCCGGTCCAGGGCATGACCCTCGCCGAGGCGCGCCAGATGCTCGATCTCCGGTTGCGCCGTTTCTACAGCAATTACACCCTCGATCTGGTCCTGCTGACACCCAAGCTGGTGCGGGTGGCGGTGACCGGAGATGTCCGCCAGCCGGGCAACTATACCCTTTCCGCCCTCAACAGTGTGCTTGATGCCGTCACCAGTGCGCAAGGCCCGACCGAGCGGGGTTCCCTCCGCGATATCCAGGTCTATCGCGGTGAGAATATGGTGGCGAGTGTCGACCTGTATACTCATCTGCTCAAGCCCGGCCAGTCCGCCGACATCCTGCTGCAGAGCGGAGACAAGATTTTTGTTCCTCCTGCGCGGCTGCATGCCGAGATCATCGGCGAGGTCTATCGTCCGGCCATCTACGAGCTGGCGCCCGGGCATCCCGAGAATCTTTTGGAGCTGATAACCCTCGCCGGCGGCTTTACCGATCTGGCCATTCGCGACGAGGTAGAGCTCAGCCGGATGGAGCCGGACGGTTCACGCCGGGTCGAATATCATTCTCTCGCGGATGGCAATCCGGCAGCCGCCCCGCGGTTGGCCAATGGCGACCGGATTTGCGTCTACTCAGCGGCGCAGCGCACACCGCGCCAGATGGTTTCCATTCAGGGCGAGGTCAACCACCCCGGTGCCTATGAGTGGGAGGCCGGCATGCGCGTCCGTGATCTGATTCTCAAGGCGGGCAGTCTGACGCGCAGCGCCTGGATGCTCAGGGCGGAGGTGGCCAGCGTCGATCCCAAAAAACCGCCGGTCATCCACGAAATCAACCTCGAAAATCTGCTGCACGCCGGAGCCGACTCGCTCGATCTGCTTCTCGGCGCCGATGATCAGGTTTTCATCCGCCGCATACCCGACTGGAAGGTCGGGCCCCTCGTCGAGGTGCGCGGCGAAGTGATGTTCCCCGGCTTTTATCCCATTATTGATGATTCCACCCGCCTCAGCGAGGTGATGAGGATGGTCGGTGGGTTTACCGCCGACGCCCTCGTCAGTGACGCCAAACTCACGCGCCGGCTGCAGCCGCTGCCGGAGGACAAGGAGTATGAGCGGCTGCTGGCCATGCCCCGCGATCAGATGAGCGATCGCGAATATGAATATCTGGTGTTGAAGCAGAACAGCAGCGACGCCCGCCGGATCGTGGTCGATTTCCGCCGTCTGTTGCAGCTCAAGGATCGCAGTCAGGACGTCGCCCTGCGCGATGGCGATGTCATCGATGTCCCCAAGACGCCGCGGGTGGTGCAAGTATCCGGCCGTGTCGCCCGGCCGGGTGGGGTGCTGTACAAGCCGGGGGCCAATTTCAAGTACTATATCACTCAGGCGGGCGGTTTGAGCTGGGATGCCGATGGCCACCGGACGAAGGTGATCAAGGCCGCCGGGGATATCCTCGACGACGAAGCGGTCAAGGAGTTCGGCCCCGGTGACCGGATCTGGGTGCCGCGCAAGCCGGACCGCAATTACTGGCAGATCCTCCGCGACACCATTCTGGTGGCCGGGCAGATTGCCACGATCTATCTTGTCATCCAGAATGCGACGAAGTGAACCATGGCCGATAAAGAGCAAACCGTCGAAATCCATCTTCTCGATTACCTCCTGGTGATCACCCGCTGGCGCTGGCGTATTTTACGCAGCATGGCTCTTGCCGCCGCGGGCATTTTTTTGTTATCTTTTCTCCTGCCTAAAAAGTATGCGGCGGTGACCACTCTAATGCCACCACCGGAGCAGGAGGGAAGCAGCATGGCCAGTCTGCTCTCCGAGGTCAAGGTGCCTGGCGTGGCGCTGCCCGGCAAGGTCACCTCCGCCGATCTCTTTCTCGAAATTCTGCACAGCCGATCGGTGGGTGAGAAGGTGCTGTTGCGCCGTTTTTCCGTCAAGGGCGACAGCCTGCCCCTGCTGCACATTCTTGGCGCCAGGAATATTGAAGCCGGCCTGCAAAAGATGAGCAAACGCGCCAGTTTTTCTCTCTCCAAAAAGATGGTAATGACCATCAGCGTCGAGATGAACAATCCCCGGCTGGCAGCTGATGTCGCCAATGCTTATGTCGAGGAACTGGACCGCGTCAACCGCGAGAAGAGTGTCTCGCGGGCCAAGAACTCCCGCTTGTATATCGAGGAACAGCTGCACGAGACGCAGCGGCGCCTCGGCGATGCCACTCGTCTGCTGGCGGAGTATCAGCGCGGCCATCGTGCCGTCTCACTCGAGGAGCAGGTCAAGGCTTCGATCCTGCAGAGCAGCGAGGTCAAGGCCCAGATCATCGCCAAGGAGATTGAGCTCAATGTCATGCTCCAGAGCATGAAACCGGAGAATCCTCTGGTGGTGCGCGCCCGGCAAGCGTTGACAGAACTGCGCCGTAAATACGATGATCTGCAAATCGGTGCCGGTGACCGCCAGCAGGAAGAGATCTTTATGCCGGTTGCCAGGGTGCCAGAGGTGGGCATCCAGATGGCGGAGCTGATGCGTGAGGCGAAGGTGCAGGAGACGGTCTGGGAGTTGCTCAATTCGCAGTACTATCAAACCCGCATCGAGGAGGCGCGCGACACCCCCACGGTTCAGGTTCTTGATGCCGCCGTTCCGCCGCTTTTCAAAAGCTCGCCCAAGCGCAAGCTGCTGGCTATGGTGCTGGGCCTCCTCGCTGGATTCGCTACCCTCTTTTACGCTTTTGTCCAGGAATATGCCGGCCACCTCGATCAACGGCCCGACGAAAGGAACAAGTGGCAGGAGTTTTTTGGCGCATTTCGCAATGACCGGGAAAAAATCATAGCCTGGTTGCGCAAGCGCCGGGGCTGAAAGCGGATCGCCGGGGGTTCTCTGCGTATCTAGCCGGGATAGAATCCCCTAGCGGTGAACCGTATTAAATGGATTAACAAGGGAGCTTACCATGCACTTCATAGCGCCTTCCGCGCAGATCGGCGAAGGAACGGAGATCGGTCATTTTACGGTCGTTGAGGAAGATGTTGTCCTTGGCAAGAACTGCCGCATCGGCCACAATGTGGTCATCCATGCGGGTTCGGTGATCGGGGACAATGTTCGGGTGGACGCCTGCACGGTCATCGGCAAGCAGCCCTTGCGTTCCAAGCGCAGCATCTTCAAGGATGATAAGGGACTGCCGCCGGTTAAGATCGGCGCCGAATGCATGTTCGGGGCGCAGGTGGTGATTTATGCCGGCTGCGAACTCGGAGTCCACGTCCTGGTGGCCGACGGCGCGGCGGTGCGAGAGAATGTCACCGTCGGCGAGTACACTATCGTCGGCCGCAACGCCACCGTCGAGAATTTCTGCAAGATCGGCAAAAAGTGCAAGCTTGAAACCAATTGTTATATTACGGCCTATTCCGAGGTCGGTGATTACTGTTTTATCGCTCCGGGGGTTTGCACGACCAACGATAATTATCTTGGCCGCACCGAGGAGCGTTTCAAGCATTTCAAGGGCGTGACGGTCAAACGCGGCGGCCGCATCGGTGGTCATGCGGTGATCCTGCCCGGCAAGGTGATCGGCGAAGACGCCGTGGTCGCGGCCGGTGCCGTGGTCAGCAAGGATGTTCCGCCGCGGACGATTGTGGTCGGCAATCCGGCGCGCCCGCTGCGGGATGTACCCGGCGAGCAGCTGCTCGACCAGCAGGGATGGGAGTAACGCCGGCTCATGTCCCTGAGAATCGTCACCATCGTCGGGGCGCGTCCCCAGTTCATCAAGGCCGCACCGGTTTCGCGCGCACTGCGCCGGGAACATCATGAATTCCTGCTCCATACCGGGCAGCATTATGACCGCAACATGTCGCAGCTTTTTTTCGAGGAGCTGGAGATCCCCGAGCCCGATCTCAATCTCGAGATCGGCTCCGGCCCGCATGGTGAACAGACCGCCCAGATGCTGGTGGCGATCGAGCGCGTGTTGCAGGAGCAGAAGCCTGACCGGGTGCTGGTCTATGGCGATACCAACTCGACCCTGGCTGGGGCCCTGGCCGCTGCCAAGTTGAACATTCCGGTCGATCACATCGAGGCGGGATTGCGCAGCTTTAATCTGACCATGCCCGAGGAGATCAACCGCATCCTCACCGATCGAATTTCGGCCCTGCTCTTTTGTCCCACGGCCACAGCCGTAACCCATCTGTGGCATGAGGGGATCACTGCGGGCGTGCACAACACCGGGGATGTCATGTTCGATGCGGCGCTCCGCTTTGCCGATCTCGCGACAGAAAAGAGCACTATCCTCAAGCATCTCCATCTCCCCCCCGGAGCCTATCTCCTGGTTACGTGCCACCGTCCGCAGAACACGGATGCTCCCGAAGCGCTGACGGCTATCGTCGAGGCCTTGCTTGCCTGCGAAGAAAGAGTGGTATTTCCCATCCATCCACGAACGACCGCAGTCCTGAAGCGCAGCGGACTGATGGAGCGCCTGGAGGGCAGCGACCGGATCACCCTGATCGAACCGGTGGGGTATCTCGACATGATCCAGCTGGAGCAGCATGCCCGCATGATCGTCACGGACTCTGGCGGCGTGCAGAAAGAGGCTTTTTTCTATCATATCCCCTGCATCACGCTCCGCGAAGAAACGGAGTGGGTCGAGACGGTCACGGATGGCTGGAACCGACTGGTGGGGTCCGATCAGGGGCGCATCCTTGATGCCATTCGCACCTTTTCACCACCAGCCGTACAGAACGCGCACTATGGCAACGGCCACGCCAGTGAGGATATCGTCCGACTTCTCGGCGCAACAGGCTAGTCAGGGAGAGATCTATGACGATCCATCCTGCCGTCCGCATCCGTGTGCTGTTGGGGCTCCTGATATTCACCTGGGGATGGCTCCTCTCGCCCTCCACGATCGAAGCACAAACCACCTATTTCCCCACCTCCCATTGGGTTTATGATTTCCTCGACCGCCTGGAGACGCGCGGCCTGCTGCCGCGGTTTCTCGGCGATACCCGTCCGATGACCCGACTCGCAATCGCTCGCGAGCTGCTGCCTTTATTATCTGGATATGAGGCGTTCAGCCGTGCCGAACGTGAACAGCTCGATTTTCTCAAAATCGAGCTGCACGAGGAATTCGAGCAACTTGGCTTGAAAACAGAGCATCCGCAGACCGGCTGGAGTCGGCTGGTACATCATCCTTGGGTGGATCCCTGGGCGCCTGATCTCTTTTACACCAACGGCCGCAATCTGCTCGATCTTTCGCTGGACCTGCCGGGGGCGGCAACTCCCCTGCTGCGTATCTGGGTCGATCCGGTGCTGCACTACGACGGATTGACGGCGAAAGCCGATACCCTCCCCGCCAGCGAGCGCGTCAACCATCTCGAACGCGGCATCGCCGTCCGTGGAAGCCTGGGCAAACACATCGGCTTTTATTCCGATGCCCGCGACAACCAGGAATGGGGTACACGGAGATATCCAAGCCTGGTCAATTACACCAGACCAGGTCTTGGATTTGCGCAAGCATCCGGGAAACAGATCGATTACGATGAGACCGTCGCCGGGGTGGTTTATAATCGGGATTGGCTGACCCTTCAGTTCGGCAAGGACCGCAATCGATGGGGACCTGGCTATGCAGGCCAGCTCATGATCTCCGATCAGCCGACCTCTTACGACCAGATCAAGGTAGAGGTTGCCGCGCGCAATCTGCATTTCACCATGCTCTGGGCGGTGCTGCAGCATTACGAGACAGGCTTTTTCTATGGCAACCATCAACAGAAGTATCTGGCGGCGCACCGGCTTGAGTTCTCACCCTGGCGGTTTCTGGATATCGGTTTCCAGGAGATGGTGCTGTACAGTGGCCGATCCTTTGAACCTTCCTATTTGAATCCCCTCAATTTTTTCAGATCGGCCGAGCACTACCTTGGCGATCGTGACAATGCGGCCATGGGGCTCGATTTGCAGCTGAAGGCCTTGCCAAAGACCAAACTCTATCTGGAGTTTTTGCTGGACGATGTCACCAGCAGCAAGCTCGGTACCGGATATTATGGCAACAAATATGGCATGCTTATGGGCGGACATCACGTCAATCTGCTTGGAATTGCCGGACTCGATCTGCGCGGAGAGTACGCGCGCATCCGGCCTCATACCTACACACATGACACCATCAACAATTTCCAGCATTTTATCACCAATCTTGGCCATCGTCTGGGTCCCAACTCGGAGGATTGTTTCATTCAATTGGAATATCGATATAATCGGCCGTTGTTGCTCAAGGCCGCATGGGAACGCACACGTCATGGCGCCAATCCTGCGGGTGTCAATGTGGGGGGCAACCTTTATGAATCCAGATCTGGTTTGGGTGATCCTGAATATGTCGATTTTCTTGAGGGTAATCTGGAGACAGCCAATTCGCTGTTTTTCGTGACCAGTTATGAGTTTATTCGCAATGGCTTTTTGCGCTTGTATTATCGTCATGCTTTCGCGACCAGTGAGGCTGTTTCCGAGACAGATTATCCGGGCCAGCGTAATGAATTGGGGATAGGGGTGGGATTAAACAAATAGGTGTTACTATAGAAGAGCAGCGCAATGATAAAGTAATCAGTGGGGGTCCATTTCAATCAGACTCATTTTCAGCGGAAGCGGGAAGCCCGTCTCGCATTTGCGCTGTTTATAAGCAATCTGTTCAGGATGGGACGAGTATTGATCCGGCGCGGCCTTGATCGTGCTCAATTTAGATCGTTCCAGGTAGCCATGCTCAAGGGTGTCCGCCCCTGAGTTATCGTGAAAGACAACCACCCATATGAATTTTATCAGCAAATTTTCAACTGCTGTTATCTGGAACCATCTCAATAAGACAACAGGTTACTTTCTCGATTTTATACTCTCGGTGGTCCTGGCGAGGGGCTTGGGCGAATATTACTATGGTGTGTATACTGAACTCTGGAATTTTGTGTTTTTGTTTTCGCTTTTCAGTGCAGCTGGAATAGATACAGCAATAGTAGTCTTTTTACCCAAAGTTGCAGAGAATGCTCATCACATAGCTTACTATATACGAAGAACTTTCAGGTTTTTCGGAATTGTTGTTCTCGTGATTATTTTTTTGCTCATGTTGACCGCGGGATATTTATCCCGTGCAGTTCATTCTCCGGAGTTGAGTGTACTGCTCAAGATTGCCTCATTTTACATCGCTTTATTTAGTTTTATTCTTATCGGTCAGGCCATATTGTTGAGTTTTTTCGATACCAGGTTTCTATTCTGGGCTAATACCATCCTAAAATCGACTGTGATCCTTTGTTCTTTTCTTATCCTTAAAAATGGAGGCAGTTTAGAATTTGTCATCTGGAGCATGATAGGGATAAATGCTGTTAGTGCCGGGATATATTTATGGAGGATTTATCCGTTAATTCGAGTCAAGCCAGAAGTACAATCCTTATCACCGTTCTTCAAATTTGGTTTTATTGCCTGGATAACCAGCTTTATAAATTACTTGCTTGGACGTTATTTTGATATTTTTCTGCTTGGCGTTTTTTCCATTCCCAAGGCCGTAATAGGATATTATAACATCGCCTTTTCTTTGACCTTGGCAATGGCGGCCCTTATCACGGCTGGTTTTAGCGGGATTACGACAGCGGCTTTTGCGCAATTAGAACATGAGAACAGGCGCCATGTTATTGCTGAAGGATGGCTGAGAGTAACAAAGCTATCTATTTTTCTTGGTGTGCCTCTTTTTTTGTTTGTGATCTTGAATGCCAGGATTTTTATCTCGGCCGTGTATGGTGCGGATTATATTCAAAGCGCCAACCTTTTACAGCTATTTGCCTTTTTGTATTTGATCTCTCTTGGATTGGGCAGCGGTACAAATTCAGCGCTCTTATACTCGATAAACAAGGAAAAAGTAGTACTCAAAATAAGGGCGGTGTGTGGTTTGGTCAATGTCCTGCTTGACATCATTCTAATCCCCATTTTAGGTGTCAAGGGTGCAATCCTTGCTTCCGGTTCGGCGATAGTATTGACTATTGGCGCGGAGTATATATTTTCGCGCAGATATGCTCGTTTGCAATTTCCAGCAAGATTTATAAGCAAGATATCACTCGCTGCGGTTGTTTCTCTCGTCGTCAGCTATCTGTTTCCCACGCACACTGTGCAGGGATTGTTAGTGAATCTGGTGTTCTACATCATCCTCTTTATATTGTGTTTGTTCCTTCTGAAACCTTTTACTAGAGATGAAATGATGTCGATATCCAGGTTGGACTCTCGGGCAGGACGCCTTTTAAGCTTTTTTTGTGAGGGATGATTTGTAGACCTGAGTTGGGTGGCTCTTCGGTTTGCTAATCTTCTGACAGAAATGTCATTTTCACGCTTGAGGTCTAAAATGCATCGCAAACCTGTTATCGAAATCCCCAAGAGCGCCTTTTGCTAAGGGTCTTGTTCATTTATAAATAATGACACAGCTGACGGCAAAACAATAGACAATTGTTGGTTTATCATGGTGACATCTCTTAAAAAATATGATTTGGCCGTTGCTTACCGAATCTATCCGAAAATATCAAAGGAACCGTTTTTCAGTTTTAAAAATAAACTGGAATTAGCCGACTTGTGTCTTCATTCGTTCAGGGAAGCAACGAATACCTTGCGTGTTAAAATTTGGGCGTTGCTGGATGATTGTCCGCGTGAATACCAGGATCTTTTCCTGAAATATTTCCCGAAAGAAGACCTTGAATTAACCATTCTCGCAGGTGAAGGGAATCGAAATACCTTTCGTCGTCAAATCGAAATACTGAGCGCACAGAAAGATTCCGATTTGGTCTATTTTGCCGAGGATGATTATCTCTATCTGCCCGGGCAATTTTCGCTGTTAACCGATTTTTTGCACGAAAATCCGGGCACTTTCGTTTCCCCTTACGATCATTCTGACAATTATAGATATGAGTTCAACCACCGTGGAAATTCAATCAAGCTTTTCAAAAACCATCATTTTAGGACAGCCAATTCAACTTGCTTGACTTTTATGACCAGCTGCCAGACACTTCAGCGCACGCGCCATATATTTGAAAGTTTCTCCAATGGCAATCATGATGCCAGCCTTTGGTTCAGCTTGACCAAGCCATCCTTTATTTATCCACTTTGGCATCTTCGCCATATTTTTCAAGATCGTTTTGTACTGTCACTGTCGGTCAAGGCGTGGTGGTATTGCCTGTTTCAGATCCTTGCTGGCAAACAAAGGCAGCTCTGGGTGCCCGTTCCGTGTATCGCGACTCATCTGGACAAACCGTTTGTCGCACCGGCAGTGGATTGGGAAAAAGTAAAAAGTGAACTTGAAAGGTGATTTTTGCTGGCCACAGTACAAGTTTATTCTGATCCAGATGTTGACAATGTCAATTCAGTCCGGAGTTCTCATTCAAGGTAGTGTAGTTATGGATGGTTTATCAAGCTTCAACAGGAATAGAGGATTTACCCTGAATTTAAGGGAGAGCAGGGTAAAAAAATCGATTCAGATCATTCAAAGTATTTCATCCAGGGGCAAATTGCTCGATATTGGTTGCTCAACGGGAGAGTGGGCGCTGTTCTGGAAGAACGAAGGTTGGGAGAGCTATGGCATTGATGTAAACGAAGAGAATATATCTCAAACTGAGAAAAAGGGCATTAAAGCCAGCTTGTGTGATCTTAATTCCCAGCCAATACCTTTTTCTGATGATTACTTTGATGTCATCATTGCTGGAGAGGTCATTGAACACCTGGTCGATACGGACCGATTTGTGCATGACCTGTCCAGGTGCCTTAAAGTTGGTGGCTATCTTCTGATAACGACCCCCAATCTGGTGTCGTTTGAGAATCGGTTAAGAATACTTCTTGGCCTCTATCCGGTTTGGGTTGATTACAGGCTGGCAAATTCTGGGCATGTCAGAGCCTATACTCCACGAACACTGAAAAAGCAGTTGCGTTCTTTCGGATTTGAAATTGTTAAAACCATCGGTAACTGGGTGCCTTTCATTCCCCAACGTATTTTAAATGACGTTCAATGCCCTATATTGGCTATTTCGGGATCGATTTTTCCCAGCCTTTCTATGGACATCATTATGTTAGCTCGTAAAAAAACCAGATAATTGAAAGTGTGTCATGGTTTGCCATCGCAGAAAATAACAAGGCTTAAATATGTTGGTTAACATATTCGGTGTCTATTTTCATGCTTTCGAA
>CAYTCI010000039.1:0-35535 GCA_964436305.1 uncultured Cytophagia bacterium | reverse complement strand
AGGGCGAAGAGGTTATAGCCCGCCTCCCGAATCAGATGGTCACGCTCCGCCCGGGTGGTCCGGCGCAGCGGCTCGACAACCTTGATCCGGAAGGGTTCAGCAGGAAATTCCATGACAGCTCCCGTTCATCCTTTAAGCGGTTCAAAATTCATAAAATCGGCATGGTGGACGATCACTGCTTCGGGCGTCCGGTAGCCGCCGTCTCCCTCCTTGGCATGGACGGCGATGATGTGCACGACCTCATCGGGCAGCTGGCAGCGGGCGGCCAGATTGGCACCGCTGAAGGGATGGCGCAGTAGTTTGCCGTTATTGCTCTTGACGTAGCGATCCTCGACCCGGCGGTACTCGAGCAGTTTGCCAATATCATGCAGCAGCCCGCCGCTGACGATCAGATCCATCGAGAGAGTATAATAGGGGGCATAATGGGCGGCCAGAACCCGGGCTGCGGCCATGGCCGTCTGGGTCACCGCCTGGACATGCGTGCGATAGCCGACCGCGCAATCGGCAATGAGCAGGGTGAAGGGGATCCGGTCGAGATCCTCGGCCTCCCAGCCGCCCATGCGCATCGCTTCAAGCCAGCAGTGGAGGGTTTTGTCGCGCAGATCGGCATCCTGAATCAGACCGAACTCGGGGAGCAGCGAGAGTACCTTTTTTTCCATGTCAACCTACCTGTGTTCGAGTTGGGATTTCATCGTCGCAATCGCCCGGTCTACCCCGATCAGCAGGGCGCGGGCGAGGATCGACCGTCCGACATTGATCTCCTCGATCAGCGGGACGGCGGCGATATCGCGGATATTCTGATAACCGAGGCCGCGTCCGGCCGCAACCCCCAGGCCCAGCTTGTTCGCCGCGGCCGCCACAGCCCGCAGCCGCTCGACCTGTTCGGTCAGCGATCCCAGATCCTCCACCCCCGCCAGCAGGGTGGTATTGAACTGAACATAATCGGCACCCGCCCGGGCCGCCGCACGGATCTGCACGGGGTCCACCGCCACCAGCGCACTGACGACGATGTTGTGGGCGCGCAGGGCCGCCGCCACCTCTTCAAAGTAATCGAGATTGGCCTCGACATTGAGCGCGACCTCCTCCCCCTCAGTCTCCTGCAGCACCGGCAGCAGCGTCACCATGTCCGGCAGCAGCTGCAAGGCTTTCTGCACCATGGTCTCCGTCAGGGGAATGGCCAGATTAAGGTGGCTCTTGACCACCTCCTTCAACAGCCGCAGATCGCGGTCGTCGATGTCGGCACGATCCTCGCGCAGCTGCACGACAATGCCGTCGATGCCGGCCAGCTCGGCCGCCATCGCCACCTGCAGCGGATCCGGCTCTTTCTTGCGGTTGAAATTGCGCACCCGAGCAACCTGGTTGACACAGAGACATAACCTGGACATGACGGACCTCGAAATAGGTTCCAGACCGCTGCCGCACCGATTCTGACCCGGCCTTGCAGCCGGCAGAAACGGCACGACCCTATAGCGCTTCCGAAATATAGATAAAACGGATACCCTGTTGCTCAAGTGTCGGCAGCATCCGTTCCAGCACCCGGAGGGTGTGCTTGCGCATATGACAGATGGCGATGACCTGGCCTTGTTTTGCCGCCATGGCCGCCGCCTTGTTCAGTTGCGCCTCAATGAAATCTTCATCGTCCTTGGCATCGAGGAAGAACTGGTTGGAGGCTGCCCGGATGCCGGCCTCCCGCGCCGCCTCGAGGGCGACGCTTTGCGGGGTGGTACGGCTGTCGATGAAAATCTTGTTCTGACGCTTCAATTCGGCCATCACCGTGCGCATCATCGCCCGGTCCGGGGTGACCCTGGATCCCTCGTGATTGTTGATGCCCAGGGCCGCCGGCAGCTGCGCCAGCGCTGCCCGCACCCGCAGGCGGACGGTCCCGGCATCCTGCCCGGCGAGCAGGGTATAGCCTTCATCCGACCATTTGGCGTTGCGCGGCTCCATCGGCAGATGAACGAGGATCTCGCGGTTGGCCAGACGGGCATCCCGCGCCACCAGACTGGTCGCCTTCTGGCCGGGCAGGATCGCGATTGTCAGGGGCTGGGGATAAAAGAGAAACTTGCGGGCCAGGTCGTTGTAGACATAGCCAAAATCATCGACGATGATCGCCATCCGGCCGGAGACCGCGCTCATCGATTCGCGCCGCATCAGCACGATGCGGCAGGCCCAGTCGCCATCGACGGCGATCGTGTACTCCAGCCGTCCCTTGCGCCGGTCTTCGACGATGCGCAGGATCTCGCCGTCGATCTTGTCCAGTTCATCGATCAGGGTAAAGGTGAATCGGTGAATATTGAGATCGCGGGGGATCGAGGCCGAATAGGCCAACTCCACCTTGCGCACCGCCGGGGCATTCATACGAAAAGCTGCCAGCGCCTTGCGCAGCGCCTCGCCGACCTGGTCGACCTCCTCCTGCGAGGCCCGGTCGCGGAGATCGGCCGGCGGCTCCGCCTCCGGGTGCGGCAGCGAGCGCGGTTCCATCACGGGCGGTTCTGCCGCCGAAGACCGCCCCTGTTCCGGGATGACCTCGCGCCGATGCACCGGGGATTTCCACAGGATATAACCATTGAGGAGCAGCAGCAGCACGCCGATCGTACCCAGTGCCCATTGCAGCCGCGTTTTTTTATCCATGCTCATTTGCCGTACCAGGCGCGCAAGGCGCTCCATGTGGGATAGCTGGCCGTCGCATAATCCGCCCAGCGGCGGATATACCATAACTCTTCACTCGAACGCACCAGCCGGAATTCCGCCTGGCCCTGCATCCGCTTCGGCGCCTCGCCTTGATGCCGATGTCCGACCGTCAGAATATACTCCTCCACCAGCACGACCGAGTCCTGATAGGTGTTCTCGCGAATCAGGTTCAGGCTCAGCGAACTGACCGAATCAGCGGGGAGATAGGCGAGAAGCTGGTTGAGATAGTTGCGCTCGCTCTCCTTGCCCCAGCGGGCAAAGAGTCCGGGATTGGCCGCCCCGACCGCCGGCTCCGGCTGATAGATGAACGAGGCGGGCACCAGGCTGGTATCCGCCAGACAACGCAGGTAGTTCTGGATGTTGCGCTCCGCCACCGCGGTGCGTAGATTGATCATCACCAGACTCGGCGAAGTCGGCTGCACCCAGGTCGATTGGCTGGTGACCGGCTTCTCGGGTTCGCGGGTGCTGAAAGGGGTCTTGCAGCCGGCCGCCAGTATCCCGAGTAGCGGCAGCAGCCAGCGGAGCCGGATGTAAAACCGGGCGCGCACCATCCCCATCCTATTCGATCGTCCGCTGGTAGTATTTCAGGGAATTGGGTTTGACCGGGCACTCCTCGGCGATCCGGATCCACCCCAGCCGGCCCTGTCCCCGCAACTCGAAAAGCCGCGGCACCAGCTTGTCGCGCAGCTCGCTCAACGACATCGGATTGACATAGATCTTGGTGCCCCCTTCAAAACCAGCCGCAATATTGACCCGCCATTTGATCAGAATGTGCCAGGGAATCGGGATGATGCTGTCGTTGGGCATGTAATACCACTCTTCATTGCACGAGATCTGCGAGCCGGTCGCCGCATGAATGGCGTGTACCAGATCGCTCATACCCCGCAACTCCTCCGGCGTATGCTCGCGCGGACGGCAGTTGACACTCTTGGAATAAATCGCGATCGTCGGATAGCGATGGCCGAGATCGACAAAGGCCATCGCATAATCGTTCTCACAAATGACGTTGTTGTTAAGCGCCGCAAAATTGGCGGCGTATTCGTTGTACATGTTGCGGTTGGTGACCATCAGCTTGAGTTCGCGCTCCAGCGAGACCCCCCACTCGTCGAGGCCGACGATCTGGGTATGCAGATGATCGAACGAGGCGCCCGCCTCCTTGCGCCAGTTCTGATAGACGGCGACATAGCGGCAATAGCGGTTGTCGGCATAAATCTCGTTCATCGCCTGGATGGTGAACTGAAAATAGTGATAATGCTCCTCGCTGGAGAGCTCGCCTGAGGAGGCCAGCTGCGAGTCATACTCGGCGCCATCGATGAAGTGCCGGCGCGGCACGATCAACTCATGCCCGCCGCCAAAAAAGGCATCCGCCATCTCGATCTTTTGCTCCTCGGAAACCCCGGCGATCTCGGCATCACTCAATCCGGAATACCTGAGCTTCAGATCGATGATGTTGAGGACATGCTGCCGGCCCTCGGGGATGGAGAGATAGCTCTCTTTCCAGGCACGGTTCTTCTCGTTGAGATGATACTGGAAATTCTTCTTCCAGTAATTGATCGAGACGATCTCAAACAGATTGGGGATGCGGCGAAACTCCGCCGTGCCCTTGACCACGTCAATGGCGCTGAGCCGGGATTGTGTCAGCCACTGTCCGTCCTGCAGCACCAGCCGCGACTTTTCCGGCGGTGTTATCAAATAGCGCGCCGGACAAAAATTGCAGGCATCACGGTGATCCCCCTTGATCGGCTGCGCCGTCTCGGGAATGCCGGTGAAGATCGGCCGGTTCTTGCGCCCGGGAATGTGCCATACCTCGGTGCCGGTGAAAGGATTGTACTGCTTCTCGGTTCCGTCCGGCATCGAACGGATCATCGCCCCATTGTGGTTGTTCATACCGACCTCAGTTGACAAACTGCTCGACAAAATATCGCGCCGTCAGCGGCTCACCGGTGGCACGTTTGATCAGCTCGTTCCACGAGTAAAGCGAGCCGGGGGCGAAGATGCGCGTGCGCAGCCAGGCGCCGGCTTGTAACGAACCGACATAACCGGGATTCGTCACATCCCCCTTCGGCCAAATCGACTTGATCAGGCTCGCCTGCAGCTGCGAGGCCAGCAATTCGCCCAATACGTAGTTATGATAATAACAGGGCGCGATGGTAAAGTGGATCTTGGCCGCCCAGTCGGGTTCGTCCCGCCCGGCCGGCTTTTTGATCCCCTGGTACTTCTCCACCAGCGTCCACCACAGCGCATTAAGGTCCTGGTCGGGATCAGCATAGAGCGCTTTCTCGAACTCGTACATCACCATCGCCCAGCGCGAAAAGATCAGCTGTTTGAGCCGCGCATAACGGGCGCTCACCTGCTCCAGCTCCTGCCGCTGGGCCGGCTTGAGGCCGAGCATTTGCTCCATCCACCAGGGATTGCGGCTGAGACGGCCGAAAAAATTGGCGATCGCCTCGGTGGTGAAGGCATGCGCCTCCTGGCGTAAAAGCCAGGGCTGCGAGCGGTCCATGTAATAACTGTAGACACCATGACCCGCCTCATGCAGCATCGTCTCCATCCAGCGCTCGCTGTCGTTGAGGTTGCAGAGGATGCGCACATCCCCGGCGCGATCGATGTCGGTGCAAAAGGCATGCGGGTTCTTGCCCTCCCGCTCATAGAGATCGCTGCGGACCAGGATCGAATCGATCGGCAGGCCGATGCTGCGATAGAACTGCGCGGCCAGTCCCCTGATCTCCTTGCCGGCATAAAAGCGGTCGAGGTCAACCGCCGCGAGCATGGGCGATTCCTGAAAAAAGGGATCCTGATAATGCCACGGCTGGAGATCGTCGATGCGGGTACGAAACCGCTGCGCCAGCTCGCTGTCGAGCTGTTGTTTGAGCGCAAAGAAAGGGGCGTTGGTCAGATCGTAGAGCTCATCGAAAATCCGGTCCAGCTCTTTCTGATCCTGCTCACCCGCCGCCAGCACCAGTGCATGATAATTCTTGAAGCCGAGTTTTTGGGCCGCCTTGTTGCGCAGCCGGACCAGCCGCAGCAGATCCGGCGCCACCGCGGCGCCGACCTGTTTGCTCGCCAGCCAGGCCGCCTGCCGTACGGCCGGGCGTTTCTCGCTCTTCAGGATCGCCTCGATCTCGTTACCGGAGAGCCGGCGTTTGCCGGCTGTGCCGCGAAAGGTGCTGAATTTCTTCTCCACCTCGGCGCTAAGGGTTGTGATCTCGCGCAGCAGCTCCGGCTCCATCTGGTTGGGCAGATAGCTCAGGTAGAGGAGTTCGATCTCCCGGGCCAGCACCGGGTCATTCAGGCCGCCCTGTTCCTTCATCTTTTTGATAAAGGCATACTCTTCGGGATTGCTGTAGATCTGGCGCCTCTGCAGCTCGAGTTCGGCGTAACGGTCATAGGCCTTGGCTTTGCCGGAGGTGGCCGCCTCCCAGTAGGCGAGATTGGCCTCCCTGGCGACCGGGGCGACTCGGGCGACATGCTCTTCGATGAATCGTCGTGCAGCTCGGGTGTTGTGGCCGTTACAGCCGGGCAAAAGGAGGGCGAAAAACAAGGGCAACATACGATATGCTCTCACGATCAAACTCCATGATTTTCAATAGAGTTATCGCTCGTTGGTCTAAAGGTATCAATTTTAATTATACTAAAATAATCGCCGATTTCCAAGCCAATTTTCGTGCCAAGACGCACGCCGGCCGGGTGGGCGCCAGGGACCGCAGCAGCCGACCCCAAGCCCTCGCGCCGATCTGCACGCTGGCCGGGTGGGCGCCAGGGGCCGCAGCAGCCGACCCCAAGCCCTCGCGCCGATCCGCACGCCGGCCCCCTCCGCGGCAGTTTTCGCTTGCAATTCACCCCTGATTTCTTTATTCTACCTGATAGGAAGTGTTGCCCACAATATCGGAGGCCCTATGCAGCGGTACCATGTGGGGGGATTGCTTCTCCTGCTCGGCTGGAGCCTGGCCCTGAGCCAGTCCCTGCCCGCACGCAAAGGCGGTGTCAGCACGGCCCGGCTCGGCCTGATCGACAAGGCGGTGCAGCTGGCGATCGACCGGGGAGATATCCCGGGAGCGGTCGTCCTCGTCACCCACGGCGGCGAACGGATATTCTACAAAGCCTTCGGCAACTGTCAGCTGGTACCCGACACCCTGCGGATGGCGCCGGAGATGATGTTCGACCTCGCCTCGGTCACCAAACCGGTCGCTACCGCCACCTCGATCATGATCCTCGCCGAGCGCGGTCAGCTCCGCCTCACCGACCGCGTCTCCGACTATATCCCCGGATTCTCGCGCTACCTCAAGCCCGACAGCACCCTGGGCGATGAGGCGCGCATCTGGCACCTGCTCACCCATACCTCCGGCCTCCCACCCTACACCAACGCGGACAAGGCGGCGCAGGTGCTGGGTAGCCCCTGCACGACCGCCGCCCTGGTCGACTATATTGCCCGGCTGCCCAAGCTCAGCGCCCCCGGGGAGGTCTATGCCTACAGCTGCCTCGGCTTTATCACCCTCAACCGGATCATCATGGCCGTCACCGGCCAGGATGTCAGCGCCTTTGCCCGCGAGAATATCTTTGAGCCCCTGGGGATGCGCTACACCACCTTCAGTCCCGACGAGACCCTCCGCCTGATCTGCGTACCCACCGAGGTGCAGGCAAACGGCCTGCCCCTGCGCGGCGTCGTCCACGATCCCCTCGCCCGCCTGCAAGGAGGCATCTCCGGCAACGCCGGCCTTTTCTCCACTGCCAGCGATCTGGCGCGCTATTGCCAGATGATGCTTAACGGCGGCATTCTCGGCCAGACGCGCATCCTCAGCCCCGTCACCGTGGCGCGCATGACCCAGGTGGTCGATACCCCGGCCAGGGCCGCCCGCGGTTACGGCTGGGTGGTCAAACAGGGCCAATCGTGGGTGGGCGGGGATCTGCTTCCGGACGGCGGCTACGGTCATACCGGTTACACCGGCACCTCCATCTGGATCGATCCCAAGACCCGGACCTCGATCATCATCCTCAGCAACCGGGTCCATCCGAAGGATGACGGCGAGGTCGACAGCATGCGCAGCACCATCGCCAACATCGTCGCCAGCGCGATCATCGAGTGAGCGCTGCGGTCACCATGGCTTGCGCCTCCTCCTGGATCCGCCGCAGGTGGTCGCGCCCCTTGAAGCTCTCCGCATAGATTTTATAAATATCCTCGGTGCCGGAGGGGCGTGCGGCAAACCAGCCGTTGCCGGTCACCACCTTCAGGCCGCCGATCGGCGCCCCGTTTCCCGGCGCGCGCGTTAATTTGGCGAGGATCGGATCTCCCGCCAGGGTCGCGGAGCGGACCGATTCCGGCGAGAGGTCGGCCAGTGCGGCGCGTTGGGCCGCATCAGCGGGCGCGTCGATCCGTTCATAGACCGAATGACCGAAGCGCTCCTCGAGGGTGCGATAGATCTCGCCGGGATCGCGGCCGGTGTTGGCCATGATCTCCGCGGCCAGCAGGTTGAGAATGATCCCGTCCTTGTCGGTCGTCCAGGTGCGGCCGTCGAGACGTAAAAACGAAGCACCTGCACTCTCCTCGCCGCCAAATCCAAACGATCCCTCCGCCAGTCCCTGGACGAACCACTTAAAGCCCACCGGCACCTCGGCGACGCGGCGTCCCAGGAAATCGGCCACCCGGTCGATCATCGAGCTGGAGACCAGGGTCTTGCCCACCGCCGCCTCTCTTCGCCACTGTCCACGGTTCTGAAAAAGATGCCAGATCGCCACCGCCAGATAGTGGTTCGGATTCATCAGCCCCACGCTGCGGCAGACGATGCCGTGCCGGTCGGCATCCGGATCGTTACCGAAGGCGAGGTCATAGTGTTCGCGCATCTCCACCAGCCGCGCCATGGCCCAGGGCGAGGAACAATCCATACGGATCTTGCCATCCTTGTCCAGGGTCATGAAACCAAAGGAGGGATCGAGGAGCGGATTCACGACGTCGAGCTGCAGATCGTAGCGCTCGGCGATTCGGCCCCACAGGGCGAGCGAAGCGCCGCCCATGGGATCAACCCCCAGCTTCAAGCCGGTTGCGGCCACCGCGGCCAGATCGACCACCGCGCCCAGCTCCTCAATGTAGGCGCCGACCAGATCCTGCTCGCGGGTGCTCGCCAACGAGAGGGCTTGGGCGAAGGGCATGCGCCGGATCCCGGTCAACCCCTCCTGCAGCAGCTGGTTGGCCCGCTCCTCGATCAGCCGCGTCACGGCGCTGTCGGCTGGACCACCATGGGGCGGATTGTATTTAAAACCGCCATCGGTCGGGGGATTATGCGAGGGTGTGATCACAATGCCATCGGCCAGGCCGGCCTGGCGACCGAGGTTATAACGGATAATCGCGTGCGAGACCACCGGCGTGGGGGTGTAGCCGCGTCCCTGCTGCAGGACCAGCGTCACGCCGTTGGCCGCCAGCACCTCAACGGCCGTGATGCAAGCCGGCTCCGACAGGGCATGGGTATCCATGCCGAGGAAGAGCGGTCCGTCGATGCCCTGCTGGCGGCGATACTCACAAATGGCCTGGCTGATGGCGAGAAGATGGGCTTCGTTGAAGGTGCCGCTGCTCGAGGAGCCGCGGTGGCCGGAGGTCCCAAAGACAACACGCTCTTGGGGATGATCCGCATACGGCTGACGGGTGTAGTATTCGGCGACCAGTCGCGGGATATTGGTCAGCACTTCTCTTGGCGCCGGCTTGCCGGCGAGGGGATGAATGGCCATGCGCGCTTCCCTTCCGTTGTTTAGTGCCGGGTTGTTCGGCTAATAATACACATTTCCGCGCCCCGATTCAAGCTAAAAAGGGAAAAAGAGGGCTGGAACATCCCGCGCCCGCTTGCGTAAACAGGGGGGACAGACGGCATCGCGTTGGGCTGAGAGCTAGCCAGGACGCGCATCGCCCCACAGGCCGCCTGACGCACCCCTCTTTCCCGGAGATGAGAAGATGACGAAATTTTTGCTCTGGCTTTTGCTCCTCTTCCTGTGCTGGCCGCTGGCCCTGCTGGCCCTCGTGCTCTACCCGCTGGTCTGGCTGCTGGTACTCCCGCTGCGTCTGCTTGGTATCGCGGTGGAGGGTCTGCTCGATTTTCTGCGCGCTCTCTTCGGACTGCCGGCGCGGTTGCTGCGCGGTCCGCAGAGCGTGCGATAAAATGCGGCAGTGCCCGCATTTTTTGCTTTCTTTTTTGAAATTTTATGATATATTTTAACCGTGTAAAAACGGTTCATTTTTCAAAAGAAAGCCACAACGATCGCCGTATGACCAAGTACATGGAGATCCAGGTCCAGAAGATCCTGATCGACAAATGGTGTGAGGGCTGCCGGATCCAGGCCGATCCCGGCAATGCCTACGTCATGGACTGGATTAAGACCAATGGCCACTGGTTTCGTACCAGTTACGATAATTCCATCTGCCAGAGCTGCAAACACTGGCGCCGCTGTGGGCACAACCTGACGCGTGTTTGTGCCGATCACGAGGCCGAGTAGACCCCGCACCGCTGCACCCTCTTCAGCCCGGTATCACCTCTACATCCTGTGCGCCATCCCCTGTCGCGCATTCCGCACCGTTCCATCCTGGCGGTGATCCCCCGCCCCTCATTTCGCCCTTATCGCGGAACATTTCCCGCCGCCTTGCGTAAGCAGGGGTGATGGCGCCATTCTCACCGAAACAGCGCATGAAAAAAGGCAACGAATTCGTTGCCTTTCTGCTATAAATTCACTATAATTATTTCTATAACAGAAAACCCCCAAAGGAAGGTGCAGGAAGACCATGGCCGACCTGAAGAATCTTGGTAAAAAAGCCATCTCGGTGTTCTGGCGCGAGAAGGAATCCCCGGCGCAGGATCTTGGACCTTCCCCGGCTCCGGATCTCGGACCGATCCTCTCCTCGCCCCTCTCTTCTTCAACGCCCATCCCGCCCCTCTCCGTCCCGTCGGGGACAGCGCCGGCGGATACCCCCTTTTATAAAGAGATCGAGCAGGAGATGGGCAAGAGCATGCCCCCGGCCTTTGCCGAGTTCAACCTGCAACTCGCCGACCTCACCGATAAATTTCCGGCCCTCGACCAGATGACCCGCGATCAGCTCGCTTTCCACGCGGCCCAGACCGCCCTCAAGGCGCGCCAGCAGGATCTGGGTGTGAACCATGTGCTCCAGGCGCTCGACTCGGTCATCAAGGCCCTCAATCAGGAAGAGGCTCAGTTCTCCACCCAGAACGAGGAGGGCTTTAAACAAAAGCTGGCCGCCGTGCGGCAAAAGATCAGCGACCTCAAGCAAGGGATCGCCATCCGTGAAAACCGCCTGGCGGAGATCCAGAAAGAACTCGACGCCTTCATCGCCGCCCGCAATGAGGAGAAAAAACGGCTGGAGACGGAAAAGTCCCAGCTCCTCTCCGACCAGCTGGTGACCGAGAACGAAATCAACCAGATCGAACAGAAAAAACGCGAACGCGAGGCCAACTTCAGCACCGCATTGCAGCTGCATCAGCAGAATTTCGCTGCCCTGCGCGAGCGTCTGGCGGCCAACCTGCAAAAACTCAAATAAGTTACGGAGGATTCCATGAGCGATATGCCCACCCTGCCGGGCGCCGACAAGGTTTCGACCTTTGTATCCAAAAAAGAACGAGCAGTTGGGAAATTTGGCTCTTTTCTGGTGCTGGCAGCCATCGCTGCCGGTCTCTATGCCGCTCGTAATCCCATTCTCGGTTTTCTCGACTTCGCGGTCAAAGCCACCAGCAGAACCATCATGCTGGGGCTCCTCATGGCCCTGGCCGCCCTCATCTGGTGGGTGGTCTCGAGCAAACAGTTCCGCGCCATACTCTGGTTCTGGCGTGCCAAGTTTTACCGCTGGTTCACCGGCCTGCTGATCAAGAGCGGCCCGCTGGATGTCATCTACGCCTATGTCAACGAATACCTCGGCGAAAAGCTTGAAACCATCCAGAGCGCCGCCGACCGCGTCTATGGCATCCGCAACGGCATCAAGAGCAACATCGAGAACTATGAGAGCCAGATCCGCGAGCGCATCAAGCAGGCCGACGCTCTCAAGGACCGCTTCTTCGCCAACGGCGCCTGGACCGATGAGGACAAGCGCTTCCAGTTCCAGAAGATCAGCAGCGAAGCCGGCATGCTGCAGTCGAATCTGGAGAAATCCAAAAAGCGCTTTGAACGCGCCGAAAAGTACTGCGAGATCATGAAGAAGATGCAGCAGGCTTTCGAATTTTACCGCGACAAGACCAAGTTCTTCGCCGACACCCTGGCCGCCGATTATAACGAGGCCCAGGCCATGGCCAAGGCAACCGCCGCCACCTCCAGCGTCCTCGGCGGCGATGCCCACAGCAACATCTACGAGATGTCGGTCAAGTACGTTCAGGGCCAGATTGCCCTTTTCACCGGCCAGGTCGACCGCTTCATGCAGGTGGCGCCGCAGTTCCTCGCCGAACCGGAACTCAATGACATGGTCAGTGAAGACGCTATGATGAAAACCCTCGACCAATGGGACAGCGCCAGCGATCAGCTGCTGCAGCAGGCCGAGGACATCGGCAAGGCCGGCCAGGCGCTCTCCACGGGCGATCCCGCCCAGGCTGTGGCCATCGTCACCGCCGGCGATAAACGCGAGCTGGTGCCGATCATGCCGGCCAAATCCGGCGGTGAGGACGAGAAGAAAAAGTACAGCTGGTAGCTGGAAAGAACCCTCCGGTGGGCCGCTCATCCTGCGACTCTGCAGGATGGCCGGCGCCGGGGATTGAAACGATCTCAAGATACAAGGAGCATACCATGGCCGACCAACCCTTTGGCGCAACCCCGAACAAAGGCGGACTGACCTTCTTCGCTAAATTCCTCATTGGCCTGCTGATCATCGCCGCTGTCGGCTACGCCGCCTGGAAATTTCTGCCCGAAGGGGGCAGCAAGCAGGAACTGCGGGTCCATCTTGTGACCTACTCCGGCATGACCCCCGGGCCCTATTTCAACAACGGCATGAGCCCCAACCCCGATTCGCGCTACAAAAAAGAGTACGGACTCAACGTCAAGTTTACGGTCATCGATGTCCTCTCCGATGCGATTCAGGCCTGGAAGACCGATCAGGTCGATGTGGTGGTCCTCACCGTCGACTCGTATCCGATCGGCCTGCAGGAGCTGATGATCTACAAACCGCGCATCTTTTATCTGACCGACAAGTCCCAGGGCGCCGACGTGATCATCGCCTCGCCGGCGGTCAAATCGGTCGCCGACCTCGCCGGCCGCAAGGTGGGTTACGTCCCCGGTTCGCCCAGCCAGTGGCTGCTGATCAATATGCTCAAGGCGGCCAACATGACGCTCAAGGATATCAAGCCCATCGAATTCGTTGAGGTCCCGCAGGTTTTCAAGGCCTTCGAGGTGGGACAGCTCGATGCGGCCGTGGGCTGGTCGCCAGATGATATCGCCGCACGCGAGCGGGTCCCTGGTGCCCATGTGCTCAAGAGCACCAAGGAGGCCTCGGAGATGCTCTTCGGTATCATGTTCGCCAAGCAGGAGCTCATCGAAAAACGCCGTACCGATTTACAGCACTTCGTCGAAGGCTGGATGAAGGGGGCTGCTGAGCTCAATATCGATCCCTCCGCCCGTCGCCGGGCCGCCGGTATCATGACCGCCGGCTACAGCGGTACCAACGAGGAGTACTGGCTCGAGACCTTCAACAACCTCCGCTTCGCCACCTATGGGGACAACGTCGCCTTTTTCGGTCTCAATCCCTCTTTCAAGGGGGTGACGGCCGAGATGGTCTATGACGAGGCCCGTCAGGCCTATAGCGAGATCGGCCTGGCCTCTCCCAACCTGCCGAGCTGGCGTAATGTCTCCGATGTCAGCCTGGTGCAGGCGGTCCAGCTCACCGGATCGGCGAATGCTGCCCAGGCGCCGGCCTCCTTCACACCCCCGACCTCGGATATGTATACCAAGACGGCAGTGGCCACCAAGAATGTGCGCGTTAATTTTGGCTTCAACTCGGCGGTGCTGGAACCCCTCGAGGCCCTCAAGCTGAAAAATGAATACGGCCAGATCGTCGCCATGAACGCCAGCTCGCGTTTCCGCATCGTCGGTCATACCGACAACGTCGGCGGCCGTGAATACAACATCGATCTTTCCCGGCGCCGTGCCAAGGCGATCGTCGAGTTCTTCGTCGAAACCTACGGCTTGAGCCGTAACCAGTTCATCTATGACGGCAAGGGACCCGATCAACCCATCGCCACCAATTCGACCGAAGAGGGCCAGGCGCTCAACCGCCGGGCGGAGTGCTCACTGTTGTAGTATTCCAGACGTCACGCCAGCCGCCCTGGTGCTGGCTGGCGTGCGACATCTCTCTCTTTTCATTCGGAGGCTTCATGTCATCCCCCTTGTTTGAGCTGCGCGGCGAGCTGCCCAAAAGTCAAAAGATCCAGATCGGCATCCTCGGCGCCGCGGTGATCATCCTGATCTGGTGGCTGGCCGTCAGGCTGGGCTTGTTCAATTCCAATATTATCCCCTCGCCCTTCGCCATCGTCGGCTCCATCCCGGAGCTGATCAGCCGCGATGCGCTTTTCCACCATCTCGGCTTGACCGTCTTCATGAACGTCACCAGCTGGATCGAGGGTGCTGCAATCGCCCTGCCCATCGGCTTCGCCATCGGCCTCTTCCCCCTGCTCAACGCCCTCTTCGGCGGCTATATCACGGCCACGCGCTATATCCCCCTGACCGCGACGATCGTCCTCTTCATGGCTGCCTTCGGCCTTTACATGCTGATGAAAATCCAGTTCCTGACCTTCGCCATCCTGGTCTACCTCATCACCGCGGTCATCTCGCGCATCCAGGAGACCCCCCAGGTCTATGTCGACGCCGTACGCACCCTCGGCGCCAATAAATGGCAGACCATCAGGACCGTTTTCATCCCGAACGTCCTCTCCCGGGTCTTCACCGATTTCATCAACATCGTTGCCATCAGCTGGACCTATGCCGTCTATGTGGAACTGATCAACAAGGAGGGCGGCATTGGCGCGCTGATCTACAACCTCTACATGCGCCAGAATCAGGTCGAGAAGCTCTACATGCTCATTCTGATCATGGTCGGGGTCGGATTCTGCTTCGATCTGCTGATGCGCTTCCTCGATCGCAAGATCTTCCCCTTCAAATACGTTTAAGGCGGCTTGACATGACTCCCGATTTCACCAACACCAATCTGCCCGATATCATCGAACTGAAGAATATCAGCACCAGTTACGACAAGGGCCAAAGCTACATCGTCAAGGATTTCAACCTCCTGATCGAGGATATCCCCGACAAGGGCGAATTCGTCGTCATCCTCGGTAAATCCGGCTGCGGCAAAACCACGATCCTCAATTACATCGCCGGATTACGGCAGCCCACCTCGGGTGAGGTGCTCATCCACGGCCGAGAACGCGATCAGTCGGTGCCGATCAGCGTCATTTTCCAGGAGCCCAGCGCTCTCGAACATTATACCGTGCTCAAGAACGTCATGCTCCCCCTTCTCTACAGGGGAGTGCCCAAGGCAGAAGCGGCCGATCGCGCCATGACCATGATCAAGGCGGTCGGCCTCGAAGGCCATGAGCACAAATACGCCAAGTTCGGCAAACTCTCGGGCGGGCAAGTGCAGCGGGTCGTCATCGCCCGCGGCCTGATCGCCAATCCCGGCATCATCCTCATGGATGAGCCCAACCGTGGCCTCGATAACGAGACCGCCCTGCAGATCGACCTGCTGATCAGCGACCTCTGGCAGCGCCTGCAATCGACCGTCATCCTCGTCACCCACAACATCGACCAGGCCGTCTTTCTTGGCACTGATATCTACATCATGGGCGGCAAGCCGGCGCGGATCATCGAGTCCTTCAAGGTCTCCCTGCCCTGGCCGCGCACCCGTGAGCTGAAACGCAGCAAAGCCTTCCTCGACCTCACCGCGGAGATCGAAGCCCAGTTCTACAATCTCTAGGCCGCAAAGCGCGGCATCTTCTCTGTAATATCCCATGCAAGGCGCAAAGGCAGGAATGGCACTTCCTGCCTTTTCTGTTATAGCGGAAAAAGGAGCCTTGTCTCGGGAGGAATCATGACCACCGTACAACATCTGCTGCAAAGCAAACCAGGCGGAGTGGCCACCATTGCGCCGGAGGCGACAGCGCTCGAGGCGCTGCAGCTCATGGCGGAACAGGAAATCGGTGCGCTGATTGTCGTGGAGGAGAAAAAGGTCGTGGGGATTTTTTCAGAGCGGGATTACGCCCGCAAGGTCAGCCTGCGCGGCCGGACCACCCGGGAGAGCCGGGTCAGCGAGTTGATGACGCGGCGCGTCTACTACGCCGAGCCGGGGCAGAATATCAACGAGATCATGGCGCTGATGACCGCCAAACGCATCCGCCATCTGCCCGTGCTGGCCAAGGGGGAGCTGGTGGGGGTGATCTCGATTGGGGATGTGGTCAAGGCTATCATCGCCGACCACGAATTCACCATCCATGAGCTGGAAAAATATATCACCGGCAGCTACGGTCCAGCGTTATAGGCCCTCAGGGGAGGCGGGAATCCAGTCCCAGCCGGGCATTGGTCTGCCAGAGGGTGAAATCGGCATCGGTGACCAGGCCGTCGCCGTTGAGATCCTCGACATAGTAGCCGGCGGCCGGAGCGGCAAGCTTTTTCTTGTACCAGCGGACATAGTCTTTGCTGGTGAGGTGGCCGTCCTGGTCCAGATCGCCGGCGGGCATAACCCAAAGGCCGCTGCTCAGTGTGCCTCCGCTGCCGTAATACAGACTCGCGGCGCCGGTAAAATCGAAAAAAGTCAGTGTGGTGGTGAGATTCTGGGCGGCGGCGCTCATGATGGCGGCGTGGTTACGGTGACGCAGGACGATCCAGTAGCTCCCCGCCGGTACCCCCAGCGTCAGGCTGGTGGTGGTGCCATCCAGTTCGGCGAGATTGCCATCCGTACGCAGAAAATAGGACTGGCGATAGACCGGCGAACCGCCGGGGGTCAGACGCAGTTCGAGCAGGATCCAGTCGGCGACATTGGTAGAGATGGAAGTGGCCTCGCGCAATACAGTTGTGTAGGAGGTATATGGCGTGATCAGCGGTATATAGCCACTCATAGCCAGTGTGTTGCGCATACCGCCGGTGATGCTGAATCCCTCCAGCCGTGCTTTGAGCCGAAGCTTGGCCGCATTGGCCGGATTGAAAACGACGATCTGACCGCTTTGGGCGGTGGTGGAATAAGTACCTGATGCATAGGTAAAACGAACACCGGAAACCGTAACGGGATAGGTGCCCACTCCGCCAGTGGCCGAACAAGTAATCTGGGCTATAGGTCCACTATTCCCGAGAAAGGTTTGCCTGGTAAACGAAATTCCAAGGAAAAGCCACGATCCATCCGGCTGTTGAAAAAACGAAAAACTGTGATCCTGCTTGCGGTTGGTAAGGGCTGCAGAAACGCCGTCAAAAGTCAAGCCGGATGGAAATGACAGTGAAAACTGGATATCCCTGATGGCATCCTCATTGGTCACATCGATATAGATGATCACGGTCGAGCCCGTCGTATAAAAGGCATCCCGCACCTTGAGCAGATTGTTGCCGGCGCGAGCCGCCTCTGTGCCTGCCAGCAGGCCCGTCATGGCTAGCATGACCATCCAGCCTCGCCAACGTTGCATTCCCATCATCATGTGTCCTGCCTAATTTATGTGCTCTCTCACCCCTAACGCCGGGGAGTCACTGCCTGGCAAAGATTGCATATACCATAGTACGGAAAAAACGCCCATTTGGGGAAAATGTCGCCCGGTGCGAGAGCGCCTCCGGACCCACCAGGCGATCAGGTCGGCGCGAGAAGGGCGGCGGGACCCTGGCGGCGAGGCGAACGGGGCGGATTGGCACGAGCGCCCTCCTCTGGGGCCCACCTGGCAGCCAGGGCGGCGCGAGATCTCTCCTCTGGGGCCCACCCGGCAGCCGAGTCGGCGCGAGAGGGGGTGGCGGGGCCCAGGCGGTAGGGCGAGCGGAGGTGGGACGGCGGGGCCACTGGCCGAGAAAACCATTTGACATCGGTGAAAATATTGCTATATTACAGTACTGAACCGGTTCAGATTAATTTTCGTTAATAAATATTTAATATATATTTATTATAATTATAATCGGTTTATCGATGCGTCCAACCATCGCCGATATCGCCCAACTCGCCCAGGTCTCCAAGGCCACCGTCTCCGCAGTCCTCAACGACCGCCCCGGCATCTCCCCGGCAACCCGCGCCCGCGTCCTCGCCGTCATCAAAAAGTTCAACTACCGCCCCAACGAGATCGCCCGCTCCCTCTCCAGCCGCAAAACCCGCTCCATCGGCCTGGTCATCAAGGAGATCGATAACCCCTATTTCGCCCGCATCATGAAGGGCGTCTTTGACATCTGCCGCGAAAAGGGCTACACCGTCTTGCTCGGCAGCTCCGAACTCTCCCCGGTCCAGGAACGCCAGAGCATCGAAGCCCTCGCCAACCAGCGCGTCGGCGGCCTGATCATCTCCCCCCTCCAGGGACCCGATTCAGATTTCACCTGGCTCGCCGACCTCCTGCGCGACCGTTACCCCCTGGTCATGCTCGGCCAGGTCCGGAATTATCACACCACCGTCGTCGATATCGACAACGTCCAGGCCGCCTGCAAGGCGGTCGAATATCTGATCGCCCTCGGCCACCGCGACATCGCCTACTTCGCCGGACCCTCCTATTCCAGTCATAGCGAAGAACGCCAGCGCGGCTATCAACAGGCCCTGATGAACCACGGTCTGCCCGTGCGGCCGGAATTCATCCTCCCCGTCGGCTCGGAACGCGAACTCGGCTACCAGGCCGGACTCACCCTCTTCCGCCGGCCCGGCCCCCATCCGACCGCCTTTTTTTGTTATAACGATCTCGTCGCCATCGGCCTGGCCAACGCACTCCATACCCTGCACATCGCCGTGCCGCAAGAGGTCTCGATCATCGGCTGTGATGACCTCGACCTCTCCCCGTGTTACCGGATTCCCCTGACCACCATCCATGTCCCCGCCTACGAGATCGGCCGCGCCGCCGCCGAACGCGTCATCCACGACCTCGAAAGCGGCGATCATGCTGATCCGCAAATCGTGCTGTTCGAAGCCCGGCTGGTCGAGCGCCTCTCCTGTGCCCCAGCTCCCCGTCACCGTTATGAGGAACCAAGCCATGACCGAACCCCTGATCCTCGATGAGCACCGTTTTTTCGATTCCGATCCGGCCATCCGCCGGATTGCCCGTGACCTCTACCTTGGGGTCAAGAATCTGCCGATCGTCAGCCCCCACGGCCATGTCGACCCCCGCCTTTTTTCCCATAACCGTCCCTTTCCCGATCCGGCGGAACTGATCCTCATCCCGGATCACTATATCTTCCGCATGCTTTACTCCCAGGGGATCGAGCTGGAGAGCCTCGGAGTTCCCGCCATCGACGGCACCCCGGTGGCGACCGACCATCGCCGCATCTGGCAGATCTTTGCCGAGCACTATTACCTCTTCGCCGGCACGCCCACCGGCGTCTGGCTCAACCATGAACTCGCCCTGCTTTTCGGCATCGAGGAGAAGCTCGACGGCGACTCGGCCATGCGCATCTACGATCAGATCCAGGAAAAGCTGCAGAGCCCCGAGTTCCTGCCGCGCGCCCTCTTTGAACGGATGAACATCGAGGTCCTCACGACCACCGATGGCGCGGCCGACTCCCTCGCCGAGCATCAGGCGATGCGCAATGCAGGCTGGCAAGGACGTGTCCTGCCCGCCTTCCGCCCGGACGCGGTCACCAACCTGGCTAATCCGGGCTGGCGCCAGGCGATCGCCGAACTCGGGGCCGCTTGCGGCAGCGAGATCACCTCCTACGCCCGGTTCATCACCGCCCTCGAGCAGCGCCGCGCTTTTTTCAAAACGATGGGTGCCGCCTCGACCGACCAGGGCGTCGAGTCCCCGTGGACCCAGGAACTCTCCCCTGCCGAGGCCGAACGAATCTTCCAGCTTGCCCTGCATGGAGGCGCCGGCAAGGAGGAGGCCGCCCGCTTCACCGCCCACATGATCATGGAGATGGCCCGGATGAGCATCGAGGATGGCCTGGTGATGCAGCTCCACCCCGGCGCCCTGCGCAACCACAACGAAAAGATCTATCAGCGCTTTGGGCCCGACAAGGGTTGTGATATCCCGGTGCAGACCGAATTTACCCGCAATCTCCAGCCCCTGCTCAACAAATACGGCAACGATCCCCGCCTGACCCTCGTCGTCTTCACCCTCGACGAAACCAGCTACAGCCGTGAGCTCGCCCCGCTGGCTGGCCATTATCCCGCGATGAAACTCGGACCCTCGTGGTGGTTCCATGACAGCATCGAGGGGATGACGCGCTTCCGCCAGCAGGTGACCGAGACTGCCGGCTTTTACAATACCACCGGATTTGTCGACGATACCCGGGCCTTCCCTTCGATCCCGGCCCGCCACGATCTCGCCAGGCGGATCGACGCCAATTTCCTTGCCGGCCTCGTCACCCGCCACATCATCGATCTGAGCGATGCCCGCCGCCTCAGCCGCGCGCTCGCTTACGACCTGGTCAAAAAAACCTACAAATTCTAATCTGCGGAGCAAACGATGATCCTCGGAAAATACTCGATCGGCATTGGCGACCGGTTCGGCCGCCAGGGAGAGGCACAGCTGCAGGCCCTGCAGCTGCTCAAGGCGCAGGGCGTGACCGTGACGCCCGTCTGGAACAAGTCCTATCGTGAGCATTCGATCATCAACAGCCAGCCGGCTGACACCCGCGCGGAAGCGGATGCCGCAGTCGCGGCGCTGGGCTGGCAGGAGCCCTACTTTGTCGATGCCGATCATGTCGGCATGAAGACCGTCGACCATTTCCTCGCCGCCAGCGACTTTTTCACCATCGACGTGGCCGATTTCATCGGTCAGGCTGCCGAGCAGAGCGCCCTCGATGCCTTTGTCGCCCGCTGCATGCCCTTCGCCGGCAGCCTGCAGATACCGCAAATCCCCGAGCCTTTCAAAGTCACTCCGGAGCAGATCGCCGACATCGGCGCCAACTATCTCTTCGCCATCGAGGAGGCGCAGCGTATCTACCGCCACATCGCTGCCGGCAAAGAGGATAGCCCCTTCGTCGTCGAGATCTCGATGGACGAAACCAACCTGCCACAGAGCCCAGTCGAGCTGTTTTTCATCCTCGCCGCCATCGCCTGGAAGGAGATTCCGGTGGCGACCATCGCGCCGAAATTCACCGGCCGCTTCAACAAGGGGGTCGATTATGCCGGCGATGTGCGCCAGTTCACCCGCGAATTCGAGGAGGACCTGGCGGTCATCGCGTTTGCCACCCGCCGCTTCAATCTGCCCGCCGGCCTCAAACTGAGTGTCCACTCCGGCAGCGACAAGTTCGCCCTCTATGGACCGATCAACGCCGCCCTGAAAAAGTACGACGCCGGCCTCCATCTCAAGACCGCCGGCACGACCTGGCTCGAGGAGGTCATCGGCCTGGCCGAGGCGGGCGGTGAGGGACTGGTCATGGCCAAGGCGATCTACCGTCATGCCCGCGCCCGTGCCGAGGAGCTCTGCAAACCCTACGCGACCGTGATCGACATCGATCCCGCCCGCTTGCCGGCGCCGGAAGAGGTCGATGGCTGGGAGGCCGGCCATTTCGCCGCCGCACTGCGCCACGATCAGAGCCAGCCGCTCTATAATCCGCATTTCCGTCAACTCATCCATGTCGGCTACAAGGTGGCCGCCGAGATGGGCGAGCGCTATCTTCAGGCCCTGGACCGCTTCCGTCCGGTCATCGCCAAAAACGTCACTGCTAACATCCTTGAGCGCCATCTGCGCCGGATTTTTCTGTGAGTTCCATGCATAACTCCCGCAAAGACGCGGAAAGGCAGAGAAAAGATATCTCTCACGAGGCACAAAGGCGCAAAGAAGAGCTAAACACCTCTTCCTTTGCGGCTCGGAATCTTGTTGAGAATCTGTTCTTTTCTCCTGCTTTGCAGGAGGCCGGTTTTCTCTCTGTGGTCTCCGTGCCACCGTGTGAGATTTATTGCCAGCGCGATTTTTTCCAGTATAACAAAAAGGAGTACGATCATGAGCTACGTTGAAGAGTTGTTCGGCTTGAAAGGCCGGACGGCCGTCGTGATCGGCGGCGGCGGCGTCCTTGCCGGCAAGATGGCCGAGGGACTCGCCCGTGCCGGAGCCGACATGGCCATCCTCGACCTCAATCCGGAGAACGCCCGCAAGCAAGCCGATGAGTGCAAAAAACAGGGCGTCAAAACGCTGGCGATTCAGGTCGACGCTTCGAGCAAGGAGGAGCTGCGCGCTGCCGCGGATACCATCCTCGCCAAACTGGGACGCATCGACATCCTCATCAACGCCCCCGGCATCAACTCCTCCACCCCCTTTCTCGAGATCGAGGAGGAGGAGTACGACCGGATCATGCGGGTCAACCTCAAGAGCATCTTTCTCGCCTGCCAGCTCTTCGGCAAGATCATGATCGAGCAGGGCGAAGGCGGCAGCATCATCAACATCTCCTCCGCTGCCTCCGAGATCCCGCTCTCCAAGGTCTTCACCTACAGCATCAGCAAGGCGGGCGTCAACAACCTCACGCGCAACCTCGCACGCGAATGGGCGCCCTTCAAGGTCCGCGTCAACGCCCTGGCCCCCGGCTTTTTCCCCGCCGAGCAGAACCGCAAGATTCTCACCCCGGAACGTACCGCGGATATCCTGCGTCATACGCCGATGGGGCGTTTTGGCGATGCCGAGGAGCTGGTGGGAGCGGTGATCTGGATGGCCTCCCACAAGGCCGCCGCCTTCGTCACCGGCGCCCTGATCCGTGTCGACGGCGGATATACCGCCATGACGATCTAACCGAGCCGGAGGAGAATCACCATGAATTCATATGCCATCGGGGTCATCGGCCTCGGCGTCATGGGACGCAACCTGGCCCTCAATATCGAGCGCCATGGTTATCCTGTCGCCGGATTTGATCTCGACGAAAAGCAGCGGCAACATGCGGCCGAAAAATTCGCCGGTAAAAAAATGGCCGTCTGCGCCAGCCTCGCCGACTTTTTGCAGGCCCTGGAGAGCCCGAAGAAAATCCTGATGATGGTGCCGGCCGGCAAACCGGTCGACGCGGTCATCCAGTCGCTGATCCCGCATCTCGCCGCAGGCGACATTCTCATCGACGGCGGCAATACCCATTTCCCCGACACCGAGCGCCGCACCCGCGAGCTCACTGCCCAGGGCTTTCATTACATCGGCACCGGCGTCAGCGGCGGCGAAGAGGGGGCCCTCTGGGGGCCCTCGATCATGCCAGGCGGCTCGCCGGCCGCCTGGCCGCACGTCAAGCCGATCCTTCAGGCGATCGCCGCCCGGGTGGCCGACGGCACCCCCTGTTGTGAATGGGTCGGCAACGGCGGTGCCGGTCATTTCGTCAAGATGGTCCATAACGGCATCGAATACGGCGATATGCAGATGATCTGCGAGGCCTATTTCCTCATGGAGCAGGTGCTCGGCCTGAGCGCCGCCGAGATGCATACGGTCTTTGCGGAGTGGAACCAGGGCGATCTTAACAGCTACCTGATCGAGATCACCGCCGCCATCATGACCAAGTCCGACGAACGCACCGGCCGGCCGATGATCGATGTCATCCTCGACACCGCCGGCCAAAAGGGGACCGGCAAATGGACCAGCCAGGTCGCCCTCGACCTCGGCGTCCCGGCGCCGACCATCGCCGAGGCGGTCTTCGCCCGCACCCTCAGCGCCATCAAGGAGGAACGCGTCGCCGCTGCCAAGGCGTTGGCGGGACCGGCGGTGCGTTTCTCGGGCGATAAAACAGCCTTCATCGAACAGATCCGCCAGGCCCTCTACGCCGCCAAGATCTGCTCCTATGCCCAGGGCTTTCAGCTCATGGCTGCAGCCTCCAGGGAGTTCCGGTATGGCCTCAATTTCGGCCAAATCGCTCTGCTCTGGCGCGGCGGTTGCATCATCCGTGCCCAGTTCCTCGACAAAATCAAGGAGGCCTTCGACGACCAGCCCGACCTGGCCAATCTCCTCCTCGCCCCCTATTTCCGCGAGGTGATGGCCAGCCACCATCAGGCCTGGCGCGCCGTGGTCAGCAAGGCAGTCGAAACCGGCCTCTCCATCCCCGCTTTCGCCAGCGCGCTGGCCTACTACGACGGCTATCGCAGCAGCCGTCTGCCCGCCAATCTCCTCCAGGCCCAGCGCGATTATTTCGGCGCCCATACCTATGAACGCAACGACGCGCCACGGGGAGAATTCTTTCACACGGAATGGCTGTAGCCGCAGACGATTCACTGCACCCTTTGATCCTGTACAAGGAGAAACCATGCAAAAACTCGATATCCGCCAGGACGCCTGCGACCTCGATTTCCTCTCGGTCGGCGCGCTGGTCCACCGCCTCGACCCCGGGGTGATCCCCTTCCGCAAGGCGCACAGCTTTACCGTCCACGTTTCGGGCGGCGAATATAACGTCGCCGCCAACCTCTCCGACTGTTTCGGCCTCGCCACCGGCATTGCCACCGCCATGGTCAAATATCCCATCGGCGAGATGATCCAGGCGCGGGTGCGCGAGATGGGCGTTCGCCCCTTCTACAAATGGTTCGACCATGATGGCGTGCGCGGTCCCAATATGGCCACCGTCTACAGCGATCTCGGCATGGGCGTGCGGCCGCCGGTGGTCTTTTACAACCGCGCCAACGAAGCCGGCGCCCTGCTCAAGCCCGGCGATATCGACTGGACGGCCATCTTCGCCCGCGGCGTGCGCTGGTTCCACTCCGGCGGCATCTTCGCCGCCCTCTCCGAAACCACCTCGGAGCTGATCCTCGAGGGCATGCGCGCCGCCCGCAAGGCCGGCGCCATCGTCTCCTTCGACCTCAACTACCGTGCCAAGCTCTGGGCGCCCATCGGCGGCCTCAAGCGGGCCCAGGCGGTGCTGCGCAGCATCGCCTCCGAGATCGACGTCCTGATCGGCAATGAGGAGGATATGCAGCTCGGCCTCGGGATCGCGGGACCGGAGGCGGCCCGATCGGATATCAAGAGCGAGGCCTTTTTCGCCATGATCGAGAAGGTGGTCAAGGAGTTTCCCGACATCAAGGCGGTCGCGACCACCTTGCGCGAGGTACGCTCGAGCAACCGCCACGACTGGGGCGCGGTGCTCTGGCTCCGGGGTGACCGCTATCTCTCGCCCAGCTGCACCCTCGACGTGCTCGACCGCATCGGCGGCGGCGACGGCTTCGCCGCCGGGCTGATCTACGGCCTGCTCGCCGGCCGCGACCCGGAAGAGGCCCTGCGCCTCGGCTGGGCCCATGGCGCCTTGTTGACCACCTTCCCGGGCGACGTCACCATGGCCCGTCTGCCGGAGGTCGAGGCCTTCGCGCGCGGCGGATCCGCCCGCGTGCAGCGCTGACTTTGCCCGGTTACGGCACATCGGCAGCGTTGCGCCGTAACCGGCTGCCCGTATAATAATTGCACATTTTACTTGCTTTTTTAGATAATTAATTGTAAAATAATCGATAAATAAGGTACACTTTTCAAAACGCCCTTCTGTGTCAGCCCGGTAAGCTGGACGACCGGGAGCAAGCGTCAAAAGTGGTACACGGTTTTAGTTACTTTTTGGCAGGGGTTTCAAAGATGGAAAAAGGTACGGTCAAGTGGTTCAACGCCTCCAAGGGCTACGGTTTCATCACCAGAGAACAGGGCGGCGACGTTTTCGTGCATTTCAATGCCATCCAGGGCACCGGTTACAAATCGCTGGATGAGGGTGATCAGGTCGAATTCGAAGTCACCCAGGGCCAGAAGGGTCTTCAGGCCAGCAACGTCACCAAGCTCTAGGCTTGACAACGACGAATTTGCACCCCGCTCCCCACGGAGCGGGGTTTTTTGTTTTTGTACCGGACCGCCCGCACCGGCTGGAAAATTTATCCTTGCATCAGAAGGTGTTTCTCATTATTTTTTAACAAGCTGTTCTGCTTGGCTGGCATGCGGCGGCCGGCGCAGGTTCTGGATTAACAGCAGCACGTGGCAGGGAGTTCGGATGCGGAATCTTTTTCTCAGCCCCATCAGCAAGCCCCTTCACCAGCCCCTCTGGTTTCTCCTATCACTTCTGTTCCTCCTCTGCCTTTTTTGCGGCCCCGGCTGCAGCCCTTTTCTGGGCAACGAATCCCATGATGTCCTGACGAAAACCCTCGTCGACCGCTACCGGCTCAAGGATGCCGATCTCACCCAACTGCAATTCTACATCTCCGAAGATATCACGCTCCAGGCCGATTACACCGAATGGGATAAAGAGATCCCGGATGGCGAGCACACTCTCCACACCTATGAGACCAACCATCAGGAGGTTCTGCACATTAAAAAGAACCTTCCGGGCAAGTGCATCAAAATCATCCCCGAACACAAGATCTATGCCTTGCTGCCCAAATTCCAAAAGGGCAAGTTCAGCCTCAACTGGGTACCGATGGAGCTGCACGTCAGTTTCGATGTGGAGTACCTAAACTATCTCATTTTCACGCCCGATCCAGCCACTGGCCAGTTCGTCCTCAAGTTTGACCGCAAAAACAATACGGTCGAGTACGGAGGCGTGGGTTACAAGTGCCCGGGCGGCTGTGGCGAACGTCAGCTGCTCTTTGATGAGATCCATCAAATCATCCCGGTCAACAATCAACGAAACCTCCCCGGCAATCCGTTCAAGGATGGCAGCCACTTTCCATGGGAATTAATCGCCGCTGCGATGGGATTGTATCTGATCGTAACCATCGCCAAACGGTGAGGCGGAGTACCCGAAGACGGACCCTGTTGCCCGACCGGCACCCTGGCCGCACCGGGTCAGGCCTGTGCAGGCAGGCCCCTTTCCCAAGCCGCTCGTCGTTCCCATCCTGCCGACTAAAATCTGGAGAATAGGATGCGCAAGATCTCTCTTATGCTGTGCCTCAGCCCCCTGCTGCTCGCTTGCGCGCGGCAGCATGTTCGGGACTATCCCATCCAGCCGGTGCCTTTCACCCAGGTCCGTCTTGAGGATGCATTCTGGGCGCCGCGTATCGAAACCAACCGCGCCGTCACCATCCCCCATGCCTTCGCCGAGTCCGAAAAGACAGGACGCATCGCCAACTTTGCGCTGGCCGGCGGCCTGATCAAGGGCCAGCAGCAGGGACAATATCCCTTCGACGACAGCGATGTGTACAAGGTCATCGAGGGCGCCTCCTACACCCTGGCGGTGAAGAAGGATGCCAAACTCGAGGCCTACCTCGATAGCCTGATCACCCTGATCGCCGCGGCGCAGGAAAAGGATGGCTATCTCTATACCGCCCGCACCAACAAGGCCCCGTACCTCGAGGAGTGGAGCGGCAAGACCCGCTGGTCCCATCTCTTCATGAGCCACGAGCTCTATGACGCCGGCCATCTCTACGAGGCCGCAGCCGCTCACTTTCAGGCCACCGGCAAACGCAACCTCCTCGATGTCGCCTTAAAAAGTGCCGACCTCATCTGCGCCACTTTCGGCCCCGGCAAACTCGAGCTCCCGCCCGGCCACCAGGTGATCGAGATGGGCCTGGTCAAACTCTACCGCATCACCGGCGAGGAAAAGTACTTGCAGACCGCCCGTTTCTTCCTTGACATCCGCGGCAAGGCGACCGGCGGGCGCGAGCTCTATGGATCCTACAGCCAGGACCACATCCCGATCGTGCAGCAAAGCGAAGCAGTCGGCCATGCCGTGCGCGCCGGCTATATGTACGCGGGCATCGCCGATATCGCCGCCCTGACCGGCGACCAGGCCTATCTCCAGGCGATCGATCGCATCTGGGAGAATGTCACCCGGAAAAAGATCCATCTGACCGGCGGGATCGGCGCCACCAGCGATGGCGAGGCCTTTGGCAGGAATTATGAACTGCCCAACATGACCGCCTACAACGAAACCTGCGCCTCGATCGCCAATGTCTACTGGAACTACCGCCTCTTCTTGCTGCACGGTCAGGCGCAGTATCTCGACGTACTCGAACGCACCCTCTACAACGGTTTGCTCTCCGGGGTCGCCCTCGACGGTACCCACTTTTTCTATCCCAATCCCCTCGAGTCCGCCGGCCAGCATGAACGCAAGGAGTGGTTCGGCTGTGCCTGCTGCCCCGGCAACATCACCCGCTTCCTCGCCTCCATCCCCGGCTATCTCTATGCCCGCCGCGGCGATCAGCTCTACGTCAATCTCTATGCGGAGAGCAGCGCGGAATTCGAGCTCAAGGGGCAGCCGCTGCAGATCAAACAGGTGAGCGCTTATCCCTGGGATGGCCAGGTTCAGCTCCTCATCACGCCGCCGGAGCGCGGAGCCCGCTTTACCCTCCATCTGCGCATTCCCGGATGGGCGCAGGGCCGGCCGCTGCCCGGTGACCTCTATCGTTATCTCGATCCCGCGATCGCACCGGCGAAGCTCGAGGTCAACGGCCAACCGGTTCCCCTGGAGATGCACGAGGGTTTCGCCCGCATCGAGCGCACCTGGAAGCCCGGCGACTGGGTGGAGCTGACCCTGCCGATGCCCATTCGCCGCGTCGTCGCCCACGACAGCGTCGCTGCCGACCGCGGCCGGGTTGCCCTGGAGCGCGGCCCGCTGGTCTATTGCTTCGAATGGCCGGACGTGACCACCGCCCATGTCCGCAACCTTTTGCTGCCGGATGCCACCCCGGTGACCAGCTTGTGGCAGGAGGGCTTGCTCAACGGTCTCGAGGTGCTGCAGACGACTGTGAAAAGCTACGACCAGAAGGCGGCCGGCCCGGTGCAGGTCAGCGATCTGCCCGCCACGGCCATCCCCTATTATGCCTGGGCGCACCGCGGACGCGGCGAAATGGCGGTCTGGCTGGCGCGCGAGGAAGGCGCGATCCATCCCTTCGGCGCGCCCGAAGCCAAACCACTCTGATCCATGTTCAGGCCCCTGTACATCAACCGGAGAATTCTGATGCACAAACATCCTCTCTTCCTGCTGATCTTCCTGGCTGCCGCGGCGGTCGCCGGCACCGCTCCCGATTTCGACCTCTACTTCGACGACGCCGCGCTGCGGCTCGAGCTCTTTCAGACCGGCGATGCCCGCGAGGAGATCATCTCCGCCGGACCGATCCTGCGCGAGCCCCTCTGGCCCGGCAGCCGGAGCGGCCTGATCGATCCCTTCAACAACGGCCGCTACCAGATCAAACTCTACGATATCGCCACCAATGCCCTGATCTACTCGAGCGGTTTTGACTGTATGTATGGCGAATACCGCACGACAGGCCCGGCCCTCGATGGCATCAAACAAACCTTCCGGCGCGCCGTGCGTTTTCCCGCCCCTAAACGTCCGGCCCAGTTCGTCCTCGAGAAACGCGACCAGAAAAACCTCCCCGCCCCTTTCTTTGTCCTCAGAATCGATCCGGCCGACTACCACATCAACGCGGAACGCCCGCCGGTGGGCGAAATCTATGAATCCCATATCAGCGGCGCCCCGGCCCTCAAGGCGGATCTGCTCTTCATCGCCGAAGGCTACCCCGCTGACGCCCAGGCCAAGTTCCATGCCGATGTCGACAAGATGCGCGACTTTTTTTTCACCATCGCCCCCTACAAGGAGCTGCAGGACAAGATCAACATCCGCGGCCTTTTCATTCCCTCTCAAGAACCGGGCATGGATGAGCCGCGCCAGGGCTCCTGGAAGAATACCCTGCTTGATGCCTCGTTCAATTCCTTTGACCTCGACCGCTACATGCTGATCGAGGATGGCCACTTGCTGCGCCGCATCGCCAGCCAGGCCCCCTACGACGCCATCATCGTCCTGGTCAACAGCGCCCGCTACGGCGGCGGCGGCATCTATAACGACTATTGCTGCACCACCGTCGATCACGCCCTGAGCAAACGGGTCTTCGTTCACGAATTCGGCCATGCCTTCGCGGGCCTCGCCGATGAATACTATACCTCCGAGGTCGCCTACAACGATTTCTATCCCAAGGGAGTGGAACCGCTCGAGCCCAACATCACCGCCCTCCTCGATCCCGGCCACATCAAATGGCAGAGCCTGCTCGCGCCGGATGTCGCCCTGCCGACCGAATATGGCAAAGCCCAACGTGACAGCCTGCAGAATCTCCTCTTTGAGAATGGCCGGGCCATGGAAAAAGCGTCAAAAGAAGCACAAGTGCGCGGTGTCGGGGAGAAGGAGCTCGACAAGGTGAGAAAGCCCTTCCTCGACCGGGGTAAGAAACTGGGGGATCAACTGGCGGGCGTGAAAACCAGGTACGCCGCTCTTGAGGAGAAGGTTGGGGCGTTCGAGGGGGCCGGCTATGCCTCCCATGGGCTTTACCGGCCGATGGTCGACTGCCTGATGATCAGCAACACCCGCGATCGGTTTTGCCGCGTCTGCGAGGCAGCGATCGCCCGGATGGTGGACCACTACGCCCGCTGATGGCATATTTTCCTTGCATTATTTGCAGCTTTCTTGTAAGTTTATTCGTCTACGCGAAGCGCGGCCATTATAACGTGGGGAATTTTGACACGTTTCACAGTCAATAGGTCGCGCTGATCATCAATAGCAGGAGGTTGTCATGCGTAAAGTCTTCACGTATCTATTGATTGCTTTGCTCTCCTTCAGCATCATTGCCTGTTCCAGCATGAACAGGACCACCAAGGGCGCCGCAGCGGGCACCGCCGGCGGCGGCGCGGTTGGCGCTGTTATAGGAAATCAGTTCGGCAATTCCGTTCTTGGCGCCATCATCGGCGCTGCAGTGGGTGGCGCCGCCGGCGCCTACATTGGCAACAAGATGGATAAACAGGCGGCCGAGATCGAACAGCAGCTCGCCGACGCCAAGGTCGAGCGCGTCGGTGAAGGCATCCAGGTCACCCTTAAATCCGGTCTGCTCTTCGACTCGGGCAAGTCGGTGCTCAAACCAGCCGCACAGACCGATCTGGCCGAACTGGCCACCACCCTGAACAAGTACAGCGACACCGTCCTTCTCATCGAGGGGCATGCCGATTCCCAGGGCGAAGAGGCCTACAACCAGAAACTCTCCGAAGCCCGCGCCCATGCGGTCGCCTCCTTCCTGGCGCGGAATAATGTCGACATCAGCCGCTTCACCATCATCGGCTACGGCGAAAGCCAGCCGGTGGCGAGCAACGACACCCCCGACGGCCGCGCCCAGAACCGCCGCGTCGAGATCGCCATCACCGCCGGCGATGCCATGAAGGCGGAAGCCAGGACCGCGACGGCCAAATAGCCGGTAAACCATGGTTCAAACAGCGGAAGAGCCTCACCCCGGTCACGCCGGCACTCCGCTTGCGAACAAACAAAAAAGGGTGGCTGAATCTATCAGCCACCCTTTTCATTTCAACCCTGATGTGGTTTCACCGCCAGCGGGCGAGCGCATCGTTCCAGCGCACCTGCGGTCGCACTGCCCTTTCGGACATCCTCTTTATGCATGAACTCTCGATCGTTCAGGCGCTCATCAGCGCCGTCATCCGCCAGATGCAGGAGCACAACATCGCGCGTATCTCGCGCATCGTCATCCGCGTCGGTCCCTGGAGCGGCGTCATGGCTGAGGCCCTGCGCTTCAATTACGAATGGATCCGCACCGGCACTATCCTGGAAACGGTGGATCTGGTCATCGAAGAACCGCCCCTGACCGCCCTCTGCGATACCTGCGGCGGCCACTTCACCCTCGATCTGCTCACCGCGCATTGCCCGAGGTGCGGCTCGGACCGTCTCAAGCTCGAGGGTGGTGAGGATCTCGAGATCCTCCGCCTCGAGATCGAGCCACCAACGCTTTAAGCCCTCTGCTCCTTGCCGGCGAATACTCCTCCCAGCCGGTTCTGCAGTTTTTCCAGATAGATGTAAAAGACCGGGGTTACGTAAAGGGTGATCAGCTGCGAGAAAAGCAGCCCGCCCACCACACACAATCCCAACGGCCGGCGCGACTCCGAACCCGCCCCAAGCCCGAGGGCGATCGGCAGGGTCGCCATCAGCGCCGCCACGGTGGTCATCATGATCGGCCTGAAGCGGATGCTGCAGGCCTGCAAGATGGCCTCCCTGGCACTCAACCCCTCATTGCGCGCCGAAATGGCAAAATCGATCATCATGATCGCGTTCTTCTTCACCACACCGATCAGCATGATCAGGCCGACAAAACTGTAGAGATTGAGATCCATCTTGAAGATCATCAGCGTGATCAGCGCCCCGAAACCGGCAAAGGGCAGGCCACTGAGAATGGTGAGAGGATGAATAAAGCTCTCGTAGAGGATGCCGAGGATCATATAGATTACCAGAATGGCCAGCAACAGCAGGCCGAGCAGGCTGCTTTGTGAGGACTGAAAGGCCTGGGCGGTGCCGGAAAAACTGGTGGCGATCGAGGCGGGCAGAACCTCGCGCGCCGTGGCATAGACCGCTGCCACACCTTCGCTCAGGGCGACCCCTTCATCCAGGTTGAAGGAGAGGGTCACCGAGGGGAGTTGCCCGGAGTGGTTGACGGTCAGCGGACCCGCCGTCGGTCTGATACTCGCCAGGGTCGCCAGCGGCACCAGCTTGTCGGTCAACGGTGACCGCACATAGAGATACTGGAAGGCCGAGGCGTCACGCTGGTATTCGGGCTGGAGCTCGAGCATGACGTAGTACTGGTTGTTGGGCGCCAGGATGGTCGAAACCTGACGCGTGCCGTAGGCCGAGTAGAGCGCCTCCTCGATGGTCTGCGGTGAAATCCCCAACGAAGCAGCGCGGTCACGGTCAAGGGTGAGGGTCACCTCGGGATTGCTGATGCGCAGGTCACTGTTGACATCACGGAATCGCGGATCGGCCTTGAGGCGCTGCTCGAGCAGCGGCGCGGCGGCATAAAGTCCCTTGATGTCCGCCGATTGCATGGTGAACTGGTAGAGGCCCGAGGCGAAGCGGCCGCCGATATTGATCACCGGCGGATTGATAATGAAGGCGCGTACGCCGGGGACGCTCGCCAGCTGGCGGCGCAGGCTGTTGGTCACCTCATCGGCAGTGAACTTGCGCTCGCCGCGTGGTTTGAGGCGAATGAACATACGCCCCGAGTTGGCGCCTCCGCCACCACCACCGCCGATGCTGACCGTGAACCGCTCGATGTTTTTATCTGCAGCGAGAATGCTGGTCACCTGCGCCCGGCTGTCGAGCATCCCTTCATACGAGGTTCCCTCCGCCCCTTCCAGGGTGCCATTGAGCAGGCCGGTATCCTCACTCGGTAAAAACCCCTTGGGTACGATCCGGAAGAGAAAGATGGTGATGATAAAGATCGCCAGGGAGAAGAGCATGGTCGCCCGCCGCCTGTCGACCACCCAGGCAAGGGTGCGCTCGTAAAAACGAAGCGCCTTGTTCCAGAAGGATTCGATCGCGTTGTAGAGGCGGCCATGGCGTTTCTCCGTCTCATGACGGAGAAAGCGGCTCCCCATCATCGGCGTCAACGAGAGCGAGACGAATCCGGAGATCAGGATCGCCACCATGATCGTCACCGCGAACTCCTGGAAGAGGCGCCCCATGATCCCGCCCATGAAGAGCACCGGGATGAAGACCGCCGCCAGCGAGAGAGTCATCGAGACGATGGTAAAGCTCACCTCCCTGGCCCCGTCGACCGCGGCCTGAAAGGGGCTCTTGCCCATCTCCATGTGGCGAAAGATGTTCTCGAGCATAACGATGGCATCGTCGACGACAAAGCCCACCGCCAGGGTCAGCGCCATCAGCGAGAGATTGTCGAGATTGAAATGGAGCAATTTCATCACCGCGAAGGTGCCGACCACCGAGAGCGGCAGAGCGAGGCTGGGGATGACCGTCGCCGATAGGTTGCGCAAAAAGATGAAAATAACCAGCACGACCAGGAAGAGGGTCAGCAGCAGGGTCGTTTTGACATCGTTGACCGACTCCTGGATCGGCTCGGATTTGTCGAAGAGGATGTGCACCTGCGCCGAGGCGGGCAGCTGTTCCTGGATCCTGGGCAGCAGGCGGCGGACGTTGCGCACCACCTCGACCGTGTTGATGCCGGGCTGGCGCTGGATGGCCAGCAGGATGCAGCGGTCGTCGTTGAACCAGGCGGCGACACGGTTGTTCTGCACCCCGTCATAGACGTTGGCGAGATCCTGCAGCCGCACCGGCGCGCCGTTGCGATAAGAGACCACCACCCGCCGGAACATCGCGGCGTTATCGAGCTGCCCGGTCGCCTTGACCGTGAAGGCCTTTTCCGCCCCCCAGAGGATGCCGGTCGGCAGGTTGACGTTGCTGGTGGTGATCGAGCTGACCACCTCGTCGATGCCGATGCTCCGCGACGCCAGCTCGCGCGGATCGACCTGCACCCGCACGGCATATTTTTGCGCGCCAAAGACCATCACCTGGGCGATGCCGCTGACCATCGAGATCCGCTGCGCCAGCTGGATATCGGCCAGCTCGTTGAGGGTGTAGAGCGGCAGGGTCGGCGAAGTGAGGACGATGAAGAGGATCGGCTGGTCTGCGGGATTGACCTTCTGGTAGGAGGGCGGCGCCGGCATATCGCGTGGCAGCTGCCGCGAAACCGCCGAGATCGCCGATTGCACATCGGCCGCGGCCGCATCGATGTCACGGTCGAGGGAAAACTGGATGGTGATGTTGGTGCTGCTCAGGCTCGACGAACTGGTCATGTTGTCGATGCCGGCGATGGTGGTGAATTGCTTCTCGAGCGGCGTCGCCACGGCCGCGGCCATGGTCTCGGGACTGGCGCCCGGCAGGCTGGCGTTGACCGAGATCGTCGGGAAATCGACCGTTGGCAGGTCGCTCACCGGCAGCTGCCGGTAACCGATGATCCCCGCGATGATGATGGCCAGCATGACCAGCGTGGTCATGACCGGACGGTCGATAAAAATCCTCATTGCGGCCTCCCCGATTCCGCTGCTCCACCCCGCACGGTGACCCGGGCCCCGGGCATCAGCTTGACCTGACCGTCGGTCACGACCATCTCGCCCGGTTTGATCCCGTCATCGAGGACGACCTGATCGCCGAGGATGCGGTTGACCTTTACCATCCGCTTCTCCGCCTTGTTTTCCGCGCTGATGACATAAGTGAAGGTGCCGTCCTGGCCGGTCACCACCGCGCTGAACGGCACCGTTAGGGCAGCCGGCTCGATGGTCAACACCAGCTCGACATCGACAAATTGCCCGGGCCAGAGTTTCTCTTCTGCATTGGCAAATTCGGCCTTGAGAGTCACCGTTCCGGTGGTCGCGTCCACGGTATTGTCGAGAAAACTGAGCCGGCCCTTGAGATGATCCTCCTCGCTGCCGTTACGGGCGGGACTGACATGCACCTCGAGGCTGCCCTTGGCGGCCCAGTACTGCACGCGCGGCAGATCGGTGCCGGGGATGGTGAAACTGACGCGGATGGGACTCATCTGGTTGATCACCACCAGGCTGGCGCCGTTGGCGCTGACCACGTTGCCGTACTTGACCAGCAGGGCCCCGGTGCGCCCCGAGATCGGTGCGGTCACCGCGGTGTAGCCCAGATTGAGCCGTGCCTGTTCGACCGCCGCCTGATCGACGCGCAGGGCGGCCTGCAGCATCTCGGCCTGGGTCCTGGCCTGCTCGTACTGATCGCGGGTGACAAAATCCTTGGCGCTGAGATCCTCGTATCGCCGCGCCTGCATCGTCGTATAGACCGCCTGCGAGCTGTCGCGCGCCAGCTGGGCGAGCGCAGCGTGCAGGGCCGCCTGATAGGGCCGCGGATCGATGGTGAAGAGCGGCTGGCCGGCGCGTACCGCCTGGCCTTCGCTGAAATGAACCCGGGTGATCACGCCGCCGGCCTGCGGCCGGACGGCCACCGACTCGATCGGCTCGACCATACCGACGGCCTTCAAGGAGAGGGGCTGTGATTGCACGGCCG
>CAYTCI010000038.1:0-36142 GCA_964436305.1 uncultured Cytophagia bacterium | reverse complement strand
CTCTTGCGCCGACCCCACTCTTGCGCCGACCCCACTCTTGCGCCGACCCCACTCTTGCGCCGACCCCACTCTCGCGCCGCCCCCACTCTCGCGCCGACCCCAACTCCTCTCGTGCCGAGCCCGACGGCCGATGCGCCCCAGCATCTCGCCGATTGCGGCCCGCCAAAGGGAACATTTTCAGAAAAAATCCGTTAGATAGAATGCAGCGGGATCACAAGCCGGATGTGAAGAAAATTCTTTGCATTTGGCTCCCGGTTGTGTTACATTACGTTGCCAAGTCCTTCATCCCCGCGCCTTGTTTTCAGGAGGCCCTATGAAACGTGTTACAATGAAACTGATGATCGCCGGCGTCTTTCTCCTTGCCCTGGGTTGGGCCTTGCCCGGCTGCTACACCCAGCTGGCCCGGGCGCCGGAGCGCACGCTCCAGGACGATGAAGGCTACCAGGCGGAGGAACCGCAAGAGTCCGACTACGCCTACGATCAGGATTCCAGCTACGACGAGGATCAGCCGGACACGACGATCATCATCCACCGCGGCGGAAACCCCGATTATTATGTCCGCGACTGGGTGCCGACGGTCTACATCGATGCCTGGTGGTACCAGCCCTACTGGTATTACCAGAGCACCAGCTGGTGGCGCTGGCATCATCGCTGGGATCCCTGGTATGGCTATGACGATTTCTGGGGTGATCCCTGGTACTGGCCTTCTTTCAGCTATTATGGCGGCTGGGGTTTTTATGATCCCTGGTACGGCTATGGCCGGAGTGCCTGGGACAGCCCCTGGTACTACCGGCATAATGGCTACTGGGGATGGTATGGTCATGGCTGGGACGATCGGGATCATTATCGCAACTGGGAACGCCGGCCTTTTGGCATCGGCAATCGTCCCGGCGGCAGCTACAGCCATACACCCGGGAACACGGGCGACCAGGGTGCCGACCATGACTTGCGCCGTCCGCCGGAAGGCGAGCGGACGCGGCGCACCGGCGATGGGGCTGGTGCCGGCAGAGGCAGCGTGACCGAGGAGTGGAACAAACCCGAAACACGCCGTGAGCCGGTCCGCCGTGACGGAAGCTCCGGCACGGTGACGCGCCCGACCACCGGCGGCGATCAGTCGACGCCCGCGGGTGAGATCCGCCGCAAACCAACGAACCGTGCCGGGAGCGGCAGCTCGCAAGGCGGCAGCCAGAGCGGCACCGTCGAACGGAAACCGGTCGAGCGCCGTCCGAGCGGCGAGAGCAACACCCGGCCCGAGATCCAGCGTACCCCCACCCGGCCGGAGCAGAGCACGCCCGGCGAGCGACAGGGCTCGCAGAAGAAATCGACGACGCGCCGGCGCAGCTCCGCCAGCAGCGACTATCAGCCCTATCAGCGCAGCGGCGAGGCCCGGCGCTACTCCGAATCCCCGGCCGCCCGCCGTTCAGAAAATGGCTCAAGCGGCACGACCTATCAGCGCCGCAGCGCCTCCTCCGGCGAACGTCGCTCAGAGGGTCGTTCCTCATCGGGCAGCGGCTATTCCCGCAGCAGCGGCAGCTCTTCGGCGCCGGCATCCCGCAGCTCCAGCAGCGGCAGCTCCTCGCGGAGCAGCTCCTCCAGCAGCGGCAGTTCTTCGCGGAGCAGCTCCTCCAGCGGCTCTTCCCACCGCCGCTGACCGGCCATCGTGACGGCTAAACTCAATTCGGATATCAGGTAACTTGGAGATCCACCATGAGGATGTTGACCCATAGAGTTGTGAGAACGATGCTGTTCGCCGCCGTGCTGCTCGCCACCGGCGCCTGGGCGCAGGATCAGGTGCTCAACGAGGATTTTTTTGGCATGGGCACTGAACTGGGTGTCGGCGCTCGTGCCATCGGGCTCGGCGGCGCCTACATCGGCATCGCCGATGACTATACCGGCATGTACTGGAATCCGGCGGGCATCGGCCAGATCCGCCGCCGCGAATTCAATATCGGCTTTTCACAAAACAAGGTCACCAGCGCGGCGGATTTTCTCAACGCCAGCAATGAGACCGACAACAGCTTCACCCGGCTCAACTCGGTCGGGCTGGTCTTCCCGGTGCCGACCGCGCGCGGCAGCCTGGTCTTCGGACTCGGCTATGACAAGACCCGCGACCATGACGGCATGGTCGATATCGGCGCACTCTCGCCGGATTCTCTTTTTGAATCCAATTCGATCCTCGACGAGGGCAGCCGCAGCCAGTTCACCCTCTCGGGTTCGGTGGAAGCGGGCCCCAATCTCTTCATCGGCGCCAGCATCAATTTCATCGACGGCAAGCGGGACCACTCCGCCGAGTTCAAACAGGAGGATATCTACGACCTCTATTATCTTCCCGGCGATACTGCCGACCCGACCGATGACGCCGACTGGACCTCGTATGGCACGGTCAACGGGCTGAACAGCGAGCTCGACGCCACCAATGTCAAACTCGGCATGCTCTACCGCGCAGAAAAGATCTGGCGGCTGGGTGCGACCCTGACGCTGCCCACCACCTACAAAATCCGGGAAAACTGGCAGTGGAGCGAGGAGGAGTTTTACGACAACCAGCATGATGCCTACTCGGACAGCGATGAAGGCACCTATGAATACCGTTACACCGAGCCCTATGCCGTCGCCCTCGGCTTTTCCGCCAAGGTTTTCGACCTGGCCCTGCTCTCCGCCGATGCCGAATTCAAGGACTGGACGCAGGCCAAGTTCGAGGATGATCCGCCCATCTCGGGGATGACCCAGTCCGGCGCCAACCGCGCCATCAAGCGCGAAATGGAGGCCACAACCCGGCTGCACGGCGGAGCGGAGATCAACCTGCCGGGCACCAATCTGCGCCTGCGCGGCGGCGTGCTCAGTGATCCCTCGCCCTACAAGGACAAGACGATCCGGCCGGACCGCACCTTTTATTCCGGCGGCATCAGCCTGATGATGGACCGTCAGGCGATGCTCGACCTGACTTATGTGCGCGGCAACTGGCAGGAAAAGAACTACAATGCCGATGCGGCCGGGCCGATCGCGCTCGATCGCACCCTGAACAAGGTGGTCGCTACCCTCTCACTGCGTTTCTAGACCACCGGATCGCATCGGGATCCATATGGCAGGCCTGAAGATGACCAGCGCGACAGACCCCGCAGCCTGGCGCCCGCCTGCCCGCATCGTCCATCAAGGGGAGTGAACCACTCACTCCCCTTTTTTAATCCGGAGGAACGCCTATGAAAGTTGGCAGAACGATCGGATTGATGATGATCCTGGCCTTGCTGGGGGCCGGCTGCGCCTCCCACGGCCGTCTCAAACCGCCACGTGTCGCATCGGAAATCCCCCTCGATTATCCCCTCTCGGCGCAGCTGCAGCGGCTCGAGGGGGAGGTCAGCCTCACTGTCTTCGTCAACCCCGCCGGCAAGCCGGAAGAGGTCTCGCTGAGCGAATCCTCGGGCTATGATATCCTCGACGAGGCGGCGCTCAAGTTTGTCGAAAAACTCAGCTTCAATCCCGGCACCCTCGATGAAAAGCCGGTCGGGGCCTGGACCAGGCTGGTACTGCGCTACAAGTTGACCGAGATGGCCTTCGAGAAGGATCGCTGGATCGCCGATGTCCTGACGCTGCAGAAGGATATCGCCCGGCAGACCGATCCGGCCGAGCGGGAGACCCTGCTGCGCCGGCTCTACACCCTCTACGTCGGCTGCGTCACATATGTCGAGAACAACGAGGATCCGGCGATCAATTCGATCATCCGTCTGGCGGTCGACCGGCAGCGCGACGAGCACTGGCAGCCCTTTTGGGACCATTACGCGGCGCCTTTCGTCCTCTTTGATGATTTTCTCCAGCGCTATCCCGATTCGGAATCCTCTGAACAGGGGCGCCAGGATCTGATCCGTTACATCATGGATATGCAGATGAAAATTCGCCTGAAATCGCTTAAATCGCGGCGGATTTCAGCCTCGGCCTCTGAACTGCTCGATCTGCTCGAGGTCCGGCTCAAATCCCTGCAGCCGGAGATTCAGGCCCAACCCTGATCCCCCCGCAGCGGGCGCCGGGGAAGCATCACTCGGTTAACCAGCAACCAGAATGGGAGGTCTTGTGAGACGTGTGGCTATGGTTGTCTTGTTGTTGCTCTGTGCACTCCCCCTGCAGGCGCAGAAGAGCGGTGCGGTGGAGGTCGGCGGCAGTTTTTCTTTTCATTCCGCCACGGATGCCGCCGAGCGCAATTACAGCGAACTGGGGCTGGAGGGTCTGGTCTGCTACTACCTCGGTAAATCCACCGCGATCGATATCGAACCAGGCATCCGGCTCGAACTCGATCCCGACTCGACCAGTATCTCAACCCTCTTCCTTGGCAGCTTCCGCCTCAAACTCTGGGACCTTTCGCCCTCGGGCTATCGCAAGAACGATATTTACCGCATGGACCTGGGGATCAGCTCCTCGATCTATGCCAACCTCGGCGCCGGTTTCTGGACGGAGGGGTATTCGCTGACACAAAAGCCGGGCGAAACCTATGCCGGCCCGGCCCTGATGGCCGGCCTCGGGTCCTTCTCCCGTTTCGGCCGTTTCTCGACCCTGCGGATCAAATTCGAGTTTATCCAGCTCTTGCCCAATGGACCGCTCTTCACCAAGCGGCGGACGATCGTCCAGGTCGGCGCGGGCTTCGGCCTCTTCATCCGGACCTGATCTCCGGGTTTTCTGATTGACTTTGTGGACCCTTTTCCTTATATTTCATAAACCTGGAAACGGCTTGAGGGGCTTCCCCATGCGCAACACTCTCCTTCTGCTACTGGCCTTTGCCCTGCTGACGGCGCCGGCGCAAGCCCAGCTGAAGAAACGTGAGGTCAACACCGGCCAAAAGGCGGCTCTCCGGCAAGGACAGCTGAAGGATAATTTTATCACCTCGCCGCAGCTGATCGATCTGCCGACCGCCAACGTGCTGGAAGGGGGCGATCTCAGCGGCGGTATCCTCCTCTTCGAGGAGGGTGGCATGCTGGCGCGCCTCTCCGCCGGCATTTCCCGGCGCATGATGTTCGGCATTTCGTATGGCGGCGATCATCTCATCGGCAACCAGATCATCAAATGGAATGACGGGCCGAGTGTTCATCTCGCCCTGCGCATGATCGATGAAACGCCCAAGTTCCCCAAACTCACCATCGGGCTCGATACCCAGGGCTACGGCAAATACTGGCGGGATTCTGACTATCCCGGCATCGATCCGAGTGCGATCAATCCGGAAAAAAGCCCCTACAAACGCTTCACCTACAAGTCGCGCGGTTTTTATGCTGTCACCTCCAAGAACTACCAGGCGTTCTGGGTGGTCGGATTGCACGTCGGCGTCAATTACAGCCTGGAGACCAGCGACAAGGACAAGACGCCCAACCTCTTTTGCGGCATGAACTGGCAGCTGGGGCGCGATGTCTCGATCGTAGGCGAGTATGACTTTGCCTGGAATAATGACAAGATCGACTCCCTCAACGGCAGCCGGGGTTTTCTCAACTGCTCGCTGCGCTGGGCCTTCCAGCCCAACATCTACCTCGAGTTCGCCGCCAAAAATTTGCTGGCCAATGCCCGCGGCGATCGCGACTATCTCCGCTGCCTCAAGATCGTCTATTTCACGCGCACGGTGCAGCCACAACCACGCCCCGTGCCCTGGTACAAGAAAATAACCAACTGGTTTTCAGGCAAGCCACCGGAAGAGCCGCGCTGAGCAGGGGGCCATCAGGTTTGATTTTATTGCTGGACAGGAGTAGTATGAACCGCTTTGGATGGATGGTGCTGCTGGTCGTGATGATCAGCCTGGGGATCTCGGGATGTTACACGACCCTGCGTTTGCCGCATCAGGCCGCGGAGGGGGAGCAGGAGGAGGCCGGCTGGCATTCCGAACCGCTCAATACCTCGGTCCCGGGCGCCCATGCCGGCGATACCGACTGGCTTTTTTATTATCAGCTCCCCTGGTGGCATGACGAGAGCGAACTGGTCTATGACCGCCCGGCCGGCCAGCCTTTTGTGCCCGATGAATTCCGTCAGCGGTACCCCGAGGCCAGCGGCTATTCCGGCAGCTATTCCGGTTCGCCTTCGCCGTCGGTGACCTCCTCGCTCAGCAAGCAGCCGGCCGACAGCAGCCAGAAACCGGCGGAGAACGGCAGCCAGGACAACCGTCGCGATTTCGGCCAGGGGGCGACCCCGGCGCCCTCCGCCGGCAGTTCGGCGCCCCAGCCCGAGCGCCGCGATTCCGGCAGCTCCTCAGGCGCCTCCAGTGATCGGCCGCAGCCCAAACGCCGCTGATCCCCTCCGTGCGTCCCGGATTCGTCCAGCAGGCAAGCGCCATCGGCTCTTGCCTTTTTCATTAACAGGTAGAGGCATGACAACCCTTAATCGCCGCATCCTAATCATTCTCCTGATCCTCCTGCTTTGCGCCGCCGCGTTCGTCCTGTTCGGCTACCTCTCGCTGCGCCGTTCCGTGCCGCCCGAAAGCGGCCGTCTGAGCGTGGCCGGCCTGCAGCGCCCGGTCGAGATCGGCCGCGATGAATGGGGCGTGCCGCATCTGCTGGCCGAGGATGAGACCAGCCTCTACTTCGCCGCCGGCTATTGCTGCGCTCAGGACCGTCTCTGGGAGATGGATCTGCTGCGGCGGGCTGCCCTTGGGCGCCTGGCCGAGATCCTCGGCCCCGAGCTGGTTCCTGTGGATGAGTTCGCTCGTACCATCGGCTTCGGCCGCCTGGGTGTGCAACTCGTGCCCCTGCTGCCGGACCGGACAGCGGCCAACCTTCGTGCCTATACCGCCGGCGTCAACGCCTGCATCGCGGGCGCCCGGCAGCTGCCCCTCGAATTTGGCGTCCTGCGTTACCAGCCCACACCCTGGCAGCCTGAGGAGAGCCTGGCCATCATGCGCCTGATTGCCTGGATGCTCAGCATGGGCTGGCATGCCGATCCGGTCTATGCCGAGATCGCTTCCCGGGTGGATTCGCTCAAGTTCAGCCATCTCCGGCCCGAGGCCATCCCCGGGAGTGCGCGTTTCATGGGGCCGGCACCTGCCGCCGATTCCACTGCCGCTCTGCGGGCGCTGAGCGCCAGCCTGCAACTGGGTGAGGCACAGCTGCGCCGCCTCCTCAGCCTTCCTGCCGGCGGCGTGGGCAGCAACGCCTGGGTGATCAACGGCCGTCTGACCCGTAAGGGCGAGGCGCTGCTGGCAAACGACACCCATCTCTTCTTTACCGTCCCATCGCTCTATTATCTGATCCATCTGCAATCCCCGGAGATCAATGCGGTGGGCGCGGCTTTCCCCGGCCTGCCCGGACTGGTCGTCGGGCGCAATGAACAGGTCGCCTGGGGCATCACCAACGGCATGATCGATGATGTCGATTTCGTTGCACTCGAGCCGGATAGCGCTGATGCGCAGCACTACCGCTTCGGCCGCCAGCGCTATGGTTGGCGCTACTTTGACGAGACCATCGCCGTACGCGGCGGCAGCGAGCGCAGGCTCCGCGTGACCTGGAGCCATCTCGGCCCGATGGTCACTGCCGGAACCCCCTTGCTCCCCTATCGCGGCCGGACGCCCCTGGTATTGCGCTGGACCGGCTTTGAGCCGGACGATCCCCTGACCGCTTTCCAGTCGCTGCTCAAGGCCCGGGACTGGGGTGATTTTCTTGGGGCCCTGGAGAGCTGTAAAAATCCCGGCGAGAATTTTTTCTATGCTGACCGCGCAGGGCAAATTGGCTGGAAGCTGGCTGCCGCTGTGCCCCGCCGTGCCTATGACGATGCCCTGCTGCCGCTCTCTCCGCTGTCGACCGCAGCCGATACCCTGGCCGCCGCCGATAGCCTGGCGGCGGGTCAGCCCGACCCGGCGTGGCACGGCCTGCTCCCCTTCGGCCAGCTGCCGCAAAGCTTTCAGCCGGCCTGCGGCTGGATCGCCAACGCCAACAACTGCGTCGCCGATACCGGCAGCGCGTTTTACCTTTCCGCCTACTGGGAACCCGATTACCGCTGGCAGCGGATCAAGGCAGCCTTCGACACCACCGCCCGCTGGGATGCGGAGGGCTGCCGGGCTCTGCAGGCCGATCTCTATTGCGGTCATGCGGCCTTTCTGGTCCCGCCTCTCCTGCAGGCGGTCCGTACCCTGCCGCTGCCGGCCGGCCAGCCCGCCGACCTGGGCCGCGAGCTGCTCGCGGTCTGGGATTATCAGGAGACGCCCGCCAGTGTCGCCGCCACCCTCTATGAGGCCACCCTGCTGGAGCTGATGCGCCTAACCTTCGCCGACGAGATGGGGGAGGATCTCTACCAACGCTTTCTCAATCTCTCCCATGTCAATGTCCGTTCACTGGACCGCTTGATCGCCGCCAACGACTCACTCTGGTTCGATGACGTGCGCACCCCGGCCCGCGAAACCCTCAATGATCAGCTGGCGGCGGCCTATCTGGCGGCCATCGATACCCTCACCGCCCGCTATGGCAATACCCCGGGGATGTGGAGTTGGGGCCAGGTCCACACCCTGATCCAGCCGCATCCCTTCGGCCTCTACTCGCCCTTCCGTCGCTTTTTCACCATCGGGCCAACCCCCTCGGCGGGGGGCAATTTTACCCTCAACAACAGCAGCTACAGCCTGGACAAGCCCTTTGCCACCATCATCGGCCCCTGCATTCGCCAGATCTCGGACATGTCGACCAGCGATTGGCAGGTCATCCTGCCCGCCGGGCAAAGCGGCCACCCTTTCAGCCGTCATTTCCGCGACCAGCAGCCCCTCTGGCAGGAGGGGCGGTTGATCACCCTGCATTTGCGCGGCGCCACGCATGCCCGTTCGGGTTGGCAGTGGCAGAGCCTGAGCCCGCTTTCCGCGATTCCCTGAGCCTGACGCTACTATTGGATATCATGCCTCTGCACCCGCTGAAAATAGCACCCGATTGGTCGCGGACCGGGCGTCAGCCCGCTCCTTCAGTCCGCCGTGCCGCATTTTTGCTCGCCCTGGGCGCCCTGTTCTTCGCCTGCACCACCACCTCCAGCGTCGAATACGAGTCGTCTCTGCCCGCGCAAAGAACCCTGGTGCACAGTTCCGGATGGGACAACACCCATCCCTCCTGGCACCCTGGCGGCCAACGCCTGCTCTTTTGCGCCCGGCTGGCGGATGGCAGCGGTCCGGTCTATCTGCGCGAGCTCCAGATGACCAGCCTTGCGGTACGGACCCTGACGGCCGACTCCACGGGACTCTGGTTTCCCTCCTGGAACCCGGCCGACAGCACGATCCTCTGCACCTCCGGGCGCGAAGGCAGCCAGGACCTCTGGCTCTATACCCCGGCGGCCAATAGCTGGCGCCGGCTCACCTCACTGGCGGGGAATGAATCCTTCCCCTGCTGGCGGCCCGACGGCGGGCGGATCGCCTTCATCAGCCTTGGACGGATCAACCTGCTCGATCCGGCCACGGCGGCGGTGACCCCCCTTGCCACCCCTTTCCTCATCGCCCTTTCCCTCTCGTGGAGCCCGGATGGTGCCAGCCTGCTTTTCTCGGCCGACAATGCAAGTGGGGAGTACCTCTATCGCTATTACCTCGCCGACGACCGCATCGAGGAGCTGGTGACGCCCGCAACCGCCGGCAGCTGGCCGGTGGCGGTACGATCGGCTGTTGCAGGTGGCGAGGAGCATCTGGCCTGGCGCGCTGCCACCGCCCATGGCACGACGGGGATCTTTTTCCATCGTTCGGACGCCGAGACGCCGACCCTGGTCGTCCTCACAGGTGCCATGCCGGCCTGGTCGCCTGACGGCACGGCGCTGGTACATGCAGAGGACCTGCCGGAGAGTCCCGCCCAAGCCGGCCTCGATCTGGTTTGGGACAAGATCTGGATCAGGACCGATGAATAGACGGCCCGTCCTCTTCCTGGCGCTTCTTCTGCTGCTGACCGGGAGCGGCCACAGCGCGGTTCCGGCCGCCGGCAAACTGTACGGTCGCGTGGCGGGATTCGTCCTCGATGCGGCCAGCAAGACCCCGATCCCGCAGGCCAATGTGATGCTCGAAGGCACCACGCTGGGGGCGGTCAGCGGCAAGAACGGCGCTTTTTATATTGAACGGGTGCCGCCGGGTGTCTATCAGCTGACCGTCACCATGCTGGGCTACCGCAAGATGGTGGTCAAGAATCTGGCGGTCCAGGCCAATCAGGTTCGCGCCTTGCGGGTGAGTCTGAACCACCAGGCGATCGACATGGGCAAGGTGCAGGTTCAGGCCAGTCGCGCGGCGCATGCCTTTGACTATGAAAAATCGATCGCCGGCCACGAGATCATCACCCCCCGCTTCATCGCCAGGCGGCCTGGCGCGCTCGAGGACGCCTACAGGGCGCTCAATGTCCTGCCAGGCGTGACCGCTCGCAGTGACCTCAACACCCAGCTCTACATCCGCGGCGGCAGTCCGGACCAGAATCTCATCCTCTACGACGGCATCGAGATCACCACGCCCGGCCGTCTCTTCATTATCATGGGCGGCGGCATCAGCCTGGTCAATCCCGACCTCATCGAGGCCATCGATCTCGAACCAGGCGGATTCGACGCCAGCCATGGCGGCAAGACCTCGGCCTTGCTCCAGCTCGCCAACCGTGAGGGACGCCGGGACCGGAGCGCTGTCAGCGCCAGCCTGGCCATGGTCACGGCCCGGGCTGTTGCCGAGGGACCGGTCCTCAAGGGCCGCGGCTCGTGGCTGATCGCCGGGCGGCGGAGCTTTTACGATCTTCTTGCCAACCGCCTCTACGAAAAGGACTATATCTTCCCCTACTATTACGATCTTCATGCCAAGGTGGCGGTGGATGTGGCCCGGGAGAGCCGCCTCACCGCTTTTTATACCCGCCTGGGCGAAGGGGCGAAGATGATGAACGTCGAGAGCGAGCAACTCGACCTGCTCAATGCCGGCAGGGGCCATATCGCCGGCGTACGCTTCAACAGTCTGCTCTCCCCGACCCTGATGGCCCATCTCCTGCTCGGCTATTACAGGGACGACAATGACGTCCAGATGTTCGATACCTACAACGCCCGTTACCATGTCAACCTCAACTACGGGATCGAGCGGCGCACGGCCCGCAGCGAACTGACCTGGAATCCCCGCCCCTGGTTCGGGCTCAAGGGCGGCGCCGAGCTCGACAACCACGCCACCGACCTCGACTGGCGGCTGAAGTGGCGCAACAGCCTCAACCTGCCGGACTCGATTCGTTTCAACCTCCATTCCCGGGATAGCGGTGCGTTCGCCCAGGCACGGCTGCGGCCCTGGCGGTGGCTGGAGTGGAATGCGGGCGCCCGCTATGAGTATTCCTCGCATTATGACGAGTATCACTGGCATCCTCGGCTCAAGGCGCTGTTTTTACCCGAACGGCCGGTCCATTTTTGGTTGAGTTATGGCCGCTACTCCCAGTACCCCGATTTCATGACGGTCATCGGCCGGGGCGAGCCGCTCGATATCACCCGCAATGCCGGCAGCATCGGCGCCGAGCAGGCTCTTCACTGGATTCTCGGCCTGCAATGGGCGCCTGCCTCGGCCAACCAGATCAAGGTGGAGCTTTACCACAAACAGATGAGCGATCTGCTCGTCAATCCCGGCGCCCAGCTCTTCATCCCCGAGAATTCGGGCACCGGCCTGGCCAACGGCGTCGAATTCTCTTTCCAGCATGCACGCCTGGCGGAGGCGCGCCTCGGCTGGTGGGCCAACATGGCCCTGACCGAGGCCAAATACAAACGGTCCGCGACCGATCCCTGGCGCTATTTCGATTATGACCAGCGCCTGCAGGTCAGCGCGGGGGCGGAGCTGCGGCTGAGCAAGCGCTGGCAGTGCAGCTTCCTCGGACACTACAGCAGCGGTTTTCCCTTCACCCCGATCCTGGCGATCCAGCGCGACGTCGAGGCCCCGCGCGATCCGCTCACCCATTACACCCTCATCAACGCTGCGGAGAACTCGGCGCGCTATCCCCATTACCTGCGCTGTGATTTGCGCCTGAGCTATCTGCACCAGACTCCGGGACACACTTTTTCAGCCTATCTCGATCTGATCAATATCCTGAACCGCAAGAACACCTATATGTATGACTGGCGCTACGAGAAGAGCAGCGATCAAAACGACGGCTATGTCCGCCGCAGCGTCATCTATATGATGCCCTTTCTGCCCTCCTTCGGTGTCAGTTTTTCTTTCTAAAGGAGGGGAAATGGCTACCCGTTTCACCGCCACCGTACGCGTGCGCAGCTACGAGCTCGATTCCTTCGGGCATGTCAACAATGCCGTCTATCTGCAGTATCTCGAGTATGCCCGCAGCGAATTCCTGCTGCAGGTCGGGATCTCCTTCAGCGATTTTCAGCGCTGGAATGCCATGCCCTACGTTGTGCGCGCGGAGATAGACTACAAGGCCTCCTCGCGGTATGATGATGAGCTGGTGATCACCGGCTGGGTGAGTGCCTGGGGCAAGAGCAGTTTTGTGCTGACCTACGAGATCTATAACAGGAGTGCAGGCCGGATGGGGGCTCTGGCGGAGATAAAATTCGCCTGGGTGGACCGGGAGGAGAAGATCATCCGCATTCCACCGCTCTTTCGTGAAAAAATGACCTGAAACAGCAAAGGCTGGCCCCTGACCGGGACCAGCCTTTTTTTACGGCAGGATGTCAGTAGCGCTGCAGAAGTTCCAGCATCTGCCTGTCCAGCTTGTGGCCGTGCCAGTTCTCGTACACAACATCCTTGCGGTCGCTGTCAAGGATGCCGAAGCTGCCGCGGAAATTCCACAGCGCCCAGCCGAGTCCTGCCGACTGCATTGCCAGGAGGCGGTTTTCCATAAAGGCGAGAGTGACCGCATGCGGCGTCTTGTTATAGACCCCCCATTCGCCGACGTGAACCGGCACTCCGCTGGTTTTCAGGTCGATCCATTGCTGTAAAAAGCCGTTGACGCGGAAGGACTGCTCAAAACCGGCGGGGGCCCGGGTGAGCAGAAGGGTGCCATCCGGCTGCAGGAGGTACGAAGCCTGCGGCAGCCCCCAGTCGGCAATGCCGGGCTGAAGGATGGCCTGGCCCGTGACCGAACCGGCGGGTGGGGTGATGGCGAGCTGACTCCAGGTCATCCAGTCGCCCGCGAGCACGCGGATGGCGATCTCGCTCGCCTCTTTGACGAGGGTGAAGGAGTAGTCGCGGTCGTAGATGTTCTGATAGATATTCCATTCCGGCCGGTAGATCACCTCTTTCCACTCCCCGCTGCCGGCGGCCGGGCGAAAATCATGCTTGTAGAGCAGCTGGGTGCCGGCGAAGATGCGCAGGTCGGCGCTGGCGGAGACCTGGCCGACATGCAGGGTGATGGTGGTGCCGGCCGGCAGAAGGCCGGCGATAATCAGGGGGGTATTCCATGGACTCTTGCCGGTGCCGTAGAAATAGGCGGGGAGCATCGCCGGCGGCCACACCGGCACCGGCCAGGTGGTCGAGCCGCTCACCCACTCTGCCTGGTAATGGGTCAGGTTGACGGGATTGTAAAAATGCGGCGAGATTACCAGGTTTTGCGCCAGCAGGGCGTCGATACGGCCGTTGCCGAAATCAACCGCGTCGGAGATGATGATGCGCTCCGGCGAGACCGCGCGGATGGCGTCGATGGCGGGCTGGACCGCCCGGACGTAGGTCTCGCCGGTGACGTTGCCCGGCTCGTTGACGAGATTGAAACTGAGGGCGCCGGCCGGGATGGCCTGGTAGCGCCGGGCGAACATCCGCCAGTGGGCGGCGAAGGCGGCCTGCGCTGCGGCATTATCCCAGAGGCTGACATCCTGGCTGGCAGGCAGGGGCGTGGAGGGCGCATTGACGCAGTAGCCCGGCGCACGGTGGAGGTTGAGACAGAGATGGAGGCCATATTTTTGGCCCCAGGCGACCGCCTGGTCGATCTGTGCCAGGCGGGGCTCGAGATAGGTGGACCAGTCGCCGCTTTTGGTATAAATGCGGTAATCGATCGGCAGGCGGACGAAATTGAAGCCGAGTTCGGCGATCATGGCGAAATCTTCCTCGATGTAGCCGCTGTGATCCCATTCGAGGGTGAAGAAGCCCATGAGATTAAAACCGCGCCAGCGCGAGGTGAAGTCATCCGGCGGCCGGGGAGGCAGCATCTCAAAGCGGAGCGCCTCGGAGGCGTTCACCTCTTTTTCGATGGCGGCGGCGGTAAAGCCGGCGGCGAAGGCGGTGAAGCGAAAGCGGTCGGCAGTTTGCAGGGTGGCGACGGCTCTGGAGGCTGTCATTGTGACGGCATGGCCGGCCCGGGGGGCTGCTCCGGCATCGGTGTTAGCGGCGGCTGGCGGGGCGCCGCTGCCGATCCCGAGGATCTGCACCGCCCCGGCGAGGGCCGGTCCGGCCTTGATCATCTTGATCACGGCGGTGCCATCGGGGCCGCTGGCTCGCAGAAAATAGAGTCCGCTGGCCAGGGCGCCGCCGCGGAGGGCAAATCGATGCCAGCCCGCCGGCAGGCAGGCCTCCTGGCGGGCGACCGTCTGGCCGAGCAGATTGAAGAGGGCCAAGGTGATCGCGCCGCTGCGCGGGATGGCCAGGTCGAAGGTGGTTGTTTGGGCAAAGCTGTTGGGATAGTTGCGGCTGAGCAGGAAGCGCCCGGGCTGGGTGCTGCCGGTCACGACCCCGCTCCAGCTGTCGAGAGCGAAAGCAGGGCTGCCGGTCAGGGTGGTGTCACGCCCGAGGGTGAGATTCTCGATGCGTACGCTGTCGAGCACGACGGCTTCGTAGGTGACCGGATTGGCGGCCGAAAAGGTGACGATGCTGGCGGCCGGGAGCGCCGCGGGGAGGAGTAAAAGCAGCCAGGGGATTTTCATAGGTCCTCGTTGTGTAAAAGCGATCCCCTTTCGCTGTATTCAGTCCGGATCACCGGATCAGGCTCATTTTCCCCTCGGCGGCCTGGTCGCCCTGGGTGAAGCGGTAGAAGTAGAGGCCGCTCGGCTCCGGCCGGCCCTGCTCGTCGCAGCCGTCCCAGCGGGCGAGGTAGTGGCCGGGTCCTGCTGTGCCGGCGAAGAGCAGGCGCACCAGCCGGCCGCGGCGGTCATAAATGGCCAGCCGGGCGGGGGCGGCGGGGCTGCCCGCCGGCAGGCTGATGCGGATCAGGGTGGTGGCGTTGAAGGGGTTGGGCCAGTTCGCCGCCAGCAGGGGGGAGGCTGGCACTGCCGCTGCGGCCGGTGCGGTTGTGACGGCAGTCAGCAGCATCGCGCCGGGGCTGCGCAGACCGCCGTTCGTGTCCGCCAGCCAGGCATTGACAAAATCAGGGCGCAGCGAGGGGGCCTGGGCGTAACACTCAGCCCACTCCTCGTCGGTCAGTCGCCGGAAATTGACGGCGAGATGCTCGTAGTAGCTCGACATCGGCGCGACGAAAGCGACGGGTTGACCCGCGACCGGCAGGACAACGACTCCGAGATTGACCGGTCCGGTGCCGACATGCTGGACCCATCCCACCAGTTGGCCGCCGGCATCGGTGGGGGAGGTATGAATGTCGGCCACCAGCAGGTCCGCATCGGTCAGGAGGTTGCTCTCCCAGGACTGCACATAGAGATCCGGATACCAGCCGGAATAGGGCCGCTCTCCGCACGAGGCCATCTCGCGTTGCAGGGTGCGCTGTAGAAAGGCCGCTTCCGCCGCCGTGCAGGGTTCACTACGGAGCAGGCGGCCGGCGATCGTCTCCAGGGTATCGAAGGTGCAGGCGGCGGTGCTGAAGTAGCCATAGACCGAGGGTTGGGTGTCCAGCGTGGCAAAGTGGGCGGCGCCGGCGCGCGCCATCCGGGCCAGGGCGGAGTAGAGCTCCGGGACCGGCTCGATGTAGACCTCCGGATAGGAGCAGGTCGTCATCCCGGAATAACTCTGCTTGGCGTAGAGGAGATTGTCGTGGCGCAGCTCCGTCCAGGAGGCAAGCTGGCTATTCATCATCCGCTGCCACCAGGCGGCTGTGCGCATCACCGCCGGCAGGGCGCTGCGCTCGGCTGGCGGATTGAGGGTGCGGATCGCCGCGAGCCAATGGTTGAAGAGCGAACTGCGCCAAAAGTCGGCATCATACCCGTCGACGAGATAGCGCACCGCCGCCAGATTGGGAGCGTAGTGCCAGGTCTCGAGCTCGCCCTGCAGCAGCTGCCCCGCAGCATCATTGCCTAGCCCGAAAAGAACATCGAGGGTCGAGGGCAGCATGCGCGTTACCTTCCAGCCTTCATGACGGATCTTGTCATACACCACCTGGCCGGTGATGTAGGAATCGACGATGAAGCGTTGGCCGAACAGGAGGAAGGCGGAGGCGGGGCGCAGGGAATCCGGTTCCATGGGATCGGAGAGGAGCATTTGCGAATTGATGCGTTGCCAGGCATAGGATTGTTCTGCCAGGGTCTGCTGTAAGCGGACGGTCTGCAGGCTGTCGAGCAGCTGCGCCGGCGTGGCGATGCCGAGATAATGGCTCAGCCCGGTCAGCTGGTCCGGGGTGACATTGTCGCACTCGCCGACGAAAAAGGCCAGGGTTTGCTCGATATCCGCGAAGGCCGACCCCGAAGCGGTGGCGTCCAGCAGCTCACACAGCAGCAGGGCATCGATGATCTGGCGCTGCACATCCGCAAAGGTGGGGGGCACGTCATCTTCCTTTGGGGCGATGAGATAGATCTCGGTGCGTCCCAGCCACATCATCGCCCGGAAATAACGCGCCAGCTCGGGATGCCATTCGGCGTTGTAGTGCCCGCGCACCTGAAACTGGCTGAAATCGATCTTGCGGGAGGTGGTGCTGAACAGGGGAAAGGCGGCAGGCTTTTCCTCCCCGATCAGCGTGAGCAGCTGTGTGAAGGCGCTGTTGTTCTCCCTGTAGATCGGCCTGGTTTTGCCGTCGAGGAGGTTGCGCGACACCGCCAGATAGAGATCGACATCCCGGAGCATCGGCTGCAGCCCGGGTTGCGCCGAATAGCCGGCGGCCAGCGCCGGAAGACCGTTATGCAGGGATTCGAGGAGTGCGGTCAGGCGTGGCAGCAGCTGCTGAAGTTCGACGCGCTTGAGGATCTCATCATAGGAGGCGTGCACGGCGTGAAGGATGGCGTCTGCGCTGACGAAAACAGGCAGGTCCTTGACGTAGATATCGGCGAAGGCCTGGATGAAGGTCGTGTGGGAGAGGCGCTCGCTGACCATAAAGCCGTTGCGCTGCAGCAGACTTTTTTCGCCCGCGGTCAGCTGATATTTTTCGGCGATGCTGTCGGCATAAAGGGCGCGGGTCCAGTCGATGGGGGCGCTGGCCTCGAAGCGGCCGGCGGGATGGCTCTGGAGAAGCTGGAGAGCGGTCAGGCTGCGGGTATCGGCGAGAAACTGCCGGTAGGCTGCGGGATCAAAGCGCACGGACTGGGCCGCGGCGGCCGCGCAGACAAGCAGGAGACCAAGTGCGAGCAGGCTCTTTTTCATAAGGCAACTCCTTGAAACGGTAACCCTTGCGGAGGTCGATGGCCGGGAACCGGAGCGCCGGGCCTCCTCTGGAGTTTACACAAATTTGCCGCGCAAGGCAAGGAATTTTTTCAAGGGATGGTTGCAGAAGCTGAAGGGGGATCCTGGAAGGGATGCCGGATCATAAAAAAGGCTTCCTTCCGGAAGCCTTCGTATGCTCAGGTGGTAGGACTCGAACCTACAACCTAGTGGTTAACAGCCACCCGCTCTGCCGATTGAGCTACACCTGAATGAATCATTTGAGTTCAATAATATAGAAAAAAGCGCCATAAAAGTCAAGGTTTTCTTCGCGCGGCGGCGGCTAAAAAATGGACGCTGAGGGCGCCGGCGGGTTGGCGCGAGGGGGCTGGAGCGCAGGGTTGGCGCCAGCGGGGGTGGGCTAGGTCCGGATGATTTTGAGGATGGTGCGGTTTTTCAGCCCCGGCTGATCGGCGATGACAAAGGCCGCGCGGACCATCTCGAGGGCCTCGCGGGCGGCCTCGGTCTGGTTGGCGTGAATGACCGCCAGCACCTCGCCCTTCTCCACCTCGTCGCCGCACTTCCGTCCGAGGACAACCCCGGTCGCCGGATCGATCCGGTCGTTCTGGGTCAGACGGCCGCCGCCGAGGCGGATGACCGCCTCGCCGATCCGCAGGGCGTCGATCTGTGTCACCACCCCCGATCGCGGCGCGCGCAAGTGCTGCTGGAGGCGGGCGCCCGGATAGCTGCCGGGATCGCGCAAAAAGCGCACATCGCCGCCCTGGGCAGCAACCATCCGCTCGAATCGCTGCAGGGCGGTACCGTCGGTGATGGCCTGCCGCAGGTGGCCGATGGCCTGCTGGATCGTCCCCTTGAAGCCCGCCATCAGCAGCATCTGGCCGCCGAGGGCATAGGTGACCTGCATCAGGTCCACCGGGCCATGGCCTTGCAGGGCCTGCAGCACCTCGCGCACCTCCAGCCAGTTGCCTGCGGCGTAGCCGAGGGGCTGGTTCATATCGGTGATCACCGCCACCGTCGGCAGGTGGTGAAGAGCGGCGGTGCGGATGATACTGTGTGCCAGCTCCTCTGCCCGGGCCAGGGTGCGCATGAAGGCGCCGGTCCCGCATTTGATATCCATCACCAGTCCGTCGAGGTCCTCGGCCAGTTTTTTGCTGAGGATGCTGGCGGTGATCAGCGGGATGGAGCCGATGGTGGCGGTGCTGTCGCGCAGGGCGTAGATCTTGCGGTCGCCCGGCACGAGGCTGTCGCTCTGGCCGGTCATGGCGACGCCGAGGTCGCGCACCTGATCGTGAAAGGCGGCAGGGGAGAGATCGGTGCGGAATCCGGGGATGGCCTCGAGCTTGTCGAGGGTGCCGCCGGTATGGCCGAGGCTGCGGCCGGAGATCATCGGCACGAGGACGCCGGCGGCCGCCAGCAGGGGGGCGAGGATGAGCGAGACCTTGTCGCCCACGCCGCCGGTGCTGTGTTTGTCGATTTTGCGGCCGGGGATGTCGCCGAGGTCGATCCGCTCGCCCGAATCGAGCAGGGCCTGGGTCAGCGCGGCGGTCTCGCGGGCGTCCATGCCGCGCAGATAGACGGCCATCAGCCAGGCCGACATCTGATAGTCGGGGACAACCCCGTCGACGTAAGCGGCGACGAGAAAACGGATCTCCTCATCGGTCAAGGCGGATCCGTCGCGTTTTTTGGCAATCAGGGCGTTGGCGGTCATAATGGTGTCTTTCGGCGGTTGGCTCTCTTGCCATCCAACTTAACCAATTAATCTCTTGTTTTCAATAAAAATTGATTGAAGACAAACTTTTTATTTGAAATTTTGTCTAACCTTTGCATATTTCATTATAGAGACCGGTTGTGCCGGCCTCCCCTGGCTGCGGTGAAGCCCGGAGTGAAGGAGTACAGTATGAGATTTCGTCTCTTGTTCATGGCATTGGGAGTGACGGCGCCGGTCCTGGCGCAGACCGGCTGGTTCTGGCAGAATCCCCTCCCCCAGGGCAATACGCTCAACGCCATCCAGCGGGCGGGCAACAGCCGCATCTTCGCGGTGGGACGGCAGGGGATGGTGGTGCGCAGCGAGGATCAGGGCGCCACCTGGCAGGCGCTCGCAAGCGGAGTGACGGCCGAGCTGCATGCCCTCGCCTTTTTCAATGCGGACACCGGGATCATCGCCGGAGCGGGGGGGACGATCCTGCGCACCCGCGATGGCGGTGTCTCTTTCCAGGTGCTGCCCTCGCCGGATACCACCACCTATTACGCCCTCTACGGTTTTGACCACAATACCCTGCTCCTGACCGGCGCCGGCGGGGCGATCCGGCAATCCTATGACGGCGGCGACAGCTGGGAGGTGCGCGACAGCCACACCACCGCCGCCCTCTATACCATCGCCTCCAACGGCATCGATTATACCTATGCCGCCGGCGCCGGCGGCGCCCTGGTGCGCAGCCTCGACGGCGGCAGCAACTGGTCGGCCTGGTCCTGGGCGGCCAACGGCACCACCATCCGGGCGCTCGCCTTTCCCGGCGAGAACATCGGCCTGGCGATCGGTGACCTCGGCCGGGTCTTCCGCAGCCAGACCAAGGGGGAATTCTGGAGCCTGCAGGCCGCGCTCAATGGCTCGCCCACCCTGCGCGCCCTCCATTTTGCCGATGCCGGTAACGGCTACCTCTGCGGCAACGGCGGTACCCTCTACGCAACCGCCAACGCCGGGATCACCTGGAACCTCCTCAGCAGCGGCAGCACCCTCAATCTGACCGGGATCGCCTTCAGTACGACCGCCAGGGGCGCGATCAGCGGAGAGAACGGGACCCTGCTCACCACCGCCAATACCGGCCTCACCTGGAGCAACTCCCAGCAGAGTTTCAGCACCGGCAAGATGCGCGGCATCTGCCTGGCCGACGAAAATCTCTGCATCGCCGTGGGTGATTCCTCCGGCAAGGGGATGATCTTCCGCAGCAGCGACGGCGGCAACAGCTGGGCGGTCAAGCTGCGCCGTGTTGGTGTGCTGCTCGAGGATTGCTGCTTCACGACCCCCGACAGCGGCTATGTCGTCGGCGGGAGCAGCGCCCTGCTGCGCACCAGCAACGGCGGCCAGAACTGGAGCACGGTCACCGGGCTGCCGGTCTCGAGCGGATTTGCGGCGATCCATTTTGTCAGCCACCGGATCGGTACGATCGTCGGCACCGGCGGAGCGATCCTGCGCACCAGCGATGGCGGGACGACCTGGAGCAACCAAACCAATTCCGCCTATGGACTGCCCTTGCAGGATGTCCATTTCGTCACGCCCGATACCGGGCTGGCGGTGGGGCTGCTCGGCACGGTGCTGCGCACGGTCAACGGCGGCGCCCTCTGGAGCAAGATCAATGCCGGCGTCACCCAGAGTTTCAACGGCGTCGCCTTTGCCGACGCGCGGCATGCGGTGATCGTCGGCAGCAATGCCACCCTGCTGCGCAGCAGCGATTACGGGGCCAGCTGGAGTGCTGTGCCGCTGGCCGGGGTTCCGGCGGCGGCCACGCTCGAACAGGTGATCTTTCCTTCGCCGCAGGTCGGTTACATCTCCGGCGCCGGCGGACTGATCCTCCGCAGCGAGGATGGCGGGGCGAGCTGGCGCCTGCTCGCCTCTCCGACCAGCCAGTCCCTCAATGCGATCCATTTTCTTGATTTGCACACCGGCGTTGCGGCCGGCGACAACGGCACCGTGCTGCGTACGCGCGACGGCGGCCTGCCGGTCGAGTTGACCGCCTTCACCGCCCGTTTTGCAGCCCACGAGGGCGCCGTCCATCTGGCCTGGCGGACGGTCACGGAGAGCAACAACTATGGCTTTTATCTCGAGCGGCGCAGCAGCGGCGCCTGGGAGACGATCGCCTTTCTGGCCGGGCGCGGCACAACCGTCGAACCGGCCGAGTACGCCTACATCGACCGGCCCGGAACGGCCGCGGGCTGGCTGCAGTACCGGCTGCGCCAGGTCGATCTGGACGGCACGAGCCGGCTGCTGCGCACCCTGCAGGTGGCGGTCACCGCAGTGGTGCGGGAGTTGACCCTCTACCAGAACCATCCCAATCCCTTCAACGCCGCGACCCGCTTTTCTTTTTACCTGCCGGAGGCGGGACCGGTGCGGCTGGTGCTCTATGATGCGGCCGGACGGGAGGCCGCCCGGATCCTCGATGCGGCACTGCCCGCCGGGGCGCACAGCCTGCTCTGGAACGGCGGGACACTGCCCAGCGGCCTCTATCTCTATCGCCTCACCGCTGCCGGCAGACAGCGCAGCGGCAAACTGGTTCTGTTGAGATGAGCGAAAGCACCCTGCAAAACCCGGCCGCCGGGGCGGCCGCTCCGGCAAAAAGGCACTGGCTGCGCTGGCTGCTCGTTCTGCTGTTTTGTGGCATTCTGCTCTTCCTGGCGATCACCTGGCTGACCCTGCCCGATGTCACCGCGCTCGAGAGCGCTGCTCCCAAGGCGACCGCCATGATGACCTGGCGCGAAAAACAGGCCGGCAACAAGGGCAGCAAACTGCGCCGTTCCTATATCTGGGTTCCCGGAAGACGGGTCTCCGGCTATCTGCGTGAAGCGGTGCTGATCGCCGAGGATGACAAGTTTTTCCAGCATCAGGGATTCGACTGGGAGGAGATGCGCCAGGCGATGGAGAAGAACCGCGAAAAGGGCAGGGTGGTGCGCGGCGGCTCGACCATTACCCAGCAGCTGGCCAAAAATCTCTATCTCAATCCCGCGCGCACCCCCTGGCGCAAGGTACGCGAAGCCCTGATCGCGCGCGAGATGGAGAAAAAATTGAGCAAATGGCGCATCCTCGAACTCTATCTCAACGTGATCGAATGGGGCGACGGGATCTATGGTGCCGAGGCCGCGGCGCGCGCCTGGTTCCATAAATCGGCGGCGGAGCTGACCCCCGCCGAGGCCATCCGCCTCGCCTCGGTCATCATAAACCCCCACCGCTACTCGCCGCTGAATAATACCAGCCAGCGCATACGCAACCGCCGGCTGCTGCTCACCGAACGGATGTACCAGCGCCATCTTTTCGATGCCGCTGTCTATGAAGCCCTGCGTCAGGAGTTCTCCGGTTCGTAAAACCGGTTGAAGGGTATAAAAAAAAAGGCGGCCCGTCCTTGGACGGGCCGCCTTTTTTAATGCATTGGATGACCGGGTTACTTGAGCATGACCATCCGTTTGGTCTCGAGATAGCTGCCGGCGTGCAGGCGGAAGAAATAGACGCCCGAAGAGGCCGTCAGCCCGTCGTCGTTGGTGCCATCCCAGTGGACCTGATGCTGTCCCGGCTGGGCCGGAGCGTTGACCAGCGTACGGATCGTCCGGCCCTGGAGGTCAAAGATATCCAGCCGGACCTGAACCTGGTCGTTGCTGGTGACCGGCACTTCGTAGGTGATGGTGGTGCCGGCGTTGAAGGGATTCGGATAGTTCTGCATCAGCGCGAACTGTTCCGGAACGACCATCAACTCGGCCTCTTCCTCGGCCAGGAGGGCGGCCACAGGCAGGGTCGCGAGGCTGGCGAGCGAGGTCGGCCGGTCGCTGAGCACGTAGGTCGGATCCGATTCATCGGCTTCCGCCAGCTTGCCCATGCGGCCATCGTTGTTGTTCGGAGTGAGATCATAGACGACCTGTCCGGAGCCCTCGTTGAAGGGATAGAAGGCTGCCAGTCCCGTCTCGGTGCCGCTGAGGTTCGAGAACATCGTCGCCTTGATATCGACTTCGCTGCGCGCGACGTTCCAGAGCTGGAGATCGTCGAGGACGCCGCGGAAGTGGTATTCGTAGACATCGCCATGCTTGGCGGCGCCGATGATCAGATCATTGAGCAGACCGCGCGGCGCAGCGGTGCCGGTGCGGGTCGACTGCAGCACGCCGTTGACATACATTTTGGCGGTGGTGCCGTCGAAGGTACCGGCCACATGCAGCCAGGTGTTAGTGGTCACCAGGGCCGTCGACGGGCCGAGGAGGTTGGTCATACGCGTGCCACCGGGGATCGCCGTGCGCACAGCGCCGCACATTCGGCCGGTTGCGCCGTAGAGAGAGATGTAGTATTCATCATAGGAGCCCTTCTCGAGGATGCGCCGCCAGCTCTGCGCCGGCTGATCGGTCCTCATCCAGAATTCGATGGTGAAGGCGCCGCTGATATTGAGTGAGGGGGCGTTCGGGACCGTCACCAGGTCGTTAATGCCGTCAAAGGAGAGGGCATAATTGGCCGCCGGGATGACCGATCCGGCCGCAACGATCGAGAAGACCTTGTCGCTCAGGTCGACCGGGGTGCCGGAAGTGGCTTCAGCAACCTTGATCAGACACTGGCTCGAGAGGGTGTTGGGCACCGTCCACTCGTAGACACCCAGCGCCGCGATGTTGCTGGCCAGGGTTGACCAGTTCGCGCCATTGTCGATCGAGAGGAAGAGGTTCACCGGGCTGTCGAAATTCTCGACGGTCCAGGTGATCGCATGCGTGCTGCCGACTTCCCACTGCTCACCGCCGTTGGGCTCGCTGACGGTGATGCCGCCCGGCATCGGGTGGACCTTTTTAATGGTGAAGACCTTGTCGCTGACGTCCACCGGGATCCCGGTCGCCTTGTCGATCACCTTGACCAGGCAGGAATCGGAATCGACCTGGGGGAGCGTCCATTCATAGGTGCCGGTGTTGGTGAGGCTGGAGACGATGGCGCTCCAGACCTTGCCATTGTCAATGCTGTAGAGCAGGTTGACCACGCCGGAGTAGTACTTGTTGATCCAGGTGATATTGGTCTTGTCGCCGAAATAGAAGGTCTCCCCGCCGTTCGGCTTGGTGACCAGGACCTCGGGCGGCGGGTTGATGATGCGTACAGTCTCCCAGGTCTGATCGACCGGGCATTCGCCATCCTCCTCGGAGATGCGGAGGTGAGCCTTGTCGAGGAGCTCATCCGGAGCCGTCCAGATGTACGAGCCGTCATTGGGGGTGTCCTTGGCAACGAGGATCCAGTCGGTATCGGTGTCGTGTTTCTGGAACTCGATGGTCACCTTGCTCGAGATATTCGAGGAGATCCACTTGATCTCGTAAGGGGTGTTACGCACGATATCGGCATGGCTCTCTTCGGGCGGCGCGGTGATGTGAATCATCTCGGTCGGATCGCCGCCCCACCAGTCGGGCGTGAGATTGTTGGTCACGACAAAGCGGTCCAGCCGGGTATAGTGCTCCTTGCCACGGAACTGGATGGTGTGATTGCCGGCCGTAAGGTAGAAATAGACCGGGTCGAGCTGCGCCGAGACATTCGGGATACCGGTGGTGCCGCGGTCGCTGATGCGGTCCCAGGTCCACTTGTAGCCCTTGTTGGTGTCCCAGACGTACTCGCTGCCGCTGTCGAGCTTGACCAGCCAGGAATTGCGCGTGCTGCCGGCGCCGAGGGCGCGCGCCCAGATCACATAGAGGCCCGGGGTGGCGACATTGAAATTGATCGTGCCGATGCCCGGCTTGCTGCTGACATCGCGCGAGGAGAAAATGAACTTGCAGCCGAACGCGCGGCCGTCAACGCCGACGTACATGTAGCTGGCGAGGGTCGCCTCTTCGCCTTCCTTGGTGATCGAGCTGGGGACGAAGCCGGTCATGTCGACGGTGATGTTGGCATCACTATCGTCATAAAGGGTGCCGTCGAGGGGGCTTGAGACGCGGTAGCGCAGCTGGGTGGTCGGATAGCCGGGGACCACGGTGGCGTAGGTGCCATTGTTCGGCACACCGGCGGCCAGCAGATACCATTTGACGCCGCCATCGAAGCTGAAGAGGATATGGACCGTGGGCAGTTCGGGATTGACCGCCCAGGTGACATTCAGCGGCGTGCCGGCGGCGAGGGTGCCGCTGTTGGGTGCGAGCAGGTTCATGCCGATGGGAGCCGTGGAAACCGCCCAGGCGGGATCGTTGATATCGGCGAGCAGGGGAATAGAACCGAGGCTGGCATCCAGATTGTTGACGGTAGCATCACCGGCGGTCTGGCCGGCGCCTTCATCCAGCTTGTAATAGGCCAGCAGACCCGCCTCAGCGCCAGTCAGGGGCAGTGCGCGGGTAGCCTTGATCTCGGCATCGGTGCGGGCGACCGACCAGATGCGGATCTCGTCGAGCGAGCCATTGAGCGGACGGTCAAAGCCGACGCGGTTGCCGACGTAGATCGGTTCGGTGCTCGCCGGGAGCAGCAGGCTGGGGTGATTGAGGGTGGCCACCGGATTGCCATCGAAGAGGAGCGTGCCGACATAATTGACACCGACCGTCTGGACGCGGACCGCAACATGGTGCCAGCCGGGGGTGACGGTGTTGATCGGCGATGCCAGCTCGGGGCTGCTGGGGCGCAGGAACTGGATCGTATTATTAGCGCCGAGCGCCAGGGCAAAAACGCCGTTGCGATCGAGAATCCGGTCGTTATTTGTATAGCCATTCGACTTGAACCAGGCCTCGATGGTATAGTTGCCGGTCAGGTTGTCGAGCAGGGGATTGTCGACGACCAGGCCGGCATCATTGGTGCCATCGAAGGTGAGCATCGAGCCAGCCTGTCCGGCGGCAAGCAGCATAACCGGAGCCAGGAGCATGACGCTCAGGATGTACCATACCGATTTTTTCATGTGATTCTCCTAAGCAATAGATGATTCATCATGTCGCCACGGGATAGTGGGATAGTCGGTTCGCCGCCGCGGCATGAATCGACGTGGTGCGTAGTCAAGGAAACGTTTTTGCCGGCTGCCTCACCTCCTTTTTATGATGTGCAACGGACAGACGCTTTGGACTTGCTCTACCCTAATGTACAATAAAGCGCTTTGCTTGCGGAAGAATTTCCAACTGAAATAAAAATAACACCCAAATAAATTACGAAATATAGCCAAATTTTTCGTGATGGGCGTCACAATATGAGCAGTGTGGTGGAAGAACAGAGTGCCGGGCGAGGATGCTGAGAGGTTGATCCGATGCGTCGTTGGGGGCGTGCCGGATTACAGGTGGACGCGCTGCAGTGTGCAATAACTGATGGATTTCCGCCAAAATAGCCGGACTGTATCTCAATTTAAGGCATTTATCCAGCAAAAGCAAGTGATAGTGCAATTTTTTTACAGTATCCGGCGTACCGCCCGAAGGTCCTGGGCACGGCGCGGACTGAAGTCGGGATCCTTTGGATTCAGGCTGTTGATCAGCACCAGATCGCCGGAATGAATGAATCTTCCGCCGCCGAGGTACATGCCGACATGGGTGATGTGGTCGATGTTGCGCCCAAAAAAGAGCAGATCTCCCGGCTGAAGGGTGGCATAGGTTGAGTCCCAGCGCACCTCACGGCCGGCATGGACCTGCATGTTGGCGTCGCGCGGGAGCTGGATGCCATGCAGCCGATAGACCATTCCCGTCAGGCCGGAGCAATCCAGCCCCTTGGTGGAACGGCCGCCCCAGAGATAGGGATAGCCGGTGAACTGGCGCGCGGTCTCCACCAGCTCCTCGGGTTTGGGCCTGGGCTGCTGGTTGAAGCGCTCGGCGGGGATGGCCTCGTCGCGCTGCAGATAGCCCTCGCGCCCGTCCGGCAGGGCAACCCGCAGCCATTTGCCCTCTTTCCGGACGAGGGCGACGCTGGTACCGAGTACAATATCCGAAACCGGAAAACTGGCCGCGCGTTTTTCGCTGTGGATCTCGCCCCATTTTTTCCAGTAAACGACCTTGGGCCGCTGCTGCCAGGCGGCCAACTCCTGCCGGGTCATCGCCGCAACCGAGCCGCCGTCCATGTAGCCGATGTAACCGTCGGCGAGCTGGACCAGGTCGAAATAGTTGGTATCCTTGAGGATGGTGAGAGGCTCCCCCAGAAGACCCTGATTGATGATCTCCTCCTTCTCCGAAGGGCCGCGCCGCAGCAAGGCGGTGCTGACGGTGATGACCCCGGTGCAACGGTCGTCCGGCCCGGCCTGAGGCAGCAGCACGACGCTGCAGCGCCATGGCGCCACGCCGCTGCGCCCGAGTGCGGCCTGCAGAGTGTCGCGCGCGGCGGCGACACTGGTCTCGCCGCGGACGACCAGGGTGTCGCCGGCCATCCCGGCGGTGATCTTGTAGATCGCCAGCCGTGCATCCGGCGCCAGGGCCTCGCCGGTCCGGACGATCAGATCCTGGATCCCGGGGGGAACGGTTGCGGGTTCCTGGGCCGCAGCGGCCAGGGTAAGGAGAGAGACGAGGGCAAGGAGAAGAGAATTCATCGGCTTCACCGGTTGAGGCGCATCAGATAAAAAGGGAGAGGTCGCCCTTGCCGGCACGGACCACCACCGGGTGGTCGCCGCTCAGGTCGACGATACTTGAGGGCTCGGAGGAGCCCGGCCCACTGTCAATCAAAACATCAACATGATGCTGGAATATTTCGAAGATTTCTTCGATATCCGTCAGATAAGGCTGACCCGGCAGCGTCGCACTGGTGGAGATGATCGGGGCGCCGAGCCCTTGCAGCAGGCGCTGGCTGATGGGGTGATCGGGGACGCGGATGCCCACGGTTTTGCGTCGTTCCAGCAGGATCTTGGGCACCAGCCGGCTCGCCTCGAGCAAAAAGGTGTAGGGCCCGGGGGTCAGGCGTTTCATGATCTTGTAGGCGGGCGTGGAGACCAGGGCATACTGGGCGATCTCTTTCAGGTCCGGGCAGATGAAACTGAGCAATTTGCGCTTGTCGTTGCCCTTGAGCTGGTAGATCCGTTCCACGCCTTTTTTGTTGAGCAGATTGCAGCCGAGGCCGTAGACCGTATCGGTCGGATAGATGACCAGGCCGCCGTCGCGCAGGGCCGTGATCGCCTGCTGCAACCGCCGTTCGGAGGGATAGTCCGGGGAGATCTCCAGTCGTACCATATCCATTCTCGTTTCTGAAAGGCAGCCTCAGCCGGCCTGTTCCCCGCTGCGGGGAGGCCCGGCCAGGGCATTGAGGGCATCGACCAGCGCCGTTGTTTCGCTCGCGCGGATGGTGCGCAGGTCGAGCCAGATCGCCCCGTCCTGGATATAGCCGACGACGGCGGGGTGGCCGGTGCGCAGTCGGGCGGCCCAGTGATCGACCCGGCCATCGCGCGGCTGCAGGACCAGGGCATGGCTCGGGATTTTTTCCAGGGGCAGAGTGCCGCTGCCTGCCTGGGCCAGGCTCGGCTGCAGGGTGATATCCATGTGTTCTGCCAGTTCCCGGTGCAGGGCCTGGCGCACGCTTTCCGCGCGTTGTCGCACCGCAGCCTCCGGTTCACACAGCATCGCCAAAACGGGATGAGTTTCCAGCAGGCTGCTCTCCGCGAAGTAGAGCCGCAGGGTGGCCTCGAGGGCGGCAAAGACCATCTTGTCGCAGCGCAGTGCGCGCATAAGGGGATTGGCGTGGATGCGCTGGATGAAATCGGCTTTGCCGGCGATCAGGCCGGACTGGGGTCCGCCCAGCACCTTGTCGCCGCTGAAAGTGACGACGTCGACGCCGGCGAGCACGCTCTCCTGCACCAGGGGCTCGCGGGGCAGACCGAAGCGGCGCAGATCGACGAGGGCGCCGCCGCCGAGGTCATGGAGCACCGGCAGGCCGTGGCGATGGGCGAGTTCGACGATCCCGGCCACTTCCGCTTCTTCGGTGAAGCCGACCACCCGGTAGTTGGAGGTATGGGCGATGACGACGACGCCGGTCTCCGGGCCGATGGCCGCCGCGTAATCCTGCAGCCGGGTCCGGTTGGTGGTGCCGATCTCGCGCATACGGGTGCCGCTTTTCTCCATCACCTCCGGCAGGCGAAAGCTTCCGCCGATCTCGATGAGCTGACCGCGGGAGATGATCGCCTCTTTGCCCTGGCTGAGGGTGTTCAGGGCCAGCAGCACCGCGGCGGCGTTGTTGTTGACGACCACGGCCGCCTCGGCTCCGCAGAGGGCGCAGAGCAGGCCATGGATGATCGTGTTGCGTTCGCCCCGCCGGCCGCTGGCCAGTTCGAATTCCAGACTGCAATAACCGGCGGTCACCCGGGCGACGGCTTCACGCGCGGCGTCGGCGAGCGGCGCCCGGCCGAGTCCGGTGTGGAGCACGACACCGGTGGCGTTGAGCAGCGGCCGCAGCGGCGAGGCGAAGAGCAGGGCGACGCGCTGCCGGGTACGTTCCACCAGCTCCTGGAGCAGGGCCTCACGCGATGGCTCCTCGGATGCCTCCGCGGCGAGGAGCCGGCGCATTTCCGCCAGCTCCTGCCGAACCAGATCCCGGATCAGCGGCGCGGGATAGCGCTGGATCAGGGCGAGGATCTCCGGATGGTTGGCCGCCCTCTCCACGGAGGGCAACCGGCGCAAGAGGGATTGGCTCAATTCAGGCCTCCTGTTGCTTGCCCGGGTTTTGTCCCGGCCGGATGAGCAGTGCGGCCAGCAGCCCGGCCAGGGTGACGAAGATCAGGGCGTTAAGGGCGGTGCCGACCCCGTATCGTTCCGCCACCGCACCCAGCGGGGTCACCGCCAGACCGCCGAGGCCCCAGCCCATCCCCATCATCAGCGAGGAGATGGTCCCCGCTTGCCGGGGAAAGAGGGCCTGGCCCATGACAATATTGACCGAAATCGAGGAGTAGATGAAAAAGCCGGCCAGGGCGAGCATCACCGGCGCGATCAGGGTACCGCCATGCATGAAGAGCCAGAAGGCGGGAAAAGCCCCGGCCATGGAAAGGACGATCACCTGCTTGCGACCAATGCGGTCGGAGAGGGCGCCGCCAAGCATGCTGCCAAAGGCGCCGCTGATCTCAAAGAGGGTGTTGGCGCTGCCGGCCATCAGGATCGAATAGCCCTTGCCGGTCAGGTAGATCGGGCAAAAGGTCATGAAGCCGCTGACAATGAAGGAGCGCAGGACCACCACCAGCCAGATCAGCGCCAGACTGCCGAGCCGGCGTCGTTCCGCCCGCGACCAGGGGAGGGGATTGCGCCCCTCGGCTGTTCCCGGGGCGATGTGCTGCGGCAGTTGCTGCCAGAGCAGGAGCGCCACCGCGACGCCCAGCACGGCGGTGACCATGCTGGCCTGCAATCCCCAGAGCGCGACGACGCTGAGGATGATCAGCGGGCCCAGGGCATGACCGGCGTTGCCACCGGTGACGAAAAGGGACATGGCCAGGCCGCTGCGCCGTTGGCCCGCCTTGCCCGAAAGGGCCGCGGCCTGGGGATGAAACGCGGCGCTGCCAAGTCCGCCGATCAGGATGATCGCGGCGAGGGCATACCAGTTGTGCCACCAGCCGATCGTGCCAAAAAGGAGGGCGGTGACAAGCGGTCCCCCCATCACCAGCCACGGGCGGCGCATCCGGTCCGACCAGAGCCCGAAAAAAGGCTGCATGATCGAGCCGGAGATCGAGGCGATCGAGGTCAACACCCCCGCCAGGGTCAGGCCATAATGGGCCTGCTGCATCAGCAGCGGCTGCAGGGGCGCAAGAAAACCCGGGTAGGCATCATTGGCGAAGTGGCCCAGGGAGAGGAGAAGAATGGTACGCCGGTTTTGCGCGGATCCGGCGCGATCGGGATTGGCATCGGTCACAGCAGCGCTATCCAGGTCAGTGTTTGATCAGCAGCAGCCAGATGCCGCCCGCCATCAAAAAGATCGCGGCGAGCAGCAGGGGGTCCATGATGTGCAAGGTTCGGAGGTATTGGAACAGGGCCAGACCGGCGAAAAGAATGGCGCCCTGTCGCGCCCGGCGCGAGGGTCCGCTGACCGGGCGGTATTGATCATAGAGCAAGAGGGTGAGGGCGATGCCGCACAGAAAAACCACCTGTAACAGTCCTGGCTTGAGCAAGGAGAAGGGCTGCAGCGCCGACATCAGGCCCACAGTGAAGCAGAGCCCGGCCGGCAGCACCAGCCACCAGCTCTCCGTACGGGTGAAGGCGCGGAGGGCAAAATAGGCCGCGACGAGCAGAAAAAAGAGGCTGCCGAGAAGCGCGCGAACGAGCGAACCGTGCCCCGACTGGACGATCAGCGCGCTGATGCCGATGAAGAGTATGACAAGCCCGACGCCCGGAGAAATACGCGGCTGTTTGGCCATGGTCTCACCTCGAAATGAACGGGAGGAAGAAATTCACTATCCTGAAATGTACGATATTTATTTCATTTTTCCAAGCAGGATTGCGGGAGGGCATCCGGCGGGCTGGGCGGAGAGCGCTCGGCATAAAAAAGAGGTGCGGCCGCCCGGCCGCACCTCTCATCGGATCAGAAGGGGCACCAAAACCGGATGCTATTTGATCAGCACCATCCGGCGCATCTGGCTGAAGGTTTCGGCCGTGCCCTCTACCTCGAGACGGTAGAAATAGATGCCGGAGGCCATCTTGACCCCGTGCCGGTCGCTGCCATCCCAGAGGATCTGGTGGCTGCCGGCGGGCAGTGTGCCATCCACCAGCCGGTTGACCTCGCGTCCAAGCATGTCAAAGAGGGTCAAGCGTACCCGGCCACTCCGGGCGAGGGTGAAATCGATGCGGGTGGAGGGGTTGAAGGGATTGGGGTAATTCTGCGCCAGAGAGGTGGCCGCTGGCAGCACCGGGTTGTCCTGCAGGCCGGTGCTCTGGTTGACGACGAGCAGATTGAGGCTGTAGATGTTGATCTTGCCGCCCACGGCGAGGGGCTGGGGGGCGGCGGCGACATCCTCGTAGCCGGTCGCGGAGGCCGTCAGGGCATAGCTGTCCGCCGGCAGATTGTCGAAGCTGTAATCCCCTTCTTCGGCGGTCACCGTGCTGGCGGCGGTGCCATCGGCCGTAGAGAGGGTGACCAGCACTCCCTCAACCGCGGCACCGGTGCCGTCGGTCACCTTGCCGGCAACCTGATAGGCGCCTCTCTCCTGCGGGCAGAGTCCGATCTCAATGCCGGTCACCTCCTGCCCCTCGATCACTTCCAGCTCGGTGGCCTCTTTCCACGAACGCACGTCGTTGTAGAATTCGCCGTGGTAGCCGCGCGCGCCGATCAGCAGCACATATTTGCCGGCGGCCAGGCCGGAGAGGAGCCAGGATCCGTCCGCGGCGGAGAGGGCCTTGCGCGGCCGGCTGAAGGTGCGCACCGGCACAGCCATGATCTGGGCGTTCGCGACCGGCAGACCGGTGCTGTCATCGACGACCAGGCCGGAGATGCTGCGTGGCAGCGGTGGTATCTTGCCCAGCACAAAATCGATGGCGGTAAGCGACTCGGTGGCGAGCAGCTTGAGGGGGGTGGCCTCCTTGCGGGTGAAGACGCTGTCGTACCACTGGGTGACATAACCGGCGGCCGCGGCCTGGACCAGATAGGTGCCGCTCCGCAGTCCGGTGATCTCATAGTGGCCGGCTGCATCCGTGCGACCAGTCACCTTGATCCGGTCGTTCTGGGAACGAACCTCGATCCGGGCATCGGCAACCGGTTGATTGGCCTCGCCAGTGACCACTCCGGCGATGCTGCCGCCGGTGCTCAGGGTGAAATCGATGCCGGTGAGGCTGTTGCCATTCTCCATGGTGACGAGGGTGGCGTTGCGCAGGGAATCGGCCTCCTGCCAGTATTCCCGGAGGTAGCCCGCAGCCTGGGCGGTGATGATATAACGGCCTGTGGGCAGACCGGAAAAGGTGTAGGTGCCGTCCTCCTGGCTGATGCTGGTGAAGGCGCGCTTGCTGCCCAGGCCTCTCTCTTCATTGAAAGCCTGGACTTCGGCGCCGGCAACCGGCATTCCGGTGCGTGCGTTGGTCACCTTGCCGGAGAGACCGCCCCAGCTTTTAAGGGCAAAATCGGCCTGGCTGTGCGCGCCGCTCGCGACCGCGACGGGTGTAGCCTGGTCGGCGGAGGGGACATCGTCGAACCATTCGGCGGCGTAGCCGGCAGCCTCGGCGGTGACCAGATAGCTGCCTGGTTTGAGGGCGAGGATATAGCGGCCGGCCTCATCGCTGCGCGCTTTGCCGGCCGGCATGGCCTGACGGCCGCCGAGAGTCAGCTGGTTGTAAGCGACGATCCAGGCCCTGGCGATCGGGGCGCCGTCGGACTCGGCGGTGATGAGTCCGGTGAGGGCGCTGGTCTGATCGAGGGTAAAGTTGATGCCGGAGGTCTCATCCGGGGCGGTCACCTTGACGGTATCGGCGCCGGAACGCTTGCCGGCCTCCTGATAGTACTCATCGAGGTAACCCTCCTGTCCGGCCTTGACCAGATAGGCGCCGGTCGGCAGACCGCTGATGCGGTAGCGCCCGTCTGCGCCGGAAACCGCGGTGGCAAAAGCGCCCTGGTCGCGCAGATCGCGCAGCCGCAGCACGGTGACCCTGGCGCCCGCCAGGGGGGTGGTCCCGTCGATGAGATAGACCGTGCCGGAGAGGGCTGCGCCGGGACTGAGATGGAAAGTCAGACCGCGCAGGGTGTCCTGCCTGGCGAGGGTGACCGCCTTGGCCTGGAGCAGACTCTCGCTGTGGTCGTAATACTGGGTCAGATACTCCTCTTTGCCGGCCTGGATGATATACCAGCCGGGCATCAATCTGCCGACGGACCAGGCGCCCGAGGCGTCGGTGGTGTCGGATTTGGCGAACAGGGGCAGGCCGACATGGTTGACCGTGACCACGGCGCCGGCGAGAGGCTGGGAGGCCGCATCGAGGACGGTGCCCATCAGGGCCGAGCGGGTATCATAGTATTTGTCCCATTCCCTGCCATGGTCGCCCGGCTGATCGGCGATCGCCAGGCCGGACAGGAGAACCATGAGGGCCAATATGGATATCCAGAAGATGTTCTTTTGCATACAATACTCCTTTTAATAGATGTTCCAGAGAGAATCGCGGGATTGTGACGGGCCTTGTGCGGTGCCCTTAAGCCGGAGCGGCGGGCTCCAGGGCAGGCCGGTCGTTGCAGCCATACACCTCCTTTCAGTCATTGAGTTCTGCCAGCAGGTCGCGGGCGAGCGTGAGGTATTCGCGGGCCAGCTCGGGCTGCTGGTGGTCGAGGGCCTGTTGCGCTTTTGCACACGCCCGGCGGCAGAGCTTGAGATCTTCCTGCTGGTCGGGATCGCCATTTTGTTCCGTTTCGAGGGCGTCGAGCTCCTCGTCCAGCATGGTAACTTTGGCTTGCAGTTCCGGGAAAGAGGCGGTGCCTGCCGGAGCGGGAGCGCCCGCGGCGAGCGCGAGGAATCGCCGCCCCGCGGCCAGGGCGGCCATCGCCGGCCGGACGCGACGGTCGTCGAGAAAACGGCCGGCGTCCTCGGCCTGAGTCTCCGCTGCGGCGATCAGGGCGTCGCGGCGTGGGGATGATGCGGCGTCGCGGTGGCGCATCTTGTCGATCTCCCGGCGCATCTCACGCAGCCCGTTCTGCGCCTCTTCGGCTGCCGGCCCCGGATGGCTGAGACGGTTGAGCAGGATGCGGGTCAATTCCATTTTGCGGCGTGCCAGCCCGGGCTGGCCGGCATCGAGGGCTTGCCGGGTCTGGAGCTCAAGGGCATCGATCTTGCCGAGAAACCGGCGCTGATGGGGGCCGGGATGGCTGTGGGCCCTCTCTCTCGCCGTCATGATCTCTTTGCGGAGCTGTCGATACTCCTGATCCGCCTCCGTCTCGCCGGCCGAGTGCCGTCCTGCCGAGCAGAGATCGAGGGCGCGCAGGAGGAGCCGGGTGGCGTCTGCATAGAGCGCGATCGCCTGCTGCCGCTCTCCGCGCTGCCGCACCGGCCGGATCGTCGCGGCTTTCTCTTCGGCCTGGCGCAACAGCCGCCGCGCATCGGGATTGTCGCAATCGGACACCGTGGTGCGCGTGCGCTGGAGCAGCTCGAGGAAACGGCTGCGCTCCTCCTGCCGCGCCATATCCGGGCGGGGTTGTCCGTGGAGGGTGGCGCCGAGGAGCAGGAAGAGAAGGAGGAGGTTCTTTTTCATGGAGTCTTTCATGGTTTGCGGGATTGGCTTATGACAGGCCTGCTGTTGCAAGCGGAGTGCCAGAGTTGGTGCATAGGGGGAAATGATAAATAAAAACAATCAGATAGAGTGGTGACCGGCATGCCGCTCTTGCGGGAAACTGTACCTGCAGGTACACCGCGCGGGCGCGCAAGTACGAAATTGTACAGCCGACCCTCGCCGGGGGCCCCTCGCGCCGGCCCGGCTTGCCCTCTGGTGCCGACCCTGCCGGGCCCCTCGCGCCGGCCCGGCTTGCCCTCTGGTGCCGACCCTCGCCGGGCCCCTCGCGCCGGCCCGGCTTGCCCTCTGGTGCCGACCCTCGCCGGGCCCCCGCGCCGGCCCGGCCCACCCTCTGGTGCCGACCCTGCCGGGCCCCCCGCGCCAACCCGGCCTACCCTCTGGTGCCGACCCTGCCGGGCCCCTCGCGCCGGCCCGGGCGAAATTCCCCCGTCTGCGCGAAACCATTTGCTTTTCTCGAAAAAATGTGCAAATTGTGAGGTTGAAACGTGTAGCCCTGCGGCTGATGAACGATCTTTTTCTAGAGGAGAAGGTTATGGATTTTTTGAAAACCCTGGGCATCGAGCAAGTCAATTTTGGCGCCTCCACCGGACGCAAATGGCTGGAAAGCCGCGATCAGGGCCTGCTGGAGGTCTACTCGCCGGCTGATGGCAGCAAGATTGCCGCGGTTTATCGTGCCTCGGCGGCGGACTATGAGGCCGTGATGGCGCAGGCGGCTGAGGCCTTCAAGGTCTGGCGCATGGTCCCGGCGCCCCGACGGGGCGAGATCGTGCGGCAGATCGGGGTTCGCCTGCGCGACTTTAAAAAACCCCTGGGCGAGCTGGTTACCTACGAGATGGGTAAATCGCTGCAGGAAGGGTGGGGCGAGGTTCAGGAGATGATTGATATCTGTGATTTCGCCCTTGGCCAATCGCGCCAGCTTTACGGTTTTACCATGCATTCGGAGCGCAACCGCCACCG
>CAYTCI010000037.1:0-36160 GCA_964436305.1 uncultured Cytophagia bacterium | reverse complement strand
GGGCGAGGGGAAACACGCGCAGCAGGCGGTAGCGGCCATCGGCCATCATCCGGTCGTAGAGGGCCTGGTGGACGGGGTCCATCCCCTCATCGCCGGGGGCTTGACGGTCATTGAGGGCGACATAGCGCGGCTGCTGGCCGAGGATGAATCCGGCGCATCCGGCGAAATCGCCGCTCTTCCAGTACCCCGGGATGGTCTTGTCGGTCAGGCCGATCAGATCGATGATGGGCAAGCGTGAGTACCAGCCGATGGCGCCGATCTCGTTGACGACCAGCTTGTCCCCCGGCCGGGCGTGGTCGCGCAGCCAGAGCCCGATCACACGGTGCGGGCGGCTGTGCATCGCCGGATTGATGGTCCCGCCGCCGGCCAACTCCTCATCGGCATAGTAGAACGAGACCAGGTTGAAGAGGATGGGCAGGGCCAGCCAGATCTGCAGCCGGGGACCGCGAATCCCCTGCTCTGCGGCGACGGCCATCAGTCTGCCGATCCCGGCCCAGGCGAAGAGGCCGATCAGCGGCAGCGCCGGCACATAAAAACGGCCGAAACTCATCCAGTCGGAACCGCTGAACCAGACAAAAAAAAGCAGGCAGCCGAGCACTGCTGCCGGCGCGGTGTCGCGGCGGCGCAGGTGAAAGAGCAGGTAAAAGAGGGCGAATATAAGGACCCACTCATTCCAGGCGAAGCTTTTAACGGCATAATTGACGAAGGTCTGGCAGTGCCAGAGGATATAGTGGAGCACGCCCCAATGCGTCTTGATCTTGGCATTGAAGGTATTAGGCAGCAAGGCGCCGTAATAGCTCCAGCGCCAGAGGGTGGTCAGGATCAGGGTTGCCGCAGGCAGCGCCGGATAGCGCCACCAGGCAAGCCGCCGCCGGTTTTGCCAGGTGCAAACCACGAGCGGCAGCAGGAAGAGCATCCCCTCCGGCCGGGTAAGCGTGAGGCTCGCACTGACCAGCGCAGCCCAGGCCCAGCGCGCCTCCAGCAGAAAGAGGACTAGGAGGAGGAGCAGCAGGGTGTACAGGAGGGTCTCGAGTCCGGCGATGGCATAGTAGACAAATCCGATGCAGGAGGCCAGCCAGAGGCCGAACAGCAGGACCAGCCCCGCCGACGCGGCAAAATGACGCCGCAGCAGCCGTTGGGCGACCAGCAGGGCGCCAATGGCGCAAAGCAGGCCAAGCAGCTTGGAGGCCCATTCGATCCCGATCCCGGCACGGAGGAACGGGGAGAGGACGAGAATCCAGAGGAGATTGGAATAGCCCTCGACGCGTTCGCCCGGATTGAAAACCAGGCCATTTCCCTCCACCCAGTTGCGGGCGTAGCGGTAGCTGATAAAGGCATCATCGAGGGTCGAGGGCCAGAGCGAGAGGGCCAGCAGTATCAGCAGCAACACCGCCGCGGCTTGCGCCAGGGGGTAAGCGCCCCTGGGCGCGATGTTCAGCAAGGGCTTCACTGGACCATCTTGAGCAAGGTTTCACGGAGCTGGTAGCGCACATTGTGCAGGTCGCTGAAAGGCCAGCGGCGGCGGTCGTTGACGTCATATTGCAGCGTCGACTGATAGACCGGCTGGGTGAAGCAGGCCTGCACCTGGCCGTTGATGTGCACATAGCAGAGCAGCAGCAGACTGGCGAGCAGGAGCAGCTGCGGGCGGCGCGGTTTCAGGCGATCGAAGAGCCCGGTCCAGGCCAGAACCGTCATTGCCGCCGTCGCCAGCGTCGGCACCCCCAGCAAGCGCGGCGAGGCGTCGAGCAGATTCGGCAGCGCGGCCAGCAGGGCAAAGGCCGGCAGCAGAACGCCCTTGCGGCCACTGCACCAGACGCCGCCGCGCCGGCTCCAGCGCAGCAGCAGGAGCAGCAGGGTGAGCAGGAGGATCGCGGTCAGCCAGCTCGGCATGAGGAAGAGCGGATAAACGGTCGAGACCAGGGCCTCGAGGTAGCGCACAGCCATCCCGGCCAGACCGGCCAGCGGCCGGGCAGCCACCCAGGGCTGCTCGGAGAATCCCCGCTCTCCGACGGTGCGCGCGCCGAGGACCACCGCACGCCAGATAAAGTAACCACCCCAGAGGGTAAAATGGGGCAAGGCGATCTGCAGGGCGCGGCGGCGCGGCAGCGGGCGCAGCAGTATCAGCCAGGCGGCGATCAGCAGGGGCAGGGTGACGGCGATCTCCTTGCAGGCATAGGCCAGGGTGGCCATGCAGAGCGAGAGCAGGATGGCGCCCGATCCGCCGGCCTCCGCCGCCGCTGCGCGCTGGACGAGCCGGAAAGAGGCCAGCATGAAGATGAGGGCAAAGAGGTCGATCTGGGCGGAAACCCAGGTGATGATGGCGCCATTCCCCGGCAAGGCGAGCCAGAGCAGGGCGCAGAGCAGCGCCGGGGTCGAGCGGACGCGAAATCCACGCAGGATCTCCTGGTAGAGTCCGGCGATGGCCACTGCCAGCACGAGGTTGACCAGATGGTAGCCCCAGGCCGAGGCGCCGAAAAGCAGGTGCTCACCACTGAAGAAATAGTTGATCAGGGGGCGATAAAAGCGTTCGGACCAGGGCTCATGCCATCCGGCCAGCAGCCCGGCCAGCGGCCAGGTGCGGATCAGCAACAGATCATCATAGGTGAGGCCATAGGCCAGGGTGCCGCCATACAGGGCCGCGACCAGAAGGGCGGTCAGCCCCCAGCGGCGGCTTCCGCTGCGATCCAGTTCGACATCCAGTTCCACAGGTAACCCCCGCTCAGAAGCGCACGGCGCCGGTGATGCGGTGCGAGTTGCCCAGGTCCCCACCGACGAAAGCATAATCCAGGCAAAAGCCCGCCATTTCCAGACCCGCTCCGGCCGTCAGCTCGCTGCGGTAATAGCCGCCGCGCACGCTCAGGACCTTGAAAAAGGTCAGCTCGGCACCGGCGCGGTTGCCCTCTTCGCTCCAGAAGAGGCGGTCGTAGCCGGCGGTGATCCGCAAGCGCAGGGGCGTCCAGGTATAGCATGCTGCCACGCCGGCCTGCAATCCGCGGCCGATCTCGTCCTTGTGGTTGGAGGCGGTGTTCCAGCTCAGTTGGGTCCGCGAGAGGTCATGCACCGCCGCGCCGAAGCCGATCCAGTGCAGCGGCTCGGGTTGATCCTGCCAGCCCGGCAGGAGGCGCAGCAGCATCCCGGCATCGAGGCCCTGGCCGCTGCCGGTGTAGCCGTCCAGCTTCTGGTGGATGTATTTGCCGCTGACGCCGAAGGAGAGTTCGACGGGGAGGATTGTCCCGGCGAGATCGCCGCCGATGGTCATATCGAGCAGCATGCTGCGGCGGAAGGACATGAAAAAGGCATCCTCGCGGTCGCTGAAATAGCCGAGGGGGGTGCCGTCCGAGCGGCCGGCGCCGGTGGTGTAGCGGTCGAGGCGGCTGCCCGACAAGGCGTCGTAGCGCGGAATATCGTCGACCCCGAGACGGATCCAGTTCACGCTGACACTGGTCCGGGGATTGAAGGCCAGGTGGAGGCTGGCGGTATTGTAGTGGGCCAAACCGTCGAACATCGGCATATGTTCGACCTGGATGGCGGCGATCCCGCGCCCGCCGGATCCTGCGGGATTCCAGTAGCTGGCGCTGGCATCATTGGCGATGGCGACCTGGGCGCCGCCCATCGCCATCGCCCTGGCCCCCACGCCGATCCGCGTAAAGTCCGCCGCATAATCGCCAGCCCGCAAGGCCGTTGTTCCCGTCAGGAGCGCCATAACGAAGAGGATAGACCCGCAGCGCCTCCGGGGCTGAAATGTCGTTGCCATGCGCGATGCCCTTTCTCCCTTATTGCAATTTGGCCATTTTTTCGATGCGTTCCAGTCGCTTGCCACCCTGTTCCGCGACAAATTTGATGTAATAGACCCCGTTGGCGACAGCATTGCCATCGGCATCGGTGCCATCCCAATCCACCTCGACATAGCCGGTGATCCCCTGCATTTCCCAGGTGCGGATGAGCCGGCCCGAGACGGTATAGATCCCGATCCGGATGCGGGCGGCCGTCTCGCTGAGGGTGAAGGCGATGGTGGTCTCCTGCTGAAAGGGATTGGGATGATTGGCCAGGCTGACCAGGGCAAAGAGGCCGTCGACGTGGAACTGCGCTTCCACGGCCGCCGGATTGCCATTGATATCCTCAACCTCCACCGTCAGGGTATGCGAGCCGGTCTCGAGGGTCGGCGAATAAGTCAGGGTCAGCGAGCGGCGCGCGTCGGGGCTCTGGAAGAGGGAATACTCCCCGGGCTCCACCGCCTGGTGGTCGAGGGTGATATGGATCCCCGCACCGCCGAGATCGAAGCCGCTCGCATCCTCCATATAGGCAGTGAAAACCGGCGTGCGTGAAACCCCGTCGCCATCGGCAAAATTCTGTCCGCCGACGCTGAGCGTTATCGTCGGCGGCTCGGCATCCTGGCTGGCCAGCAGGCTAAAGGCGCGCAGCGAAGCCGGCAGCTGCGCCGTCACCGTCCCCTGGGTGGAGTCGACCACCGATACCAGTCCGCTCCAGGTGCTGGTCCGGGCGTTCCAGCCATAGAGCCGCAGGCTATGGTTGCGGACCAGCAGCCGGTTTTGCGCATCCTGGGGATCGAAGAGGGCGACGACCGTGATCGGCTTGCTGATCGTGAGGCTGGTGTCGGCCAGGCTGTAGCCATAGAGCATGGTGGTGGCGGAGAAGCGGAACCTGAGCGGCAGCAGCCCGGACCAGGCCGCAGCCCTGGTCTGGTTGTCATCCCACCCCTGGTTCCAGGTCAGGGTGGAGGTCCGGGTGATCGCCCCGGCCGGGATATCGATGTAACCATTGCTCTCCGGCAGGTAGAGCGGCCCGTTGGTGCCGGTCTCGGCGGTGACCACGCGCGCGGTCGCCAGGGTGACATTATTGCCCTCGTTGCTCTCCTCCACCTGGTTGTCGGCATCGCACTGAAACCAGAATTTGCGCTCGCCGGCGTTGGGGGCGTTCCAATACAGGGTGAGGATGGAGTCGCTGTTGGCGGCGAGGGTGCCGACCATGAGCTTGTCGCCGACCGGCTTGTAGGTAGAGGCGTTCACCCCCTCGGTCACCATCACGCTGAAATTGGCCGCCGGCTTGTCGCCCCCGTTCTTCAGGCGGAAGGTGACGCGCGTCGGATTGCCGGCGATCCGGACCGAGGTGGGATCGATCGAGAGATCGGGGCGATAGCCGACCAGGGTATTGCGAATCTCGCCGACGATCTTGTCGCCGTTGCCCGCGGTCACCACACTCTGGTAATAGATCCGGGACCCTTCGTTCTGCTTGCGGCCGGCCGGCGTCCGCCAGAGCCCGCCGGACTGACGCTCGAGGGCCACCGACTGCCATTCCACCGAGTTGGTTGAGAGGTTGAGACTGACGCCGGCTACACCACCGCGATTGGTCAGGGCGGTTTCATCGACGGCCACGGAGAAATAAAAGGGCTCCTGATGCACCGGCGCCACGGGATCGGTCTGGATCTCGACCAGGGCGTGACCGGCCACCGAGAGGGTGACCGCCGCGGCGGCATCGTGCTGGTTGTCACTGGCAAAGACCCGGGCGGTCGCCTGGCCGGTGGTGAAGAGTCCGAGGTTGGCGCTGTTCAGGGTCAGGAGATCGCACTGCCACTCACCATTCTGCAGCGTCACCTCCTTGCGGGCCACCACCGAGTCGGCCTCGTTGGCCAGAGTCACCACCGCTGTGCCCTGAGCGATGTCGCTCGCCCGGCCGCTGAGGTGGATGGTCTCGCCGGCAAGCCAGGAACTTTTCGCCGGTTCGATGGTGACCGCCTCTTCGGAGATGTGATAGCGCAAGCCCGGATCGCCGAGCAGAACGAAATGGCGGACATTGTCCCAATAACCATTGGTCTTCTGGATCAGCAGAAGTTTGCCGAGGGTGACGATCTCGCCCATGCGCCGGGCATTCTCGGCAAAGATGGCATTGAAAAGGGCGATATCCAGATAATAGTCGCCATCGGCCGAGGCCTTGGCGGCCGAACCGAAATGGGCGACCGCGCCGCGCTCCCTGGCCAGCACCAGCTGCATGCCGAGCGAGGGCATCTCGGGATTGTCAAAGTGGCCGACGAAACAGGTCATGCTGAAGACGACGGGATAGCGGTTCTTGTTGCTCAGGCGTTTGACATCCTCGATCTTGAAGAGCTCGTTGTCGAAATAGACGCCGCCACCGCCATGGCCGATGAAATTGACGAGGCTCTGACCGTTGTTGATCATCCCGGCCAGGGTCTCGGTATTGCCGTAGTAGACCGAGCCCTGCAGGGTGGTAAGGCGATTGGTGACGATCCGTGCGGGGGTATACTTGGCGATCAGCTCATTGGCGTCGCGGATGAAACGGCCGCCATCGCCCTCCGCGTAGACCATGCCGATGCTGCGCCGCCACTCACCGATGATCGGCTGCTGTTCGTAATCGAGGGTCTTCTGGACCACGGTGTTCGCCCCGTCGCTGTCACTGACCGGGAAACGGCCGACATAGAGGTCCGGCAGAATGTCGCTGCCACTGACCGAGACCAGGGCGTTATCCGATGAGGTCATGCCCCAGGAGTTGGTATAGACCATCAGGGTCGGGATGAAGGACTTGAGTCCCTGGTTCACCCCCGCCTGTTTGTCCATGAAATGGGTGGTGGTACCGAAGAGCAGGACATAGAGCGGCGCCGGCCGGCTCCAGTTATAGTAGGCATAGGAGATGAAATCCCGCAGGGCATTGGGGTCGTAGATCCCGTCGTTGAATTCATCGTAGATATCCTGCACGTCCACCACCGCGGTGCGGAACCCCTCGGCGGCCCGGTGCTGGGCCAGGCGCTGGGCCTGCGTGTTAAAGTCGGCGTGGGTGATGATAATATAATCGGCGCCATTGGCCGGGTCGCGCAGATCGGAGGGCGTGTCCAGGGTGATCGAGGCCACCGAGGCGAGGCGGTTGGAGCCGACGGCATAGAGATTGCGCGGCGCCTCGGCCTGATAGCCGAGGTAGCAGCTCCAGCTGCCACCCTGCAGTTTCATCCGGTAGCCGGTGAGGATCTGCCCCTCCTCGGTAAAGGCATAGATCCGCTCGCTGGAAAAGCCGTCGAGGCGCACCAGCTGCAGCCCGCTGGCCGGCAGCAGTGCCCGCAGGGAATCCTTTGCCGCCACGAGCCGGCCGGTGAAGCGGAGATCGACATAATTGACGAGGATCTTGTCGATGCTGACATTTTTCAGATCGAGTGGCAATTTGAACCGCAGGGTGTTGTTCGCCGCCAGGACCCTGGGATTGACGATCGTCTGGTTGCGGGTGACCGCTGTCTGATTGTCCCAATAGGCCTCATCCACCTGCTGATCATTGAGGTAGAGGCGGACGTGATGATCGGGATTGGCCTGGTAGATATGCGTCAGGCCGAGCATGTTCACGGTCATCTCGAGGGGGCTGCCGGCAACGAGATGATCGATCGGCAGCGGCAGGGTAAAATCATAGTCGGATGATGCGGAGGCCCAGTACCAGTGGTCGAGGGTGGGATCACTGTTGTCGAGGGTTCTCTCGTAGAGCAGATCCTTCTCGAGGTGGATCCGGAACTCCCCGCTGTTCAGGGTATCGGCCTCGCTCTGCGGCGGCGCAGCCGGCGTCTCGGCGAAACGGGCGCCTGCACCCTCTCCCCAGCTCAGCCAGTAGATGGCATTATCTGAGTATTGCGAGTAATAAAAGGTCTCGGCGCTGTTATGGCGGCCGATGAAGATCACCCGATCCTGCACGTCAAAGCTGCCGTCGCTGCCGCCTTCCACCAGCAGGGCGACATTTTTGCCGCGATGGGTGAGGGTGAGGCCATTGGGACGGATCGCGGCGAGATCGACGCCCGCAGCGGCAAGTTCCTTGCCGGTGATGGCATAGACGCCGTCCTCGTGGATCCCGATCCGCAGGCGCGGTTCGGCCGTGGCGGCGGTTTTGGCCAACGCTGCCGGAGCGGAGCCGGCGCTGCGCCAGCCCTTGCTCGCCTCATAATTGACCAGCATCGACCGCAAGGCAGCCTCGGATTCCGCCGGCTCCACCGGGACAGCGGCCGTCCGTGCCAGGCTGTAGCCGGCCGATTCCGCCGTAAAGTCGAGGCGCAGCCGCAAGCGGCGCAGGATGGTAAGGGTCTGGGTGCGGCTGGCATAACGGACCGGATGGAGATAGACCTGGACCAGGCGCTGGCTGCGGTAAAAGCCGTCAAGGCCCAGTTCGGCGGTTTGAGCCGGATACCACTCTTCGCGGGCGGTCAGCGAAAGGCTCGCCTGTTCGCGGCCTTCGGAATCGACGGGGGAATAGAGCGGCTTGTCGGCCAGACGCAGTGAACCCGCGCTGCGGGTGGTGCTCTCCTCGGAAAGGCGGCTCAGCTGGACGCGCCCGCTGGCGGGGGCCCCCAGCACCAGGCTGGTGACCGGCAGTCGCGGCAGATCGTACTCATCGGTATAGGAGGCGCCCGGCAGCGCCACCTCGGTGATCCATTCGCCCTTGCTCAGGCTCTGGGTCACCTGCACCGAATCGAAGATGATATCACACACCAGGCTCCGGTCCGACGACTCGACCACCGAGCACCGGTAGGGCAGCTCCGCGGCCAGCATGACCGCGGGCCCACCGGCCAGCAGCAGGCCGGCGATCGCCTGCATGATCCACTTGAAATCCTCTCTGATTGCGCTCCGCTTCATGCCGATCCTCATATGCTATTCCGTTTGCCGGGAGGTGAGCTGCTGGGTGAGATCCTGGATCTCGCTCAGCAGTTCCATACTCAGTTCTGAAAGTCGTTTGCCATAATGTCCGATGCGCTCCAGCAGGATCATCTCTTCAGGAGTCAGCCGCTGTTTCATCTCTTCGTTGAAGATGCTGATATAGCCGAGAAGCCCTTGCGCGGCGGAGCGCACTTCATGCCCCAGCCGACGCTGCCGCTCCGGGAGCGGCGGTGGTCCGCCAGAGGGTTGGTTCTGCTCATTGGTATTCACGGCCAGAGGTCCTCTCCTTGAAACGTTTCCGCCCGGCACTCCAGGCGGCGATGAGCCCCCAGGCGGCGATCATGATGATCCAGTGGTCCAGGGGCAGGCGCAAGCGCACCTTGACGATCATCACGGCGTGCACGATGGTGAAGGCGGCGGCATAATAGAGAAAGAGCAGGAGACGTTTTCGCAGTGCTGGCGGCGCCTGGTAAAAGCCCCAGAGGGCGAGTGCCAGAAGCGGCGCAAACGAGAGAACGCCCGCGGCCCGCATCCAGCTCCCGCCGTGGAGATAGGAAGCCGAGACCGGCGAGGGATCGAGCCGCCAGAAATAGAGGGCTTTCACCGCCGTGCGGCGGACAAATTCGCCGGGATGGGCCAGGATCCAGGAACGCGCCGTAGCCCGGAAGAGCGAGTCCGCATAGATCTCCGAGCCGGAGCGGATGATTGCCGCATCCATAGCCGGTGGCGTCGGCTGGCTGCAGGGCTCGTCCAGATTGCTCGCCGGATTGTTGCCCAGCCAGAGGTTATAGCCGCCATTGGTGGCCAGCACCGGATCGCCCAGGCGGATCTGGTTGCGAATCATCCAGGGCAGAAGGACCAGCACCATGCCGGTCAAAAAGAGAACCACCTGGCGCAGGAAGGTCCGTCCCTCGCCGCGCAAGTGACATGCATGCCACAACAGTGTGGCGCCGGCGAGGACACCCGCCGTGGTGACGGTCAAAACCGCCCACCCCCAGATGATGCCATCAAAGAACAAAAGCTTGTTATTATTATGAGTTATCGCCTGCAGATAGAGCCAACAGCCGAGCACCAGCTGCAGACTGAAGAGGGTAGTCGCCAAAATCGTGCCAGGAAGGTAAATGAAATAGGGATAGAGGGCGCAGCCGGCCGCCGCGGTCAGGGCGGCAGGCACACCGAACAGGCTGCGCGCGAAGAAAAAGAGCGCCAGCAGGGTGAGCAGGCTGAGGCCGACCTGAACCAGGCGGACCGCAGCAGGCTGGCCGAGGCCGGCCAGGCGCAATGCCGCCAGCCACAGGGGGTAGCCGGCGGGCATGATCGCCGTCGGCCGGCCATCGTCAAGAACATAGCCGGCGCCGCTGGTCAGGTTGGCGGCCAGGGTCAGGTTCTTCTTTTCATCACTGTAGATGATGCGGCCGTCGAGCCGGGTGACGAGCAGAAGCCGCGCGGCCAATGCCACGCCCAGAATCGTCAGCAGGATCCAGCCACGGTGTCGCCGTATGAGGCTGCGGGTGTGGGTCACAGACAAGCTCCGCCTCAGCGGCTATTCGGTTTCAACATAGTGATAGAGGCCATCCTCCTCCGTGCCGATATAGATCACGCCGGGGTCGCCTGCCGCGACCTGCAGGGCCGTGATGGTGACGGCCGGCATATTTTTGGTCAACCGGGTCCAGGTTGCACCGCGGTTGGTGCTGCGATACACCTGGTGTTTGGTCGCCAGATAGAGGCGATCGCGAAGCTTGGGATGGGTCAGCATCGCCACGCCGGTATCGGCGTTGTCGACATAATAGCGCCGTTCCCAGTGGAGGCCGTCATCCTGTGAGGTATAAAAATGACCATCCTGGGTGACGGCATAGACCAGGCTGGAGTCGGCGCCGGCGAAGCCGATCTGGTTCGGGCAATCGTGGTTGCCGCTGCGCTCGGGGATGCCATTATTGACCGCCGTCCAGGACCAGCGTTTGAGCACTGCGTTGTAGGCGCCGCGCATAAAACCGGTATAGAGCAGTCCCGCCAGCACGGTGTCCGGCTTTCCGGGCAGCGTGGTCACCGAATGGACCAGACGGCAGCCGGGGAAGGTATCGCTCCAGGTCAACTCCTCCTCTTTTTTGCTGTAAAGGCCGGTCGCGGTCGCCAGCCAGATGACCTTGTCCTGCCGGTTGACGAGGTGGACATAGTCGACGAGGGTATTTTCCACGCCACCGCGCATGTTGGTCCAGCTCTCGCCATAGTCCTCGCTGCGGCTGATGCCGAAGCCGTTGCTGCCGGCGTAGAGCACCTGCGGTGTCGCGGCGGCGATCTCGAGACAATGGATATCGCGGCTCAGCAGGCCGTTGGTAATACCGCGCCAGCTCTTGCCGCTGTCGGTGCTTTTGTAAAGGCCGTCAAAGAGGCCGACGTAGAGGGTCGTTCCTTGATCCGGCTGGACGGCGATACATTGCACCTTGCGGTCCGCGATCGCCAGCGGCAGGGCGCTCCAGCCCTTCTCCTCATTTTTCCCGGGACCGGAGGGATTCTTGCCGCACTGCAGGAATCCCAGCGGCAGCAGGAGCAAGGCGGCAAACAGGGGGTGAAGCATGCGCATGGCACTCTCCTCAATGGACCAGATGTTCATAGTTCAGGCGGTCGAGCGCGATCGGCTGCAGCGGCGGGGCCGAAGCCGGTTTGTCGGTCGTCCGACGGTGTGCGAATGCCGGCCGGTTGAAGATCCGGGCGTAGGCGGCCAGCAGCGGCGGATGGGTATGGCTCCAGGCGAGTTCATCCACCACCCGCTGCCTGCCATAGGCACCCATCTCGGCGCGCATCTCCGGATGGTCGAGCAGCACGTTGATCTTTTGCGCGAAGAGCCGCACATCGTTCGGCCGGGCATAGAGCGCAGCCCGGCGAGCCGAGTAGTGAATCTCCTTGAGGTCGAAGGAAACGATGGGCTTGGCGAAAACCATATACTCGAGGATCTTGTTCATGGTGGAATTATCCGCCCATTCGGACCAGGGATCGGGATCAACGCAGACATCAGCGGTCGAGAGGTAGCGCGCCAGCTCCTCATCGCTGACGCGGCCGGTGAAATGGACGAATTCATCCATGCCCATGTCGTGGCACATCTTTTTGAGGTCCGCTACGGCCGGTCCGCCGCCGATCAGGACGAAGCGGACATCGCGCCGGTCGAGCCAGAAGCGCAGGTAATGCGCCGCGTGCAGCAGATAATCGACCCCGTCCTGGGGGCACATCTCGCCGAGGTAGCAGACCAGGAAGGGCCGGCCCTGCTTGAGGGCGGGATCGGGGGCCACGGGATGGAGACGGGCCAGATCCGGGCCGGTGCGCAGGACAAAGATATCATCCGGGTGTTTGTGACCCCGTTTCAGGGCCGACTGGCGATAGGATTCATTGGTGACGAGCACGACCCGGGCGGTCTTGAGGGTCATCTTTTCGAGAAAGAGCAGGGCATGGTAGAGCAGGCCGCGGCGGCCACCGAATTTGGCTGAGTACATCTCGGGGGAAAGGTCATGATGGTCGAAGACGTATTCCTTGCCCAGCAGTTTGTAGAGCCAGCCGAGCAGAAAATAGGTATCGGGCGGATTGCAGGCCTGGAGGACGTCGAATCCCTCCCGTCGCAGGGCCTTGAGCGAGAGCCGGGCGGTCTGCAGCCAGGCATAGAGGAACTCGGCAAAATAGCCGACGAAGCCGCGGGCCTCGAAGGGCATGCGGTAACGGCGGATGGTGATGCCGTCGATGACCTCGAAGGTGGCCGGAAACTCCCTGGAGGCCGGGCAGATGACCGAAACCTGATAGCCGTTGTCGCGCAGGGTCGTCGATTCCAGCCAAACCCGCCGGTCCAGCGGCACGGGCAGGTTCTGGACGATGATCAGTATTCTACCAGCAAATCCCTTCATAGTTGACCTCTTCGATATGCTTGTGTTTGCCATTCTTCAATCCGGACAGGTCAATGATCTTGTGTCCGTTGCGCAGGTCCCCGAGGACCCGCTCGTGTTCTTCGCCGTTATTGCCGATGACCACGACCTCGGAGCGCGCCATCAGCTCCTCCATCGTGCTGCACATCAGCCGGGCGATATGGGGCACCTCGCGTTCAATGTACGCCTTGTTAGCGCCCATCAGCCGGGCCAGTGAAACGTTGCGGTCGAAAATGGCGACCTCGTACCCCTTGCCCATCAGCTCCTCGACCAGGGTAACGACGGGGCTTTCGCGCAGGTCATCGGTGCCCTGCTTGAAGCTCAGCCCGAGCACGCCGATTTTTTTGCGCCCGGAGGCCTTGACCAGCCGCAGGGCGTGGCGGATGTGCTCCTCGTTGCTGGCCATCGCTGCATTGAGCAGGGGGATATCGACATCCTCCTGTTTCGCCCGGTGGCTGAGGGCCCGGATATCCTTGGGCAGGCAGGAGCCGCCAAAGGCGAAGCCGGGTTTGAGATAATAGGCGGAGAGATTGAGCCTGGTATCCTGAATAAAGACGTCCATCACCTGGCGGCTGTCCACCTGAAAGTTTTTGCAGAGACGGCCGATCTCGTTGGCGAAGGCGACCTTGACGGCATGGAAGGCGTTATCCGCGTACTTGATCATCGCCGCTTCGCCCGGGGCGAGCTGGAAGATCGGCGCGTCGAGGCCGTGGTAGAGCTCGGCCAGGCGGTCGGCCGAGGCCTGATCGAAGACGCCGATGACTGTCCGGGGCGGATGATAAAAATCGTGAAGGGAGGAGCCTTCGCGCAGGAATTCGGGATTAAGGGCGAAGCCGAAATCAACCCCCGCGCGCAGGCCGCTGGCCGCCTCGAGCGCCGGCAGGGCGACCGTCTCGGCCACCCCGGGCAGTACGGTGCTGCGCAGGACCACGGTCGCGGGTCTGGCGCCGCCGCGCAAGGCCATGCCGATCTCGCTGCAGACGCGCTGGACGTAGCCCAGATGGAGACTGCCGTTGGGGTTGCTCGGCGTCCCGACACAGATGAAGACCAGATCCCTATCCGCCACGACCGGCTCGGTGGTGGCCCGGAGCCGGCCGGCCTGGCGCTGCCGGCTGATCAGCGCCTCGAGCCCCTCCTCGACGATGGGAGAGCGGCCCTGGTTGATCAGGCGCACCTTGTCCTCATTGATATCGATACCGGTCACCTCATGCCCCATCTCGGCCAGACAGGCGGCCGAAACACACCCGACATATCCCAATCCAAAGACGCTGATTTTCATGGTCGCGTCACCTCCCAAAGAGAAACTGATCCGGATCCGGCTGCAGCCGGGCGGCAGAATAGCTCCGGCGCAGATGATAACCATAAGCGGCCTTGCAGAGCCGCTGCGAGACGGCGAACCAGGATCGCCGGCACCTCCGCGCGAGGGCGGAGAGCAGGCGAACGGAGGCCCGGTTCACCAGCAGAACCTTGAGTGCATAGCGGCAGCGCTCGCGCCATGCCAGGCCGGCATCATAGAGACCGAACCGGCGGGCCAGCTCGAGGCGGTCATGCGGGCAGGCCGCGTGCCATCGAGCCACCGCCCGGCCGTAGGTCGCGCCCTTGCTGTAATATTCCGCCAGACTGAGCGGGTGGTAATGGACCGCAACGATCTCAGGATGGTAATAGAAACGAATGCCCCGGCGGTCGAGCCGGTAGGCGAGCTCGAGATCCTCGGCGGCCGGCAGCCGCTCATCAAAGCCACCGGCGGCCAGCACGAGATCGCGCGGCAGCGAGGTATTGGCGGTGCGGTAGCGGCGGAAATTGATCTCGCTGGTCGCCGGCTGGTCGGCCTGCAGCACCAGTTCATGCCAGCGCGCCTGATCGGGCGACTGGAGTTCGGCCGCCATCTCGATGGCGCCCATATGACAGGCGGGCTCATGATCCGGGGCATGCAGGGCGATGTGGGCGCTCAGGACGCGGGCGGCAGGTATGGTATCCGCGTCGAGGAAAAGGAGCACCCGCCCGCGGCTGGCCGCGATCGCCCGATTGCGCGCCGCGCCGGCACCCTCTCCCCCGCCCTGCAGCGGAATCAGGGTAAAGGGCAGCTGCGCGGCCAGCGACTGCAGAAACGCCAGGGTCCCGTCCTGGCCCCCGTCATCGACGACGATGAGCTCAAAATGACGCGGATCGAGATCCTGCTGCCGCACACCGGCAATGACCCGGCGCAATACCGCCAGCCGGTCCCGCGCCGGAACGATCACGGAGAGATCGAGGCGAGTGGCGTTCATACCAGTCCCTCATCCCGCTGCGGAAAGGCCGAGCGCCAGAGCTGGAGCAGGTCCTGCCGGTCGATGGCGCGTGAGAGCCAGAGGACGAGGGCATAGACGCCGCAGGCGACAGGCAGGCTGAGCACCAGCGGGGCGGCGCGCAACAGCAGCAGGGTCAGCGCCAGCGCGGCCGCCGAAGCCCCGAGGCTGCCCAGGCTGCGGCCGGGCTTGAGTGGATAGAGCAGGGTGCTGACCGATGCCAATTCGATCCCCGCGAAGAGACAAGCGCCGCAGACCATCGCCAGCGCCCCACCGGGGGCGGACCAGCCGGGGACCAGCGCCAGATTGCCGGCGATCACGGCGAGCGCACCCGCCAGATTGGCCCACATGTCGCGCCGCTGCTGATGGTGGCTGACCAGGGTATAGGCCAGAGCCGGGATCAGGCCGTAGGGCACCACCATCCACGCCAGGGTCCGCAGCACCGGAATCGCCCCCGCCATTCCCGCTCCGTAGAGCAGCAGAATGATCGGCCGGGCCAGCAGGCTGAGGGTCAGCGCCACGCCCAGGAAGAGCATCAGAAGATAATAGAGGGCACGCCGGAGCAGGGCCAGATAGAGCGCCTGGTTCTGCCGGGCCAGACGGGCCGCGACAGGAAAGAGCGCCTGGCTGAAAGCGACCGCAAAGAGCAAGGCATAGCTGATCAGCTTGTAAGCCGCGGAAAAGTAGCCGGCCGCGACCTCGCCCTGCAACCAGGTGATCATCACGACCGTGATCGACCAGAAAAGGCCATTGCAGACCGCAATCGTCAGGAAGAGCGGGACCTGACGCAGGATGACGCGCGCCATGCCGCGCTCGATCCGCCAAATCGGCCGGGCCGCCCGGTTGCGGGCCAGCCCAAAGAGCAGCGCCGCGGCCGCCAGTTTACTGACCACCAGGGCCGTCACGACCGCGGTCAATCCATGGCCGGTCAGGAGCCATCCCAGACCAAGCAGGATCAGCAGGCCATTCTCGGCCAGCGTCCCGAAACTGATATACTGCATCTTTTCGGCCGCAGCCAGCATGGCGCGGCTCCAGTAGGCGATGCTCGAGAGTGGCAGGAGCAGCGCCAGAACCACGACGATGCGCAGGGTGGCCGGATCGGGGCGGATCGCCCAGGCTGCCGCCACCATCACCAGCGCGCCCGCCACCGCACTCGCCATGCCGATGATCAGCAGGTGGCCGAAATAACGACCGGCGGCAGCCGGATCCTGCGCCGCATCGCGCGTCAGGACCGAGCCCAGGCCAAGGCTGGAGACCAGCTCGAAGAAGCCCATCAGCGCCAGGGCGAAGGAGATCGCGCCAAAGATCCCGGCGCCGAGGAAACGCGCCAAAAGGATCCAGAAGAACGCCGATCCCAGACGGGCCACCACATCGGCCAGGGAGCGCCAGATGGTATTCCTAATTAAACGCTGCAGCATTCTGTTCACTCAGATGGGTGAAGCGTTGCGATTTGCGGGCAACCAGGAGCAGGCCATTGCCGTCGCTTTGACTCCCGAAATAATCCATGGCCATCAGCCCCATCACCAGCGGGTGGAGCAGTACCAGATAAAAGGGAAAAAGCAGCAGGAAAAACCGGCTGAACTGCACCCGGGTCACCAGGTCATAGGCCAGACGCCCGGCCGGGCCATAACTGAGCTCGCGATGAAAGACAGAAAAACCGCACTGGCGCAGCCGCGCCTCGAGCTCCTGCGGGGTATAATAACGCACATGACCGTGGGGGAGGTTCTCCCCTGCCTGCTGCGTCAAAGTCGCGATCCGCCGTTCCAGCGACTTGAGCACGCGGCGTTCCGACAGCGGCACATAGATCAGCACGCAGCCCTCCTCACGGAGATGGTCACGAAAGCGGCGCAAGAGGCCGAGATCGTCCTCGATATGTTCGAGCACGCTGCAGCAGAGGACGAGATCCACCGGCTCGCCCAGATCGGTGCGGGTGATATCGCCGGTCCGCACCTCCACCGTCTCCAGGCCGCGGCGCTGGAAAAAATCGGCAAGGTCGGCGCACTGTTCGGCATCCTGTTCGATCGCGGTGATGCGCAGCCCCGGCCGCCCTTTGGCCAGGGCATAGGTGTGCTGCCCCATGCCGCAACCGGCATCGAGCGCCGAGCGGATCTCCGGGTCGACGGCCAGCAGACGCCGCAGCGCCCGGGCGATATACCATTCGCGCAGGGTGGTGAAAAAGATCAGCCGATATCCGACCCGGCGCAGCCAGGGCCGCCGGCCGATCAGCCGGGCGATCTCTTTGGAGTTCATCTCAGGATCTCTTTTGTTCCAGATAGTCAAAGGTCTGTTCGCGCCAGCCGGCGTCGAGATAGATCAGCGCTTCCGCGATCGCCGCCACCGTCCAGAAGAGGTACATCAGGGTTAAACTCGATTTGTATCCGTCCGCCAGACTGGCCAGGAGAAAGCAAACCACGCTGGCGAAGAGCCCGACCGCCACTTCCCGGAAGAATTTGACCCGGCTGTGCATGGCCCGGACCGTGCGCACCAGCAGGGCGGCCAGCAGCCACAAAAAGGCGGCGAAACCGATGATGCCCATCTCCGCGAGGATCAGCAGATAGTTGTTGTGGACGACGGCGATCTTGGTGAAGGGATCCTCGATCTGCCAGTATTGACGGATGTAGCTGTCGTAATTGTTCACACCCACCCCGATCACCGGATGGTCATTGATGATCTCGAGGGCGACGCGCGCTGTGGTCAGCCGCGATTTCGCCGAGCCGTGATCGTCGCCAGTGATACGGTTGTAGACCGTCTCGCCGTAAAAAAAGATCAGGACACCGGCCAGCAGCAGTCCGGCTCCCATGCGCTTGAGCGTACGCAAGGTGACCAGATGACGGATCAGGACGAAAAAAAGGGCCAGCATCATGGCGATGAGAAAGGCGCCCCAGACACTGCGCGACTGGGTCAGAATCAGGGCAACCAGCCCGCCGAGCGATGAGATGAAGGCGAGCAAAAAAAGCTTGCGCTCCCGCGTCGTCAGCATGAGAATCGCGGCCAGCGGCAGGATGTAACCCAGATAGCGGGCAAAGCCGTTGACATTGCCCACCGTGCCGCCCGGACGCAGGATCATGCGGGCCTCGCGTTTGTAGGCGACAAAATTGCTCAGTTCCTCGGTTCCCACCAGACCCAGGGCCGAACCGGTGTAGTACTGCGCCACCATGATGCCTGATTCCATCACCAGGCCGAGCAGCAAGGCCGAGACCACCAGGACTACATCCCGCTGGTCGCGGATGTTGTTGGCCAGGAAGAGGAAAAAGATCAGCATCTTGGCGTACATGGCGATATCAAAGAGGCCCAGGGTGACATTCCGCGCGGCGAGCAGCGAAAGCCCCGCCATCGCAATCAGCGCCAGGGTGGGCAGGGTGATCGCCGGAAACCAGTAGATCCGCCGCTCATGGCGCTCGTGCACCGCATTAACCAGCCATTGCACCACCAGCAGCAGGAGCAGGATCTCGGTCGTGCCGACTGCGATGCCGCTGTGGCCGGAGATGCTGCGCTGATAGAAGAACTTGTAGTCGAGCCCCAGCGGGATGAGGAAGAGCAGCCACCACATCACGAAGCGGCGGACATCCTTGACCATCGCCAGCACGAAGGGCATGAGCAGACCGATGAAGGCGAACATCGACCAGCCGGCCCGCAGCCCCCAGATGAACCAGGCCGCCGCGGAAACCCCGACGGCCAGGGCGGTCAACACCAGCAGAAAGATGATCTGCTGAACCACCGGCCTCTCATCCTGCAATAAATAGGAACTCATAACGCCTGCATACCTTCCTTAAGGGATCCTGTTTGATTCACCTTCGCCGGCAGCCGGCGAGGCCTACTGACGGTTGAGGGCAACACCCAGCAGATTGGCCTGGGCGACCGACAGCTTGCGTTTTGCATTCTGCGCCACCTCCCAGCGGGTCTGACCGGCCCGCACGACCAGGATCACTCCGTCCGAGAGCGCGGAAAGCGCCAGCGCATCGACATAATTGAGCACCGCGGGGGTGTCGAGAATGACATAACGGAACGATTCCCGCCAGCCCGCGACCAGTTCGGCCAGCCGCTCCGAACCCACTACATCCGCCGGGTTGCCCTGCGGCGTGCCCGCCGTGATGATGTGCAGATCGTTCTGGCGCAGGCAGCGGATCACCTGGCGCCAATCGCGGCCCTGCTCGATGATCTCGGCCAGGCCCTCGCCCGGTTCCAGCCCGAAGAAGGTGTGGATGCCGGGACGATGCAGGTTGGCATCGACCAGCAACACGCCGCCTTCGCGGATCGACTGGATCAGAGCTTCGGCCGCCTCTCTCTGGATGTAATCGGTAAAACCGGCCTGAAAGATGATCTCGGTCTCATGACCCTCGCTGCTCTCGAGCCGGCCATCCAGTTCCGCCCGGTCCGGGGCGATGCTGTCGGCGGCCGCTTCCTCGCCGGCGGCTGCAGCGGTCGGGCTGCTCCCGGCAAGAAGGAAAGCGAGTGCGGTGGCGATCGTCGAGGCGCCCTCACCCGAGAGCGAGCTGGTGATCGACAGCACCCGCATCTGGCTGCGCTGCCCGGCAATGCGGATATATTCGCGCAGATCATAAAAATCGGAGAGCACCTCCGTCGGGAGGTTGGCCGGAAAAGGAGCGTTCAGGCCGGAGCCATCCGCAGCCGGCCAGGGCGGAGCCGCAATGCCTTCCCGGGCATCGATCTTTTCCAGTTGATCAAAGAGTGCACTCATCTTGACACCTCATGATTTGGGTATGAAAAATTAATAATTTACTAAATAATAGCGAGCTCACCCAGGTCGAGTCCGTCAAAGCCGGAGGCGAATTCGAGTTCCACAGCCGGCGCCAGCCGCGGCTTCGGCCGTTCATCGACCGGTGCAACCGGCCGTTCGGGTGGTTGCGGTTTCTCCGGGGGCACCGGCGGCATGGTGACGAGTGCCGGCTCCGGCACCACCGGGGCTGCGATCGACACCGCGCCCGGTTCGGGCGGAGCGGCCATCACCCGGTTATCGTTGAGGAGATCGAGGACCAGGGCAGCATCGATCTGCTTCACTTTCGTCTCGGCAGCCGCGATCAGGGCGTTGTCGCAAACCTGGTTGATCAGCCGGGGGATCCCGTCGCTGATCTCGAAGACACTCTGCAGGGCCGCCGGCGTAAAGATTTCCTGCTTGCGCGAACCCGCTATCTTGAGGCGATGCTGGATATAAGCGGCGGTATCGCCGGCATCGAGCCGGTGCAGCGTTGCCTTGAGGCTGATCCGCTGTTTCAACTGGATGAGCGCCGGATCATTGAGATAGCTATCGAGCTGCGGCTGGCCGCTGAGAATGACCTGCAGCAATTTCTGGCTCGCCGTCTCGAGATTCGAGAGCTGACGGATCTCTTCCAGCACCTCGGGTTTGAGGTTCTGGGCTTCGTCGATGATCAGCACCGAAAAACGGCCCTGTTCATATTCGCGGATGAGGAAGGTATAGAGCTCGATCAGCAGATCGCCGAGGTCCTCGCCCCTGGGCTTGAAGCCGAAATCACGGCAGATATAGCGGATCAGCTCGCGGGAGTTCATCGTCGTATTGAACACCCAGGCGAACTGCACCGAGGCGTTGAATCCCTTGAGCAGCGTCCGGATCAGCATGCTCTTGCCGAGGCCTGGTTCGCCGATGATCGCATTGATGCCGCGCCGGCTGGCCACCGAGGTGGTGATGCGGTCCAGCGCCACCTGATGGACGGGGCTTTTGTAGAGAAACCGTGGATCCGGTGTCGTCGAGAAGGGCTCTTCCCGCAGATGGAAATGCTTCTGATACATGACATCCTCTTCAGTCAATCGTGAGATTTCGGTTCGAGCTGCTTTTTCCGGAGTTGCTGGGGGGCGTGTGCTTCGCCGCCGAAGAGCTCGTCAACCGGGACGCCAAAAATCTCCGCCGCCTTCCGCTTGAACTCTTGCGTCGCCTCAACCCGGTTGTTCTCAACCATCGAGAGATAGGTTGCACTGCAGCCGAGCAGAAAGGCCAACTCATATTGTTTGAGTTCCGCTTCCCAGCGCTTGATTTTCAACATATTCTTCATAACCCAATCTCCATTGTCTTGGTCAACAGCTTCCGCTGGTTCGTTGTAGGTTCGCTTGTGCTGCTGTCCTGCCGTCGGCTAATCTGTGACGGAGGGTTCTTCGCCAGTTGGCGGCCGGTTCGGCTTGCCGCCGGGCCCCTGAAAATTGCCGATGGAGGCCAGGATGGGCAGCCCCAGGCTCGAATGGACATCGTCGGCGCTATTGATGGAGTGGTCGAAATATTCCATGAAGAAGGCGACGCCAAGGGCGACCACCAGTCCGAGCACCAGGCCGAGGGCGATCCAGAGCGGGCGGTTCGGGCTGACCGGACGCTGCGGCACCGAAGCGGCTTCGAGCACCTTGACCGCCACCAGATACTCCTGGCGGCTGGCGGCCATTTTGGCCTGTTCGCGCTGGCGCAGCAGCATCGAGTAAACCGATTTGAGGTCATCGATGCCGATGGTGAGGTTATCGAGCTCGTACTCCTTGCGCGAGAGCGCGGTCACATCCGTGGCGACCTGGGCCATACTGCCGGACAGGGCCCGTTCTTCGGCCTGTTTGGCCTTGATATCGAGTTCTTCACCCTGGACCAATTCCTCCACCGCCTGATTGATCTTCTTTTTGTTCTCGTCGATCTGGGCCAGCACCGAGGCCAGCTCAGGATGGTTCGGCGTATACTTTTGCTCCAGGCTGCTCTTTTTGATCTCGAGGCCGAGGAGGGTCTTGCTGAGCTCGTTGATATAGAGATAACGGCCGCCCGAGTTACCACTTTCGGTGTTGGGGATAACGATCTCGCCGCCCTTGGCCAGCTGTTCGCGGATCACCTTGAGCCGGGCCTCTTTGGAAAGCCGGCCGGCGCGCACGTCGGTGAGGCGCTTGTCGTAATCGGCCAGGGTCTCGAAGAGAATCGACGACTGGCGATCGACGGAGAGCACCCGCTCCCGCGCCTTGTACTCCATGCCCTTCTTCTCGAGTTCGTCGATCTGGCTCTTGACCTGCTGGATCTGCTGGTCGAAATACTGGGCATCGCGGTCATCGCGCTCCAGTCCGGGCCGCTGTTTGACATACTGCTCGACGACCTGGCTGATAATGCCGGCGGCGAGTTGCGGATTGCGGCTTTCATAACTGACCTTGAGGACGTTGGAGTCCTTTTCGCGCTCCGCCTTGATGTCCATGCCCAGCTGCTCGATCGCCCGGTCCCGGTCGGTCGCGCTCGGCTCGGCTGTCGAGCCCTTCTTGCGATCCAGCCCCAGCGCGGTCACCACCGGTTCGAGGACACTGCGCATCGTCAGGATGATCGGCTCCGAGCTCAGGCGCTCATAATAGGACTTGTCGTGAACCTGAATGAGGCTCAAGAGATGCTCCTTCTCGATATCGAGCTGGTAGTTGATCATCAGCCGGGCACTGGCGCGATAGGTCGGCGGCACCAGAAAGGCGGCCAGGGTGATCACGGCGACGATGGCGAAAAAGAGGAACAACACCACGCCCCGCCGCTTTTGCAATACCCCCATGAAACTTTGCGGCGACATGGGGCTGTCATATTTGCTATACTGAATCATGGCACTCTCCTCGTGCTAACGTTCCGATGCTCACCGTAAACCGCGATACCAGTAATAATACCGCGTCCAGGAATCGAACGGCGGCAGAAGGATGTCGTAGATCTGCGAAACCACCGCATTGATGTCGGCAATGAAGGTCCGCGGCACGAAGATGATGTCATTGCCCATCACCGGCAGGTCATTCTCGATGCCCCCCTTCAGGGAGGTATAGGAGAGATCCAGGCGGGTGGCTTCGATGCGCTGCTGGGCATCCATGCGGATCAGGATGACGCTGCCCAGCTTGGCGCTCTTTTTCGGGCCGCCCGCAGCCGCGATCGCGCGCAGCAGGGTCATCTCCTTGGCGATGTCCAGGCTGCCCGGATGCTCGACCTCACCGGCGACATAGCATTTCTGGCCGCCGAAATTGCGCACGATGACCGTGACGTCCGGATTGACCAGGATCTGGCTGTAGGCCGAGGTGATCACCGAGTCGAGACCAGCCGGCGACAGGCCGAGAGCATCCAGTTCGCCCACCCCTTGCAGGGAGATCCGGCCATCGGGACGGATGGTCACCGTCTCGTTGTACTCCGGACTGGCGAGGAACTTGACGTCCAGGACATCGCCAAAACCGAGGCGGTAGACCATCGGCCGGGCTGACACCGGCGCCGGGGCAACCCGGGGCTGGATGACGACCTGGCTGGGACTGGCCGTTTCGGACGGGCCGGCCAGCTGCTGCGTCGCGGCGGGTGTTTTGGCGGCCGCCGATGCCATCTGCACCGGTTTTGGGGTTGCGGCCGATTCCTTGCGGGCCGCCTGCGGTTTGGCCTGCGCCTTCTTCTTGTCGGCCTTGACCACCTTGCTGCGCTTTTGCTCCTTGCTCTTCTCCACCCGGTTTTCCTTGGCCGGTGCAGCCGCCACAATCACCTTGCTGCCCTCCGTGCTCGCGCCGGCGTGCGGGCGCACAGTGCAGGAAAAGCTCGCCATCGTCAGGAGGAGGGTCAGGCTGGCAACCGGCCAGCGGTATTTGCGATTTCCTTTCATTTCATCCTCGCGCATTTTCAATGGAATTGCATGATTAATTGCTCATCATCCGGATGCGGCCCGGCATTGCCGGACGCTTGCCGATGACCAGTTCCTCGTTGGGCTTGACCAGCACGACGTACATCCGGCCGGTGGTGGCGCCGCTGTTGCCGCCCAGCTGCACGGTGCCGGCATTGAAGGCCTTGGCATAGACCGTCAAGGGCGCCGTATCACTGGTCCTGATGGTCATATCGGTCTTCGTCCAGTCCGCAAGCCAGGCGGGGACGGTTGCTGCCTGAGAGTCGAAGGCGACGTAGATGGTCGAGGCCTTCGGGATGGTGAAAGAGACAAAGAGGGCGCTGCTGATCTGCCGATCGTCGTTGGCGGTCCGCAGCCAGATCAGGTTCTGCAGCGGCGCCGGGATATCGATCAGCGCCAGGGTCCGGTCGAGATAATAGGTATCGCCGGTGTGAAGCCAGTTCCAGGTATAGCGGGTTGGCAGAACCTGCACCACCGAATAATCGGTTTGCAGCCAGTAGCCGCGCGCATTGTTGGGGCTCATGCGGTTGGGGGTGCTGGCCTGATCGAGCAGGTTGCGGACGATCAGGGTGTAGACCTTGCCAGCCTGGTGCACACCCGTCACCAGCTTGACCGACTTGCGATCGGCTGAGAGCTGGGCGGCGTAGACGGGCACGTTCTGCAGGATCTGGTACTGACCCGCGGCGCCCGCCGAAGCGGCCTGAACCGGCTCGGAGAACCAGGCGATCAGGGTATCCGGTGCGACCACCGAGACCCGGCAGAGATAAGGCGGCTCAATGTCGGCGTGACAGGCGAAGCGGCCGTTCACCGCACTGGTGCTGGTGTTGCCCGCATCATCGACGGCATAGACCTCATAAAGATACTCCCGGGCCTCCTTGAGGTTGGCGTCCGGATAGCTCGTTTCGGTCGTCGAGGCCAGCTCGACGCCGTCACGCAGAACCCGGTACCGGACCGGCACGTCACCGTCCGCAGCCGCGGCCGGGGCCTGCCAGGTCAGGGTCAGACTCTGGGTGGTCTGGTTATCAACGCCGAGCTCCCGCGGTGCCAGCGGCGGTACGGTATCGGCGACCGTTTGCAGACCGATCGTCAGAACCCAGTCCCCGCTGAAGGGGGGCGTCAGCGCGACCGAGCCTCCCAACTGGACCGTGAAATCGGCGCTGATGGCACCCGTCATGGGATTGAGCCAGCGCGCCGGCAGGCTGCCGAGATAACCCGAGAGGTTGAGGGTTACCGCGCCGCCAACGCCGTTGTAGGCAAAGTAGTACTTGCCCGGGATGGCCATGAGGTTGCCCGTGCTGATCAGCTCGGGATGCGGATCCATCTCCGTGAGCGGAAGTTTCTCCATGAAGGCGTTGAGAATCTCAACCCAGCGTTGTTCCTCGGGCAGGGCCGCGGTATCATAGCCGCCCTTGTCCGGCGCATAGGTCGTGAAAAAACCGGAGGTGAAGTAGCCGCCATTGGAGACGATCTCCCACAGGCCGACGCGGCTGGGTCCGTTGGGTCCCTCGTCCTCATCGGCGGGATAGAAATAGCGGGGTTCGCCATTGACCACCGGCTTGCTGTAGATCCGGTCACGCCGGATATCACGCACATAATAGGGCGTCTGCTGCATGATGGCGCCGGACCAGGCTAGCGGGGCAAAGGGGGCGCTGGTGCCGCGGCCTGAGGGATGCAGCGTGATCGGATGGTCGTAGGGATCCATCGCATAGATCAGCGAACCCCAGGTCTCGTATTCGGAGATCGGACGGCTGTAATCGGCGACAATCTCTTCATATTCACCGGTGATCACCCAGACCACGTTCTTGGAGGCGTAGCGCGCCACCATGTAGCGGCAGAAGCGGTTGAACTGGGCCTCGCTGAAGATGGCATACTCCTGCGCCCAGGTGAAAAAGATGACCGGGACGATACCCTTGCTCTGGGCATAATCGATGCGCCTGTCGATCCACTGGAAATAGCCGGGATTGAGGCGGTCATAATCCTTGGTCTCGACACCTTCGGCAAAGCAGGTGCCGCCCTCGTTCTTCCAGAACCCGAGGCCGTTGATGTAACTGACGACGATGGATTGCAGGGCTGTGTAGCCTTGCGCAGCCCGCAGGTCGATGTAGCTTTTCCAGCGGCTTTCATAGGGCAGCATCGAGGTGAAGCCGCGCCAGGAGGTATCGCCGCGCCACTGCCAGGGGGTGCCATCATCATACATAAAGGTGTAGGGCCGTTTGGGGTTGCGGCGGATAAAACCATGCGATCCGCTTTCGACGCACTCAAACGAGCCCGTCGCATTGAGGCCGGCATTGGTGCTGGTGATCCTGTAGCTCCAGCGACCGACCTCGGTCGGCGCGATCCGCACCTTGTAGATATCGCCAAGATCCCAAAAACCCTCGATCTCGAGGGTCCTGGTCGGACCGGTGAAGACCCCCTTCAGGGTCACGTCGCGATAGCGGTTGGTCGTCGGCACCAGTCCGGTGGCGACCAGGGTGATCTCGATCGCTTCATATTTTCCCACCGTGGCCGGATTGAGGGCGCGGGTGGTGAAATTGCCCGAGTAGGCCGCCGCCAGGGCATTGCCGGCATTGTCTTTGGCCGCCGTGGTGACCGATACGGTATAGGTCGTATTGGCCTTCAGCAGCCCGGTCGGCTGAAAGTAGAGGGCATTGCCCACCCAGCTGGTCGTCCCGGCCACAGCCGGCGAGATCGAAAAGGCGGCTGCCGTCGCCGTGGGATTCATCGCCTCGCTGAAATGGACGAGAATATCGGAATCCATGGCTGCGCCCTCTCCGCCCGTCGCCGGATCGAGCCGGACCACCTGGGGCGGGGTGATGTCCTTGTAACGGTAGAGTTTGAAGTTGCTGTAGACGATGCCGATCGGCACCTGGAATCCGCCGCTGCGCGAGAGCATGCCGGAGCCGATGCGGATCCGGTGATCCGGCGGAGCATATTCGGCGCCAAAGGAGGAGTAATCCCAGGTTTTGAGGAGCACCTCGTCCATATACCAGCGCATCGTCCCCTCTCCCCAGACCAGACGGTGGTGATAGGTATGCGTTTTGTCCCAGGCGAAGGGGCCGACCGCGGGGTCCTCGAAGGCGTGCGGATCGTCATCATAGCCGCCGTTGAAAGCCGCGACATTGAGGCGCAGTTTCATGCGGCCCCATTTATAGAGATCGCCGGGCGTGTAGCCATAGATGTGGATATAGCATTTGTAGGGATTGTGCCATTGGCTGATCCCGTACCAGCTCACATCCAGGTCCTCATCCCACATGCTGAAGAGGTTATAGTGGACATCTTCGCTGCCGGCGACTTCGACGCCCGCCTTGTCATGGCCGATGTTCGGGAAGACCTCGTTGCTGGCATAAATGCCCTTGACATCGAACGATATTTCCCCGGCGGAACAGGTGGGAATGCTGTACTGGATATAGTCCAGGGCCGTCCTGGTCGTCCATCCCGCCGTGCTCAATGCCCCGCCGCGCTGGCTGCCGACCGTCTTCGCATTGGTGAGCGGGTCGTCGATTTCCAGCACCTTGGTGCCTGTCTGTGCGAAGGACGGGAGGGCCATGGCGAGCAGCCAGAGGGCCATCCCCACCATTCTCACAACCCCATGTTTCACCGCTTGCTGCTTCATGAAATCTCCTAGGTTCAGATACGTGCTATTCGCCACGCCAGCCACAGGGCGTTTACTTGGCCATGGTCATGCGGCGGACCGCCTTGAATCCGTTGATCTCCAGGGTGTAGATGTAGGTTCCGGTCGGGACGACGATGCCGTTTTCATCACGGCCATCCCACTCCTGATTGTACTGGCCGGCCATCTGGGTGTGGTTGATCAACTGACGGATCATCTGGCCGCGGATGTTGTAGATCGCCAGTTTGACCATCCCGTTGTCCTTCAGGGTATAGCTGATACTGGTCGAGGGGTTGAAGGGGTTGGGATAGTTCTGCGCCAGCAGGTACTCCGTGGGTTTGGCCAGGGCGACAGCCACCCGCGGCCCGGTATAGTTGATCTGGCCATCGAGGGCGATGTCGGCCAGCCAGTAGTAATAGACCGTCTTGTCGGCAATGTCATGGTCCTTGAAACCATAGTCATGACGCACCTGCGAATTGACCGCCCCCTCGATGAGCTTTTCATTGATCTGCTGCCGGTCGCCATGCGGCGAGGTGCTGCGCAGCAGGTTGAAGCCCAGATTGTTGGTTTCCGACTGGGTGGTCCAGCTGATCTCGTTGACGCCGGGGAACGCGGTCGCGGTGAAGGCGGCCAGCTCGACCGGGGTTGAGACCGCGCGCGTCATGCCGAAGGTGCGGAAATCGTGGCTGTCGAAGCCGGAAGCGAGCGTATAGAGCTCCGAGTCACCGAAATAGACGCGCTGGCCGGCGACGACCACCGAGTCATTCCAGGCACGAATATAGACAACCGTGCCGGTGGTCAACAGATCGTGGGTCCAGATGATGCTGAACTTGCCTTGATCGGGTTCAAAGGGGTAGCCATAGCCGATGAAGGTCGTCCCGAGCAGGGAGTCATCATCGGTGGTGTAACCGTTGGAATCCGGATCGTCGATGGTGCCGTCCGGACCGGTCCAGATGAGCTGGACGAGATCGCCGCTCATGCGCATGACGTTGCCCTTGAGAAAGGTGTTGTCGACATCGACGATGCCGGCCGTGGCCATGGCTTCGAAGGTGCCCGCCTGGGCACCGAGGGCCATGAGGCCCAGCAGCACGACGAAGAGCCGGAAGGAAAGAGTCAGGTGTTTCATGGTCATTCTCCTTTTACGACAAACGGATTAAAGAGTACGGTTCGGATTGGGATAGGTCCAGCTTTTGGCCGTGCTTGCGCCCTTGATCCACAGCACATAGCCGACACCGGGATTAAACTGGATGGCGGTTGCGGCCGAGCCGCTCTCGTTGAGCCAGGTGCCATCCCAGGCGGTGCCGGTGCCGCCGACCAGCCAGGCCACTTCATATTTGTTGCCGAGCCAGCGCATGATCTTGTCCGCCTTGCCACTGGCGGAGCTGCCGGTCACCACACCGTCCGCCGCCAGCTCGCTTTGCGCCAGGCTGACGCTGACCGGATAGCAGGTGCCGATGAAATTCGGTCCCTGAACGATGGTGAGTTCGCGTTGGGCCGCCTTGCTCACCTTGCCGGTGAAGGTCAGCACCGTATCCACGGACGTGGAGCGCAGGACCACCCAGAAGGAGCGGTCGGGATCGAGCTTGAGTGGGGATTCCTGATCACCCGCCTGGGTCATCCATTTGCCATCATAGGCGGTGTTGGTTCCCTCCACCAGCCAGGCGATTTCGTAATCGCTGCCGTTCCAGCTCAGGATCTTGTCGGACTGGCCCGCATTGGGCGCGCCATTCAGCTGGGTGCCAAAAATCCCCTTGAGGCTGTTGTCAGCGGGGATGAGCGGCAGCGAGACCAGATTCTGCCCCTTGCGCAAGCCGTGGCTGAAGACGCCGATCCGGTCGAAGGTATGCAGGACCATATCGCCGGTGAGGGCCTGCACAACATAATAGCGGGCAAAGGGGAGCGCTTTATAATTGACCGTCTCCTTATAGGATGTGGTCGTGCCCTCGGCGACCGGAGTCGAGGGGGTGAAATAGGGATCGTTCGAGGCGAAAACGCGATACTTGTCGGCGCCGGTGAGGCCGGTCCAGTAGACCTGGACTCCATCCGTCGCCAGGGTGATGTAGACCTCGGCAGCGGTCACCGTCGCGGTTACTTCGGTCGAGGGCAGACTCTCGTTGCCCATGCGATCGTAGGCCGTGACGACCAGATAGTAGGTCTGCCCTTCGGTCAGATTCGGGAGGGTGAAGGCGGTGACGTTGCCGGCATCGACCATCTCGGTATAGATGGAGGAGGCAACGCCATAATAGATGCGGTAGCCGGCCAGATCGCTTTCGGTGTTCGCATCCCAGGTCACCAGCAATCCGCCGGCGAAGCCCGGGGCGGTAAACGCCAGCAAGATCGCCAGCAGGCTGATTGCACGCACCATGCGGGTACGAAACGTTCCCCGTCCACCCTCGCCACGGCCCCTGCGGGCCCCACGTGCATGTTCGATCATGAATCTACTCCTCTGCTTCATTCAAGGCCTACTCTTCTCTGATCATGGCGCCTGTTGCTCTGGCCGGCCGGGTATTGACTCCGGATAGAGAGACGCCATTCACATCCCCTTAGGCATATGTCGTGCCAGATTCCGCTGCCCTCCGGAAAATAAAATCTTCAATGGAGGGCAAAGCCATATCAAACTGATTTTGATATAGTTAAGACAGGCAGTCCCGGCGGTTTAATAATTGTTTAGTAAATATTTTTTTCTGCGAAAAGCGCGAGAAAGGGACAAAGCGGGGAAGAAGGTGTGGCGCAGATGTCTCATCGTACGGGGTTGACAAGGGGAAAAGCAGGGGGTGGCATCGGGGGAAAAGTCTGCCGGGTTGATAGCCGGTATCGCAGGGATACGTCGCGGATGCGGTGGCTGTAGTACCAGTGTCGGGGTGCAGGTGCGCAGCCATCAACCCGGAAGATGATGGGGTTTTACTTCAATTGATGGGCAATCCCTCTTTATGGGCGATGATCTTGTCCACGACATTGATGATCTCGTGGGCTTCACTGGAGGAACGCGGTTTAATGCTCTGGAAGGTGACACCCTGTTCAGCAGCAGTCTTGCGGATGCGGTAGGTGAAATCATCGGAAATGAGGATGACCGGTAGCCGGGGGCGCAGCCGGCGAATGACCGGGAGGATCTCCGTGCCGATTTGTCCGTTCATGTCGATGTCCACCAGCAACAGATCGATTTCTTTTTCCAGCATCTGCAGGATCGCCTCTGCACCGCGCCGGACGCATTCCACCCGATAATCGGCTGCCATCTGTTCACGCAGCGTCTCCTCCAGATTGCGATCGCTGGTGGCGACGACGACCAACCGGCCCGGCTTGCGCGTTGTTTGCATGCTCACTGTTGCACCTTTCGTCTAGTCCCTGTCCAAGGTTGTGATGGCGTAAAACCCTGAGCGGAGCGCTCCCCCGCCCCGTTGCCCGGACGGATGGTATCCGCAGGGTTGCAGCTGATCTCACTATCCGCAATTACAACTATTGTGCCACAACACGACAATGGCAGCAGGTTTTTTATGATTGTTTTTAATAGAATTACATCAGCAACGCCGGGAGAAATTCAAGGGAGCGGCGCCCGCCTGCCAGCAAATGTGACCAGTGAAGAAAATTCATTTTATGGAATTCTCTATTTTATGTTTAATCAACAAGTTAGAATCGTTGCATTTAATGGACATCTGCCGCCGCAATCGTACCAGCTTTGTTACACGGCAAAAAAAACCCCGCGCTGTGCGCGGGGTCGCTCTCCCTGCTAATCCTCCACCTCATCGGCGAGTTCATCCTCCCCATCCTCCTCCAGGAGTTCCTCCTCCTCTTCCTCCTCCACGGGTTCGGCTGCCGAGGCAGTGTGGCGCGGCCACTTGATGTGATGGTGCTCGATCAGACGGTAGATGGTCTTGCGGTTCAATCCCGCCACCTTGGCGACCTTGGCGATGGTCTTGTATTTGTCGAGCAGGTTTTCGATATACTGTTTTTCCCACTGCGCAATGATCACCGCCTTGGCCTGCTTGAAATCCATGTCGTCGGTCACCTGGACGAACATCTTTTTCTGCCGCGGCAGGATCTCTTCCGGCAGATCCTCGAGCTCGAGTTCGCTTTTCTGGGCCATGGCGACCATGTGCTCGATGGCGTGCTGCAGCTGGCGGACATTGCCGGGCCAGTTGTATTGCTGCATCGCCAGCAGGGCGTCGCTCGAGATCTTTTCGACCTCGATCGGGCCGTAATGACGGTACTGCCGCAGGAAGTGATAGACCAAAAGCGGAATATCCTCACGCCGTTCCCGCAGCGGCGGAATGAAGAGCCGGATGACCTGCAGGCGGTAAAAGAGATCCTCGCGCAGTTTTTTCTCGCGGACCAGTTGTTCGGGTTCCTGGTGGGTGGCGCTGATGACGCGCACATCCACCTCGCGTTCCTTGACGCTGCCGAGACGGCGGACCTTGTGGTCCTGCAGCACGCGCAGCAGCTTGTGCTGCAGGTCGAAGCTCACCTCGGCGATCTCGTCGAGAAAGATAGTCCCCTTGTCGGCGGTTTCGAAGAGGCCGGGCTTGTCGATGGTGGCGCCGGTAAAGGCGCCCTTGACATGGCCGAAGAGTTCGCCCTCCAGCAAGTGTTCGGGGAGGGCGCCGATCGCGACCGGGACGAAGGATTCATCGCGGCGCTGGCTGTGGTAGTGTAGACCGCGTGCGATGACCTCCTTGCCGGTGCCGGTTTCGCCAACGATCATGACCGAGGCATTGGTCAGGGCGATCCGTCGCGCCTTTTCAAAGAGTTCGAGCATCGCCGGGGTGCTGCCGACCGCCCCGTAAAAGATCGTATTGTCGGTCAGGTCCAGGCGGCTGCGCAGATAGGCGTTCTCGTGCTGCATGCGGGCGAATTTCAGGGCGCGCTCGATCGGCTGCAGGATATCGACGTGGGTCTGCACCTTTTGTATATAGTCAAAGGCTCCCTTTTTAAAGGCCTCGACCACATTGGGGATGTTGCCATAGCCGGTATAGAGGATCACCACCGCATCGGGATCGATGCGGCGAACCTCCTCGAGTACGCGAATGCCGTCATCGGCGGCGGGCATGCGCATGTCCGAGAGGACGACCAGCGGCCGTTCACGCGCAAAAAGGCGAATGCCATCATCGGCATTCATCGCCGTCAGACAGCTGTACTGGCTCTTCTTGAGCAACCGGACCAGGGCGTCCAGTTCCGAGCGGTCGTCATCGATCACCAGGATGGAACGATCGCTGGCTTGCTTCTCACTCATTCGCTATCCTTTCTTGACCAGGCTCCGGGCGATGGGAAAAAAGAGGCGTGCGGTGGTGCCGGAGCCGGGTGCACTCTCCAGTTCCACGAATCCTTTATATTGGGCGGCGATACTGCAGCTGATCGGCAGCCCGAGCCCGAGATGATCGGGCTTGCGGGTGGTATAAAACGGCTCGAGGGCGCGGGTCAACTCCGCCGGGCTCATCCCCGGTCCGTTGTCCTGAATGACGACCGTGGCCATGCCCTCGCCCGCTTCACAGCGCACGGCAACTTCGGCCCCATCCGATGAGGCCTCGATGGCGTTGCGCAGGATCTGCAGCAGGCATTGCTCCAGCATGATCTCATTGGCATAGATGATAAGCGGCTCCGGGCTGCTGTGCATCCGCAGCACCACCCCCTTTTGCACGGTCAACAGCCGGCTCACCTCAATCGCTTTTTCGAGCACGCTGGCGAGTTGCACCAGCTTGCCGTTGCCGGCCTCTTCTGCACTGAAGGCATCAAGGGCCTGGGTGAGCTGCGACAGGGCGTAGATCTGCTCCTGAATGGCGGCCAGCTCACCACGCATCCGCAGCCAGTCGTTGTGAGCATCCTCCTCGAGCAGCAGGCAGCCGATCTGGTTGAGGATGGCCGCCAACGGATTGTTGAGCCGCGAGACCACCTGATGGGCGAAGAGCGCCATCACCGAGACCCGCCCGCTCAGTTCCTGCTGGCGCTGACGGCGTTTCTCCAGGGTGATATCGCGAATCGTCAGCTGGGCGCCGCGGACCCGCTCCTCCTCGATCCAGGGCTCGACCTGCCACTGCAGGGTCCAGGAGGGCGAGGCATTCTCCTGCTCGCCAGCGGTGCTCTTGCCCAGGCGCACCGCCTGCTGCAGGGCCTCCGCCGCCTCCGGCCAGCCGATGGCCTGGAGCCGGCGCGGCAGCGCGAGACCCGCCTTGAGGGTCTCGCCGAGGCGGCGCTGCAGCAGATCGCCGAAAAAGGTCTCGACGCGCAGCTGCCGGTCCAGAGATATTTTTTGCACCTTCTCTTTCACTTCCACCTCACATAACAGGGATGCACGGCCGGCACCGACGCCGGCTCAGCCGATCCGGACGCTCCCCGGCCGCTCAGGCGACGCCGGTGCGACACCAGGGAGGGTGATCGCCATTTCACTCTCGCCTCCTGCCAGCCGGCGGATGTCGAATGTACCGCCCAGCTCGACGATCATGGCGTAGGCCATGGCGAGACGGAGATTATTGATGCGCCCCGCCTGCGGCGGCCAGCTCCCGGGCCGCGCCGTACTGTGGCGCAGGCATAAACCGACCATGCCCTCCTCCAGGCACTCGACCGTGAGCGCGACACGACCCGCAGCTCCGGCCTGATCGAGGGCTTCGAGCAGCAAGCCGGTGAGGGCCTTCTGAAACCGGACGCCTTCGCAGGCAATCGCCGGCAGATCCTCGGGCAGAACCAGGGCGATATGGACCGCCTTGTTGGGCCGGCGCCACTCGGCGACAAAGTGAGCGTTCCTGACCAGCTCGCCGATGGCGAAGGCGTCGGTTGCGCCCGGATCGCCGCCCCCGGCGGGCTCGATCTCCTCGAGAATGGAGCCGATCTCATGCACCTCTTTGTCGAAGAGATCGATCGCCTCCTGAAATTTGTGCTCTCCCCCTGGCTCATAGAGGTTGGTGTCGCGCAAGATCTCCAGCTGGGTTTTCAAGGCGGTCAAGGGATTGCGAATATCGTGGATGATCTGCGAGATAACCTGACCGAGGCTGGTCATTTTCACGGCCACGGCCTGCCGGCGCCCGCCGGCCTCCGCCCACTCGGGGAGCGCGGCCACCAGGCCGAGCGTCAGCTCCGGATTGGGACGCAATGGGGCGATCCAGAAGGTCCGGCCGGTACCATGCCCGCGGCCACCGGCCAGCCGCCCGCACCCCTCCCGCCAGCTGGCCTGCAGCGCCTCTGCCACCACGCTGCCAGCTGCAGCCGGCAGCATCGCCGTCAGCGGCCGCTCCAGGTCTTCGGCGAAGTCCGTGCGCCACGCAGCATTGGTGTACAGGACACTGCCATCGGGAGCCACGGCAGCCACCGCGAGCGGCAGCGTGTCCAGCAGCGAGGAGAGCAAACGCACCATGGCCCGCTGCTCGTCCGCAACCAGCTGGGTGACGGGATCCTCGGCGGCCCTCTCCGCCGCAGCGGCCTCCATCTCGTAGAAACAGACCGCGGCACCCAGAAGGCGGCCCTCGAGGGCCAGCGGCGTAATCTCGATGCGGCAGTGGAGGCGATGCTGGCGCAGGATGATCTGACGCATCTTGCCCTTGACCAGGGTGAACTGGAGGGCATCATGCAGGGCCTCAAAGAAAAGCCCGGGATGTTCAAAAAGGGAGTATCCGATCAGTCCCTGGGGCGGGACGCCGGTGAACCATTGCTGCCGGTCGTTGACCCACTGGATGCGGCCATCGCGGTCGGTGAGGATCACCCCGACCGGCATGCGCGAAAGCGCCTGGACCGCAAGCATTTGCAGAAAAGGGGAAGCGTTCGTCTGGGAATCCATACTACCGATCACCACTCCGTAACCGAACCGCACCGCTACCCGTCTGATGTCTGCCTGCGAACGCCTTGTCTGGGGCTGGAAAAACTGGTACTTATTTGTCCACTTCAATATAACAAAAGTGGCCCATTGATGCAACAAAATTATTATTTATTTATTAAATTTTTTATTTATTCGTCAAATTTGTGACATTCATGCCCCACACACACCTTGCACCGGCCGGCTGCTTTTTACTTGAATTTCGCAGGAAAATACTCTAACTTAACCCATCAACAAGGAGAGTCTCTGGAGTCCAACCGCCATCAATCCGTCCGCACCTGCATCGGCTGCCGCAGCGCCAGACCTGCAGAAAGGCTGCTGCGTCTGGTACGCGATGACCAGGGCGTGGTGGTGTTCGATCCACGCCATGAACGCCCCGGGCGGGGCTGCTATCTCTGTCCCACGCCCGCCTGTCTGGAAGCCGCCCTGCGCAGCCGGGCTTTCGCGCGGGCCTTTCGTACCGCCATCCCCCCTGCCGCAACCGCCGGGCTGAAGGCCGGCTTTGCCGCGGCCCGCAGCAGCTGGATTGCCGCCCTCCAGCCAGGGCGGCGGACCGCGCTGGTCACTACGCGACTGGAGGAGGCCTTCGGCGAACCCCGCTGGCATGCCGGCGACAGCCTGCTCGATACCCTGATCCTCACGGTGCTCTCGCAATCCACCAACGACCGTAACCGCGACCTGGCTTTCGCCCGCCTGCGGCAGGCCTTCCCCGACTGGGAGGCCGTGAGCCGCGCCGAACCGGAGGCCATCGCCGCGGCGATCCGGCCGGCCGGTCTGGCCAATCAAAAGAGCGTCCGTATCCGCGAGATGCTCCGCTGGATTCAGGCTCGTTACCGTACCTTTGAACTGGATTTCCTCTGCGGCCTGGAGCCGCAGGCCGTCCGCGAGACCTTTATGCAGCTCAAGGGCGTCGGCATCAAGACCATCAGTGTGGTGCTGATGGTCAGCTGCGGCGCGGATCTCTTCCCGGTCGACACCCATGTCCACCGCATCTGCCAGCGGCTGGGGCTGGTGCCGCAGGGGGTCAGCGCCGAAAAGACCCATGCGCTCATGCAGCCGCTGGTACCCCGCGGCAAGAGCTACTCCCTGCACATGAACCTGCTCAAACTGGGCCGGACCATCTGCCAGGCACGCAAACCCCGCTGTGCCGAATGCCCGGTCGCCCTCTGGTGCCCCTCATCTCTCGCCCATGAAAGTGATTAAGCCATGAAACGTTGCGCCCTCCTCCTCCTGCTGGCGCTGGCCTCGGCCGCAGCGCCCGCTGCTGTCACCGTCACCTTTCGTCATTACCCGACCACCGCCACGGTCCAG
>CAYTCI010000036.1:2786-36493 GCA_964436305.1 uncultured Cytophagia bacterium | reverse complement strand
ACCTTGGGATCGTCGACCGGCAGGGGCTTGAAGTGCAGCTCGCTGGCGCTGCCGGTGAGGCGGATGATCGCCTCGGCCATTTCGCGGATGGTCATCTCGTGTGGATTGCCGATATTGACCGGCTCGTGCTGCTCCGAGAGCATCAGACGATAGATGCCCTCGATGAGATCGCTGACATAACAAAAGCTGCGAGTTTGTGAGCCGTCGCCAAAGATCGTGATCGGCTCGTTGCGCAGCGCCTGGGGCACAAAGGCCGGAATCGCACGACCGTCGTTGGGGCGCATGCGCGGGCCATAGGTATTAAAGATGCGCACGATCTTGGTGTCGACCCCCTTGTAGCGGTGGTAGGCCATGGTCAGGGCCTCACCAAAGCGCTTGGCCTCGTCATAGACGCCGCGCGGGCCGACCGGATTGACATTACCCCAATAGGCCTCGGGTTGGGGATGCACCAGCGGATCGCCATAGACCTCGGAGGTCGAGGCGAGGAGAAAACGGGCATTCTTGGCCATCGCCAGGCCGAGGGCCTTGTGGGTGCCGAGAGCACCCACCTTGAGGGTCTGAATCGGCAGCTGCAGGTAATCGAGCGGGCTGGCCGGCGAGGCAAAATGAAAAACATAGTCGACCGGTCCGGCGATATAGATATATTCGGTGACGTCGTGCTTGATGAACCTGAACGCCTCGCACTGCAGGTGCTCGATGTTGGCAATGCTGCCGGTCAACAGGTTATCCATCGCGATCACCTGGTGTCCCTGCTGGAGCAGGTATTCGCACAAGTGCGATCCCAGAAAGCCGGCGCCGCCGGTAACCAGTGTTCTCGGCATGGGTGCTCCTTATTGGCTCAGTTGTTCAAATCGGCTTGTCAGGCCGCTGCTGAGGCCCGCCTGCAGGGTGCCTGCGGTCTCTGTGAGAATCAGCCCTTCGATCCCGGGCAGGGCTTCGATCAGCTGCATCCCCTTTTCCGGACCGAGGACAAAGACTGCCGTCGCCAGGGCGTCGCAAAGTGTTGCTTCACTGCCGATGATGGTGACGCTGTGGCAGCCGCGGGCCGGCATGCCGGTGGCCGGATCGAGGAGATGGTGATAGCGGACGCCGTCCACCTCAAAAAATCGCTCGTAATCGCCGGAGGTCGCCACCGCGCCCTGATCGAGCGGGAAGCGCCCGAAAAAGGCCTCGTGTAAGGCCGGATGGCGGACGTAGATTTTGCGCCGTCCCGCGGTGGCCGCGGAGGCCAGGGTGCGCAGGTCACCGCCCGCATCCACCTGGGCATCGCTGATGCCGTTCTCCTGGAGGAGCGCGATGGCGGCGTCGACCGCGTAACCCTTGGCGATGCCGCCGAGGTCGAGGCGCGCCAACGGGTCAAGGAAGCGGAGGTGGCCCCCCTGCAGCTGCACCGCCTGGCGACCGGTGTGGGCGACGGCTTGCAGACGCTCAGACTCCGGCGGAACCCGCATGGAATCCCTGCGGCCAAACCCCCAAAGCTCAGTCAGCCTGCCGACGACCGGGGTGAAGGCGCCGCCACTGAGGCTGTCCACCCGCAAGGCGGCGGTCAGCATCGCCCGCATATCGGCCGAGAGCGGCAGTGCTGCCGCGCCGGCGTGATGGTTCAACCGGCTGATCTCGCTATCGTCCCAGTAGTTATCCGAGAGCGAATCGATCGCCCGCATGCGCGCGGCGGCCCGTTCGATGATCGTCTCCGCTTCCGCCCGGGCACCGGGCGCCGGAAAAGCCTTGATCGTGACGTAAGTATCCATCAGAAAAAAAGAGCGGACGACAGGCACGCGCGGGTCCCGGGCGCAGGAGGTGAAGAAGAGGAGCAGGAGGATCGCCGCGCCTGGCAGGGTAAAAGCGGAGAGGCCGGCCCTTTTACTTTTCACGCGAAATCGCAAACTGTACCAGCGTCATCAGGCCATCGCGGATTTCCGAGGGCGGATAGTGCTCGAGAATCGCCGCTGCCGCACGGCAATAGCGGTGCGCCATCTCTTCCGCATAGACGAGTCCGCCGTGTTCGCGGACAAAATCGATGATCGTGCGGATATCCTCCTCGGCCAGCTGTGGCTGCTCCAGCAGCCCAATGATCCGCCCTGTCTCCTCGGCCGGTGCCTGGGCGAAGGCGTAGATCAGTGGCAGGGTGACCTTGTTCTCGCGGATATCATTGGCCACGGGTTTGCCCAGCACCGCCACATCGCCGGCATAATCGAGGAGATCGTCCTTGATCTGGAAAGCGATGCCGAGGTTCTCGCCAAACTCCTTCATCCGCTGGCGCCCCACTGGCTCATCCTCCACCGCCAGAGCGCCCAACTCACAGGAAGCGGCGAAAAGAGCGGCCGTCTTTTTGGCCACCAGGTCGAAATAGACCGGCTCGCTGATCTGATAATCGTGTTCGTGTTCGACCTGCAGCAATTCACCCTCGGTGATCCGGTTGGCCATCTCCGAGACGATCCCCAGGGCGGGTGGGCTCTGCAGATCGACCAGGACGTTGAGGGTCCGCGAAAAGAGGAGATCCCCCACCAGTACCGATATGCGATTGTCCCAGATGGAGTTGACTGTCGGCTTGCCGCGGCGCAGCTCGGAGGTATCGACGACATCATCATGTACCAGGGTCGCCGTGTGCAGGAGTTCGACCACCACCGCGGCGCTCATGGAGCGGGGGGTCACCTCACCGTGCAGGCGGCTGGCGAGAAAAACCAGGGCTGGCCGCAGCCGTTTCCCCTTGAGGGCGGCGATGTAATGCACCACCTGATTGGCCAGCGGGATGTCGGACTGCAATATTTCCTGAAAGGCGTCTTCGAAATCGTGCAAGGGCCCCTGAATGGGTGCGAAAATGCTTTCGATTTTCACAAGTGATCCTGTCCAATCCCTGGTTGATGACGCGAACGGCGAATTGAGGCTATAATGTAATAATAATGATTAAATTAGTCAACACCTAACTCGCCCGCATCCGGAGCGCCGGAGTTTTTAGCGATCGGCAGCTTGACCGTAAAGGTGGTGCCGGTCCCCTCCCGGCTGCGCGCCAGAATGTCGCCCCCCTCCCGTTTGATGATCGTATAGGAGAGATAGAGCCCCAGGCCGGTCCCGCCGCTCTCGCGTTTGGTCGAGAAGAAGGGGGTGAAGATGTGGCTGAGGTTCTCGCCCGGAATGCCCACGCCGTTGTCGGTGAACTCGATGTCGACCCAGCCGCTGCCGGCGCTGGCCGAGGTGACAATGCGCAACACGCCGCCATGGGGCATCGCCTGCACCGCGTTATAGATGATGTTGAGAAAGACCTGCTTGAGGGAATCGAGACTGAAATAGACCTTGGCGACGCCGGCATAGCTCTTCTCGAGGATGATATTGCGGACCGCGGTCTCTTTTTCCACCAGTGAAAGGGTGGTGTCGACAAGTTTTTCGACATCGACGCGCTCGCGTTCGTATTCGGAGTGGCGGGAAAACTGGAGCAGATTCTCGATGATCACCGAGGCGCGGCGGACATTCTTTTTGATGATCTCCAGCTTGCGGTCGATCTCGGGCTGGCCATGCTGCAGGAGGTCTTCGATGGAGTATCGGGCGGTCTCGATGATATTCAGGGGATTGCGCAGCTCATGGGCGATGCCCGAGGAGAGCAGGCCGACAGAGGCCAGCTTTTCCGATTTGATCAGCTGTTTCTCGATCTCTTTCTGCTCGGTGACATCCTTGGCGTACTCGACGAGGAACTCGGGCCGGCCGTCCAGTCCGGCCATCGGGAAGGTCCAGAGATCATAGGTCCGCCCTTCGTGAATGATCTCGATGAAGCGTGATTCCCCAGTGCGGTAGGTCTCGAAGGCGGGACAGTTGGGACAGGGACTGTCGCTGCCGAAAAGGGCCTTGTGGCACTTGCAGCCAACCAGGCCGGGGGTGTTGCCGGTGGTGATCTCCGAATACCGCTTGTTGCCCATGATGAGATTATGGTCGCGGTCCTGCACCGAAATGGGGTCGGTGATGCCGTCAAAGAGGGAGATCAGCCGTTGGCGGCTGAGGAGCAGCTGGCGCTGCATTTTAAGTTTCTCGCTGATGTCGCGGGCGAAACACTGGATGACCTGGCGGTCGCCGATCGAGACCAGGCTGCCGCTGAGATCCACCGGGATGAGATGCTGGTCCTGGCGTACCAGCAGCACCTGGTCAAGATTGGCCTGGCCCTCCTGCCTGATGCGGGCGAGAAAGCCTTCGACCTCCTGCAGGGAGCGGGCGGCACAAATCTGTAAAAAGGTTCTTTCGAGCAGGGAATGGATGGGATAGCCGGTCAGTTTGAGGGCCATGCCATTGGCCTGTCGCAGCCGGAATGAATCGGCCTCGGTGATGAAGATGGCGATGCTGGCCTTGTCGAAGAGGGCAAAATAGCGCTGCTCGCTTTGTTCGAGGCGCGAGGAGAGCTGCTGCTCCTCGATCGCTCGCGTGACCACCCGCGGCAAAAGATCGAGAAAATCCTTGGTCTTGACGAGATAATCGTAGACCCCGTGACGCATCGCCTCGACCGCGATACGTTCGTCCCCCTGGCCGGTGACCATGATCACCGGCAGTCCCGGGTGGTCGGTCTTGATCACCTGCAGCACCTCGAGGCCGGACATTTTGGGCAGGCTGTAATCGAGCACCAGGGCATCGACGGGCGCGTGCTGCAGGTAGGCCAGCCCCTCCTCCGGATCGTGCAGGATCTGCACCGCAAAGGGCTGACCATGGCGCTTGAGAATCAGCTCCATCAGGTGGGCCTGCTCCGGATGATCTTCGATGATCAGGATCTGAAATTCACGCTGCACGGCCGTCACTCCCCGGCAAGGGTCACCTGCCGGTGCAAAAGCTGCGGTAAGGTAAATTTGATGACCGTCCCCTGGCCTGGCGCGGATTCCGCCCAGACCCGGCCATGGTGCCGCTCAACGATGCGTTTAACGATGGTCAGCCCGACGCCGGTGCTCTTGCCGCCTTCGCTGGCGTCGCGCGTGTAAAAGAGATCGAAGATGCGATCCAGATCCTCCGGTGTGATGCCGATGCCGTTATCCTTGACGTAAAATTCAAAATCCTCTTCGGTGGCGCTGCAGCCGACCTCGATATTGGGAATGGCGATCCCGTGAGTGAATTTCAGGGCGTTGGAGAGAAGGTTGGCGAAAACCTGGGTCATCTGGGTATAGTTGCAGATGATACGCGGCAGGGTGGAATCGATGATCATGTTCACCGGCCGCTTTTCGATCAGCCCTGCGAGCGACTCGAGGGCGCTCTTGAGGATCTCGAAGGAGTCGGCCTCCTGGAAGGGAAAGTCGCCACTGCTGAGGCGTGAAAGGTCGAGCAGATCGGCGATAAGGCGCTCCATCTGCTCGATATTGATCGACATCCGGGCCAGATAGGTCGTTGCCGCCACGGGGAGATCGCCCCCCTGTTCCTCAAGCAGCAGAGTGGCATAGCCTTTGAGGCTCTGCAGCGGCGCCTTGAGATCGTGGGCGAGGGTGCGGATGAGGATTTCCGCATCCTGCTGCACTCCCTCCGGGTGAGCCGGGCGCCAGTCGCTGAGGAAGGTGATGATCCGTTTCCCCGGTTCCTGGGTGCTGAGCACGGCGCTGAGCGCCTGCACCTCATGCAGGCCCCCCGCCGGGTCAACGACCTGCACGCGCGCTGAATGCGGCGGCCACGCATGGCCCTCGCCGAACTCCTCCTGCGAGCGGCAGAGTTCGGAGAAACGGCAGAGAAAGACCTGGCGGCGGTCGTAGCCCAGCCAATCGATGAAGGCGCGGTTGACCTCCTCGAGCCGGTCGGCTTCGGCGTCGATCACCACCGCCGGATAGGGCAGCGCGTCGAGGATGGAGAGGTATTTCTCGCGGAAACTGTTGAGAATATCATGCGTCTGCCGCGAGCGCTGCTCCCAGTGCGCCCGCTCCATCGGGGCGACCAGGAGAAAGGCGCAGAGCTCGGCCAGACGAATCTCCTCCGCGGTAAAGGGACGCTCCGCCAGCCGGGCAAAATAGAGCGAACCGAGCACCTCGTCGGGCGTGATGATCGGGACGATGAGCTCCTGGCTCACATCATGCACCAGGGGCTCCAGGCAATCCTGGCGAACGACGGTCTGACGGCTGATCAGAACATCCTTGATGAGCGGATCCTGATAGGGAATGGTGATCTCTTCCAGCGTCGGCAGGGGCAGGATGTTGTAGGCGAAAGAGGCCGTCAAACACTCCCGCAGTTTGTCATCATAAAAGATCAGAAAGTAATCGGCGGGAATCATGCGCAGCAGCAGGGCGCGGGACTGGCGAAAGATCTCCGCCGGATCGGAGATCAGGGAGGCATGTGCCGCGAGAGCATAAAAGCGATCGATATTTTCGTGACCAGTAGTCGGCATGCCGGGGGTGTCGTCGTTTTTTTACTCTTTGAACAGTTTTTTGGCCTCTTCCACCACGACCTCCACTGCCTGGTTCAGACTCATGGCGAGGGTTGCGCCGGATGCGAATTTGTGGCCGCCACCACCGAAACGCGCCGCCAGCTCATTGATAGCCACGCGGCCTTTCGAACGGAAGCTGACCTTGGTGCTGCCTTCCCGGGTTTCGGTGAACATCAGACTGACTTCCACCCGGGCAATGGCCCGCGGCAGTTCGGAAAAGCCCTCGGTCTCCCACAGCTCGGCACCGGTCTGACGGAGCAGCTGCTGCGAGAGGCTGAAATAGGCGAGCCGGTCGTCGCAGGCGAAATGCATCTGCTCGAGCAAGCGGGCCATGAGCAGGGTGCGCTGCTTTGAATTGTTCTCATAGACCTGCTCATAGATCGCCCGATAGTGCGCACCCCGCTCAAGCAGGTCAGCGGCGATGAGGTGGGTGCGGGCGGTGGTATTGTTGAACCGGAACGAGCCGGTATCGGTCATGACACAGGTGTAGAGGGCATCGACGATCGGCAGGGTCAACTCCGCGCCGGAGTCGAGCAGAAAATCATAGATCATTTCGCCGGTTGAGGAGGCCTCCTGCACACAGACATGCACCTCGCCCATCTGTTCGGCCGGGATATGATGGTCGATGCAGGCGAGCGGGATGTGGTGGCGCTGCAAGGCCTCACCCAGCCCGCGCAGCCGGCCCCAATCGCTGATATCGACCACCAGGCAGCCATCCAGCCCGGCGATCACGGCCTCATGCTGCAGCGGCGAGTAGATCGCGATCTCCCGGCCGGGATCGAGAAAATGAAAATAATCGGGCGTCGGGTCACCATTGAGGAGCACCACCTCCTTGCCGATCTGGCGCAGGTAATGCGCCATTGCCATCTGGCTGCCAATGGCATCGCCGTCGGGATGGATATGCGTGGTGACCGCTACTCTGCGCTTGTCCCGGAAAAAATCGCGCACCGGCTGCCATTCTTTACCCTGGATCATTAAAACCCTTTAATCAGATGATGGGCCGTGCCCGTATTTTCGAGCTGATCGGCTGCTTCGACCGAGATCTCCAGGGGCGCTTGACCACCAGGAAGCGGAAGCAGGAACGCCTCGCAGAGTGAATCACAAATGCCGTCGACCGGATAAAGGGTCTGCCAGCCGCCGGCGTTGATGCTGACGCGCACATGGGCGATGGCGGAGGCGGCATCACAAACCTTGAAGCCCAGCAGGCTCTGGTCGCCCTCCTGCCGGGTGGAAGAGAACTCGATCCGCGGCGCGCTGTTGTCCACCAGAAAGGCCGGACTGATCTTTTCCGTTCTCAATCCCTTTCCGAGCGGCAGGGTCAGACTGTCGTATGCTGCCAGCCGCAGCAAATAGTCGCCATCGGCCATCTGGCTGGTGTCCCAGGCGTAAAGGATCTGCGCGAGCGGACCGGCGAGCCGGCGCCAGTGGCGATCCTCAACCCGGCGATACCAGAGGGTAAAGAGCAGGGGATCGTGGTTGGGATCCGAGAACTGCCACAGGGCGGTGCGAAATCCCTTCCTGGATTCCCGTTTGGGCAGCGGGCCGGCTTCGCTGATCCCCCTGGTCACGGCGTCCGGCTCCTGGCCGGCCTCGTAGAAATCACCAGGCGGCAGGAGGAGGAGATCGTCGATCTCCGGCGGCCGGTTTTTCTGCATGCAGGCAAGGGTCACCTCGCGCAGTTCCGCCGGCTGACGGCCGGTGGTCAGGGTGCAGCGCCACTGCAGGAAGCGGGCGGCCGGGCTGACGATGTGCAGGTCGTCCGCCGCGCCCGCCAGGGGCTGCCAGGGGCTCCAGCTCGCCTCCGGCTTGCGGGTGTTGCCGGAGCGGGTCTCGAAGCGCAGGGATCCCTGGCCGCGCCAGCTCAAGGCTCCCCAGTAACTCAAGGTGCCGGCATCAACCGGCTCTGATTCACAGCGGCCGCTCGGACCCGGTGCAGCCAGACGATAGCCCAGGCCCATATTGGCGGTGCCCAGGAGCAGAGCGCCATTGGCCGTACGATACACGACCGGGATCTGCGAGGCGGAGAGTTGCAGCAACAGGGAGATATCGCCGTTCGGGTCGATGCGGTAGAGCCGGCCATCACGGCCACTGCCCACCAGTACCCCGCCCTCCGGATCGGCGAGCAGGGACTGGACCTCGCCGGCGTCCGCCGGCCAGACCGGCCGGCCATACCCCTCGGCATCGATGCGTACCAGCTGCGAGGCAAAGCCCGCGGGGCTCTCGCCCGCTGCGGGCACCATGGTCTCAGGGGCGACGCCGTTTTTTTCCGTCTCCTCGTTGTCGCCGGGGTTGGACTGGATCGTCACGCCGGGGGCGCTCACCTCTGTGGCAGCGGCCGGCACGCCGGCGCTGCGGATGGCTGCATAAAGAATGGAACCGGAAAGTGCGGCAAGGCTGTGCACTTCCTCCACACCGGTATCGTAGAGTACGAACGCAGGATCATTTTTGCGGATACGATAAATCAACCCCGGCCGGCTGCTCCCGGCGTAGAGGGTTTCGCCCTCGCGGGCGAGACAACGCAGATGCTCGGCTTCGCTCTCCAGGACCATGCTGATCTGACCGGCGGGATCGACGCACAGCAGCCGGGCCTTGCCGCCGGTAGCCACCCAGAGATTGCCGCTGCGATCGAAAAGCATGTCCCAGATATAGGTCTGACCCGGCTCACAGAAAACCCGTACTGCGCCTGCCGGGTCGCGCCGGTAGATGCGACCGTGCGGCGAGGTCGCGATGTAGAGGTTGCCATGGCCATCCTCGGCCAGGGCATAGATCTCCGGCTCCCCGGCGGTGAAACAGAGGGAAGTATCCCCATTTGCTGCCACCCGGAAGAGCCGCCCCCGGTTACCGGTCGCGAGAAAAAGGGCGCCGGTGGGGTCGCTGGCGATATCCCAGATGTAGGGTTCGCCCGAATCGATGACCAGGCGGGCCTGGCGGGCAAGAACCAGGCGGCCCGAACTCTCGAGCGAGAGGTTCTCCAGCCGGCAGGGGAGAAAGTCGCCGTACGTTTTCCAGCTGCGCAGCAGGGGACCGGCTGCAAACGACGGCCGGCCGACAGCCAGCACTGCCAGCAAGAGCAGCCCGGGGAGCACGCTGAGACGATTTCTGGATTTCATCCTCATTCCTGATATTGCAGGTCGAAAACAGCCGTATTGCCCTCCGGCGGTTCCGTCCGTGGTTGTTCGATACGCACATTCAAGCGTTTCGTGCCGGTGACTTCATATTCGGTGGGGATCACCCACTCAGCCAGGACGCGGTCGCGCAGCAGGCGCTCGCTGCCCCGTCCATTCATGGTCGCGAGAACCGAGGGAGGCAGACCGCTGAGCTCGGCGCCGGCCACAGCGATCCCCGGCGCAGGCTCGCGAACCTGAACGTAAAGATGGTCGCTGGTGCGGCGCTCTTCGAGCAGCGTGCACAACCGGGCAAAGGAATCGGGTCGATACTTGTCCGGGTTGTTCGCCACTTCGGCCTGGATCAGGCCGGCCGCGCCGGAGGCAATGATGGTCAGGCTGCGCGCCTGCAGGTAACGCGGCAGGCAGAGACACTGGCGAAATCCGATCTCGCGGCCTTGGCTGCTGCGCAGGGTGATGGCGAGGTGCAGGGAATCGCCGGGCGCGACCTCGAGGCGATCCTGCCGGATGGAGGTGACGGCAGCGATCCGTTCGCCGGGCTCGATATCGGCGGCGATAGCGATGGAACGGACGGCCGGCGGATCAAACGGATTGACCATCAGCGCGCCAAGGCTCACTGCGATCAGATCTACGGCCTCGCCGATCTCGCTGCCGGCGCCGAGAAAGCCGAGCCGCTCCTGGTAGGAGATAAAATCGCCCAGTTGCAGCTGGCGGCCATCCGCCAGAGCGATGGTGCAGCGCAGCCGCACCGTCGAGGGTTCAGCGCCAAGCTTGCCCGCCACCAGCGCCTGAAAGAGCGCCGTGCGCAGAAAAAAGGGCATCAGGTTGCGCAGGGCCGGATCGTCCGCCAGCTGAAACTGGAAGGTGCGGCTGCTGCGCGGTCCCTTGAGGTCGACCTGGACCGGGATCCACACCGGTTCGAGGCCAATCTGGCCGTAGACGCCGCACAGCCGGTCCTGACGTATCGTGCCGATGATCTCCAGCGAGTGCGCCAGTTTGCTCGATCCCATCAGGCTGGGCAGGGTCGCCAGGATGCGGCTGCGCGCCATCGGCATCTGCATGGGACCGAGATTGAAGAGGTAATGGCCAAAGGCGAGGACCTTGTCACCGTCGACCGCAGTGACCGTGCCGGTCATCTCCATGCCGAAATCGCCGCGCACGAAGACTTGCGAGATGGCGCTGCCGGGCTCGAGGGTCGCACCGGAGGACTTGGCCGTGACCGCCGTCCCGCCGAGCACCGGCGAGAATCCCAGGCTGGCCCAGAGCGGAGCGGCGGCAGCGAGGGCCGGCTCCGAAAAACCCGATAACAGCAGCGGTGCATCGATACGCCGCACGGCCAGGCGCGACTCCGGCGCCGGCAGCAGCGGCGCCAGCAGCTCCGGCCAAAAGCCGGCCTCCGTCCCCAGCAGGACCGCGCGCAGATAGCTGGGCGCGCTTTGTGCCGCCCCCGGCCGCACCGCCGGGCGCTCCGCCTCGTAGGCACTCGCCCGCATCATCGCCGCGATCGGCGTGACGCCGGCGATCGGCTCCTTCTGAAAATCGATGAAACGCAGGGCCAACGCTCCCGCCAGCCGGCCGTCGAGGTAGATCGGGCTGCCGCTCATGCCGGCCACCACCCCGGTCTGTTCCACCTGCTCACCGGTCAGGCGGATGATGATCAGATCCTCCTGGGGATAGAAATTATCGATGACGTCGATGACGGTCACCCCGAAGGTATCAATCTTCTCCCCCTGAAAAACGGTCTTGCCAAAGCCGGTCATGCCGGGTCGGATCTCCGTGACCGGGATCGTCTCCAACTGCCAGGCTCCCTGCGGAACACCGGCCGCCGGGTGCATGGAGAACAGGAAAAGAGGCAGGATGGTCAGGGCTACGGACTGCAGTTTCATGAGAAGGACGCGGCCTTTCCAGGGAAAAGAGTAGCGTTCGCCGCCGGCAAGCGGGGTCGCACCGGGATCACAGATCGCCGCCGAGCGGGCGGATGACCACCTCCTCCATCATCGCCGATTCGCCGGTCAGCAGGACCGCGGTGACCGCCTTGGCGATCTCGTCGGCGAGCATCATTCGGGTGTTGTCGACGCCGCTCTCCCCCCAGATGAGGGTGTCGGTCGCCCCGGGCATGAGCGCGGTCACACAAATGCCGTGCTTGCGCGCCTCCATCCGCAGCACATCGGTGAACCCGAGCAAACCATACTTGGAGGCACAGTAGGCCGCATTGCTGTAATAGGGCGTCCGGCCCGCCACCGAGACCATGTTGATGATATGGCCGGACTTGCGCTCGATCATGCCCGGCAGCACCGCCTGGGAGCAGAGAAAGGCGCCCTTGACGTTGGTCTCCATCATCGTATCCCAGTCGCTCTCGCTGGTGTCGACGATCTTGTTAAAGACCGCCACCCCGGCATTGTTGATCAATACCTGGATGGGACCATGGGTCCGCTCGACCGCGACGACCACGCGGCGGATCTGATCCGCATGGCGGACATCGCAAGGCATCGCCAGCGCCTGGCCGCCCAGATTGGTGATCTCCTGTGCTACCGCCTCGATATCCGAGATAGTTCGCGCCGAAAGGACGACGTGCGCCCCATGGGCAGCCAGAGAGAGCGCGATCGAGCGGCCGATACCCCGGCCGGAACCCGTTATCCAGACGATCTTGCCATTCAGTTCCAGTTGCGACATACTACTCCCACGATTTGATCAAATTGAGAAATTCCATCCGCGTTGCACGGTCCTTCTTGAACTCACCCAGCATGGCACTGGAGGTGACAAAACTGTTCTGTTTCTCGACCCCGCGCATCATCATGCACAGATGTTTGCCCTCCAGGACGACCGCCACGCCATAGGGATCGAGCACCTGCATCAGGGTCTGGGCGATCTGGTTGGTCAGCCGCTCCTGCACCTGCAGCCGGCGCGCGTACATGTCGACCAGCCGCGGCACTTTGCTCAGACCGATGATCTTGCCCTTGGGCAGATAGGCAACATGCGCCCGCCCGTAAAAGGGCAGCATGTGATGTTCGCACATGCTGTAGAATTCGATATTGCGAACTACCACCATCTCTTCACACTCTTCGGCAAAAATCGCCTCATTGAGCAGTTCCTCGAGGCTCTGCTGGTATCCCTGGGTCAAGTAGCGCAGAGCGGCGTCGACCCGTTTGGGCGTCCGCAACAATCCCTCCCGTAGCGGATCTTCCCCCAACTCCACCAATAGTTCCTTGACCAACGGTTCAATGCTTTGGGCCATGCTCGTTCCTCTAGATGAATGATTCCGGTTTTGCTGAGCTTTCACCGCGGTAGACCGCGACGTTGCGCGGCGTCTCCCAGAGTTTCAGTTCATGGAGCTGGCAGCCGGCAAAGGCGCCTTGCAGCCTTTGCCAAAAGGCCACCACGATGTTTTCGGCTGTGGGGACGATGCCCCGCATGAAATCGACATCGAAATTGAGGTGTTTGTGATCCACCAGGCTGATCACCTCGCGCTCGACGATCTCCTTGAGCACCTTGAGATCGATGACCATGCCTGTCACGGGATCGGGCTCGCCTGCGACCGTCACCTCCAGCTCATAGTTATGCCCATGCCCCATGGGATTGTTGCAAGCGCCGTAAACTGCTTGATTCTCTTGGTCCGAGAGGAGATCGCTATGCAGGCGGTGCGCAGCGTTGAAGTGCAGGTGACGGGTGATATAGACAAGCGGCATGGTGCTCTCCCCGCGCTGGGCGGCCTGGCAGGTAATCGGGCAGGCCCGCCCGGCATTCGTACGTGTTATAATACAAAAACTCTCGCATGGAAGCAAATTGATTTTTCACCGATCGGACGGGCCTTCCGGCGGGATCCCGGCCGCCGCTCAGCCGCAGACAGCGCCGACAATGCGCAGGAAATTCTCCCAGCAGATCGCCTCGACCTCATCCTGCGAGTAATCCCGCTCAAAAAGGCCCTGCTGGATCGTCCGCAGGCTGCTGCAGTCGGTAACACCCGCGGGCAGGATCGGCACCCCGTCAAAATCGGAACCAAAGGCAACATACTCGGCGCCGATCAGCTCGGTGATATAGAGCAGATGGTCATAATAGCGTTCGAGCGGCAGGAGGTTCTCTCCCATCGCAGCGGCAAAGTTCCGGCTGAACTCGGGGAAGAGCCGGCCGATTTTGACCAGATCCATTCCCGCCTCCCGCTCCATCTTGCCCAACTCGGTGAAGAGGTCTCCGGCGGTGGCGGTAATCTGCTCGCTGTAGGCGCCGTCGAGAAAGCCGGGATAGAGATTTACCCCCACCAGCCCGCCCGAATAGGCCAGCCCGGCGATCAGTTCATCGGGGAGATTGCGCGCGGCGGAGCACAGGGTTTTGGCACAGGAGTGCGAGGCGATGACCGGCTTACGGCTGCACTTGAGCACCTCCTCGACTGTCCGGTCATGGCTGTGCGAGACATCGATGATCATCCCCAGATCGTCCATCGCCTGGATGACATCCCGGCCGAAATCACTCAGGCCGCCAAAAGCCGGGGCGGGATCGTTCGAACTGATCGCCCATTCATTGCTCTCGGCATGAATGATCGTCATCAGCCGCACCCCCAGCTGGTGCAGTTTTTCGAGGTTGCCCAGATCAGCATCGATCGCATTGCCGTTCTCGACGGCGATCATCGCCGCGATCTTGCCCTCTTCCCGTGCCGCGCGAACCTCTGCGAGCGACTGCACCAGGGCCATCTCCGGATGGCGCGCCAGCTCCGCCTTCAGGTGCAGGATCATCTTCTCCACCATCGCGAAGGCGCTGCCCTTGGGAATGGCCGGCGGGATGTAGCAGGCAAAAACCTGCAGGCCGATCCCTCCCCGGCGCATCGCCGGCAAGTTGACCTGCATCGACGGGTCGGTCAGTGCGGAGCCGAGCAGCAGGTTGGTGGCGGTATCGCAATGCAGATCGCAGATGGGAATGGATGGAGCCGATGACATGGTATGCTCTCCTTATGGGCTGATGCGAGAGAAAATGATCCGGGTGGCCGGATAATGGCTGGTGGGCCTGGCCGCAGCGGCGAGCCGCCCCTGGCACGGTGGCGCGAAAGCGCAAGCGCCCGCCGCTGCTCCAGGACCGGTGCGGCCGCTATTCCAGCTGCGCGGTGCAGTGGGCGCAGCGCTTCGCTTTGAGCGGAATGGTCGAGAGGCACTGCGGGCACTCCTTGGTCGTCACTTCGGCCGGAGCTTCCTGTTTGCGTTTCAGGCGGTTGAGGCCGCGAATGAGGAAGAAAATGGCCAGGGCGACGATGAGGAAGTTGATGATGGCGTTGATAAAGACGCCGTAATTCAGGGTCACCGCGCCGGCGGCCTTGGCAGCGGCCAGACTGGCATAGGGCCCGGCTGCACTCCCCTCCTTGAGGACGACGAAGAGATTCGAAAAATCGACATTGCCTAGGAGCAGCCCGATGGGCGGCATCAGCACATCGGCCACCAGGGAACCGACGATGGTACCGAAAGCAGCGCCGATTATGATACCCACCGCCATGTCGACGACGTTGCCGCGCAGGGCGAACTCTTTGAATTCCTTAAACATGTTCGATTCTCCTTTCAATGCGATGCAGTACCCGCCTCCACCCCTTGCCCCTCGATCCGGCGATCAGTTCAGCAGATGATCGCCGGCGTGGATGAAAGGGGCTTTCGGTACACCCTCCTGGGCTTTCCGTGCCAGGCCTCTGGCCCAGGCGGCGCCCCGCCCCATTTCCGTCTCCGAAATCTGCCGCGACTGGTGGTGCAGATAAAAACTGACCGGCCGGGCAACCGGCTTGCCTCCCAGTCCCAGCAGCCGGCGCCAGACGAGGAAAGCGGCGCTCTCGCCCTGCCAGAAAAAATGACGCCGGTAGCGTATCTCGAAAATGCCGAGGCGAATGCCATGCAGCACCCGCGGCGGCAATTTGAAAGCCCAGGCCAGCAGGGCATCCGGCTGATGATGGCGGTGGTGCGGGCAACCGACGATGAGCAGATCCACGCCGTGCGGCGCCCCCGCCTCCTCGGCCGGCATCAGGCGGACACGATGCTCCCTGGCGAGCTCGCCGGCGATCAACTGCGCCAGCGCGGCGGTATTGCCCAGCTTGGATTCATATACCACCCAAATCAGCATGCCCGTTTCCCGACGAGGAGTGCAGTCCGGTGCCCAGGCGGTGGCAACCGCCTCTTCCCAACTTGTCTGTTGCCGTGCAGCAGGACCCATGCCGGCCGGTATCAACGCCGCTGCTCACCCGCCGACCGGGCGAACTCGAGCACACCTTCGCACAGCCAGTTGGCGACGGCCTGGCGATTGTCGGCGATGATGAACCGGTCCTGATCCTTCTTGTTCTTGATGTTGCCCAACTCGATATAGACTGCTGTGGGTTTGGCCTGACTCAACATATGCAGATCGCGTGTGGAGATGCTGCCCTCATAGCCCCGTCCGGGCTGATTGAGGGCATATTTCTCGTCCACTTTGGCGAGCAGGGTGCTGGCCAGCCGCTTGCTCGCGGGATTGTTGGCCTGGTAATAATAAAAGATATCGATGCGCTGGCCGCGCGAGCGCGAGTCGAGGTGAATGGTCACCATCAGCTGCATCCGCGCCCGCTTCCGGTAGCGGTCATAGAGGCCATTGACGATATCGGCCCGGTCGCTCAGGCGCCGCAGCTGATCGCGGGCGATGGGGACGCGGCCCAGATAGTACTCGTGATCGTCGTATTTGAGAATCGCCTCATCCCGGATGCCGTCGTCCTCATCCTGCACCAGCATATAAACGCCGGCGCCATGTTCGAGCAGCCGCCGCGCCAGACGCAGGGTGATGTCGTAGGCGTATTCATCCTCAAAGAGCCGGTCGCGGCCGCGCAATCCCATCGCCCCGGGATCCGGCCCGCCGTGGCCGGGATCCAGGTAAAGGATGCAGCCCTTGAGGGCTTGATCGCTCTGCTCGACCGACTGATACTTCGGCCCGAAGATCTTGAAACTCGCCGGCTCGGTGGCCACGCGACTCTCCGGCAGCCAGTCTGCCGGCACCCAGAACTCCATGCTGCTCTTGTAGGGGCTTTTCTGGACGCCGGCGGCAGCCAGCTGCTGGTTGTAAAGCTCGATCCGCTGCGCCAGGGCCCGATCGGTGATGCCGAGGGAGGTGCGGATACTCTTGCCGTCGTAATAGATCCGGTAGATGGGCAGCTGATAATCAAAGCCGAGACGCAGATACTCACCGCCGCGGATCAGATCCTCGTTCAGCGCCCAGAAACGGGCGATCATCTCGCGGCTCGCCGGCAAGCCGTACCGTTTCAGCAGCGTATAGACCCCATCACTTTTCTCCGGAGAAACGGTGACATACTCCTGGGCCCGGAGCGCCACTCCGGTACAAAAGAAGAGCAACAACGCAAAGAACCCGAATTTCCGCACGACGCTAAACCTCACCTCCATGCCATCCCCTCGTTACTCGATCTCGACCGTTTTGGGATCAAAAGTCGCTTCCGGATAGGCCATACCCAGGCTCTCCAGCTTGTTGATGATCACCGAGGCGACCACCAGGTTGCGGTACCACTTTTTGTTGGCCGGAACGACATACCAGGGAGCCCACGGGGTGCTGGTCTTGCTGATCGCGACCTCATAGGCCTTCATGTATTGATCCCAAAGCGCACGTTCCTTGAGGTCGCCAACATTGAATTTCCAGCGTTTTTCGGGGTCGTCGCGGCGTTCCTCCAGCCGTTTCTTTTGCTCATCCCTGTCGATGTGCAGGAAAAACTTGAGGATGGTTGTCCCCTCTTCGGCGAGCGCTTTCTCGAAGGCATTGATCTGCTCGTAGCGTTTCGACCAGACCGCCTTGGGGACCATCTCATGCACGCGCACCACCAGGACATCCTCATAGTGGCTGCGGTTAAAGATCACCATCTCCCCTTTGCCCGGAGTTTGCTGATGGATCCGCCAGAGATAATCGTGGGCGAGCTCCAGCGGCGTCGGGGCCTTGAAGCTGGCCACCCGTACGCCCTGCGGATTGACCCCCTCGAAGACGTGGCGGATCACGCCATCCTTGCCGCCGGTATCCATGGCCTGCAGTACCACCATCAGCTTGTGTTTCTGCTCGGCAAAAAGAAGCTCCTGCAGGCTCTCCAGCCGGTCGTTCAGCTTGAGCAGCGCCTCCTTGCCGTCGGTCTTGCCCTTGGGGAAAAGGGCATCATCGTTTGGATCGATCTCCTTGAGGCGGAGTTTGCCGCCCGGCTCGACCCGGTAGGGGTCCTCAGGTTCCTCGTCTTTCTTTTTCATGGCCCCGCTCCTTCCAGATTATGTACGCCAGCGTGCGCGGTTTCGCTCGGTGGGACACTCTCCCGCTCAGGAGAGTCCGGTGATCTTGCCCGTTGCGGTATCGATATCGACATCGAGAAAGCCCGGCCGGGTCGGCAGGCCGGGCATGGTCCGCATCTGCCCGCAGAGGGGATAGAGGAAACCCGCCCCCACCGAGGCCTTGAGGTCGGTCACGGGCAGCCGCCAGCCGGTCGGTACGCCCTTGAGCGCCGGATCGTGGCTGAGGGAGAGATGGGTCTTGGCCATGCAGATGGGCAGGCGGTCGAGGCCCTGGCGGCTGTAATAATCGATGGCGCGATCCACCTCCGGGGTATAATCGACCCCGTCAGCGCCGTAAATGCGGGTGGCGATGGCATGAATCTTTTTCTTGATGGACCATTCCAGGGGATAGAGGAACTGGAACGCCTTCGTGCCGGCGGCCGCTTCGCAGACCGCTTTGGCCAGTTCGATGACGCCGGCGCCGCCACGCGCATAGTGCTCGCAGACATAAGCGCCGTGGGCGCCGGCGGCCAGGGCGGCACGCCGGACCACCGCGATCTCCTCCGGGGTATCTCCCGGAAAGATATTGATCGCCACCAGGGCGGGAATGCCGAACTGTCTGGCAATATCGATGCTGCGGGCGAGATTGCCGCAGCCCGCCTCCACCAGCTCCGGGTGCGATTGCGAGTAGACCGGGTCGAGGGGCTTGCCGGCCACCACCGTCGGGCCGCCACCGTGCATCTTGAGGGCGCGGATGCTCACGACAATGACCGCTGCGTCCGGCTTGAGATCGGAATAACGGCATTTGATGTTGATGAATTTTTCCAGGCCAATATCGGCGCCGAAACCCGCTTCGGTCACGACATAATCGGCCAGCTTGAGGGCGATCCGGTCGGCGAGGATCGAGGAGCTGCCATGGGCAATATTGGCGAAGGGGCCGGCGTGGACGAAGGCCGGGGTGCCCTCCAGGGTCTGCATGAGGTTGGGCATGATCGCGTCCTTGAGCAGGACGGTCATCGCCCCCGCCGCCCCGATGTCCTCGGCGGTGATCGGCTCAAATTGCCGGCTGCGCGCGACCACCATGCGCCCGAGGCGCTCGCGGAGATCCTGCAGGCTGTTGGTGAGGGCGAGCACGGCCATCACCTCGCTCGCCACCGCGATATCATAACCGGTCATCCGCGCCTGATTGCGCTCCTCCTCGCCCATGCCGATCTGGATGCGCCGCAGCAGCCGGTCGTTGACATCCACCACCCGTTTCCAGGTGATATGATCGGGATCGATGTCGAGGCGGAAAACCCGCCGCATCTGCTCCTCCGAGAGCTCCTCCAGGCGGCTGGCCTGGATCCCGAGCCGCTCCATCCGCCGCCGCTGGGAAAGGGCGAATTCGCCCTTTTTGCAAAGCATTCGCGCCAGCTTTTCATCGTCGCTGCGTTCGCTCTCGTGCAGCATGCGGGCGTCGATCGCCGCAGCCAGCAGGTTGTTGGCCGCCGTGATGGCATGAATATCCCCGGTCAAATGGAGATTGAAATCCTCCATCGGGACGATCTGGCTGTAGCCGCCGCCGGCGGCACCGCCCTTGATGCTGAAGGTGGGCCCCTGCGAGGGCTGGCGGATGCAGGTGAAAACCCGCTTGTGCAGATGGGCTCCCAGCGCCTGCGACAGCCCCAACGTCGTCGTGGTTTTACCCTCCCCGAGCGGCGTCGGGGTCATGGCGGTCACCACAATATATTTGCCATCGGGATTCGCCGCCAGCCGCTCCAGGATCGAGAGCCGAACCTTGGCTTTGTACTCCCCATAGAGCTCGAGCTCGCCGGGCTGGATCCCCGCTTCCCGGGCCATCTGGACGATCTTTTTCATGCGCGCCGTCTGGGCGATGGCGATATCGCTCGGAACCGGCTGCAAGGGATGCAGCCGGATCGGCCGGTAAGGCGGTGTCGCTGCGGGCTTGCTCCTGGGGGACCGCTCTTTGCTCTTCATATCCTCTCCTCAGATTACCACGCTTCAATGTAAGATTTTATTTGCTGCTATTCTACTCTTTTTTACGATCAAATCGCAATATCTCACAGCCGGCGTTAATCCTGCACCGGCCCGAGAATTTCCTTGACTATCGGACTAAATCTATGTAATTTTTAGCATAATCTCCCCCATAACCTCCCATCAGGTACAGGAACAAATGACACTCAATCTCCTTCTTGTCTTCATTCTGATTATAGCCAACGGACTGCTCGTCATGTCCGAAATGGCCGTCGTATCGGTACGCAAGACCCGCCTGCAACAGCTGGCCAACGAAGGCCATCCCCGCGCCCAATCGGTGCTCAAGCTGATCAACAATCCAACCCGCTTTCTTTCGACGGTGCAGGTCTTTGTCACCCTGATCAGCATCATGACGGGCGCAGTCGGCGGCGCCAAATTCACCGAAGCCCTGGCCGAGTGGCTGAAGCGGTTCGACTCGCTCGCGGAATACAGCGATCCCCTCGCCTTCGGTCTGGTGGTGCTGGCGATCAGCTACCTCACCCTCATCCTCGGCGAACTGGTCCCCAAACAGGTTGCCCTGCATAATCCCGAAAAGGTCGCCGGCGCCCTCACCCCGCCGATGTCGCGACTGGCCCGGATCGTCTGGCCGGCGGTGGCGATCCTCAGCTGGTCCACCGATGGCATCCTCCGGCTCTTCGGCCTGAGCAAGATCGAGGAGCAGCCGGTTTCGGAAGAAGAGATCAAGGTGATGATCGACCAGGGGATCGAGGCCGGGATGTTCGAGGAGGCCGAACGCGACATGATCGAGAGCGTCTTCAGCCTCGCCGACAAGCGCGCCGGCGCCCTGATGACGCCGCGCACCGATGTCGTCTGGCTCTCGACCGATGAGACCGCCGTTGAGACCTATAAAAAGATCCTCGAGAGCGAGCACTCCCGCTTCCCCGTTTGCGAAGGCAATCTCGACGAGGTGATCGGCGTCGTGCGCGCCAAGGATCTGCTCGAGAGCGCCATCTCCAAAAAGGAGATCGACCTGCGCAAACATATGCTGCCCGCCCTTTACGTGCCCGAAAGCGCGATGGCCCTCAATGTGCTCGAAACCTTCAAAAAGGAACGGCAGCATATCGCCATCGTCGTCGATGAATATGGCGTTATGCAGGGGATCGTCACCATCTTTGACATCCTCGAGGCCATCGTCGGCGACATCCCCTCCCTCGACGAAACCGAGGCCCGTCCGGGTGTGCAAAAACGGCTCGACGGCTCCTATCTGATCGATGGCCTCTATTATATGGAGGAGTTCAAGGAGTTCTTCGATATCGCTGAACTGCCCGAAGAGAGCAATTATCAAACCCTCGGCGGATTCGTCCTGATGCACCTCGGGCGCATTCCCAAACCCACCGATGTTTTTGAATGGAGCAAATGGCGCTTTGAGGTGATGGATATGGACGGCACCCGGGTGGACAAGGTGCTGGTGACGCCGCTGGTGACGGAGAGTCAGCCGCCTGCCGGTGAAGAGCAAACCGTTTGACAGCGGAAAGGAGTCGTGTATGCCCGTTTTTCGTGCCCTTGAGATGATCGCCCGCAGCGTGCCGACGATGGAGGGGGCCGGGGTGCGCTTGCAGCGTGTCTTCGGTTTTTCCCAGGCACCCGACCTCGATCCCTTTCTCCTGCTCGATCATTTCGGCTCGCAAAATCCGGACGATTACCTGGCCGGCTTCCCCTGGCATCCCCACCGCGGCATCGAAACCGTGACCTATCTGCTCACCGGTGCGGTTGAGCACGGCGACAGCCTCGGCAATCAGGGTATCATCCGCAGCGGTGAGGTGCAATGGATGACCGCCGGCAGCGGCATCATCCATCAGGAGATGCCCCAGCTGGTCGACGAGCCCCTGCTCGGATTCCAGCTCTGGGTGAACCTGCCGGCGGCGCAAAAAATGATGACGCCGCGCTACAACGGCATCCTCAGCGACCAGATCCCCACCGTCGAGCTCGAGCCGGGCATCCAGGCCAAGGTGATCGCCGGCGAAGTGGCGGGCACGCAGGGCCCGATGCGGGACCTGATCGTCGAGGTCGGCTATTACGATCTGACCCTGGCGCCCGGCGCCCGGATGGGCTTTCCCATCCCCGCCGGTCACCGCACCTTTGCCTATCTCTTTGCCGGCAGCGGTTCCTTCACCCCGGATGCTGCCAAAGAGGTGGCCGCCGGTCACCTGATCGTCTTCGCCAATGAGGGCCAGACCGTGCAGATCCAGGCCGGCGAGAGCGGCATGCGCTTTCTCCTCGCCCATGGCCATCCCCTCAAGGAACCGGTCGCCTGGCGCGGACCGATCGTCATGAACACCGAAGAGGAGCTGCGTCTCGCCTTCAGCGAGTTTCGCGCCGGCACCTTCATCAAGCACCAGCCGGTCTGAAGGAGCCGGGAGAGGAACCGATCCAGCCCCCGCTGCTACGTGCCTCGCCCGCCTCCTGCTCCAGCGCCGAAAATCCCTGAAACCCGCGAACCGTCCCGCCGTATGAGAAAGACCGGAGATTGACAGGGGATGGATTTAGTGCTGGAGATGTCATGAAGTACGCCCGTATCGTTTTTTTTCTCACCCTCGGACCGGCTCTCGCCCTGGCAGGCCAGGCCAAAACCCTGGCCGTGCACAGCACCCGCCAGCCAATCGTCGTGGACGGCCTGATCGATCCGGCCTGGAACAGTGCCGACTCGGCCGGCGGTTTTTTCCAGCTCCAGCCCTTTTACGGCCGGCCGCCGCTCCATCAAACCGTCGCCAAGCTGCTCAACGATGAGGAAAACCTCTACGGCCTGATCCTTTGCCAGGACGATCCAACCCACATCCAGCACAATACGGGCAAGCTCGACGACTTTACCGGCGATGTCGTCTCCCTGATGATCGACACCTTCGACGATCATCGCACCGCCTATAAATTCGCCGTCTCCGCCGGCGGCAGCCGCTCCGATTGCCGTTTGCTCGATGATGCCCGCAATCGCGACTATAGCTGGGACGGGGTCTGGTTCGCCGCCACCCGCTTCTACGACTGGGGCTGGGTGGTCGAGATGCAAATCCCCTACCGCTCCATCCAGTATGACGAAAAACTGCAGGAGTGGGGACTCGATTTCGACCGCTGGAGCGAGGTCGAGAAGGAGGATACCTACTGGAACACCTACGAGCAGATCGAGGGCCAGCGTATCTCCCGGTTCGGCCGGCTCCACTTCAGCGATTACCAGCCCGCCGTCAAGGGGCTCAACCTCGAGATCTACCCCGTCGGCCTCGTCAAGGCCGAGCAGGAGCCGGGCAAAAACTGGAGCCTCTCGCCCAACGCCGGCATTGATCTCTTTTACAATCCTTCGCAGCAGCTGACACTGCAATTCACCGCCAATCCCGATTTCGCCCAGATCGAAGCCGACCCCTACGAATTCAACATCTCCCGCTATGAATCCTATTACGCCGAACGCCGGCCCTTCTTCACCCAGGGGAACGAGGTCTTTATGCCCTCCGGCAAGCAGCGCAGCACCGGCTTTTATGAGCCGATGGAGCTCTTTTATTCGCGCCGCATTGGCCGCCGGCTGCCGGATGGCCATGAGGTGCCCCTGCTGGCCGGCAGCAAGATCTTCGGCCGCCTGAACGATTGGGAGTATGGGGGGTTCTTCGCCGCCACCGGCGACAAATCCTTTCATGATGGCAGCGCACACCTCACCGAACCCTCGGCCGTGTTCAGCTCGCTGCGGCTGAAAAAACAGATTCTCGGCAACTCGTCCATCGGCGTACTCTATGTCGGGAAAAATGCCGGGGAGGATAAAAACGGGGTCATCGACATCGACGGCGCCTTCCGCGCCTCAGACTGGCAGCTCTCCTATCAGGCCGCCCGCTCCTATCGCAACGATCAGGGCGATTATGCCGGCTCATTCGGCTTGTGGGTTCCCAAGGAGCACTATCTTCTCGGCTGGCGCGGCCGTTATGTGGGCGAGAACTTTGACATCCAGGAGGTGGGCTTCGTCCCCTGGAGAGGCACCTTGAGCAGCACTGTGCTGGCAGGCCCCATCTGGCTGCCCAAAACCGGAACGCTGAGTCAGGTCCTGATCTACGGCGGCGCCATCATCAACCACGAAAAAATCGACGCCTTCACCGATCGTATGGCCCTGCTGGGGTACAACATGCAGTTCCGCAAGAACTGGGGATTCGAGATCAACCTCAGCGCCGGCCGCTCGCGGGATATGGGGATCACCTATAACTCAAGCGAAGCCACCCTCTCTTCCTGGCTGGGCCTCTCACCCCGCTGGGAGGCTCACCTCAACGGCGGCTACTCGCATACCTATAATTTTTCCCGCGCCTGGCTGGCCGCCTATGGCTGGGCCGGGGGTGAAATCGACTGGAAGGCGGCCCGGGTTCTCACCTTGGGCACCTCCGCGGATGTCTATATCGAAGGCAATCCCGCCGGGGATGTCGAGGAGGTGACCTTCAACACCCGGCCCTACTGCAGCTGGACCCCGGTCAACAACCTCAACCTGCGGCTTTACGTGGATAATCTATATGTGCGCTCGACCGGCCACCTCGAGCATGTGATCGGAGGGTTCCTTTTTTCCTACAATTTCCGCCCCAAGAGCTGGATCTATTTCGCCCTCAATGAAGTTCAGGACCGCAGTGACGAGTTCGATCGGGAGAACCATCTCCAGCCCAACCGTCTGCACATGGTCAACCGCGTCAATGTGGTCAAACTGAAATACCTCTTTTATTTTTAGGAAAAAAACGGATACCGGGATGACGACACCCAGGCAGGCGGGGAGCGATTTCAATCGCGCCTTTGCTATCGGCATCGTTCTCAATGGGGGATTTGTCCTGCTGGAGGCGGGCTTTGGCCTTTTTTCGGGCTCGTTGGCGCTGATCGCCGATGCCGGTCACAATCTCGGCGACGTGCTGGGACTGGTGCTGGCCTGGGGTGCCGGCTTGCTGGCAGCGCGGCAGCCGACCGCCCGGCGCACCTACGGTCTGCGCCGCACCTCGATCCTGGCGGCGACCCTCAATGCTGTCGTACTGCTGATCGCCGTCGGCATCATCGGCGCGGAGGCGGTTGATCGCCTCTTCCATCCCGCAGCGGTTGCCGGCGGCATCATGATCCCCGTAGCCGCGGCCGGCGTCCTGATCAACGGTCTCACCGCCCAGCTCTTTCATGCCGGCGGCCATGCGGATCTCAATATCCGCGGCGCCTTTTTGCATATGGCCGCCGATGCGGCGATCTCCCTCGGGGTGGTCGTGGCCGGACTGCTGCTCCTGCTCACCGGCTGGCTCTGGCTCGATCCGGCCATCAGTCTGGTCATCGCCCTGGTCATCGCCGTCACTACCGCCCGCCAGCTGCGCCTGGCCCTCGACCTTAGCCTCGACGCCGTTCCCGAGCAGATCGATCCGCTCGAGGTGCGCGATTTTCTCTCCACCCAGGCTGGCGTGGCCGGCGCCCATGACCTGCATATCTGGGCGATGAGCACCACCGAAACCGCCCTGACCGTTCATCTGGTCATGCCCGATCCCCCGGCTGACGATAACTGGCTGATCGGCATCAGCCGCGAGCTGCACGACCGCTTCCACATCGGCCATGCCACCATCCAGATCGAAAAGGGCAACGGCGAGCAGAGATGCAAGCTGGCTCCGGAACATGTCGTTTGAGAACCGGCGCCCGGGCCGGATCACAGGCGGTGGGCAAAACCGAAGGGGATCTTGTGCAGCTGCAAACCCAGGGTCCAGTGGTTGTTCCGGTCCACCAGGGCGAACAGGCCGGGTGAGAAGGAACCAATGCGGATCAGCCCCGGATAGAGGTTGAGCCGAACCCGGCTGCGCAGCTTGCCGGCATAGAGCAGCGAGGCCATGAGCGAATTGTTGCGATCATAAAAAAGACCGGCGGTGGTGACCAGACGGGTTGTCAGGGAGCGCACATCGTCACTCTCGCGGTCCTCCACGCCCACCAGGTTCTTGGCGACCAGCCCCGCTCCCAGCGAGATCGACCGTTCCCGATCGATCTTCAGGGAGAATCCCCCCTCCCCATGATTCCCGTAATTATAAAAGAGATGCCACCGCCTCGACCAGGGCAGGCGCCATTTCATGCTGAAATTCTGCCCGTTATTCTCGATCGTGCCGCGGCCGAAATCAAAGGCGAGCTGGTAGGACCAGTCGGCAAAATTGAGGGTCTCGCTGAAAAAACGCGCCACCTTGTCGTTACTGAAAAGGACAATGCTGAGAGGATCGAAAATATAGAGGTCGGCGATCGGATCGACGTTGTAGCCCCTGAAATCGCCATTCTCGACCGTTTCGTTGAGCAGATGATAGACGGTCATGGTGGCGGCCGAAAAGAGGGCGGGATGCGCATAGTGGTGGTACGCGAACCACTCGGTCATCAGGCGGCTGCTCATGCCGCCACCGAGCAGATGCATGGTGTAGTTGGGCCAGTATTGGGCATGGCTGGAGTTGATGCTGAAAGGGATCAGCTCGCCCGCGATAAAGTCATCCCAGCCATAGGCATTGATGGCGTCGAAGGGATGCAGCAGATTATCCCAGAGATTCTCCCACCCGGCCTCGTAGGGCAGGTCGAGCGGTTTGTGCGGGCGGTTCTCCATGGCGAGAATGCCATAGCCCCCGTGCAGGACCATGGTCACGGGATGGGTGAGCGATTGGCTGCCATAGGGAAGCCCTTTGTAGAAAAAACCCTCCGGCTGCCCGGCCCGCAGGGCAGAAGCAGCCAGAGTCAGTATAAGCAGAGCCTTGAATGAAGTGCGCAGCATGATGATCCGGTAAACAGAATGAGTAGTGGAGGCGATTTTTGTAGGGTAAATGTATTATAATTTGTGATCAATATCAACAGGTAAACCGCAGCCGGGCACCCGCCCACCTCTGCCGCCGACCGGACGGCTCCCGACTCTCGCGCTGACCCGGACCGCGTCCTGCGACACCGCTGTTTTTAATTTAAAAAATAGTGGTTTTGTTTGCCAAGTATGAGTAGATTGGGGCATGCAGGCTCCAGGTGCGTCAAGTTGAACGCCTTTTCTATCCGCAGGAAACTCTTGTGCGCCAACACACCCTTTCACGAATGCTGGTCCGGATCTGCCGCCTGAGCGGGCTGCTCTTGCTCCTCACAGTCGGCTGTACCTCCCTGGTGACGAAGTTCGATGAAAGCGAGGAGGCCGTGCTCTATACCGCGGCCCATCCCGCACCGCAGCCGGTCCCTGACACCCTCACCGTGATGACCTGGAATCTTCGCTTCGCTGCCGGCCGGCAAACCCCGTGGTTCGGCGACAGCTGCGGCGACCGGGTGATCCTGACCGCTGCCGAGGTACTCGCCACCCTGGAAGGGATCGCCGCACAGATCCGCACCCTCCAGCCCGACCTTCTCCTCATCCAAGAGATCGATGTCCAGTCCAAACGCACCGCCTATATCGACGAACTGCAATGGCTGCTGGACCATACCTACTTTGCGTACGGCGCCTATGCCTCGATGTGGCAGGCGCAGTATGTCCCCAGCGACGGTCTGGGCCGGATCAACACCGGCAGCGCCCTGCTTTCGCGCTGGCCTTTGCGCGAGGCCGAACGCATCCAGCTGCCGCTGCGCAGCGATCAGGACGCGTTGACCCGCTATTTTTACCTGCGCCGCAACATCCTCAAGGCCCGGGTCGACCTGCCCGAGCGCGGTGATTTCTGGGTGCTCAACATCCATGCCGATGCCTTCTCGACCGACGATACCAAGCATAAACACATCATCCGTTTCAAGGCGGAGATTGACAAACTGGACACCGCCGGCGCGGCCGTGATCGCCGGCGGCGATTTCAACATGCTGCCCCCCGGATCGGATTCCACCGACTATTGCGCCGAGGACAGCTGTCCGGGCGAGCACTTCCACCATCCCGGTGACAACCCTCTGCATAAAGAGGGCAGCAACTATACCCCGGAAAAGGAGTGGCTGACCGATCTCTATGCCGCCTACGACAGCTCGGTCCCCCTGGCCGACTATCGGGCTCATCCCGAGGGCTATTTCACCCACACCACCAACCGCAGCGCCTTCTGGGACCGCAAGATCGATTATCTTTTCACTAACCGCCCCTGGCTCCTGCAGGGCCGTATCACCCATCAGGAGATCCTCACCCTCTCGGACCATGTCCCCGTCAGCGCCCGCTGGGTGGCGCCGCGATGACAAGCCGGCGTCGGACAGCCTTGCCGAGGTGCCTGCTGGCGGTATTGCTCGCCGCCATGCCGCTCGGGCCTGCGGCAACGCGTGCGGCGGAGCCACTCGATCCCTGGTACACCGCCGCCAACGGCAGTGCGCAAACCCTCGCCCGGGGCCGCTGGAGCGCCGGCCTCTTTCAGCCGCTGCGCACCGGTCTATCGCAGCGCGTCGAACTCTCGCTCCATCCCCTGCTTTTCCCGCTGCTGCCGAATCTCAGTCTCAAGTGGACCCACGGCCGTCAGGGGAGCTGGCAACTCGCTTCGCGGCACAGCCTGTACGATCCCACTCCCCTGCTGCGGTTGCTGCGCCGGGAGGGGACTGGCGGGATCCTCTCCCCCGAGTTTGACATTCCCAATATGGCCGCCTGGTCCAGCGAAGGGCTGGCATCCCATGCCCTCAGCAGCGGATCCCGGATCACCCTCAAGGCGGGGCTGAGCCTCTGCCTCTTCCGTTCCAGTGCACTCGACCGCCGTGCGACCATCGATCTTCCGCTCGTTTTCCCTCGCCTGCAGCCATTTTTTCATGACCTCACCTGGCATAGTGGCCTCGAGGGATCAGGCCGGCTCTGGCACCAGTGGTTCTGGCTGCTGGATGCCGATGGCTTCTTCACCCCCAAGGGGGAGGAAAACTGGGCGCTCGAGCACAAGGGGATGCTGCTGTGGGACCGCAGTGCGGCGATGCAGCTGGGTATCGGTTATAAAGTGTGCTTCGGCGAGTATCCCTTCGGCACGCAGTGGCATCTGCTCGGCCCCCTGGTCGATCTGCAGTGGGCATGGGGGGATCAGTGATACTCCCCTCTGCGGGATTGGATAAAGGAAAAGATGCCATGTCTTCGGTCATTTCAGCCCATGTCTGTCAAATCTGCGGCCGCAATACGCGCGCTGATCTTCGTCCCGGTGTTCTGGTCCGCCCCGAGGTGGGCGCCCTGATTCAGCGAAAAACGGGAAGTTTCATCGAAGGGGGCTGGATCTGCATCGAGGATCTGGAGAAATACCGCCTTGAATATGTCCGCGAGATGCTCGAAGAGGACCGCGGTGAGCTCACTGAGATCGACGATCAGGTGGCGCGCAGCCTGCATCAGCAAGAGATCCTCACCCGCAACCCGGATGAGGAGATGCAGGGCGGACTGACCTTCGGCCAGCGTCTGGCCGACCGCATCGCCGCACTGGGCGGGAGTTGGGGTTTCATCGCTGCCTTCCTCGGGATCTTGTTTGTATGGATTGCCATCAATTCGGTGGCGCTTCTGGTCAAACCTTTTGACCCTTTTCCCTATATCCTGCTTAATCTCCTGCTCTCCTGCATCGCTGCGATCCAGGCTCCGATCATCATGATGAGCCAGAACCGTCAGGAGATGCGCGACCGTTTGCACGCGCAGCACGATTACCAGGTCAATCTCAAGGCGGAGCTGGAAATCCGCCAGTTGCACCAAAAGATCGATCACATGCTTTCCCACCAGTGGCAGCGGCTGGTGGAGATACAGGAGATCCAGATGGAGCTCATGGCTGAGCTCCGTATGCGAAAACTCTGAGACCGTTCACAATTCACATGCCAGCGCAGCCGACAGAATGCCGAAGGCTCCCGCGGGGAGAGGTCATCCCGCCTTTCACTGCTTCTGTTGATCACCACCAAACCCAATTCACCAATGGAGGTTGTATGAAAAAATGGTTCGCCCTGCTTGGCCTGCTGCTCTTTCCTCTCTGCCTGCAGGCTCAGTTCGTCCTCAATGATTTTGATACCATCCTCGACCCCGCCTACTTTACGGTTTACGACGGCGGTGCCAAGACCTATCTCGATCTCACCCAGGACACCAACGTCAAGCATGCCGGCCCGGCATCGCTGCGCATTGCCTGGCAGAACCGCAGTTCCACCGCCGACGGCGGCTGGATCGGCTTGCAGCGCATCCATCCGACGGCCGATGGCGTTTTTGATTTTTCGCCCTACACCGACGTCAGCTTCTGGTACTACATCGAAAAACCCTGCTCCAAACCCGGCCATGTCGATTTCCGCTTCATCCTCTACGACATGGGGGATGGCACCTCGGTCGTAGCTCAGGAGATCTGGCTCTCCCACAGCACCATCCTCGACGATACCCCCGGCTGGAAGCGGCTGGTGATTCCCTTGAAGGATGTCGGCGGTGTCATGCCCGGGACCGGCGAAGGCTTCTGGAATCCGCGCTGGGGCCAGTCGGCGACCGGTAACAAGGTCCTCGACCTCGACAGGATCCGTGCCTGGTCGTTCGAGTTCTCCATGGATGGCACCTTCTACCAGGCTGCCAACGACACCGCGGACGGTGTGATCTACCTCGATGATGTGCAGCTCGAGGGCGCCGCACCGCTGAATCTGGTGATGTTCAACGGCAAGTCGATTCCTGCGGGCGTTAACATGCATATCGGCTGGAGTGGCTCGGCTGCCTTGAGCGAGGAGGAGGATTATACCGGCGGCACCCGCTCGATCAAATGGGTCACCGAGAGCGGCTGGGACGGTGTGAACTTTGACTTCGAAAATCCCAAAAACATGGTCTTCAACTGGGCCAAGGATACCCTCCAGTTCAAGATCAAGGCGCCGGCGGGACTCGGGGATCTCACCGTCGGTTTTACCGACACCGATGAAGACGGCGCCGCCAAGGCAGATTACAACTTTCCCGCCAGTATCGTCGTCCGGGAATCCGAGGTCGGCTTCAACGGCACCTGGAAACAGGTCCGGATTCCGCTGCGCAAACTGAACCGCTACGCGGGTGTCTGGGACAACGATCTCAACGCCTCGGTCCCTGGCATGTTCGATTCCACCAGGGTGCACAGCTTTTTCATCACCGGCGCCGGCCAGGCCTTTGGCGGCACCTCGGTCTACCTGGATGACATCTGGACCGGCAGCCCGGTCTTCGACTGGGTGCCGCCTGCGATGGTGACCGGCGTCGCTGCCCTGCCCGCCGACAAGTACAATCTGGTCATCTGGGAAGACCTGGCCAGCGAGCTGGGCGAGACCTACTCGGTCTATGCCAGCGCCAAGCCGATCACCGATGTCAAGGCCCCCGGGGTCGAGCTGGTCGCCAAGGATGTGGTGGAGAACACCCAAACCGCCGTCCACTGGCTCACCTATCCGCTCAAGGACACCAAGGTGACCTGGTACTATGCTGTTCAGGCCACCGACGCCAATGGCAATGACGGCCCCATCGGCACCTCCGGTGCGATCACCAACACCGCCCTGGGTGTCGCCACCGTCTCTCTCCACCCGCCCGCTACCTTCGTCGCCGACGGCAACCTCTCCGAATGGGAAACCGCCGGCGTCATGCCCTGGGTCCTCAAGCCCTCGGTCAATAACGTCAGCGTCGGCCAGTTCTCCAGCGATGAGGATCTCACCGCCTCCGTCTACCTCGCCATGGACGATACCTATCTCTATGTCGCCGCCGACGTCCTCGACAACGTCTACGCTTTCAGCAACACCCAGGGCAACTGGTGGAACTGGGATGCCTTCGAAATGTACATCGGCTTCTATGACCAGCACGGCGCCATGCATCAGGGCCCGCAGCGCGGTGCGGAACCCGATTACAAACTCGTCTTCAAGCAGGATATCCTCTATCACGAGTACAGCGGCAGTGACTTTTTCTACAAGAACGGCGACCCCGACTACTTCTTCTCCTCCCTCGGCACCTCGGATTACATCCTCGAGGCGAGACTGCCGCTGGATGCGATCGTCGTCGGTGGCGATACCCGCTTCCATCCCCAGCGCGGCATGCGCATCCCGATCGAATTCGTCTTCCACGACAACGACGGCACCACCTCCGGCGACTGGCAGGGCAACCTGACCCTCTCGGACAAGGACACCGATTATGCCTGGCAGACGGTTGAGGAGTGGACCACCACCTGGATCGGCGACACCACCGCCGTGGCAACCGCGGTCGAGCGCGATCCTGATGCGGCCCTGGTGAGCAGCTACACGCTCGGCCAGAACTATCCCAATCCCTTCAATCCCGTGACCGAGATCCACTACGCCATCGCCGCTCCCGGCCGGGTGCACGTCGCCCTCTACAACGCGCTGGGTCAGCAGGTACGTTCACTGGTCGATGAGTACAAACCGGCAGGGCAGTACCAGATCAAGGTCATGGCCGGCGACCTCACCTCCGGCGTCTACTTCTATCGCATCCAGTGCAACGAATTCTCCCAGGTGCGTAAAATGGTGCTCATGAAATAAGGCAAATGGTCCAGTCACAAGGCGCAGCGACTGCTGCGCCTTTTTTTATCACGAGGTTCGATCATGTTTTTGCAACGTACCCCCCTGTGGGGCCTGGCCCTCGCTCTGCTGCTGGGCCTGGTCGAAAGCAGCACAGCGCAGCAGACCATCCGTTTCGCCGGCGCCGACTGGATAGTCCGCGCCGACTATGGCGGCCCCGGACCCAACTATTTCGCCGCCGAGAATGTCCGGCTCGACAGCCTCGGCCGGCTCCACCTCAAGATCAGCAAAAGCGGCAGCCGCTGGACCTGCGCCGAGGTCTATACCACCCAGTACAGCCGGTATGGCGAACACCGCTTCCTCATCGAAGGCCGGGTCGATCTGATGGACCGCAGTCAGGTGCTGGGGCTCTTTCTCTATGCCTCGGATACGCGCGAGGTGGATATAGAATTCTCCCGCTGGGGCCGCCCCAACGAGAGCAGAGTGGGCAGCTATACCATCCAGCCCGGCAGTGCAGCCAACCATTCCCTCTCCTTCGTTTGCCACCTCGACAGCGCCCGCAGCACCCATTACTTCAACTGGCAGGCCGATTCGATCACCTTCGCCAGCATGCACGGCCACTATCTCCACGAGCCCGCCAGCCCGGCGGAGTACATCATGCGGCATACCTACAAGGGTGCCGATATTCCCCGGCAAAACTACAACCTGCGCACCCATATCAATTTCTGGCTCTTCAACGGCGAAGCGCCCCTCGATCCCCGCTACACCGAGGTGATCATCACCGACCTGCTGCTGCCCGGGATTGCCCACTCGGACGTGACCCTGCCGGCAGCCGGACCACCGGCTAAAATCGGCAGCTATCCCAACCCCTTCAATGACGAAACGGTGATCCAATGGCAGGCACCTATCAGCGCCGACATGAACCTGACCATCTTTGATGCGGTCGGACGGCGAATCTGGGATTGGCAGGGACTGGTCGCGGCGGGCGAGACCAAGCGGGTACGATTCGGCGGACGCCTCTGGCCCTCCGGCGTCTATTTCTGCCGGATCAGCGGCGGCACCCTGGATCAGGTTCTGAAACTGCTGCTGTTACACTAGCATCAAGGAACCGGGCGGAAAAGGAGGAGAAGACGGGGGAGGAAGACCAGCAGGCCGACGCTGGCTGCGCCCACCGCGCAGATCAGCACCGCGGCCGCGGCGATGTTTTTGGCCTTTTCGACCAGAGGATGAAATTCAGGACTGGCGACATCACAGAGAAACTCAAAGGCGGTGTTGACCGCTTCTGCCGACCAGACCAGCGCCATGGCGACAATGACGGCCATCCAGTCGGCACGGCTGAGTTGCAGATAACCGCCCGCGACGAGGACCAGCAGGGTGGCCACCAGATGGATCCAGGCATTGTGCTGGGTCTGCACCATCTGCCGGATGCCAGCGAGGGCATAGCCAAAGCTGGCAATGCGGCGGCGCAGGCTGAAACGGGTTTGGGCTGCCATGCTCTCTCCTTCCTGCAAGATCCATTCGCAGAAAAATAGCAAAAACCGGGCAAACAATCAAGTGCGTTGATTTTAAGGGCACCCCGAAACCTCGCGCCGACCCGGGCGATCCCGACACCTTGCGCCGACC
>CAYTCI010000036.1:0-2686 GCA_964436305.1 uncultured Cytophagia bacterium | reverse complement strand
AGGGCACCCCGAAACCTCGCGCCGACCCGGGCGATCCCGACACCTTGCGCCGACCCGGGCACCCCGAAACCTCGCGCCGACCCCGGCGATCCCGAAACCTCGTGTCGACCCGGGCGACCCCGAAACCTCGCGCCGACCCTGGCATCCCGAAACCTCGCGCCGACCCCGGCGATCCCGCGGTGATTACCCCGTTTTTCTCGTCTTTATCGCCTGCCGTTGGTCCTTCGCATCCGGGGGGATTCAGATTTTTGGGGTATCAAGGGTTGTTTTTTCGGCGCGAATAGTATATATTGTAGGGTGCGATTCGGGGAGAGGAACCCTTAACACTCCTGATCCTCTTCCCGGTTCCCTGTATATGGCTTGTCCTTGCGAAGGAGTCTGCAATGCAAACAATCCGGAATGCTTCTTTGATGATGACCCTCCTCCTGCTCGTGCTGCTGGCGACGACCCTCTCCGCCCAGTGGAAACCCTCACCCGGCGATACCCTGGTCACTCCCCGCTTTCTGCCGGGTAACCAGGTACAGTTCTGCATCTACGCGCCCAATGCCGCCGCGGTTAAACTGGCCGGCGGTGAGATCCCCGGCATCGGCTGGACCGGCAAGGAGATGAGCAAGACGGCGGAGGGCATCTGGCAGGTTACCCTGCCGGTCGATCCGGGCACCTACCGCTACAATTTCAGTGTGGATGGTGTGACGACGATCGACCCTAATAATCCCAAAACCAGTGAGTCCAATGGCAATACCTGGAGCCTGATCCATGTTCCAGGCGCCGCTTTTATGGATACACAAAACGTGCCGCACGGCGCGGTCGCGACGGTGACCTACTGGTCGACGGCTCTGAATCGTTTCCGCCGCATGCACATTTATACCCCGCCCGGCTATGAAAGCGGCAAGGGTAAATACCCGGTCTTTTACCTGCTTCACGGCGCCGGCGACAGCGATGATTCGTGGAGCTCGGTCGGCCGCGCCGGCTTTATCCTTGACAACCTCATCGCCGCAAAGCACGCGGTGCCGATGGTGGTGGTGATGCCCGCTGGCCATACCGGTCCCTTCATCTGGGGCGCTCCCCGCAGCACCTCCGGCAATGCGATGGTCGACGAGTTCTCCCAGGACTTTACCCGTGAGGTGATGCCCTACGTGGAGTCGCACTACCGGGTCTACGCCGACCAGAAGCATCGCGCCATCGCCGGGCTCTCGATGGGCGGATTCCAGACCCTCGGCATCGCCCTCCCGGCCGTCGACCAGTTCGCCTATGCCGGCGTCTTCAGCTCCGGCATCATCGGCATCCAGCCCAATCCGGCGATGGCCAACGCCCCGGCCGGGCCCAGCTGGGAGGAACGCAACGCCGCGGCCCTCGACAATCCGGCGGGCAAGAAAGGCCTCAAGCTGCTCTGGTTCGCCACCGGCACTGAGGATTTCCTGCTCGGGACCTCCCGCGCCACTGTCGAGATGCTGCGCAAACACGGCTATGCGGTCACCTACAAGGAGACCAGCGGCGCCCATACCTGGATCAACTGGCGGCTCTATCTCAACGAGTTCGCCCCGCTGCTCTTTCGCTGAGAGACCACACCAGGTCTCACACTGCCGGATGGCCGGCCAATAAATCGCTTGTCTTTTATGCACGTTTTTTGTACAATGGCACCAATCCACTCTGCCGCTGCAAGGCGCACCTGTCCATAATAACTAGAAAGGAAAGCCCATGGCAGAAGAAATCAAGGCTGGCTGCGCGCGGCCGACAGGAGGACCTGTCGGAGAAGCCGCCCCGCCTCCCGAATCGGCTCCAACAGCCCCAAAAGAGGAGAAAAAGCCCATGCTGAAGTTAGGAAGCAAGGCTCCCGATTTCACCGCCCCGGCCTACCACCGGGGGAAATTCATCAACGTCAAGCTCTCGGACTATCTGGGGAAGTGGGTTGTACTCTGCTTCTATCCCGGCGATTTCACCTTCGTCTGAGCGACTGAAATTTCGGCGGTCGCCGAAAAAAATCCAGAATTCGAGAAACTCGGTGTGCAGGTGCTCTCCATGAGCGTCGACAGCCATTTTGTTCACAAAATGTGGAACGACCACGAGCTCGCCAGGATGGTCGAGGGCGGCGTTCCCTTCCCCATGCTCTCCGACGGCGGCGGCAAGGTCGGAACCGCATTTGGCGTATACGACGAGAATGCCGGTGTTGAAAACCGTGGCCGGTTCCTGATCGATCCGGACGGCGTGGTCGTCGGCTACGAGGTGCTCACTCCGCCGGTCGGGCGGAATGTCGCCGAAACCCTGCGGCAGATCCAGGCCTTCCAGCTGGTGCGTGCGAGCAAGGGCACCCAGGCCACCCCGTCGGGCTGGAAGCCGGGCAAAAAGGTCCTCACCCCCGGCCCGGATCTGGTCGGCAAAGTCTGGGAAGTCTGGAAGGTATCAGAAGCCTTCGACTAGTCCTCTTGAAATAATAGATCCTGCTTGTTTAGTTCACCCCTCCTCGCTCCCACCCGGATATCCCGTCCGGTGAACCAGAGCCGGCCCCAGCTCCGGGTGGGAGCGAGCTTTTTATGACGAACCGGAACCCATGCTGCAGATCAGAGATCTTTCTTACCATATCGGTGAACGGCTTCTGCTGAAAGACGTCAACTGGGTGATCAATCCGGGCAAACGGGTCGCCCTGATCGGCCCCAATGGCGCCGGCAAGACCACCCTCTTGCGCATC
>CAYTCI010000035.1:0-38159 GCA_964436305.1 uncultured Cytophagia bacterium | reverse complement strand
GCCCGGCGTCGGATCGTGGCGCAGCCAGAAGGCCTTGAACTCCTCGAGCAGGGCATCCCCCTTGGCCTTTTTCAGACGCTTCCATTCGTTCTTGGAGGCAACGTAGCGCAGTTGTTCGACCGCGGTCTTGAGATCCGCCGCCGAGGCCGGCAGGGCACTCCAGCGGATATAGAAAGGCTTCTCGGTCTTGAAGGTGGTGCCGCCTCCTTCCATCTCGAGGGTGAGGATATAGGAATCCTGCGGCAGGCTGTCGGAGTGCAGCTCGAAGAAGATCGGGGTGTTCCAGCTCTCCAGCGTCCGGGTGAAAGAGCGCCGGACCCGCGCGTGGGTGATGGTGCCGAAGAGTTCATACTTGAACTTGACCTCGCGCGGGGGATGGGCGGCATAGGCTTCCATAAAAACCTGGGTCGAGTCGATGACGCCCTTCGAGGCGTCGCTGATCTGCGGGCGGATGGTGAACTGGCCGCTGGAATCACGACTGACCTCACTGGTAAAGAGCAGGGTGCTGCCGCTGAGTTCCGCCTTGTCGAAGCGGACGAGCCGGCTGGAGAGGGTGCGCGAGGATTTTTGCCGGGTCTCGAGATCCAGTACGCTGATCTTGATCTTGTACTCGCCGGGTTCCAGATCGAAGGCGTGGTGACTTTGGGCGAGGTGGTCGCGTTTGTTGGTCATGTCAAAATTGGCCGCCGTGACCTTTTGTTTCCAGACCGCGCCGTCCACCTGGTCGTTGTCCTTGTCGAAGAGGGTGACCGCCGTCTCGTAGTTGGCCTCGAAACTATCCCCCTGCTTGACGAATTGCAGGTCGTCAAACAGAATTTCGATATAGATCGTCAGGCGGCTCAGCGGACTTGAAGGAGCGATCGCGGTATTGACCAGGTCGGTGTGAAAGCGGGGTCCGGCGTTATCCTGCGCCGCGTCGAACTCGACCTGCGCCTGCAGGGGTAGAGTGATGCAGAGTATCAGGGCGAGGGCGACAACCGGATAACGGTACAGGGACAGCATGATCAAGCTCCTTCCAGGATTGTCCACCGCGTCCGCGGTTTTCCTACATGGTAGAACACCCGATGCAGAGAACTCATTTCCACTTTATTCATCCCCGGCGATGACCCGGGCGTAGAGATCGTAGACTTCCGCCCCGGTGCAGAGCACTCGGGCCCAGCGGCCCGGGGGGAGCGGCCGGTCGATGATGACGGTATTATCGACTTCGGGGGCATCCCACCGGGTGCGGGCCACCGCCGTACCCTCCGTTTCGCCCGGCTCATCGACCAGCACCTCCAGCTCGCGCCCGATCAGGGCCTGGTTATGCTGCAGAGAGATCTCTGCCTGCAGGGCCATGATCTCCTCCAGCCGCGCCTGTTTTTCCGCCTCGGGTACGCTCCCGTTCCAGCTGCCGGCGGGCGTGCCCTCCTCCGGCGAATAGCTGAAAGCGCCGAGGCGCTCAAAGCGGATCTCGCGCATAAAGGCGCACAACTCGTCAAAATGGCGCGTTTGCTCGCCGGGGAAGCCGACTATCAGCGAGGTGCGCAGAGCCAGCCCGGGCAGGGCGCGCCGCAATTTGTCAATCAGCGTCTCGATCTCGCGCCGGCTGGTGTGGCGTCCCATCGCCTTCAGAATCGGATCGGAGATGTGCTGGATGGGCAGATCGATGTAGGGGACGACCTTGTCCAGTCCTGCTACGGTCTCGATCAGTTCGTCGTACCAGTGGGCCGGATGGGTATAAAGCAGCCGGATCCAGCGCAGGTCGCGCACCTCCTGCAGAGTGGCCAGGAGGTGATGCAGCTGCAGCGGGCTTGCGAGATCATGGCCATAGCGTGTCGTATCCTGGGCGACGACCATCAGTTCCTGCACCCCCTCCGCGGCCAGCGCCTCCGCCTCCTCGCGGATGGCCGGCAGCGGCCGGCTTTGATTCGGGCCCTTGATCAGGGGGATGGCGCAGTAGGTGCAGCGGTTGTCGCAGCCCTCGGCGATGCGGAGATAGGCATAGTGCGCGGGAGTCAACCGGTAGCGGCGGGTGCAAGCATGGCCGCTGAGGCCGAGAAAGCGGCCGATCTCCGCGGCGGTTTTGCCGGCATCGCGCTCAAGGAAAAAGGCATCCACCTCGGGGAGCAATGCGCTCAGCTCCTGGCGGTACCGCTGCGGCAGGCAGCCGCTGACCAGCAGCCGCAGACCGGGCTTGCTCTCCTTAAACGCCGCCATCTGCAGAATCGTTTCAATCGCCTCCTGCTTGGCGCTGGTGATGAAGGCGCAGGTATTGATCAGGATCGCCTCGGCCTCCTCGGGTGCGGTGGTCATCTCCACCTGCCCTGCGAGGCTGCCGAGGATGAGCTCGAGGTCGATGGCATTCTTGGGGCAGCCGAGGCTGACATAATGGAGCTTCATGAGAAGAGGGCCTCGACGAAGGTATGGGGGTCGAAGGGCTGGAGGTCGTCGATTCCCTCGCCCAGGCCGATATAGCGCACCGGGATGCCCAGCTCGCGGGCGATGGAAAAGACGATACCGCCCTTGGCGGTACCATCCAGCTTGGTGATGACCAGGCCGGTCACCCGCACGGCCTCCGCAAATTTGCGTGCCTGGGAGAGTCCATTCTGGCCGGTGGTGGCGTCGATGACCAGCAGGACTTCGTGCGGCGCACCAGGGCACTGGCGCGCCAGGACCTTGTGGATCTTTTCCAGCTCGGCCATGAGGTTGCCCTTGGTGTGCAGGCGGCCGGCGGTATCGATGAAGAGATAATCGACACGGCGGGCCATCGCCGCCTTGAGCGAATCGAAAGCCACCGCGGCCGGATCGGCACCGCTCTGTGAATGGATGATCTCCACACCCGCCCGATCTCGCCAGATCTCGAGCTGGTCAGCGGCAGCCGCCCGGAAGGTGTCGGCCGCGGCCAGCAGCACCTTGCGCCCCTGCACAGCGTGCCAGTGCGCCAGCTTGCCGATGGTCGTGGTCTTGCCGGCGCCGTTGACACCGACCACACTCACGACCCGGGGCTGCACCTCCGGCCCCGCTGCCGGCGCTGCAGTCAGGCTCCTCTCCAGCTGCTCCGTCAGCTCCTGCTTCAGCAGGGCGAGCAGGGTTTCGGCATCGGTTTGCCCGGCCTCCCGGCTGCGCTCGCGCAACGCTTCGATCACCGTCTCGGCCGTCCCGACCCCCAGATCACTGAGGATGAGCAGCTCCTCCAGCTCCTCGAGCAGGGCTTCATCGATCCCGCGCGACTGGGCGACGATGCGCTGGATGCCCTCCACCAGGCCCGATTTGGTCCTGGCCAGGCCATCCTGGAATTTTCTGAATATGTTTAACAAGCCAACCTCTCTGGAAAGGGGGCCGGAGCGACAGCCTCAGGACTGCTCCGGTTCTCCATTATGACGCGCATAGGGAATGATATAGCAGAAGAGGGTAACCGGGATCAGGGTGACCGAGACGGCCAGGGCGATCTGGTTGAAGGGCTGCCAGTTCATAATATAGGTCACGATGACCACCAGAAAGGCCACCAGGGCCACCTTGCCGATGAAGATCGATTGTGGGACATGCTGCCGGCGCTTGATGACATAGAGGCTGAGGAGCAGGATGACCAGGTCGCGGCCGATCACCATCAGCACATACCACCAGGGCAGGTCGCGGTACCCTGCCAGGACGATCATGATCAGGCCGACATTGAGCTTGTCCATGACCGGGTCGAGGATCCGCCCCAGCTCGGAAAACTGCTGGCGCTGGCGTGCGACAAAGCCATCGAAGAAATCGGTGACAAAGGAGAGCCCCAGCAGGAGCAGGGCGAGCCATCCGCCGCGCTCGGGTGGCAGGGTAATGGCATAGCAGACCAGCGGCAGAAAGAGCAGCCGTGAGAACGAAAGCAGATTCGGCAGGCCGAGAAGGTGCTTGTCTCTCCTGATCATCTCCATCAGACCCAGCTTCATGCGGTTTCCCAGGTAAAGAGTTTAATGGCATCGAGAACAAGCGACGGTTTGCTGATCAGGGCCGACTTGAAGATACGGAGGATGGTCCGCTTTTCGGGCGGCAGGGCAAGCACGCTCCGGGCCAGGGTATCGAAATCTTTATCCGCGAGGCTGAAGACATAGTTGCGCAGGCGGTAGTTCAGGGTTTGACGGTCGCCGTGTGCCTTGCGCCAGGCGCGCGGGTAGGCCAGGAGGCGCTCGCGGTCGCAGCGGCCCTCCGCGACCGCCGCAGCGGCGGTCAGGCCCGCGAGGCGGCCGCCGGTGATTCCGGTCATGATGCCGCCGCCGGTCAGGGGATTGGCCTGATGCGCCGCATCGCCGGCGAGCAGCAGGCCGTCGGCGACGATGTCATCAAAACGGCCGGTGCAGGGCACACCGCCGTAAACCCGACCCAACTGTGAGGTCCCCGGAAATTCGCGGGCGAGAAACGCCTCCAGACACTCATGCGGCGAGCGGGCGCGTGCGGCGCTGGCTGCCAGTCCCAGACCGATATTGGCCATGCCGTTGCCCTTGGGGAAGATCCAGGCGTAACCCCCCGGCGCGACCTCCTGCCCGAAATAAAAGTGGATCACCTCGGGGTCACCCTGGTAATCGCCGATGGTCACCTGGGCGCAGCTCTCCATATCCGCCATGGCCGTACGGGTCCTGAGGCCAGCCCAGCGGCCAACCCGCGACTCCACCCCGTCGGCGGCGATCACAATCTTGCCCCGGATGCGCCGCCGCTCGCCGAGATGCTCCACCTCGACCCCGCGGACACAACCCTCCTCGAGGATCAGGCCGCAAACACAGGCCTTCATGAAGAGGGATACCCCGGCCGCAGCAGCCATCCGGCCGAGATCATAATCGAAGCGCTTGCGGTCCAGGACGTAACCAGCCTGATCCGTGCTCAGCGGCACGACAGCGCCGGAGGGGGCGTGCAGGGAAACCCCGGTGATCCGCTGGGCGATCCAGTGGGGCTGGATCTCCAGCTCCAGACTGAGGCTGGCATGACTGACCCCCTCGGCACAGCGCACTGGAATGCCGATCTCACGATCCTTCTCGAAAAGGGCCACGGTGGCACCACGGGTAGCGGCATGGCGCGCCGCCGTCGTCCCCGCCGGTCCGCCGCCGACGACCAGAATATCGTATTCATCCCGCATCCTGTACCTCCAGGGCGCGCACCGGACAGGCCTGGACGCACAATCCGCACAGGGTGCAGCGCTCCGCCAGCACCGTCAGGCTCGCCTCCGCCAGATCGATGGCATCTTGCGGGCAAACGGCGACACAAACGCCGCAAAAGTCACAGCGGTTCTGATAATGGATGAGCTTTTCCGTCATGTTAGCAGGCTTGGGTAATGGACATTGAACCGTTGTTTATAATACCACTTGCTGAAAAAAAAGAGCGCTGCGAGCAGGAACAGATAGAGCGGCGCGCGCCAGCAGATGAGCAGGGAGAGCGCCAGCGTCGCCATTTTGTTGGTATGCAAGGCCGATTCGACCGTCGCCCGGCGCCAGGTCTGGATGAAAAAGGGCCAGACGGCCAGCGTGGCCGCCAGGGCCACACCCTCCCGCGCCAGCAGGGCCGAGACCACCGCCAGGGTGGAACAACTCATCGCCGCAGCATAAACCCTGGCTTCCCCCCAGCGCACCGCGAGGGTGATCTTGTGCGCCGCGGCATCCCCCGGCCGGTCCGGGATGGTGGTGAGCAGATAGACCGCGCCGATACCCAGCAGATACGGCATGCCGCGCAGCACCGACCACGAAAGCGGACCGGCCATCAACCAGCCGAAGAGGAAGATCAAACCCGACCCGGTCAGATTGGCCCACAGGCCCGCCCAGGGGCGGTCCTTGCACCAAAAGGGCGCACAGCTGTAGGCCCAGCCGGTCACCGCAAAGATCAGGAGAGCGCACACCGCCAGCGCCGGATTCAGGCCGGCCAGACCGCTGAGGCTGATCACGAGGAGGAACAGCGTCTCGATCCGTGCGTGCCGCTCCGGAACCGCACCGCTGGCCACCAGAAAAAGCTTGTGGTTGAAGCGATCGCTTTCGACATCCGTGAGCTGATTGAGGAGAAAGGCCGCTCCCATCAGCAGGGTCAGCAGCAGCAGTGCCAGCCCATGCGCCGCCGCCATCCCCTGCAGCGGCCAGAGGCCGTCATACCAGGGTCTCCCGGCGGCGATGCGTTCATGGCTCCAAAAGCCGGCGAGGGCCACGGTCCAGACCGGAAAGAAGAGGGTCGGTCGCAACACAAAAAAATAGTCCAGTCGTGAAAGCAGCCCCTGCCGGTGCGCTGCAGAATCCTCCATGCCTCCCGCCCGTTTCAATCCTTTTCGTGCACGAGTTTGTTGTACGCTTCCTCAACCGGAACGGGATAGTCACCGGTAAAACAGGCGGTGCAGTAGCCCCCCGCCTCGTGTGAAACCGATGCCAGCAGGCCTTCGAGCGAGAGATAGGCCAGACTGTCCGCCTGGATGTACTCCCGGATCTCCTCGAGGCTGTTGTTGTTGGCGATCAGCTCTGTCTTGCTGGGAAAATCCATACCATAATAGCAGGGCGAAAGGATCGGAGGTGCGCTGACGCGGACGTGTATCTCGCGGGCGCCGGCCTGGCGAATCAGGGAAACCAGCTGGCGCAGGGTGGTGCCGCGGACGATCGAATCCTCGACCACCACAACCCGCCGGCCCTGGAGCACACCCTTGACAGTATTGAACTTGACCCGGACGCTGAAATCGCGCATATCCTGCTGGGGATGGATGAAGGTCCGTCCGACGTAGTGGTTGCGGATGAGACCGAGTTCGAATTTGATCCCGGTGCGGCGCGAGTAACCGACCGCCGCGGTGTTGCTCGAGTCGGGTACCGAGATGACGATATCGGCCTCGGCCGGGCTTTCCAGGGCGAGATTCTTGCCCAGCTTGCGGCGGACGCGGTCGACATTCTCATCGTAAATGCGGCTGTCGGGGCGGGCGAAATAGACAAACTCGAAGATGCAGGCATGCCGGGGCGCGGGCGGAGCGAAGCGAAAGGAGGTGACCCGGCCTTCATGAATTTCGATCAATTCGCCCGGTTCGATATCGCGCACGGTCTCGGCACGCAGCAGATCGAGGGCGCAGGTTTCCGAGACGACGAACCAGACGCCATCCTTCTTGCCGAGGCAGAGCGGGCGGAAGCCGTGCGGATCGCGCGCGGCATAGATCCGGTCGTTGCACATCATCACCAGCGAGTAGGCGCCCAGCAGTTGGCGGAGGGCGTCGGCGATGCGCTCCGGCAGGGTATGTTCGCGGGAGCGGGCGATCAGGTGCGGCACGACCTCGGTATCGGTGCTGGTCTGGAAGAGCGATCCCTGTTCCTCGAGCTGCCGGCGCAGCACGGCCGAGTTGGTGAAATTGCCATTGTGGCTGATGGCGAAGGGGCCTTCGCGGAAATTGGCCAGCAGCGGTTGGGCATTGATCAGATGGGAAGAGCCGGTGGTGGAATAGCGATTGTGGCCGATGGCGAGATGGCCGCTGAGCTGATAAAAGAGGGCGGGATCACTAAAGACGTCAGCGACCAGACCGCGACCGACATGGCGGCTGACACGCTTGCCGTCGCTGGCGACGATGCCGCTGCTCTCCTGGCCCCGATGCTGCTGGGCGTAGAGTGCCAGGTAGGCCAGACGCGAGGCCTCCGCTGCCCCCGAGACACCGACCACAGCGCAGTTGCACCGGGCCTTGTCGATCGTACATGCTTTACTCACATCACTCCTTTGGCAAAATCAATGCGCTCCGGCCGAACAGAGGAGATAGCCGAGTGCCAGACCGAGCCCGTCGGCGGCAAGATCCTTGAGGCTGAAAAAATTGCCCGGACGGTGCTGATCGCGCACCTCCTTCATCAGCCCCAGCGAGAGACTGAATCCTGCAGCGAGGTTCCGGCTGCGGGGATCGGAAAGGTCCAGCTTGCGGCGTGCGGCATAATAGGCCAGGCCCACGAGAACGCCGCTGACCACCAGGTGATCGGCCTTGTCCTTGCCGAACCAGGGGTCGCGCCGGGATGCACGCCGCACCGCCTTGCCGGGATCGGCTGCCGTGGCCCACTCCGGCCGGTCCATACTCCTAGACCAGAGGCCCGGGTACGGCCTTGCCGGTCCGCTGACACCGGCCGGCGGCGCCGGCGCCTGCGCCCGGGCATGGCCGGCGAGCAAAGCCCAAAACAGCCAGAGCACCATCCAGGCGCGACCACAGAGTGGCACGCGCCTAGCCACCGGCCGCATGCTGATCCGGGTAATGGGGTTTGTCAGGCTATCCATCCCTTCCATCCTTCTGCCTGGTCAGATGGTCATAATATACGGATATTCTGCGGCGATTGCAAGAGACGCCTCGGAGTGCGGGCGGGGATGCCGAAACGGGCGGATCAGAAATGGACGGCCAGTTGCAAGGCCACCTCGCGGCCCGGGCCGGCGGGCCCGAGGGTCAGCTCCGGCCGCTCATCAAAACCGAAGAGGTGGGCATCGACGTAGGCGTCGGCCATGCTGTACAGGATGACCGCGCCGAGCCACCAGATCGCCAGGCTGCGGTTGTTGCGATAGTATTCCCGCTGGTAGAGCTGCTCGGAGCGCGCAGCCAGCTGGTTTTGCACGATGGCGTCGATGACCAGCCCCATCTCGCCCCCCATGACCACCACCGCCTTGAAGCGCTTCTCATTGTACCACTGCCCCCAGCCCGGCACCGCCATCGAGCGGAGCATGGCGCCGGTCGGATTTTTGCTCTTTTGTGCGGCGGCGAGCGAGTCCACAGCGGTGGCCGGGCGCCGGGCGGTGACCAGGGTGTCCGCCGCCGCGGCCTTGCGGCCGAGCGTCAGGGTATCCGCGGCGACAGCGGGCACCTGGGCGAAGGCTGCTCCCCCGCCGGCCGCCGCCACCAGGATCACGCCGGCCGCGTAGAGAAAGAGCCGCTTGCGCATGGACATGCTACCCTTTCGCACCCGGCACGAGGGCGACCGCCTCGATCTCGACATAGCCATTCTTGGGCAGCCGGGCGACCTGAATCGTCGATCGCGCCGGCGGATTTTCCGGGAAGAAACCGGCATAGATCGCATTGACTGTTGAAAAATCATTGATATCCTGCAAGTAGATCGTCGTCTTGACGACCAGCGCCATCGTCGAGCCCGCCTCCTCAATGATCGCCTGCAGATTCTGCATCGCCTGAAGGGCCTGCGCCTTGACGCCGCCTTCGACCATGATGCCGGTGAGCGGATCCAGTCCCAGTTGACCGGCGGTGAAGAGCAAACCGTTGACGATCACACCCTGGCTGTAGGGGCCGATCGCTTTGGGCGCCCCCTCGGTTTCGATGACCTTGCGCATTTCATTCTCCTTTCCGTGGCATCTGTGTGGGTTCGCTGCGTTGGAGATCGTGATGCTGATAACAGGCCTGAAAGAGCGCCTTCAGGCGCCGACCGGTGGCATCGCCCGGATCAGCCTGGGACGCCTCAATGAGATCACGGCTGTCGAATCCGCCGAGAAAAGACCGATCGCCGGCCGCGAGCTGCTCTGCCGTATCGGGCTCGAGAATGCGCACCAGACGGTCCAGCCGGATCCGCCGGAAGGCCTCGACGACCGCCGCGTCAAACTGGGTGCCGGCGCCGTCAAGGAGCAGCTGGATGACCTCGGCAAAGTCCATCCGTGTGCGGTAGTGCCGCCGGGAGGTGAGGGCGTCAAAGACATCCGCCACCGCCAGGATCTTGCTCAAGGCCGGGATTTCATCCGCGCGCAATCCCGCGGGATAACCGCTGCCATCGAGGCGTTCATGATGCGAGGCCGCGATCAGCGGCACCTGCTTGAGCTCGCGGCTGAAATGGATCTTTTCGAGGATGGAGCGGGTAAAGGCCGCATGGTTGCGGATATGGCTGTACTCCTCCGCCGTGAGCCGGTCGTTCTTGGTCAGCACCGCCTCGCGCACGGCGATCTTGCCATAATCATGCAGCAGGGCCGAGATGCGCAGCACCTCGCGCTCCTGGGCCGGCAGCTGCTGCACCCGGGCGATCTCATCGGCATAAAGGGCGATCCGCTGTGAGTGGCCGGCGGTCAGGGGATCGCGGGCATCGATGGTGCTGGCCAGGGTCTCCACCAGACTGTCAAAGGTCTTTTTTTGCTCTTCATAGAGCTGGGCGTTCTCGATCTGTGTCGCCGCCAGCACCGAAATGGCGTTGAGGATCTCCTCGTCGTCCCCGGTGAAGGGCCCGCCCAGCTTGTTGAGGGTCTGGAAGACGCCGATGATCTCGCCCGGACGGTTGCGCATCGGCGCCGAAAGCAGATTGCGGGTATGGTAGCCCGTCTGCCGGTCGATATTGGCATTGAAGCGCTGGTCGGCATAGGCATCGGGAATATTGATGACCTCGCCGGTCTTGACCACCGCCCCGGCGATCCCGAGATGCGCGGGAAAACGGATTTCCGCCTCCCCGTGGGCCACGCGCGACCAGAGTTCATCCCGCTCGCGGTCAAGAACAAAAACGGTGCAGCGGTCGCACTGCAGCACCTGCTTGACCTCATCCATGATCAGGCGCAGCAGTTTGTCCAGCTGCATCTCCTGCGAGATCGAACCGGCCACCTTGAGCAGCATTTTCAGCCGCTCATGTTCGCTTTGCCGGGTATGCATGGCGGCGGGATCAGCCATCCTGTTTCAATCCAAGCCCCACTCCAGCGGCGAACCAGACCATGGTGATGATCTCCTGGTCGCCGAAATTCCACTCAAAAAAACCGTTGATATGAAAGGCGATGAAAACCGCCAGGGCCGCCAGGGCCCAGGCGCTGCTCCAGCCATGACCGCGCCCAAAGGCCTTGAGCCGTTGGGCCAGCCGCACCAGAACCGAGCCCATCATAAAGAGGTACGCCGCCAGACCGACCGCGCCCAGGGTCACTGCGATATGGACATAGTTGCTGTGGAAATGGCCGATCCGTTCCTTCTCGCCGGGCGGGGCGTAGCGTGTATACATCGGCGTGGTGCCGACATCGCCGATCCCCACCACCGGGTGGTCCTTGAAGATCTCCCAGCCGACCGACCACCAGTGCACCCGCTTGGCGTTGGTCCCCCATGTCGGGTCAAAGATATGGCGCATGCGCTGGGAGAAGCCGGCGGGCGAGAGCAGGTAGAAGGCGAGGGCGACGACCGGCAGAATCAGCAGCAGCCGGCGCTGCTGCAGGAGCAGCACGACCAGGGCGGCGGCGAAAAAGCCGAGCCAGGATCCCCGGGTCGAGGTCAACAGCAGGCAGCCCAGCGAGAGCAGCGCAGCGACCACCATCAGCAGGCGCTCCCAGCCGTTCTGCAGCCGCAGGGCCAGGACCATGGCCATGACCGCCCCCACCATGGTGATCCCGCCCGCGGTCATCGAGTTCTGGATGTGCCGGACCCGCAAGGCGGGGTGGACCAGGAAGGAGCCGATCCCCCAGGCGGAGTAGAGGGCGATAGAACCGGTGAAGATCAGTCCGAGACGCCGCAGCTCCTTCTCATCCCCGCTGTTGGCGGCGACGATATAGACGATCGGGATGAGCAGCAGCCGCTTCAGATAGATCAGATTCTGCCCCAGATTGGTGGAGAAGAGACAGGCGAGCAGCTCGGCGGCAATGAAGGCCCAAAAGCCCCATTCAACCCCGAGGCGCGGCCAGCGAACGCTGCGGGTATAGCCAAGCCGCAGCAGCCAGGCGATCGCGGCCACCCCGACCGCGAGCTGGGTGAGGGCAATGGCGAAGGGCATGGCCGCCGCAAAGAGATAAAGACTCCAGCGGGTGATCCTGGCGAGCACGGCATCGTCGGGACGGGGTATCATCATGCGGGAACCTCCGCAGCGCGAAACTGCATGGAATAGAGCTTTTGATAGAGGCCGGGCTGCCCCACCAGATCGGCATGGATGCCCGCCTGTACGATCCTTCCCTGCTCGAGCACGATGATGCGGTTGGCATTCAGGACCGTGGACAGGCGATGGGCGATGACAAAGGAGGTGCGGTTGCGCATCAGCCGCTCGATGGCTTGCTGCACCAGCACCTCCGACTCGGTATCCAGCGCCGAGGTGGCCTCATCGAGGATGAGGATCGGCGGGTTCTTGAGGACGGCCCGGGCGATGGCCAGCCGCTGCCGCTGACCACCCGAGAGGGCAATACCGCGCTCGCCGATGCCCGTATCATAGCCGCCGGGCAGCTGCATGATGTTATCATGGGCGTTGGCGATCCGCGCCGCCTCGATGATCTCCTCCAGCGGTTTGCCGGTCAGGCCATAGGCGATGTTGTTGCGGACCGTGTCGTTGAACAGGATGGTCTCCTGGGTGACGATGCCCATCAGCCGGCGCAGATGCGATACCTCGATCGCGCGCAGATCGACGCCATCAAGCAGGATCGCTCCGCTGGTGGGATCGTAGAAGCGCGGAATCAGGTCGACCAGGGTCGATTTGCCCGCCCCGCTCGGTCCGACAATGGCGAGGATCTCCCCCTTGCGCACCGTCAGCGAAAGACCGCGCAGCACCTCCTCCCCGCGACCATACGAAAAGCTCACATCGTGGAGTTCGATCGTCTCGCGGAACTCCGTCACCTCGACCGCCTCAGGCAGACTCTGCACGGCGGGCTGGAGATCGAGCACCGCAAAGATGCGCTCCGCCGCCGCCATCGCCTCCTGCAGGCGGTTGTGCACCGTCGAAAGCTCTTTCACCGGCTGCATCAGCGAAAAGACAATGACGAGAAAGCCCATGAACTCCTGCGGCGAGAGCATCTTGCCGGCCAGCACCTGCTGCCCGCCAAACCAGAGGATGCCCACCGCGATCAGGGTGCCGAGAAATTCGGTCAAGGGCGAGGCGAGATTGCGGGTGCGGGTGATGCGCAGCAGGGTCTCGTAATAGCGATGCGCCTCGGCGGCGAATTTCTTGATCTCGAAGGCCTCCATCGCAAAGGCCTTGACCACCCGCTGGCCGGCCACCGTCTCCTGCAGGACCGAGGTGAGATTGGCCATGCGTTCCTGTGAGATCGTGCTCTCCCGCTTCAGCTTGAGGCCGATCCAGCCGACAATCCCCATGGTGAAGGGCGCCACCACCAGGGCGACTAGGGTCAGCGACCAGCTCAGATAGATCGCGATGCCCAGATAGGTGAGGATCAACAGGGGATTCTTGATCAGGGTGACGAAGCTGGCCGAGACCCCGCTGTTGACCAGGGTGACATCGTTGGTGATGCGGGAGATGATCTGGCCGGTGCGCGTCTGGGTGAAGTAGTCGAGCGAAAGCTGGTTGATCTGCCGGTAGAGGTCGTTGCGGATGTCGCGGATGACCCCCTGCTCGACTCCGGCCATGAGATAGGACTGGAAGTAGTCGAAGAATCCCTTGAGCAGGATCATCAGGATGATAAAGAGGCAGAGGCGCCGGAGGGCGTCGCGCCGGCTCCCGCCGGTGAGAAAGGCCATCGCCTGATCCCGGTAGCGCGTCAGCGTCTGGCGCACGGAGGCTGTCAGGCCCTGAGCCGCCGTGCCCGCCGGGACCGTTCCGGCGATCTCTGCCCCGGCCGCCGGAACCTGCGCCGGCGCCGCCGTCAGCCCGATCTGCGGCGAATCGAAGATCGTGCCCAGAAAGGGGATGATCGAGACCAGCGAGGCGCTGCTGAAAAGGGTGAAGAAAAGAATACATACCAGCGAGCCCAGCAGACTCTTCCAGTAGGGTTTGAGGTAACGCAAGATGCGGAAATAGAGAGCCATACAAGATTCACGTTAGGAGAGAGGCTTGGCCGGCGCGGGGAGAGGGGCCGCTCCATGAATTAGTGGCGCGTCAGGGTTTGCGCGGGAGCTCTTTATAGTCGACATCCTCCACATCTTCCTGGGAGAGATCGAGCGGGGTGGTTTGGGAGGTGCCGCGGACCTGGTTTTCCTGTTTCCCGGTGGTGCCGCTGAAGAGCAAGCCGATGACCTTGCTGACCACATAGAAGAGAATCACCAGGACAATGATCTTTATCATGACGAACTGCCTTTACTGCAAAGGGGATGAGGGTGCGAGCGAACGATCAGCGAGCCGGCGAGAAATACTCGATGCCGGCATGGGGCCGCATGATCTGGCGGACCAGTTCCTCAAAATCTTCCTTGTTGTTGACAAAATCGATTGAGATGCTGTTGACCACCAGCAGCGGGGTATCCTGATAATGAAAGAAGAAGCGGTTGTAGGATTCGTTCAGCGAGGTGATATAGTCCTCCGACATCTCCTTCTCATAACTGCGGCTGCGCTTGTGGATGTTGGCCATGAGCCGCTCGACCGAGGACTGGAGATAGACGACCAGGTCCGGTTTGACGATATCCTGCTCCAGCAGCGAGGCGATCTTGTCGTAGAGGAACAGCTCCCGATCCTCGAGGTTGAGGTGGGCGAAGATCCGGTCCTTGGCGAAAAGATAGTCGGAAACCGCCGTCTCGTGAAAGAGGTCCGGCTGGACATTCTCCTGCTGCTGACGGTAGCGGCTCAGGAGAAAGAAGAGCTGCACCTGAAAGGCATAGCGTCGCGGATCGCGGTAGAAATCGGCGAGAAAGGGATTCTCCTCCGGCTTTTCATAAATCGCCTGGGCGTCCAGACGTTCGCACAGCATGCGGGTCAGACTGGTTTTGCCCGCCCCGATCACTCCTTCAATACAGATGTATCTTGGCAGATTCATGCTTGTGCCTTTCGCATGCGTCGTTGCAGGTGCTGCGCGCTGCGGTAGAGCCGCACGGTGTGACCATCCGCGCAACGCTGCAGCAGCTCTCCCACGGTGGCGTTCAGCCCGGCGACGCGGTATCCGGCGGCGATCTCGGCGAAGGGGATCAGAACGAATCGCCGTTCCTGCAGACGCGGGTGCGGCAGGATCAGGGGTGGCTCCTGCCGGATGAGGTGTTGATAACAGAGCATATCGAGATCGATGGTGCGCGCCCCCCAGTGTTCCTGGCGAATCCTGCCGAGCCTTTGTTCGATCTCCAGCAGGCGGGAGAGCAGCGGCAGCGGCGGGAGCGAGGTGGTGATCCCGGCGACCAGATTGAGATAATCGGGCTGTTGTACGACGCCCACCGGTTCGGTCTCGTAAAGGCCGGAGAGGCGGCGGATCTGCACCTCTTCGCCCTCGAGGGCCTGCAAGGCGCGAAGGAGGGTCTCCTCGCGGTCGCCAAGGTTGGCCCCAAGACCGATAAAGATCTCAGGAGTGGTTGGGGAGTTGTTCGCGGTCATGGCGATGACGGATGATCTCGATTTCCGTGCCGTTGGCCAGTCCGCCGAGGGGCGCGAAGGGCTTGCGCACCCGGACCAACGCCGACTCGGCCGGAAAGCGCGCCAGTATGCCGGCGGCGATATGCTCGGCCACGGCCTCGATCAAAAAGAAACGCCGCTCCATCACCACCTCCTGGACCAGGGCATAGACCTGGCGGACATCGATAGTATCCTGGAGGTGGTCACTTTGGCCGGCGGGCGAGGCATCGAATCCGAGTTCCACATCCACCTCGAACCGCTGGCCGTTCCTGATCTCTTCGTGTTCCAGACCGTGATAGGCATGAAAGGTCATGCCCAGCACGCGTAACCTGTCGTGTTTCATGGCAATAAAAAATCCCGATCAAAATTAAACCTAATTTATTAAAGAAACATCATTTTGTCAAGCTAATTTCCCGCCCGAACCCACCCCGGGTGCCCCGGCCCGGAGCGGCCCCGCGCCGCCTTTTTGCTCCGCAAAGGCCAGGATTTTCCGTACATAGTATTAAATAGCCATGCCCCAGTGCCCTGCAAACAGGACCAGTCCCGCAAGAGGAATTTTGTCGTGCATCGTTTTCATCCGCCCCTGCTGCTGCTCATCTCCATTCTCCTGCTTTGGCACCCCGCTACGGCCGCTGAAGCCTCCTCCACCGAAGCGTGGTACGGCAAACCGCTGCCGCGCAGCGAGAGTCTGATCGCCTACCGCCCCCTCCCCGATCTGACGCCCTTGCCGCTCACCCGGCTCTCCGCGGCAGATGCCGCCGCCCTCTCCGGTGAGAGCACCATCAGCGCCGGCAGCCAGATCAGGACCTGGCTGCTCGATGACCGGCGGCTGGTTGGCCGCGCCATCCTGCAGCTCGACCTTCCCGCCGGCGCACCGGCACGCGCCCTGCTGCTGCAGCTCAAAAAGGGGAATGAGGAATTCCATACCGTCATCACCGCCAGCGTTGCCGGCAGCGATCCACTCACCTTCACCTTTCCCGGCGAAGAGGCCGATGCGGTCCGACTGGTCGTCGCCGCCAGCGCGGGCGAGCCGGCGCCGGCCGCGACGCTGCAGCTGGAGCAGATCGCCCTGGGCGCCGCAACCCGCATCATGCTGCTGGGCGACTCGATCACCGCCGGCAAATTCGCCGACGATACCCTCGGCTACCGCAAGGTGCTCTACGACCAGCTCGCCGCCGCGGGCCTGACGGTCGATTTCGTCGGCGGCTATGGCAGCGCCCCTTATGAGGGCCATTTCCAGGGCGGCCGCAAGACCTTCGATCTCTATCCCTATCCCGACAACGGCGTCCGCGCCCCCCGGATCGATGTGACCGACGACATGAACAACTACCGGCCCAACGTTGTCACCATCTTTCTCGGCACCAACAATCTCAATGATCTCGCCGGCGCGCCGGTCGGTCCCTATGGCACCGCCGCCGCCTTCAACACCACGCCGGCCGGACAGATGGCCGGACTGATCCGGTATCTGCTTAAATGGCGCACGGGCGCCCGCGGCACCGATCTGCAGCACATCTTCGTCTGCCTGATCTCGCCGATCAAGAACGCCGACAGTCTGGTGGCGGTTTACAATCTGGAGGTCGCCCGCGTCGTGCGCGACTATGCCGGCGGCACCATCACCGGCCAGAACGAGCCCGTCCACCTCATCGACTGCTACACCCCGTTCTACGAAAATCCCCTCTTCAACAACGACAAAAAGACCAACTACGCCCCCTATCTCTCGACCGCTCTCGACCCCAACAACACCCTCCATCCCAACAGCGACGGCCACCGCCTCGTTGGCGCGACGTGCGCCACGACGATGATACCGGTGCTCTCAGGGTCGCCCCGCTGGTTCACCGACCGCTCCTGGGAGAGCAATACCGCCGGCTTCGATGCCGAATACAGCAGCCAGGGGCTCGCGGTTGCCGACGCCGATGGCGACGGCCGCCTCGACCTCTATGTGACGCGCACCGCGGCGGAGAGCGCCTACCGCCGCGACTTGTTCATGCAGAAGGGGAGCGGCACCGACTATCTCGAAAAGGCCGAGAGCCAGGGGATCAAGGATGCCGGCGACAGCCGCGGCGTGCTCTTTGCCGATATCGAGAGCGATGGCGACCTCGACCTGATCAACGCCAACTCGCCGGGGCGGATCCGGCTCTATGAGAACACCGGTGCCGGCTCTTTCCAGGAGATCACCACCGCCTCCGGCCTGGAGGCCACCAGCGCCACCACCACCGCCCTGCTGAGCTTCGATGCCGAGGGCGATGGCGACCTCGACCTCTACGCTGTCAACTCCCGAACGCAAAACGCCTTTTACCTCAACCGCGGCGACGGCCATTTTCAGCGCCTCGATCGCGGCGCCAACGACATCGATGAGCCGGCGATCCCGAGCGAAGCGGCGGCAGCCGCCGATTTCGACAACGACGGCGACGTCGATCTCTATATCGTCAAACGCGGCGCGGCCAACAAGCTCTTTGTCAACAACGGCGCCGGCTCCTTCAGCGAGGGGGCCGCGGCCGCCGGACTCGCCCTCAATGCCAACTGCCGCGGCGCCCTCTGGGCCGACCTCGACAACGACGCCGACCTCGATCTGCTCGTTTCCCTCTCCGCCACCACCGCCGATCCCAATCCCCTGCTGCGCCTCTATCGCAACAACGGCGCCGGCCAGTTTCAGGACCTGTCAGCGACCCTCAATATTCCGATGAGCGGCTTTACCGTCCTCGCCGGCGACTTTGACCTCGACGGCGACCTCGACCTCATCACCACCGGCGAAAGCGCCACCGGCGCCTTTTACCGCAATGAGGGCGGCCTGCGCTTCACGCTGGTCCGCTCCACCGGCGCCGAAATCGCCGCCGGCGACGTCCGCAGCGGCGCCGTCTTCGACGGCGACGGCGACGGCGATCTCGATTTCTACCTCACCCGCTCGGATATCTTCAATGTCTTCCGCGAAAACTCCCTCGCGCGCACCGGGCACTATCTCAAGGTCGACGCCGCCGGCCCCGGCGGCAACGCCAGCGCCTTCGGCACCAAACTCTGGTGCTACGAGGCGGGCAAGGCCGGCGACCCGGCGGCGCTGCTCGGCTACCGCGAAATCGTCTCCGGTGGCGGACACCTCGCCCAGTATCCCGCCCTGCAGCACTTCGGTCTTGGCAGCCGCACCAGCTGCGACCTGCTGGCGCAGTTTACCGACAACACCTTTTTGCTGCTGCGTGAGGCCGGCGCCGATCAGACCCTGCACCTTGCGCCGCAGGCCCCCGTCGCCGGATCCACGGCGGTTCAGCTGGCGGTCCTCTCCGGACAGGATCAGTCCGGCGTGGTCAGCGAGCCTCTCGCCCTCCCGCTCGCCGTCAAGGCCCTCGATGATGCCGGCAAACCCGTGGCGGGTCTGCATGTCGATTTCAGCCTCCTCGCCGGCGACGCCTCCCTGCTGCTGCCCGCTGCCGGCGCCGGCACTCTCTGGCTGGAGGCGGAATCCGGCGTTCTTGGTAGCGGCCTCGCCTGGGCCTACGACGCCACCGCCTCGGGCAGTGGTCTGGTCCTGGTGCCGCCGCAGAGCCGCAACGGCGGCCGCGATACACTCACCTTTTCACTCCCGGCCGGTGCTGCCGCATCGCTCTGGCTCCGCGCCCGCACCGGCACCGCCGGCGTCACCCTCGGGGTGAGTGCCAACGGCACCACCCTGGCGCAAAGCCTCAACACCGGCGGCGCCTGGCAGTGGATCCGGATCGGCAGCGCCAGTGGCTGGACCCTGCCGGCCGGCAGCCAGCGGCTGCTCCTCGAGGTACCGCAGAGCGCTCTCCAGATCGACCGCCTGCTGGTCACCACCAATCCGGCTGATCTCCCGGCCGGCAGTGGTGAGAACGGCAGCGGCGATCCCTTTGCGACCGATGGTCAGGGGATCGCACAGCGCAGCGTCCAGCTCGGCACAAAGGCGGGAGCCCTCTCGATCCAGGCGCATGCTGCTGCCGATGGCTCCCTGCTGACGGCTGCATTCCGCGCCCGGGCGCTGGCCGCTGTCGCCGCGACGATGACCATCAGCGGTGGCAATAACCAGTTGGGCACCCAGCCCGGTGTGCCACTCGCCGAACCCCTGGCCGTCACCCTGCAGGATGGTTTCGGCAATCCGGTCCCCGGGGCCACCGTCTTGTTCAGCATCCGCGCCGGCGGCGGCCAACTCAGTCCGGCCGATGGCAGGGCGATCACCGACTCGCTCGGCCAGGCGCGGATGATTCTGATACCCGGTGCGATCCCTGGCAGTCAGAGCGTCGCCGCCACCGCGCCGGCGATCGCCGGCAGCCAGGTGCTCTTCAGTGCCACCCTCCTTGGCGCCGCCGCCAACCTGGTCTATCTTCAGGGTGATGCGCAAGCCGATACCGTTCATGCCGTGCTCGCCCTCCCGGTCCGCTTCAAGATCACGCGATCGGACGGCCAGCCGGTCGCCGCCTGGCCCCTCTTATGCAGCGCCCTCGCCGGCGGCCGCATCGCCAAAACCTCCGCCGTCGGCGCCGATTCGGTGCTGCAGCTGACCACCGGCAGCGATGGCAGCATCACCTTCTACTGGCGGCTGGGGACCCAGAGCGGCGAGCAGAGCCTCAGGGTCGAGGCCGCCGGGCTGCAGGGCTCGCCGCGGCTGCTCAAGGCCACCGCCTCGCCCGCACAGCCCAACCGCCTCCTCATCCTTGCCGGCGATGGCCAGTCCGGAAGCGTCGCCGGCCGGCTGGCGACCCCCCTGACCGTCCGGGTCGCCGACCGCTACGGCAATCCTATTATGGGCCACAGCGTCCAGTTCCGCATCCTCGCCGGCGGCGGTTCGCTCAATGGCGCCGGGCAGGCGACCCTCAGCGCCACCACCAACGGCACCGGCGCCGCGGCGGCACCCCTCACCCTCGGCACCCTGGCCGGCAGCCGCAACAATCAGGTCGAAGCCGCCGCGCAATTTGGCCAGCGCGCCCTCACCGGCTCACCGCTGATCTTTTATGCCAGCGCCCTCGCCGGTCCTCCCGCCTTCCTCTTCGCGCTCTCGGGCAACCATCAATCCGGGGTTGCCGGCGCACTGCTGCCGGACTCCCTGGTGGTGGCCCTCAGGGATTTTTACCAGAACAGCATCGCCAACCATCCTGTCAGCTTTGGCGTCACCAGCGGCGACGGCCGGGTCAACGGCGTGGTGTGGGTGCAAACCCAAACCGATGCCCATGGCAGCGCCCGCGTGCAGTTCCGCCTGGGAAGCCAGTCGGGTACTGACCTGCATCAGGTGACCGCCCAGGTCGAAGGGCTGACCGGCGAGAGCGCCCTCTTCAGCGCCTCCGCCATCGCCGATGTCGCCGCGCGCATCAGCTACTATTCCGGCAACGGCCAGAGTGGCCTGGTCAACTCGCCGCTGCCCGAGCCCCTGATGGTGCGGATAACGGACCGCTTCAGCAATCCGGTGGCCAACCACCCCGTGCGCTTCAGCGTGACCGCCGGGAACGGCCACTTCGCGGGTGCGAATCCGCTCGCGACCGCCAGCGACGAAAACGGCCTGGCCACGGCCTGGCTGACCCTCGGCGCCAGCGCAGGCGATTCGACCCATCGTGCCGAGGTTTCGGCTGCCCTGAAAAACAGTACCACCCCGCTCGGCGGCTCTCCCGTGCGCTTTTACGCCCGGGGCGTTGCCTCCCAGACGGGTGAGATCCAGAGTGTCGAGCTGCTGGCGGGCGCCGGACAAAGTGGCGTGGTGCATCAGCGGCTCGCCGCTCCGCTGCGCGCCCGGGTCCTCGATGGTCTCGGGACACCCCTGGCCGGCAGGAGCATCCGCTTCCGCATCGCAGCCGGTGGTGGCGGGCTTGGCAGCGAAGAGGACACCCTCGCCGTCCTGACCACCAATAGCAGCGGCATGGCCGAGACCACCTGGCGCCTGGGCACCCTCGCCGGCGACAGCACCCAGGCGGTGCAGCTGATTGGCCTCGACAAAAACGGTCTGCCGGTCAGGGGATCGCACCGGCTGATCTACGCCACCGCCCTGCCCGGCGCGCCGGAATTCAGCCATTCCCTGCTGGACGCCGATTCGCCCGTGCCCGCCGACGCAGTGAGCGAGGGGGTGATCACCGCCGTCATCCGCGATGCCTGGGACAATGCCGTCCCCGGCCAGGGTATCGTCCTGGTCAGCAGCGGCCTTGCCGCCGCCGAGATCAAGCCCAATCAGGGCTATAGCAACAGCGCCGGGATTCTGCAGGCCAGGGTGCGCTGCGGCGAGGCCGGCATGCTGACCGTGCAAGCCCGGGTCGCCACCAGCAGCCAGTGGCTCACCGCGGCCAAATCGATCTTTTTCGTCCATCCCGAGGCGGCGCGGCTCGAGCTGGCCGGCGGCGACGCCCAAACCACCCCGGTCACCACCCTCTTTGCCGCTCCGCTCGCCATCCGCGTCGTGGACGCCAGTGGCCGGGGGGTGGCGAACAGCGCCGTTCGCTTTTCCCTGGTCGAGGGCAGCGCCGAACTGCTCGATCCCGCGGCCGGGCTCTCGGCCCTGGGCGGCGACACCCCGGCTTCCGGTGCAGCCCTGATCACCCTCGCCACCGACACGACCGGCGAATGTGCAGCCCGGGTGCGGGCGGGGACACGCGCCGGCCGGATCGTTGTTGTCGCCACCCTCGCCGACACCCCGGACCGATTTGTCCGTTTCCAGATCAAGGCCCTGCCGGGGTCAGCCTCCGAGCTGGCCATCCGGGGCGGGAATGAGCAAAGTGGCACCGCCTGGCACCGCCTCAGTCAGCCATTGACGGTGCAGCTGCGCGATGCCTGGGCCAACGGCGTGCCGGGTGAGGCCATCCACTTCTCCACCACCGCCGAGGGCGGCACCTTCACCCCCGATGCATCACCGGTTACCGACTCGTCCGGCGTGGCCTCCGTGCTCTGGCGCGTCGGCGGGCAAAGCGGCCCGCAGCTTGCCCGGGCCGCGGGCGCGGGGCCTGGCATCACGCCCTGCACCTTTTCAGCGACGGTATTGGCCAACCAGCCGCCGCAGCTCATCCTCCCCGACAGCATTGTCATTCAGGAAAACGAGGCCTGGCGCTATACCGTCAGCGCGCGTGATCTCGAGGGCGACTCGATATCCATCGCGCTGCCGACAGCTCCGGCCGGCGCGGCCATCAACCCGGCCGGAATGATCGCCTGGCAGCCCTCCTTTGAGCAGGCGGGAGCCTATACCCTGGTGCTCGAGGCGGCGGATCCCTACGGGGCGGCCAGCCGCGCCGGTCTCACTGTGGTCGTCCGCAATGTCAACCGCCCGCCGCTGGTCGATGCCGCAAAATGCTTTCCGCAGCAGGAGGTCGTCCAGCTGAACAAACCGGATATTATCGATTTCAGCGTTGTCGCACTCGATCCGGACGGCGATCCCCTCAGCTATACCTGGTATCTCAACGGCGCCTTTTGCTCCTACGGCAAGCCGGCATGGCGGCTGCAGTCCGAGCTGATCCCTGCCGGCGATGCCCAGGTCAAGGTGGTGATCAGCGATCAGACCAGCTCGGTCAGCCGCAGCTGGTCGCTCAAACTCGTCTCGGCGGTGTGGCTGGCCGGCTGGCAGGCCGAGGCCGAGCCAGGCCAGGGCATCCGCCTGGTCTGGCAGACGCTGCTCGAGACCGATCCCCTCGGCTTTTTGATCCAGCGCGCGCCCCTCGAGGCCGGCCCCTGGAGCACCATCAGTGCCCTGATCCCGCCCGCCACCGCGGGCCGTTATGCCTTCCTCGACTCAACCGTCCCGGCCGGCGAGCGCTGCTTCTATCGTCTGCAGGCCTTGAGCCGCGACGGCGACACCCAGACCTTGCCGGCGCTCCAGACGCTCCTGCCGCTGCCCGCCAGCCTGACCCTGTCGCCCAACTATCCCAATCCCTTCAATGGCGAAACCCGCATGACCCTCGCCCTGCCGCAGCGCGGCCAGGTCGTGGCAGAGGTCACCGATCTTCTGGGACGGTGCGTCCGCCGCCTCTATCAGGGTGAAAGCCGGGAGGGCTATCTCGATCTGCGCTGGGATGGTCGGGATGAAATGGGCAAGAATACGGCAAGCGGGGTCTATTACTGCCGGGTGGTCGCGGGGAAGGAGACAGTCAGCCGCAAGCTGGTGCTGGTGCGATAACGGACAGGATCCGGAATAAGGCGGTGCCTGGTGGGCGTTTAACTGGATAATGACCATCCTGCAAGGAGGGTAACATGATCCATCCGTGGCATGACGTCACTCCCGGCCTGGAATCGCCCTTCATCTTTAACGCCATTACCGAAATCCCCTACGGCTCCAGCATCAAGTATGAACTTGACAAGACCAGCGGGTTACTCAAGCTCGATCGCATCCTCTATTCGGCGGTCTTTTATCCGGCCAACTATGGCTTCATCCCCCAAACCCTGGCGGAGGACGAAGATCCCCTCGATGTTCTGGTCTTTTGTCAGGAGGCGGTCCAGCCCCTGACAATCATCCGCGCACGCTGCATCGGTCTGATGACCATGGTCGACTCGGGCAAAATGGACCATAAAATCATTGCCATCGCCACCGAAGATCCCACCTACAACTCCTTCCACGAGACCAGTGAGATGCCGCCCCACACACTCAACATGCTGCGCCGCTTTTTTCAGGATTACAAACAGCTGGAGGGCAAGGTGGTGGCGGTGGACGAAATTCTGCCCGCCGTGGAAGGCTACAAAATCGTCCATGACGCACTGGAACGCTACAGCCAGAAGCGCCGCGGCGGTTACAAGTTCTGATCCGGGGCCGGCTTTTTCTCCTCCTGCTGCCGGGTCTCGATGACCCGCCGCAGCCGCTCCAGCTCCTTCTCCGCTCGTTCCCGTTCCGCGCGCAGCCGTTCGAGGTCGTCCTTCTCCTCCGTACTGCGGCTGGCGTCGTCGAGGATCTTTTCTACGACTGGTGAGCGTTCCTCGCCGTGTTTGAGCAGGATCTCCCGGTCATCCGACCGGATCAGGGTCACCGGCAGCAGCCGCAAGTGCAGACCGAGTTCGATGCGCCAGGCCGGATAATTGGGCAGGGCGCCGAGTCCGCGCGCCGCCAGCGATGGGATGGTCTCGTCGGCGCCGGAGGAGAGACGGCGGTCGAGCGCCAGATAGAGATGCAGCCAGTGCCAGGGCTTGTAGCGGGTCGAGAGGCTCGCGTACAGATAATCTTCCCGCCCTTCGGCCCCAGCCGGCGGTCTCTGCAGCCAGGTCAGGCCATAGACCTCCAGACCCCAATCGAAATAGTCGCGCGGCAGGGCCAGTCCGCCGCTCCAGGCCAGATTCTGGCTGCGCTTGATGGCATAGCTCTCTGTGCGCAGGAAGCGGTCGCTGAAGCGGAGCCCGACATCGTCGTAAAGGGTGCTGCCGAGGTTCAGGTGGGCGTTGAATGACTCCGCCGGGAATTCCGGATCCGCCGCCCAGCTGGCGAGGGCGCCAAGGGTGAGGGCGTGCCGGCTGGGGCTGTAAGGCTCGAAAAGCCGGTTATGACCCAGTCCGGCGGGCAGGAACGCCGCCGCCTGCAGCCCGACGCGCCATGATTTGCCGGGCCCCTGGAGGGAGCCCAGGGTCAGGCCGAGGGTGAGATCATGGCCGAAGCGGCCGCCCTCCGCCTGCAGCGACTGGTAGAGGACCGGCATGATCTGGGCCTCGAGATGGGCGCCCAGACCGTAATTCAGCGTCAGGGTGCTTTGCAGATCCCAGATGTTGCGCGTGCCGGGCGCACCAAAGGGAGGGTAGCTCTGCTCCTCCGCCCGTCCCCAGAAGCCGGATTGCAGGTGCGCGGTCAGATAGCCGCGCTCGAGCACCCAGGCCGGCCGGCTGTGCGGCAGTAACGCCCCGTTGTTGACGCCCTGTCCGGCTGCCGTCAGGCTCGCCAGCAGGACAGTGGTTACGAGGAGGTGGCCGGTCAATGCCGGCCGGTTCCATCTTGCCTTGTCCATCACGATCTACTCCCAAACTCAAAACAGGGTGAACCGCTGCCATGCCGATTCGCTGCCGCTGTGAGGCGCGGCGCCGACGCAGTCGAGACGCCAGAGATAACGGACACCTTTCTGCAACTGCGGCTGACGGGCACGGCCGTCTTGATTGAAGCGGACGCTCTCGCGCGTCCCCTGAAAACCGGGCGCCACGGTGCCGATCCAGATCCAGTCGCCAAGCTCTTCTCCCTTGAGGCGGATCACATAGGAGGCCGGGCGCCGCAAGCCGATGCTCCAGGAGAAACGCAGGGTATCATGGCCGGCGACCTGCAGATCGGTCGCCTTGTCCAGCAGCAGGTAATCGACCGTATCCGACGGGGCAGTGAGTGCGCCGGACTCGTCGACCCCGCGCAGATAATACCAGCAGCGGCTGTTGGTGGCGACCCGGTCATAAAAGCTGGTATCCTGCGCCGTGAGCTGGGCGATCAGCTCATAGCTCTTCTCGCCTTCACGGTTACGGAAGAGATGAAACGCGGAGAGGGCCTCCTCCCGGCGCCATTGCAAAAAAATGGCATCCTCCTCGGGGATTGCATCGATCCCCGCTTCGGCCGCGGCGGTGTCCGGCACCGCCGGGACAAAACGCGGCGCCGCCGGGCGCTGCGCCGGATTGGTGGACTGGTCACTGCACCCCGCCCAGAGCGCCAGGCCGGCCGCGAGCAGCCATACCCTGCGATTCATCTCGCTCTCCTTCTCCGTTTAAAAGACAAAGCCGCAGCCGATGCGGTGCACGCCGCCGAAATCGAGCGCGGTGAAGGCATAATCGACGTGCATCCGCCGCCAGCGCACCCCGGCGCCCGCTGTCATCCCCGACTCATTGCGCCCCAGGCGCAGGGCGATTCCCCTGAGGGTATATTCCAGGCCGTAGAGCGAGTCCCGCGCCTCCCGCTTGCGCAGGCTCCAGAAGAAATCGAGCCGGCTGTGCTGGAAGGCGACCGGCTGACTGTAGGCGATCCCCCAGAGCAGGGCCATCGTCATCTTCTCCTCGCGCTGGTTATCCCAGATCAGGGTGGTGCGGGTAAGATCGATTGCCGACAGGCCGATCCCCAGGCCGCCCAGCCGGCGGTTCTGCAGCAGCTGGCCGAGGTCGAAACGCACCATGGCGCCGAGATCGAAACCGAGTCCGCTGGCGCTGCGATTATAGAGGGACTGACGCAGGAGCTTGATATTCAAGCCCACCGGCACCTCCATCGCCAGATCGGTATAGAGCCAGCCCAGCGGCAGGTTGAAACGGAAGATACGCGCAAAAGTGAGGTAAAAGGCATCCTCCGTGTCCTTGAAATAGCCCTGCGGGGTGCCGTCGGGCCGGAGCGCCGGGTCCTGCAGCCGGTCGAGAAAGGAAGCGCCCGCCAGCCTGGGGTAAAGCGGGATGTCGTCGACGCTGAAGCGGGTCCAGTGCAGGGCGATGCTGCCGCCCTGGAGCGGAATGATCCCGCCGGCATAGTGGAACATCGCCATGGGCTCGGTGAGCGAGCCGAAAGTGGGGGCGTACATCAGGCCGATCTCGCGGCGGCTGCACAACCCCAGACTGGCCGGATTGTAGCGAAAGAGCTCCGGTCCGCCGGCCATTGCCGCGGCTGCGCCGCCGAGGGCCAGCGGCCGGGCGCCGACGCCGAGCTCGAGCGAGGCCGCGACATAGCGCAAGCCCTGGGCCACGGCCCGCTCCGGACAGGCCGGCAACAGCAGGGCAAGGGCGCCGGCGAGCAGCACCAGTCGAATCGGGCGTAATGCTCTCACTGCAGCCTCGCTATCTTGCCGGTCTTCTCTTCGGTCTTGTCGCCGCTGCGCGCCGTAAGGCGATAAAAATAGACTCCGTTGGCCACCGTGAATCCCTCCTCGTCCTTGCCATCCCAGGTGATCTCGTGATAATCGGCGCTGAGCGGATCCGGATCCTCACTGCCGCGGCCGTCAAACCGGCGGATCAGCCGCCCGGCTGCTGTATAGATGCGCAGCGAGAACTTGTCGGCACTGCTCGAGAGCAGGTAGACGAAGGTGGTGCGGACGGTGAAGGGATTGGGATAGGTGCCGACGAGGGTCAACTTAAAGTTCTCCGCGACCTGAAAGACGAATTCCCGCGCTGGCGCGGCATTGCCGCTGCAGTCGCTGGCGGTGACCAGCAGGGTATGGCGGCCGGGCTGGAGCGCGGGATGGAGCGTCAGGGGGATGAGATTGCCGTCGGCAATCGAGTCGGGCAGCGACCAGTTCGCCGCTTCCACGGTCTGGCCGTCGAGGAGAATGGCGGTCTTGCCGGCGGCAAGGTCGATGCCGTTGGCGTCACGCAGCCGCAGGGCGATAGCGGCGCCGCCGTCTACCCAGGCATTCGCAGCGAAGGGCCGGCCGTCAAAGGCCGCTTCCAGTTCCGGAGCCCGGGTGTCGCTGCTCCAGAGCAGGGTGTAATAACCCGAGTGCCGGATCGGCGCGGTGAAGCAGTCCCCCTCGCGGGCAGCCCCGATACGAACCCACTTGCGCGTGACCGGAGCGAAATAAAAGAGATCGGCATTCGCGAGAGGCCCGGGCAGGCTGTCCCCTGTGCTTACCTGGCAGGAAAAGAGCACACCCTGATCCACTGCATCAGCGAGACCATACTGGAGGGCATAGACCGGGATGGTGCTGCTGGCGGCAAAGTCGGGCTGATCGGTGATCTGCGCTGCCGCGCGCCGCTCCACCCGGAGGGTTGTCGGCTTGCGCACAGAATGGCCGGAGGCGACGCAGACGGCGCGGGCATCGAGGCGGAGGGTATCGGCGGCCGCCGCGAAGAAATGAAAGCCGGCGTCGGGATCGAGGGCAAAAACGGGCGGCACGATCTGGGCTCGGGTCTCCTGCGGGCTCTCCCGGCCCGAGTCGATGAGAAAGCGGATCGTCCAGGCGCCCGGGGCAGCCGGCAGCGGAAACGCTGCAGTGGCGCCGGCGGCCGCCGCCACACGGACAGTGTCTGCAGCCAGACGGCGCCAGAGGGCGCTGCCGGGATCCTTGAGCTCCAGGGCGACGATCACCATACCTGCGCCATTGCCCCAATTCATCAGCGGCAGATAAAGGAGGGGACGTTCGCCGCCGTCCCAGCTTAGCCGGTTGGTGAGCGCCTCGACGTTGACCTGACCGGTGGGCTCATGGGTGTACGCGGGCGAAAGCAGCGTCTCCCCGTCGGCAAAACGGGCGAGAAATTCGCAGGAGATGCGCGGCGTCCGCCAGCCTTTGACCGTCAGCCCGTACCAGCCCTCACCGGCAGCGCGCATGGTCAGGGTATCGCCACGAAAAAGGCAAAAGACCGTCAGGGGCAGGTCGCGGCTGCGCAACTGCACCCGCAGGATCAGCGAGTCCGCCACCCCCGGCAGCACCTGGAGCGAGTCGAAGTAACCTCGGCCAAGCGAAAAAGCCGCCGCACCGTGGCTCTGCTGCAAGCCGAGAGCATCCATCCCGTAGAAGCGCAGCACGCCGCGGGCGCTGGTGCCGGCCGCCGGGATCGCCAGATGGAAACGGCTCTCGCTACCGGTGATCGCCAGTTGACCCAGTCCGGCCGCCCGGCCTGCCTCCATCTCGATTTGCACCGTGCCGCTGCCGCTCGTGAAAGGCCACTGCACCCGTGCCTTGAGGGTGTCGCCGGCAGCGACCAGGGGATTGGTCACCTCGACCGGCGCCTGGGTCGAGGGCAGGCGCAGACGCGTGGCCGGATCGCCAAAGAGGGTGTATTGATTGATTTCAGCATGGGCGATGGCGCTGCCCAGGGTGCCGGAATAATAGCGGATCTTGCCGGCGGTCACCAGCTCGCCGAGGGTGGCCCCGGGATGTTCGTAAAGGTAGCCCATGATCGCCGACTGCAGCTCGTCATCGTTGTCGCGCCAGCCGAATCCGCTCGCCCCGAAGAAAGCCATGGTGCCTTTGTCCGCGGCGAAGAGCATGGTCTCGGCCAGATTCGCCCCGGCCGGCTCCTCGAAGGCCCCGGTGAAACAGGTCATGCTGAGGACGAGCGGGTAGCGGCCCTTGTTGCGCAGGGTGGAGACATCCTCCAGCCCCATGAGTCCGTCGTCCGACCAGATCGCACCGCCGCCATGGCCATGGAAATTGATCACCCCGCAGCCCTGGTCGATGAAATCGAGCAGCTCGGGGGTGCTGCCATAAAAGGGGTCCACCGCGAGGCTGGTATCGCGCAGGGTAAAGAGCATCGCCGGCGACCACGCAGGCGGGACCTTCCGCACCAGGATCTTGCTCTTCTCGCGGAACTCGCTGCCGTTGCCGCCGATGAAGAGCAGCCGGTTATGCCACTCCCCGGTCTCGCTGTTGGTCTCGTGGGCGATGATCTTGTCGACGACAACCTCGAGCTGCTCCGGCGTGCGCGCCGGCAGCCGGCCGATGCAGAGATCGGGGATCTCGTCCCCTCCGGCCAGCAGCGTATACCAGTGGTCGCTCGAGGCGGCGCCATAGTACAGGGTTTGCCGCATGTAGACCGGCACCAGATCGAGGGTATCGCCCTGCACCGGCGTTCGCTGGTACGAGCCATCGCCGGCCAGGAGCACCCACTTGAGCGGCCAACGCCCCACAGCCCATTGCAGAAAGGCCTTGATGGCCAGGGGCGATCGGCGGCCCTGGTTGAGGTAATTAAAGATATCCTCCACTGCCACACCGGCCGGATGTACGCCCTGGCCCTGGCGGTGCTGCATCAGGGCGGGAAGAGCCGCGGCCTGCAGAAAGGCGCGCGGCGCGAGGACCAGCCAGTCGATGTCACTGCGAGCAGAGGGCTGCCACTGCGGCTGTACCAGTTCGATATGCCGCGGATTCTTTTTGGCGGCGGCCGTGACGGCGATGTAGCGCACAGAATGCGAGGGGACCGTGTCGAAGAACTCGGCGCGCACGGAGCGGCGGCCGTCGCTGCCGGTGGCTTCGGCCAGCTCCGCGCCAGTGATCCGGCTCACCCCCAGCTTGTAGATCTCCACTGTCTCGTCGGCAAAGCCCTCGAGGGCGAAGCGGAAGAGGCCGGCCGGCTTGTCGGCGGGGATGGTGAACTCGAGCCAGCCCCCCTGGGCCCGGTAGAGCCGGGGATAGGTCACCTCGAACCAGTTGAGGGCGATGTAATCGGTCCGTGCCGGATCAAATTCGTTGACCACCGTCAGGGTATTGGCGGTCGCCGAAAGCGCGGCCGCGAGCACCCCGTTGTCATCTCGGCTGTGGAGATCGATCAGGCCCTGGCGCTCTCCGGTGCCGCGCGCCGCAAAACGGTCGTTGAGATAGACCGAGCACTTGTGCAGCTCGTTGTTGTTCAGCGTCTTCCCGGTCAGCATCACCCGGACCTGCACCGGCAGGAACGAGGCGGCATCAGGCGCATACAGCGAAAAGGGATAGCTGCGTTTGCTGCCGGCCGGGATGCCGCTGTCATAGAGCCAGTGATCGCGCAGGGAATCGGGATAGGCGATGCCTTCAAAATGCTCGAAAACGCTGTTCTGCTCGACATGCACCGTGTGGTAAAAGGAGTAGGGGATCTGCACCGTTTGGCCGGAGGCTGCAGCGCTCTCGCTGTACTCCTCGCTCATGCGGGGACCGGCCTCGCCCTCCCAGCCGAGCCAGTAGACATTGGTGCTGCTGTAGGGATCCTGATAGAGATCCGGGGTCGCGGCCGGGGCGTTCAGGCGCAATCCGGTGGCGTAAAACTCGATGCTCTCGCCGGCCTCCATCTCGCTGTCGCCATCGCCATGGAAATAAAAGGGCAGCGGTGTTCCGCCGCAGCTCAGGCGCAGGCGTTTGACATCGATCTTGAGGAGATCGAGACCGGCCTTGCGCAGGTCGGCGCCAGTGACCTTGTACCAGCCATCCTCCTCGATCGAGAGTTTAATGCGCCCGGGCGCCAAAAACGGGCCATCGGCAAGGGCTTTATCCAGTAGGGACCCGGCAGCGTTCGCGAGGCTGAGATCACTCCTGCCCGCCCCGATGGCGGCAACCGTTGGCGCTTGCGTTCCCGCACCGGTGAGCTCCACCCGCAGGGCATCAATCCAGGTGAGGCGGGCGGAGGCAGCATCATACCGGCAGGGAACGATGCGCAGCGCCCAAAGGGTTTGCCGTCCGCTCTGACCGAGTGCGACGATCTCGGCCGCGTCAGCCGGCCCGGAACGATTTTCGCGCTGCCACTGCGGCGCGGCCGCGGCGGCCTCCATGACCGGCTCATCGGCACAACGGCCGAGCGGCGCGATCGCTTCGGTCGCTCCGGGCGTCTCGGCGAGGAGATGAAGCGATACGGCCGCCACAGGCCAGTCGATCAAAAGGGTCTGGCAGGGGAGCGCCGGCCGCTTCTCGTCATCAAGCAGCGTCGCGCCGGAGTCAAAACGGGCAAGAAGGCCGGATGCGGTGGCCAGGGTATCGAGAGGTACGGCCGGTGGATGGAGTTCAAGAAGCAGTCGCTCCGGACTTGATTCGACGATGCGGTACCACTCCGCCGTCGCACCGGGGAGCGCGCCGCAACCGGCGAGCAGCAGGAGGATGAGGAAAAAGCGGGATGTATGAGAAAAGTGAACCATGGTTTCCAGGAGTTGCTACACCGGGCGGCTTCAGGCCAGCTGCTGCGAGACAGTTCATCGGTCCCAGACAATATATCACAACCGGGCCAAAATTCCAACGCCTTTTGCACGGCGTCAACGTTCAGCCCATATAAATACAAGTACCTAAGCCGTCCCCGGATTGCGGAAAACTCTTTACATCGCCTTCTCCTCCCCGGACTTGACAGGGCCGGCGGCAAGGGTATCGGTCACGCTGACGCGGGTGCGGTAGTCCACCACCGCCGGCCCGCCTGTGACGGAGAGCGGCAGCGGCGGGCGATCATAGGCCGCCTGAATTTCACGAATCAGCCGCGCCCCCGGATGGACCAGGAAACGGCTCTGCAGGTGCAGCGAATCCGGCGGGCCGCTGCGCCAGGAAAAGGTCAACGCACCCTTTTTCAGCCGATATTTCCAGGGGCTCTCCACCCCGGAGAGGCCCAGGGTATCCGCCCGGATCACCACGGTCACCACCTCCCACGGCATCCGGCTGCGCAACAGCCAGTCGACTGTGATCGTATCCTGATCGCCCATGCGGCGGTCTTCCCTGCCGCTCACCGAGACCCAATCCGCCTTGAACCGCAGCGGCAGTTCCTCTTTGTGGGTGCGGCCGCTGAAGTGGAGATCCAGAGAGTCGCCTTGCACCCGTACATCCCGAAAATAATCGTTACCTTTCAGCGTCAGGGTCGCCTTGGCCTGCGGCAGCTTGTATTCGGCCTCGAGCGCGACCTCGGGGCGCCAGTGGTCATCATAGGCGGGCAGGTGAAAGGCATAACCCGTCGCGGCCACCAGCAGAAACGTGGCAAACGCGCCGCCCGGCAGCCGGCGAAAGGCAGCCAGTGCCCTCTGCAGCCGCGGGCTTTGCAGCACCAGAGCCGCCCAGGCATAGAGAAAGGGCAGAAAGAGCGCCAGCAGCAGGAGGGTGAAACCGAGCGTGACGAGGGCCGCTTTCCAGAAGGTGTCGATGCCAAAACCGCCCGCCACCAGATTGCGGCCGATGAAGGCGGTCACCTCCGAGAAAACCAGCCGCAGCAACGGCAGCGGCGCCAGAATGCCCAGCAGTATTTTCACCCCCTCCCGCCGCGCCAGCAAGGCACAAGAGAACAAGAGCAGGCTCAGGCCGGGATAGACCGCCAGCCGGACGCTGGCGAAGGAGGCAGCGGCCGTCAGCAGGGTGAGGATGAGCAGGGCGCGGCTCGCGTAGAGGTGCGATTGCGGATTCCAGCGCCAGTTGCGGCCGATCCGTAACGCCAGCCACAAGCCGCCGGCCGCCCAGGCAACCATCAGCATCAGATAGGCCAGAGGATGAGCCAGCCAGGGATAGCGTACGCCCTTGACCAGCTGGATCAGTGCTTCACCGCCCTGCGCGACTGCGGCCACCACCAGAAACAAGAGGAGCAATTTGGCGGGAGAGAAACGGATGCGCTGGCCGCGCTCGCTGCGCTGCCATTTTTTACGGCTGGCAAGAAAGGCCGCCATGCCGGCCAGCCCTGCGGCAGCGAGGATCAGCACCAGGAGGCCGCGAGGAATGAAGAAGGGGATCCCGAAGGGCATCCACAAGGTATAGTGGTCGAGCGCGCGCCCCGGCAGGCCATGCTCCTGATAGTGGCGCAAGAGGGCGTCGATAAAGCGGCCGCATTGCTCGAGCTGCGCCCGGTCGAGGTTACCCGGCGAATCCAGGGCGGTGTGAATGGGGGAGGTGTTTAGTCCGGTGGTGAAATCGATCGCCGGGATGCCCGCGGCGAGAAAAGGATCGTGGTCGGAGCCAGCCCCCCCGGTCAGGCTGTTGAAGGTCGAGAAATGGACCGGATAGAGCAACGGACTGACGCCCAGTTCGCGATTGATGCGCAAGGCATCGCGCAGCAGCCAACGCGGCGCCTGCGCCTTGCGGTTTTCGATGAGGGTATAGATCGGCCCCGATCCGCCCGTCATGTCGGCCGAAATCATCAGACCGATCCGGTCGAGCCCGCTAAAGTGGTCGACGAAATATTGCGAACCATACAGCCCCTTCTCCTCGCCGCCAAAGGAGAGAAAGATCAGGGTGTAATGGCGCGGCCGCCCGCTCCACAGACGCGCCAGTTCGATCGCGGTCGCTGTCCCCGAGGCGTTGTCGTTGGCGCCCGGCGAGCGGTTGGGCGCCGAATCGGCATGCCCCCCCACAACCAGACAAGTGTCCGATATCCCGCGGAAAAGGCCCACGGCAATGCCGCTGGTGGTATTGAGGGGAAACTTGTCTCCGGCGACCCGGGTGAGGGGCATCACCCAGGCGGAATCGGCGCCATAGGAGCGGAACTTGTCCGCCACCCAGACGAGCGCCTTCTGCTCCTGCGCGGAGCCCATCGGCCTTGGCCCGATCCCTTCACACAGATGACGGATATGGGCGTAGACACTGTCGCCACTGAAGGTGGTTTGGCCAACCACTGACTGCATCACCAGCAGCGGCAGGAGAAGCAGCATGAACCTGGCTTTGATCATGAGGGACCTCGTTTGTTGTTGCATCCGGGTGATCTCCTGTCGGCTTGTTTACGGTTCGCCGCCGTTCCGGTTTCGTTCTTTTATCCGCAGTTTTTTGTTGCATGATGTGCTAAAAATGTGTAACAATAGGGGCTTGTTTTTCAATATCCATCAACTGCACTTCGTACAAGGAGGGGGTATGAAAACCGATCCGCACTATCACATGTACTACCTGGCACCGCCAGAGGACCTGGAGCAGCTCGCCGACTCGGTTGAGGAGCTGGTGGGCCAGCTGGACGATCCGCAGTACCAGACCGTATTACGCATCCTCGCCCTGCGGCGCCCGTGGCGGCCGAAGCACACCGGCTGGGTGAACGCCCTCGACCAGATCCTCCATTTTGCCTACGCCGCGATCGTCTTTTTACCGGCCTTCCTCTGGCCCTCCTGGTACATGGCAGGTCTGGGCGGGCTGCTGCTCGGCATCATCCGCGAATGGGAGCAATGGAAGGAGCTGGACCTGCGCATCCCGATGATCTGGGATCGGCTCCAGGACGCCCTGTTCTTCGCCCTGGGCGCCATCGCGATCTTTTTTATCCATCAGCTCATTTTCGGCTAACCCGTTCGTACTGGCACCGTCAACCGGACCGCTCCATGACCATCGCCCATCTGTCGGATCTCCATTTCGGTTTCTCTCCGGAGCGTGACGCCCTGATCGCCCGCCGCATCGCGGAGGCCGCCGCCCGCCATCCGGACCATCTGGTGATCACCGGCGATCTGAGCCAGCATGGCCACACGGACGAGTTCGCCGCGGTGCACAAGCTGCTGCTGGAAAACGGCTTTGATGATCCCGCCCGGCTGACGGTGATACCGGGCAACCACGATCTCTTTGCTTTTTTCTTCGCGGAGTTCCACTCCGGCAGCGATCTCTATGCCCAATGGCGACGGCTGCCGGCCACTGCCCGCGATATCTTCCGTTACAGCTGGAGCGATTATGCGGCGGATCTGGGGCGCTTCCATGCCGCCTTTCCGGAAGCCTTCCGCGGCATCCTCACCCTGGAGACGACAGAAGAGCCTTCCTGGCCCTTTATCAAACTCCTGCCGGAGCCGATCGCGCTCATCGCCGTCGAATCGAACCGGCTGCTGCCGATGCTGCGCAGTAACGCCGCCTGCTCGAGCGGTCAGGTGGACCTCGAGAGCAGCAAACGCATCCTCAGCCATCCGGCGCTGCAGGAGCGGGTCAGGATCCTCCTCCTCCACCATCACCTCGTGCCCGAAGCCCCGCTCACCCGGGCGATGGGAAAAGTCTATACCACCATGACCCGGGTCGTCAACCGCGCCCGGTTCAGCCGGCTGCTTGAAACATCCGGCATCACGCTGGTGCTGCACGGACATTATCATCACCACGAGCATTATACCATCGGCCATGGCCTGACCGCCGTGAACAGCGGCGGATTCGGGCAATGGCATCTGATCGAACTGGACGGCGAGGCGGTCACCCTGCACTCATGCGGCCAGGAATGATACGACGGCCGTACCGCCTGCTCCCCTTACTCTACAACCGGAGGCTTCCCATGCAAGCACGCCTGGTCTCTGCTCTCCTGCTGATCGCGACCCTCGTTCTTGGCCAGCCGCAGGGGCAACCCGATCTTCCCGCGGTCAGCCGCGCCCGCGCTTTGGTGGGCCAGATGACCCTGGCCGAAAAGATCGCCCAGATGCAGAACAACGCGGCGGCCATCCCGCGCCTCGGTATCGCCGAATATGACTGGTGGAGCGAAGCCCTGCATGGCGTCGCCCGCGCCGGCATTGCCACTGTCTTCCCCCAGGCCATCGGCCTCGGCGCCACCTGGGACAGCGATCTGATCCACCGCGTTGGTACGGTGATCAGCGACGAGGCCCGAGCCAAACACCACGAGTTCGTCCGGAACGGCCGGCGCGGGATCTACCAGGGCCTCACCTTCTGGTCGCCCAACATCAATATCTTCCGCGATCCACGCTGGGGCCGCGGCCAGGAGACCTACGGCGAGGATCCCTTCCTCACCGGCAGCCTCGGCGTCGCTTTCGTCCGCGGCCTGCAGGGCGACGACCCGCGCTACCTCAAGACCGTATCCACACCCAAGCACTACGCCGTGCACAGCGGTCCGGAGCCGGAACGCCACGAATTTGATGCCATCGCCGATCAACGCGACCTGCGCGAGACCTATCTCCCCGCCTTCGAGATGTGCGTGCGCGAAGCCGGCGCCCAGTCGATCATGTGCGCCTATAACCGCTACGAGGGTGAACCCTGTTGCAGCAGCACCCTGCTGATGACCGGTATCCTGCGCCGGGAGTGGGGATTCGACGGCTATATTGTCTCCGACTGCGGGGCCATCTCCGACATTTATTACGGCCACAAGCGGGTTGGCAATATGGCCGAGGCGGCGGCGCGCGCCGTCAAGGCCGGCTGCGACCTGAGCTGCGGCGAGGAGTACCAGGCTCTCGCGCAGGCCGTGCAGCAGGGATTGATCAGCGAGGCGGAGATCGATTCGGCAGTGGTGCGGCTTTTCACTGCGCGCTTCCGCCTCGGCGAGTTCGATCCCCCGGAACGGGTTCCCTATGCCCGAATCCCCTATGCCATGAACGACCGGCCCGAACACGATCAGTTGGCTCTCGAGACCGCCCGCGCCTCGCTGGTGCTGCTCAAGAACGAGAATCATGCCCTGCCCTGGCCGAAGAGCCTGAAAAAGATCGCCGTGATCGGCCCCAATGCCGATGATGTCGAACTGCTGCTCGGCAACTACAACGGCACCCCCTCGCATCCGGTCACTCCGCTGCAGGGCATCCGCGAGAAACTCGGGCCTGAGGCCGAGATCGTTTATGCCCGCGGGAGCGTCCTCGCCGAGGGCATGACCGCCGTCGAAACCGTTCCGGGCTCGGTTCTCTCCCTTCCCGGGAAAAAAGGCGGCAGCGGTCTGAAGGGAGAGTATTTCGCCAATATGGAGCTCAAGGGCCGTCCCGCCCTGGTCCGCACGGATCCGGCGCTGGACTTTTCCTGGCAAGAGGAGCGACCGGCGCCGGGGCTGCCCAAGGATGAGTTCTCCGTACGCTGGAGCGGCATCCTGCGGCCGCCGGCCACCGGGCTTTATCAGCTCGGCGTGAGCAGCGATGACGGCTTCCGCCTCTTCATCGACGGCAAGCTGGTGGTCGAGGACTGGTCGCGACACAGCCTGAGCACCCGCACCGCCCCCATCCGGCTGCAGTCCGGCCGCGATTACGCCTTGAGGGTGGAGTATTTTCAGAACCGCTGGAGCGCCATTGCCCGGCTGGTCTGGCAGCTGCCGGGGAGCGATCCTCTCGCAGAGGCCCTGGCGGCCGCGCGCAACGCCGATGCGGTGCTCCTCTGCCTCGGTATCTCACCGCGGCTGGAGGGCGAAGAGATGAGCATTCAGGTGCCGGGCTTCTACGGCGGCGACCGCACCAGTCTGGATCTGCCCAAACCCCAGCAGCAGCTGCTCGAGGCAGTCATCGCCCTCGGCAAGCCGGCCGCTCTGGTGCTCCTCAACGGCAGCGCCCTGGCGGTCAATTGGGCGGATCAGCACGTCCCGGCCATCATCGAGGCCTGGTATCCCGGGCAACGCGCCGGCACGGCCATCGCTGACCTTCTCTTCGGCGATTACAACCCCGGCGGCCGCTTGCCGGTCACCTTTTACCGCTCGGTCGAGCAGCTCCCCCCCTTCACCGGGTATGCCATGGAGGGGCGCACTTATCGCTATTTCCGCGGCGAACCGCTCTACCCCTTCGGCCATGGCCTCTCCTACACGACATTTTCCTACAGCGATCTCAAGGTGCCGGAAAGGGTGCAGAGGGGCGAGGGCGTGCGCGTCGAGGTGACGGTGAAGAACAACGGCGAACGGGAGGGGGATGAGGTCGTGCAGCTCTATGTCAGCGATGAGCAGGCCTCGGCGCCGGTGCCGATTCGCACGCTGGCCGGGTTCCGGCGGGTCCATCTGGCCCCGGGTGAAACGAGGGTGCTCACTTTTCTGCTGACGTCGCGGCCCTTCTCGCTGATCGATTCTTCGGGCCAGCGGGTGGTCGAGCCCGGCTGGTTCACCCTGAGCATCGGTGGCAAGCAGCCGGGATTTACGGGCACCGCGGACAATCCCGGCACG
>CAYTCI010000034.1:0-38204 GCA_964436305.1 uncultured Cytophagia bacterium | reverse complement strand
GGCACCGTCAGGAGCCGCTGCGGATCACCACCCTCGCCTCTTCCAGCCCTGGCGCGCTCGCCCCCCCTCTCGCGCCGACCCGGCACGGTCAAGAGCCGCTGCGGATCACCACCCTCGCCTCCTCCAGCCCTGGCGCGCTCGCCTGGAGGGTAATTGTGCCGGGTGCTCCCTGCCGGGAGCGGACGATGGCCAGCAGCAGGCCGTTGAAGGCCGCCCGTTCATGGGACGGGAAGGACACCATATTCGACGGATCACCGTTGTCGGTGGCGACCAGCTCACCCGGGCCGGCCAGGGAAAAGCGTATCGCATCCGCAGCGGTGGGCACCGTCCGGCCCTGCGCGTCGGCTACCCGCACGGTGACGAAAGCGAGATCCTGACCGTCGGCCTTGATGCGGGCGCGGTCGGCTTGCGCCATCAGCCGGGCGGGTGCGCCGGTCGTGCACACGGAATCCTCGGCCCAGAGTCGGCCCGCCTTGTAAACCATCGCCCTGAGCACGCCCGGGGTGTAGGTCACCTCATCCCAGCGCAGGCGGTACTCGTAGGGCGACTTGTGTTTGCGGCCAAGGGATTGGCCGTTGAGGAAGAGCTCCGCCTCGTCGCCGGAGGTGAAGAGGTGCACCGGGGTGATCCGGCCGATGCGGTCAGGCCAGTTCCAGTGCGGCAGGAGGTGGGCCATGGGCAGCTCCGGTCGCCAGCGCGCCTGGTAGAGATAAAAGCGCTCCTTTTTAAAGCCGGCCAGGTCGATGATGCCGGAATAGGAGCTGCGCGATTCGTAGTACGGGGTCGGCTCGCCGAGATAATCCCAGCCGGTCCAGACGAACTCGCCCGCCACAAAGGGATGACGGTCGAGGCTGCCGAAGACCTTGTCTGGCGTCGAGCCAAAATCGACGGCATGGAGTTCATAGGCGCTGACCTGTCGGATCCGCTCATCGCCGCCGCGGCCCTCGTGCACCGGCGCGCTCAGCCTGGCCGAGACCGGAAAGAGAAAGACCCCCCGGCTGCTGAGCGTGGAAGCGGTTTCGGTGCTGAGAATGAGTTTCTCCGGAAAGGTCTGCTGAAAGGCGGAATACTGCGGCGCCGTACGAATGCGATCCGTCCCGGCGAATTCCGGGTCCTGGCGGATGCCTTCACCCTGATAGTTGAGCCCGATCAGGTCGAGTTCTGCCGGGAGCGGCATATCCGGCTTGGCCCAGTTCATGGCGCAGGTGACGGGGCGGGTGGAGTCTTCCTCGCGGACGATCGTACGCAGTTCCTGCGCCAGCGCTGCGCCCGCGGCGCCGGTGTACTGCTCGCCGACCTCATTGCCGATGCTCCAGAGGATCACCGAGGGATGATTGCGGTCGCGGCGGACCATGGCGCGCAGGTCGGCTTCGTGCCAGTCGGCGAAGATGAGATGAAAATCGAGTGGATTTTTTTGCAGCGCCCAGATGTCGAAGGCTTCGTCGAGCACGAGCAAGCCCATGCGGTCGGTCAGCTCGAGCAGTTCCGGCGCCGGGGGGTTATGGGCCATGCGGATGGCGTTGCAGCCCATCTCCCTGAGGAGTTCGAGCTGGCGCTCGGCCGCCCGGGTGTTGAAGGCCGCGCCGAGGGCGCCGAGATCGTGATGCTGGTTGACGCCCTGGATCCGGACAGGGCGGTGGTTGACGAAGAGTCCGGAGTCGGGATCAAAGCGCAGGGAGCGGATACCGAAGGGGGTCTCGCAGCGATCGATCAGCCGGTCCGCCTGCCACAGGCTGGTCACCGCCACATAACGGTTCGGGGTTTGCGCCGGCGGCGGGCCCCAGAGCTGCGGATGGCTGAGCACAAGGGTGCCCGTGAGGGTAGCGCTCCCGCCCGCTGCCACTGTGGCCGACAGGTGGGCGAAGCGGGCCACAACGCGGCCGCGTTTGCCGCCGCGTTCGTCCAGGGCATGGATTTGTGTGATCGCCCGGATGGCGGACGCAGCCGGGGCGTCATTGTCGACGGTGAGCGTCAGATCGAGGGTTGCGGCGGCGGTGGAGATTTCGCGCGCGGTGAGGGTGGTGCCCCACTGGCTGAGGTGGACGGGATAGGTTTTGCTCAACCAGAGGTTGCGGTAGAGTCCGCCTCCGGGATACCAGCGCGAGGAGGCCGGGGGATTGTCCAGACGGATGGCCAGCTGGTTGATGCCGCCTGGCACGATCCAGGGGGTGAGGTCCAGCGACCATGAGGTGTAGCCATAGGGCCAGCCGCCGGCAAGGTGGCCGTTGAGCCAGACCATGGCGTAGGCCATGGCGCCATCGACCTCGAGAATGATACACTTGCCGGCGTCGGTTGCCGGGATATCGAGCTTTTTACGGTACCAGGCCACTCCGGGGCTGGGCAGCCGGCCCATGCCACCACCGATCTCGTCGTCCCGGCCCTGAATGAAGGGTCCGGCGATCGCCCAGTCGTGCGGCAGATCGACGCGCTCCCAGCCGCTGTCGTCGAAGGTGCTCTGGACGAAGGGAAAATCGTTACCGGGGTCGCCGGCAGGGCGGAGATGGCGCCCGGCGTGATCCTTGATGAAGCGGTTGGCGCCGGGCAGGATCCAGGCCTTGAGTACCGGCCCGGAGGCCGCGGCCGTTTCGGCTGCCACGGGTCGGGCGTCGGCGGGACGGCCGTCGGTGTGCCCGCGGAGTGGCGGCCGGGCATCGTAGTTCAGCGAGTCGGCGGCAGCTGCGGTGGGATACCGGAAAAATCGCCAGCCCTGGTTGAGGGAGAGGCGCTGCCGGGGCTCAATCGGTTTCCCGGCTGCTGCTGCCGGCGACGCTGTGACGAGCAGCAGCGTGGTCAGGCCGGTCAGGATGGAATGGGCCAGGAGTGGCCGAAAGGGAGCCGGTTTCATCGCAAATCTCCTTTGTATGCTGGATTCCTTGATACATCACCAGATTCTACAACTTTGATCGCACATTCGCAAGGGAATTCGGTCCGGGAAGTGACTTCTTGTGGCGCCGCAGGAACACCAGGATGCCCCCCGGCCCTGGTGCCGGGTCGACGCGAGATCGGGGAGCAGTCGGCGCGAGATTAACGTGGCCTGGCACGGGGCCGCCTGCGCGGCTGAATGAATACTGCTTGTTTTTCAGCGGATGAATGGCTAATTTGCCCGCGGCGGGCGACGCCAGGCCAATAACCTTGATCAGCGGGAGAAACAATGAAAATGGTCTTTTGGATTTTCGCGGCCGCAGGTTTGCTCCTCTCTCCGGCGCTGGCCGCAAGTCAGAGCGTCAGGCTCTATGCCGGCAAATACAACGACCGGGGCGGAGCGGGATTCCAGATCATCGATCTCGATCCGCAGGGGGGCGGGTTCCGCATCGTCGCAGAAGCCGATGCCGGGCCCAATCCATCCTATTTTTGCCTTGCACCTGCGCGCAACCTGATCTATGCCATCAACGAGGTCGACGAATTTCATAGCCGCAAGGCGGGCGGGATCACCACGCTGGCGATCGACCCCGTTACGGGCACTGTCCGCAAGGTCGGCGAACTGGCGGTGCCGAATGGCGGCCCCTGCTACATCTCGCAGACCCCGGAAGGCCGCTACCTCCTGGTGGCCAATTATGGCGGCGGTTCGCTCGCGGTCGTTCGCCTCGATGACCAGGGCTTGCCCGCCGTTGTGACCGACAGCCTCGTTTTTCAGGGTCCGCCCGGCAGCACACCGCGCGCTCATATGGCCGTCGCCGGGCTGGATGGCCAGCGCATCTACGTCTCCGACCTCGGTCTCGACCGCATGGTGATCTATGAGCTCGATCGCGCCAAGGGCAAGCTGCAGGCGCTGCCGCATGGCGAGACCACCCTGGCGAGGGGAGCGGGGCCGCGCCATTTCGCCTTCAGCCGGGACGGCTCCACGCTCTATGTCATCAACGAGCGCAACTCGACCCTCACCGTTTTCGCCGTCGCGGCCTCGGGGCGGCTTGATGAGATCCAGACGATCAGCACCCTCCCCGCGGGATTCAGCGGCACGAACTATTGCGCCGACCTCCATCCCGGCCAGAGCGGCGAATTCCTCTACGGCACCAACCGCGGCCATAATTCCATCGTCACCTTTCGGGTCGGCCACAAGGGTCGCCTCACCCTGGCCGGTCACACCCCTTGCGGCGGGGATTGGCCGCGTAATTTCACCATTGACCCCTCAGGCCGGTATCTGGTGGTGGCGAACCAGCGTTCGAACAACCTCAGCCTCTTTGCCCTCGATCAGAAAAGCGGGCTGCCACGCGCGCTGCCAGCGACCTGCACGACGCAGGCTCCGGCATGCCTGCAGTTTGCCCCCCCGGCCGGGCCAGCCGCTCAGGCCGATGTGACCGTCACCGACCTGCGTACGGAGTACAAGAGGGATCCCCTCGGCATCGACATCCGCGCGCCCCGTCTGAGCTGGAAACTGAGCGCCAGGGGGCGCGGCGTGCTGCAGAGCGGCTACCAGATCCGGGTGGCGGCGGATCCCGGCGCGCTGGAAAAGGGCGCGCCACTGCTCTGGGACTCCGGCCGGATCTCCTCGCCAGCTTCGATCCACATTCCCTATGCCGGCGCGCCGCTCACCTCCGGCCTGCGCTGCTTCTGGCAGGTCCGCATCTGGGATCAGCAGGGCCGGCCTTCTCCCTGGAGTCCCTTCGCCTGCTGGGAGATGGGTCTGCTGGAGAAGAGCGACTGGCGGGCCTCCTGGATTGCGCCCGATCTGCCCGAAGATCCCACCCGGTCGATGCCCTGCCCCTTGCTCCGCCGCGATTTTACCCTGAAAACGGGCATCGTTGCCGCGCGGGCCTACGTCACCGCACTGGGCCTCTACGAGATGGAGCTGAACGGCAGCCGGGTGGGCGACGAGCTGCTGACGCCGGGATGGACCGCCTACGATCGCCGCATCCAGTATCAGACCTTTGACGTGACCGGCTTGCTCAAGCCCGGCGCCAATGCCGCCGGCGTCACCCTCGGCGATGGCTGGTACCGCGGCAACCTGGCTTTCAACGGACAGCGCAACACCTACGGAAATCAGCTCGCCCTGCTCGCGCAAATTCACGTCCGCTATACGGACGGCAGCAGCGAGTGGATCGGCACGGACGCGGCGTGGCGCTGCGCCAGCGGCCCCATCCTGGCCTCCGATATCTATAACGGCGAGACCTTTGACAGCCGGCTGGAGAGGAAGGGCTGGAGCACGGCCGGCTTCGACGCCGGCGATTGGTCTGCCGTCCGGGTGGTGGAGCCCCCCGCAGCCGCCCTGGTCGCCCCCGCCGGACCGCCGGTGCGGCGCATCAGCGAGATCACCCCGCAGCGCCTCTTCACCACCCCCAGGGGGGAACTGGTGGCCGATTTTGGCCAGATCTTCACCGGCTGGGTGCGCCTGCGGACTTCCGGTCCAGCCGGCCAGCACATCCGCCTGACCCACTTTGAGGTGCTCGACCCGGAGGGCAATGTCTATCTCGATAACCTGCGCGAGGCCCGGCAGTGCGACGAAATCATCCTCGACGGCCGCGGCGAACAGGTCTGGGAACCGCACTTCACCTTTCACGGTTTCCGCTATCTCCGCCTCGAAGGCTTTCCCGAACCCCTGAGTCTCAGTCAGCTGACCGGCATCGTGATCCACTCCGATTATGCCGCCACCGGTTCGTTCAGCTGCTCGGATTCGCTGATCGACCGGCTGCAGCACAATATCCAGTGGAGCCAGAAGGGTAACTTTGTCGACGTGCCCACCGACTGCCCGCAGCGCAACGAACGTCTGGGCTGGACCGGCGATGCCCAGGTCTTCGCCCGTACGGCCTGCTTCAACGGCGACATCGCGGCTTTCTATACCAAGTGGCTCAAGGACCTGGCCCTGGATCAAAAGCCAAGCGGCGCGGTTCCCCACGTGATCCCCAACGTCCTCGACAAGGATAATCCAGTGGCCAGTGTCGCCGCTGCCGCCTGGGCGGATGCCGCGGTCATCGTACCCTGGACCGTCTATCTCTGCTATGACGATCTGCGCCTGCTCGAAGAGCAGTATCCCAGCATGAAGGCCTGGGTGGACTATATGCAGCGGCGTGCCGGTGCGAGCGGGCTCTGGCACCAGGACTTTACCTTCGGCGACTGGCTCGCTTTCGCCACCAACCTCTCCGATTATCCGGGCGCAACCACCGACAAGGATCTGGTCTGCCAGGCCTACTTCATCCATTCGACCGCCCTGACCGAAAAGACCGCCCGGCTGCTTGGCAAAACCGCGGAGGCCGATCGGCTCGCCGAGGTTCGACAAAAAGCCACCGCCGCCTTCCAGAGGGAATTCGTCACCGCCAACGGCCGGCTCGCCGCCAATACCCAGACCGCCTACTGCCTGGCCCTTGCCTTCGATCTGCTGCCGCCGGCGCAGCGCGCAGAGGCCGCCCGGCGGCTGGCCGAGGATGTGCGCCGCTTCGGCCATATCACCACCGGCTTCGTCGGCACCCCGCTGATCTGTCCCGTCCTCAGCAGCCAGGGCTACACCGATGAAGCCTTTATGCTCCTCACCCGCACCGCCTATCCCTCCTGGCTCTATCCGGTCACCCGTGGTGCGACGACCATCTGGGAGCGCTGGGACGGCATCAAACCGGACGGTTCCTTCCAGGATCCCGGGATGAATTCCTTCAACCACTATGCCTATGGTGCCATCGGCGACTGGCTTTACCGCTTCGTCGCCGGCCTCGAGATCGATCCGGCGCAGCCGGGGTACAAGCATATCCTCTTCCAGCCCCACCCCGGCGGCGGCCTGACCCGGGCGAGCGCCCGAACCCTCTCCCCCTATGGAGCCGTCGCCTGCGGCTGGGAGATCAAGGCCGGCCGGATGACCCTCGCGCTGACCGTGCCGCCCAATACCACCGCCCGGGCGATTCTGCCGCGGGCCACCCCTGGTGCCGTGAGCGAGGGACTCAGGCCCCTTGCCAAAGGGGAGGGCATCCTGGCGATCGAGGCTCGGGAGGGGGCGACGGCGGTCGATCTCGGGTCGGGTGAGTATGAGTTGGCCTGGGATTGGCCGCAACCCTGAGCGGTATGGTTCAGCGCGCCCGGAAGGGGTGCAGGATTAATCAAACAAAAGAGGTTGGCCAGCATGGAACAGACACGCAGAACTTTTATCAAACTCAGCGCGCTCGGAGCTGCCGGGATGGCCCTGGGGACGAGCGCCAGGAGCTACAGCCGCATCATCGGCGCCAACGAGCGCCTCAATTTTGCCATCATCGGCCTGCATGGGCGGGGATATGCCCATCTCGACGGTGTGCGCTTCGGCGAGAACAGCGCGGTCACCCACGTCTGCGATGTCGACCGCCGGGAGCTCGATAAATTTGCCCGGGCCGTCGAAGAGGCTGCCGGCGCCGCTCCGGCGAAAAGCACCGATTTTCGCCGGATCCTTGACGACCCGCAGGTCGATGCCATCACCATCGCCACGCCGGAACACTGGCATGCTCCGATGGCGGTCATGGGATTGCAGGCCGGCAAGCACGTCTACGTCGAAAAACCCTGCAGCCATAATCCCCGTGAGGGCGAGCTGCTGGTGGCCGCGCAACAAAAATATGGCAAGCTGGTACAGATGGGGAATCAGCAGCGCTCCTCCCGCCATACTCAGGAGATCATCGGCCGCATCCACGCCGGTCTGATCGGGCGGCCCTATTTCGGCAAGGCCTGGTACGTCAACGCGCGCACCTCGATCGGCACCGGCAAGGTTGTGCCCGTGCCTGATTACCTCGACTGGGAGTTGTGGCAGGGACCCGCGCCCCGGCGGCCCTACAAGGACAACATCCATCCGTACAACTGGCACTGGTTCTGGCATTGGGGCACCGGCGAAACCCTCAACAATGGCACCCACGAGGTCGATCTCTGCCGCTGGGCCCTGCAGGTGGACTATCCCGTGCGGGTCTCGGCTGCGGGCGGCCGCTACCACTATCACGATGACTGGGAGTTCTATGACACCCTGGTGACCAGCTATGAATACCCGGAGGCGATGATCACCTGGGAGTGCCTGAGCTGTCAGGGCAAGCAGTACTACAACCGCGGCCGCGGGGTCACTATCCATGGCACCCAGGGGACGGTTTTGATCGACCGCGACGGCTACCAGGTTTACACCCCGGATGACAAGCTGCTCGAGGAGTACAAACAGCCGACCATCAACCGGACGCAGGATCTGCTCAGCCGTGATGAAATGACCAATATCCATTTCCAGAATTTCATCGACGGCATCCGCAAGGGGACGCCGATCCACTCGCCGATCGCGGAGGGCAACAAGAGCGTCACCATCCTGCAGCTGTCGAACATCGCCTGGAAGGTGAAGCAAACCCTCGAGCTCGATCCCGCGACCGGACACGTGCGCGGCAACAAAAAGGCGCAAGGTTTGTGCAAACGGGACTATGCCCGGGGCTGGGAGCTTTCGATCGGGTGAGGCATGACACGTCAATGAAGGATAAACTTTGAAGGGAATGAGATGAGCAGAAGAATCTGGGCCGCAGCCTTCGCGCTGCTGACGCTGGCCACCGCGGCGACGGGCAAGGAGCTCTGGACGGAGCTCTTCAATGGCAAGAACCTCAAGGGGTGGCGGGTGCTCAACGGGGAGGCGAACTATGTGGTGCGGGAGGGCATGATCGTCGGCATCAGCAAACTCGGGACGCCGAATTCCTTCCTGGCGACACGGAGCATCTACGGGGATTTTATCCTCGAGTACGAATGCCGGATCGACGCGGGCCTCAACTCGGGGGTGCAGATCCGCAGCCTCAGCCTGCCGGAATACCAGAACGGCCGGGTCCATGGCCCGCAGATCGAGCTCGATCCCTCGGCGCGCGCCTGGAGCGGCGGCATTTACGATGAAGCGCGGCGGGGCTGGCTCTACAATCTGGAATGCAATCCCGCGGGCAAGACGGCCTTCAAGCCGGCGGAATGGAACCGGTTTCGCGTCGAGGCGATCGGCACCTCCATTCGGGTTTGGGTCAACGGAGTTCCCACAGCGGATATCATCGATGACCTGGCCGCCAGCGGCTTCATCGCCCTGCAGGTGCATTCGATCGATGGCGATTCGAGCAAGGCGGGCAAGGAGATCCTGTGGCGTAACCTGCGCATCCTGACGCAGGATCTCGAGGCCGCCCGCACCCCGGTCAGCCGCGCCATCCCGCAGGTCAGCTACCTCACCAACCAGCTGAGCGAGCGCGAACGCGGTGAGGGCTGGCAGCTGCTCTGGGACGGACGGACGACCGCGGGATGGCGCGGGGCCAAACTCGACCATTTCCCGGAGGCGGGCTGGAAGATCGAAAACGGTGTTCTGGAGGTAGCGGCGAACAACGGCGAGGAATCGCGCAACGGCGGGGATATCGTGACGGTCAAACCGTATGGTAATTTCGAGCTTGAGGTCGATTTCAAGCTCACCCGGGGCGCCAACAGCGGGATCAAGTATTTCGTCGACACCAACACCAACAAGGGCGAGGGCTCGGCGATCGGCTGCGAATATCAGCTTCTCGACGATGAATTCCATCCCGATGGCAAGCTGGGTACCGCCGGCAACCGCACCCTGGCCTCCCTCTACGACCTCATCCCGCCGGAGGCCCTGCGCTATGCCCCCGACGAGAATACCGCCAAACGGGTCAATCCCTATGACTGGAACCGGGCCCGAATCGTCGTCGAGGGGGCGAAGGTCAGCCATTTTCTCAATGGCATCAAGCAGGTCGAGTATCAGCGCGGGAATCAGATGTGGCGCGCCCTCGTCGCCCGCAGCAAATACGCCATCTGGCCCCATTTCGGCGAGGCACCGACGGGCCTCATCCTGCTGCAGGACCACGGCAATCAGGTCTTCTTCCGCAACATCAAGATCCGGGAGCTGGATTGACGGATCGTCCCGCGGGACAAGGGCTCAGGAGGCGATAAAGACGCTCCCTGGTCCGGCCGGGGCGAGCCTCTCGGAACGGGTGACAAAGGCCGCGGTGACGACGTCGCCGGTCACGTTCAGGGTCGTCCGGCCCATGTCGAGAATCCGGTCCATGCCGAGGATGATGGCGAGTCCCTCGGGCGGAACCCCTACCGCGGCGAGGACCATCATCAGCATCGGCAGCGAGGCGCCGGGAATTCCGGCGGTCCCGACTGCCATCAGCACCGAGAGGATCACCACGATGATCATGGAGCCGATCCCGAGGTGCAGGCCGAACACCTGCGCGAGAAAGAGCACCGTCACCCCCTCATAGAGCGCCGTACCGTTCATGTTCATGGTGGCGCCGAGGGGGAGGACAAAGCCGGCGATGTCGGCGGGGATGCCGAGTTTCTCCTCGGATTCCTTGAGAGTGGTCGGCAGGGTGGCGTTGCTCGAGCTGGTGGAGAAAGCCGTGACCATGATCGGGATGATGCGGCGGAAGAACTCGACCGGCCGCACCCGGCAGACGAAGAAGAGCAGGAGGGTGTAAATCCCGAAGAGGAAGATCAGATAACCGCCGAAGGTGATGAGCACGAAATAGAGCAGCTTTTCAAGCAGATCCATGCCGAAGCGGGCGACGACATTGAAGATCAGGGCGGGGACGGCGATCGGCGCCAGGTTCATCGCAAAGCCGACGATCTTGATCATCGCCTCCGAGGTCACCTCGAGTGCCCCGGTCACCAGCTGGGTCTTGTCCGAGCGGACGCGGGTCAATGCCGCGCCGAAGAGGAGCGCAAAAAAGATCACCGCCAGCATGTCCATGTTGACCATCGCCGCCAGGGGATTGCGCGGGATGATGTTGATGAAGGTGTCGATGCCGAAGCCACCCCTCTCCTTGAAAGAGTCGCTGCGTTGGGCGATCTCGCCACGGTAGGTCTCCAGCAGGCGCACCTGGGTGGCCTGGTCGAATCCCTCCCCGGGCTTGAGCAGGGAGACCGAACTCAGCCCGAGCAGGGTGCTGAGGGTGGTCAGCACCATGAACATCGCAAAGGTCTTCATGCCGATGCGCCCGAGCCGGCGCAGGTCGCCGAGGTTGGTGACGCCGACGGTGAGGGTGGAGAAGACCAGCGGAACGACGGTCATGAAGAGCAGATTCAAAAAGATGCGGCCGATCGGTCCGGTGATGTATTTGATCAGGCTCTCGTTGAGGAAGCGGTTGAAACCCGGACTTTGGGCGCTGAGGAGGTTCGCCAGGATGCCGAAAACGATGCCGGCAGCGAGGCCGATGAGGATTTTCGTGTGAAGCGCGACTTTCTTCCTGCTGCTCATGAAGACTCCCGTGCTAGAAGCCGCGGAGGAGCGATGGTTGCGGAGGATTCCGGCGCCGCCCGCAATGAGGGTTTGGTATTACAGATGTTACAAATCCCCGGCACAAAAGTCAAGCAAAATGGTGGCCTGGATTCCCGCCCGCGCAGGGCGGCGATCGGCGGGAGAGGTGGGGGCGGCGCGAGAGCTGGGTTCGGTACCAGACCGGGGATTGGCGCAAGAATTGGGGCCGGCACCAGAGCGGGGGCCGGCACCAGAGCAGCGGGCACCCGGGCGAAAATTCTCTTGCGCACCAAAGGAAAAATGACGATATTCCCGAATGGGGCGTTTGTTGTATTGTTGAGGTAAACCATGCGATCCGATCTGATTAAAAAGGGCATCGACCGTGCCCCGCACCGGGGACTGCTCAAGGCCACCGGCCTGACCGATGCGGATATGAACAAGCCGTTCATCGGCATCTGCAACTCCTATACCGATCTCATCCCCGGCCACATCCACCTGCAGGAGTTCGGCCGCAAGGTCAAGGCCTCGGTGCGCGAGGCCGGCGGCATCCCCTTCGAGTTCAACACCATCGCCGTCGACGACGGCATCGCCATGGGCCATGCCGGCATGCACTTCAGCCTGCCCTCGCGCGAGTTGATCGCCGACTGCGTCGAGACCATGGCCACCGCCCATGCCCTTGATGCCCTGATCTGTATCCCCAATTGCGACAAGATCGTGCCCGGAATGGCGATGGCGGCGGCCCGGCTGAACATCCCGACCCTCTTCATCTCGGGCGGACCGATGGCCAAGGGGCGCACCGCTGCGGGCGAACCGATCGACCTGATCTCTATTTTTGAGGGGCTCGGCCAATACCATGCGGGCCACCTCTCGGCGGCGGCGCTCAAGGAGCTTGAGGACCGCGCTTGCCCCGGCTGCGGCAGCTGCGCCGGCATGTTCACCGCCAACAGCATGAACTGCCTGCTCGAGGCCCTTGGCCTGGCTCTGCCCGGCAACGGCACTCTCCTCGCCGTCGATCCCCGGCGCGAGGAATTGATCGCCCGCACAGGACCGGCGATCATGCGACTGCTCGAACTGGAGCGCAAACCGCTCGACATCCTGACCCCTGCGGCCTTCCGCAATGCCCTGGTCCTCGATCTGGCCATGGGCGGCTCGACCAATACCATCCTGCACACCCTGGCGATCGCCCATGAGGCCGGCGTGACCATCGATCTGGCCGGGCTCAATGACCTGGCCGACCAGGTCCCCTATCTCTGCAAGGTCTCACCCGCCGTCAGGACGGTGCACATCGAGGACGTCGACCGCGCCGGCGGCATCTCCGCCATCCTGCGGGAGCTGAGCCGGATTGACGGCCTGCTCGATCCGGGCGTGCCGACGGTGACCGGCCGGAGCCTCGGCGAGAACTTCGCCGGCGCCGGGATCCTCGATGAGAGCGTGATCCGCCGGATTGAAAATCCCCACGCCACCCGCGGCGGCCTCGCCATCCTCTTCGGCAACCTCGCCCCCCTTGGGGCGGTGATTAAAACCGGGGCGGTGGCGGAGGCGATGTGGCGCCACAGCGGTCCGGCGCGGGTTTTCAACAGCGAAGAGGCGGCCATCGCCGCCATCCATGACGGCCGGATCCGGTCGGGCGATGTCGTGGTGATCCGCTACTGCGGACCCCGCGGCGGGCCGGGGATGCCCGAGATGCTCGCGCCGACCTCGGCGATCATGGGGATGGGACTGGGCGAAAGCGTGGCGCTGATCACCGACGGCCGCTTTTCCGGCGGCACCCGCGGCGCCTGCATCGGTCATGTCAGCCCGGAGGCGGCCGCACAGGGCCCGATCGCCGCCCTGCGGGAAGGGGATATCATCGAGATCGATCTGCACCAACGCACCCTCAACGCCCGGCTGGAGGCCGCCGAGATCGCCGCCCGGCTGGCAGCGCTGCCGCCCTTCCAGTCCGGCCAGACGACCGGCTGGCTGGCACGCTATGCGCGGATGGTGACCTCCGCCAATACCGGCGCGGTGCTGGAATAACGCAAACCCGATCGAGGGAGTAAAAGCATGAAGGATCGTCACCCCAAAACCCTGTATGAGAAGATCTGGCAGGCCCATGTGGTCAGCGAGGAGGCCGATGCTCCGGCCCTGCTCTATATCGACCTCCAGCTCATCCACGAGGTCACCTCACCGCAGGCCTTTCAAGGACTGCGCGAACGCGGTCTGCGGGTGCGCCGCCCCGGGCAGACCGTGGCGACCATGGACCATTCGATACCGACCACCCCGCCCGGCGTGCCGTGGCGCGATCCCCTTGCCCAGGCCCAGCTCGCCCAGCTCGAGCGCAACTGTGCAGAGTTCGGCATCCCGCTCTATGGCGCCACGGATCCCGGACGCGGGATCGTCCATGTCATCGGCCCGGAACTCGGCCTCACCCAGCCGGGCATGACCATCGTCTGCGGCGACAGCCACACCGCCACGCATGGGGCCTTCGGCGCTCTCGCCTTCGGGATCGGCACCAGCGAGGTGGAACACGTCCTTGCCACCCAGACCCTGCTGCAGAACCGCTCGCAGACCATGGAGGTGCGGGTGGAAGGCCAGCTGCAGCCGGGCGTCACCGCCAAGGATATCATTCTGGCCCTGATCGCCCGGATCGGGGTAGGCGGCGGCACCGGCCGGGTCATCGAGTATACCGGCAGCGCCATTCGCGCCCTCGACATGGAAGGGCGGATGACCATCTGCAACATGAGCATAGAGGCGGGGGCGCGCGCCGGGATGATCGCCCCGGATGAGGTCACCTTTGCTTACCTGGAGGGCCGGCCTTATGCGCCTGCCGGCGCCCTGTGGGAGGAGCGCCTCGAGGAGTGGCGCCGGCTGGTCAGCGATCCCGGCGCCGTCTTTGATCACACTCTCACGCTGGTGGCCGATGATCTCAAGCCGATGATCACCTTCGGCACCAATCCGGCCATGGCCATCTCTGTCGACGGGGTCATCCCGGATCCCGCCAGCCGCACCGACCTGGATGAACGGTTGACCCTGGACAAGGCGCTGCGCTATATGGCGTTAAAACCGGGCCAGGCGATCCGGGGACAAAAGATCGACGTTGTCTTTATCGGCTCCTGCACCAACGGCCGCATCAGCGACCTCCGGGCCGCGGCCGGCCTGCTCAAGGGCCGCAAGGTGGCGGCGGGGGTGCGCACCCTGGTGGTGCCCGGTTCGCAGGCGGTCAAGCGCCAGGCCGAGGCCGAAGGGCTGGATCGCCTCTTCCTCGCCGCCGGGGCGGAGTGGCGTGAACCGGGCTGCAGCATGTGCATCGCCATGAACGGGGATGAGCTCTCCGCCGGCCAGTACGCCGTCAGCACCAGCAACCGTAATTTCGAGGGGCGTCAGGGCAAGGGAGGAAGGACCTTCCTCGCCAGCCCCTTGACCGCTGCCGCCAGCGCCGTGCGCGGCTGCATCGCCGATCCGCGCGAGCTGGCCTGACCCCGGCAGACCATAACCGGTGCAGCCGGGCAGACCAGAGTGTGATCGATGGGAGAATTGTATGGAAAAATTTGACACCTTGACCAGCCGCTGCGTCATCTTGCCGATGGCGAATATCGATACCGACCAGATCATTCCCGCTCGCTTCCTCAAGGGGACGGTCAAGCAGGGACTGGGCGAAAATCTCTTTTATGACTGGCGCTACGACCAGGAGGGCCAACTCATCCCCGGGGTCCTTCTCAACCGGCCGGAGGGGAAAAGCGCCAAAATCCTCGTCGCCGGCGATAATTTCGGCTGTGGTTCCAGCCGGGAACACGCTCCCTGGGCCCTGGCGGACTATGGCTTCCGCGCTGTAATCAGCACCGGTTTTGCCGATATTTTCCGCAGCAACGCCCTGAAAAACGGCATTCTGACGGTGATCGTCACCGCCGCGAATCTTGACCGGATCATTGGCCGATCCACACCTGAAGGGGGCCCCAGGCTGACCATCGATCTGGCCGCGCAGCTGCTGACCCTGCCCGGTGGCCGCACCAGCCACTTCGCCATCGATCCCTTCAGCAAACGCTGTCTGCTCGAGGGTGTTGACACCCTGGGCTATCTGCTGCAGCGTGAAGCGGCGATCGCGGACTACGAATCGAACCATCCGCCACGGGTGCAGACCCGTCCATCCTGACCACCCTAACATCCTATTTCGAGGAAACCCATGGCAAAACGCGCCTGTTTCGTCTGCATCGGCCTTTTTTTGCTCGCAACCCTTGGTTCTGCAGCCCAGAGGCCGGATACCCTGTGGATCTCGCAGATGGATTTGAGCGGCATCGAGCAGGGATGGGGTCACCCCCGTGCCGATGTCTCGCTGGAGAACAAACCCCTCACCATCAACGGCCGCACCTGGAGTCGCGGTTTGGCGACCCATGCTGTCTCGTCGTTCCGCATCGATCTCAGGGGCCGTGCTCTTCGCCTGCTGGCCGAGGTCGGGGTCGATGATGAGGTCAAGGAGGGGGCTCCTTCCAGCATCATCTTTGTTGTTCGCGGCGACAAGCGTGAGCTCTGGCGCAGTGCGGTCGCCCGCGCCTTTCAGCCGGCGCAAAGGGTCGACCTCGACCTGACCGGGGTCCGGCAGCTGGAGCTGGCGGTCGAGGATGCCGGTGACGGCATCAACTGGGATCACGCCGACTGGAACGATGCGCGAATCCTCTATCGCGGCCGCAAACCGGCGGCGATCGTGCCGCCCCGGGTGGCGCCCTACGTGCTCACCCCCGCCGCCGGTCTCCGGCCGCGTATCAACGGTCCCGCTCTGTACGGCGCCCGTCCCGGGCATCCCTTTCTTTACCGGATTCCCGCCACCGGCGAGGCGCCCCTGCACTTTGCGGCCGAGGGGCTGCCCGGCGGGCTGACGCTCGATCCGGCGACCGGCATCATAAGCGGCCGGGTGATGGAGCGCGGAACCTCGCCGGTCCTGCTGCGGGTCAGCAACCGCCGCGGTCAGGCCGAGCGTACCCTCCGGATCGTGATCGGCGATCAGATCGCGCTGACGCCACCTCTGGGCTGGAACAGCTGGAACTGTTTTGCCTGTGACGTCGATGACGCCAAGGTGCGCGCCGCCGCCGATGCGCTCGTCGCTAGCGGCCTGGCCAGCCACGGCTGGAGCTACATCAACATCGACGACTGCTGGGCGATCAAACCGGATGATCCCGATCCCCGCCTTTCCGGGCCGGTGCGTTCTCCCGACGGCCGCATCCGCACCAACGCCAAGTTCCCCGACATGAAAGCCCTGTGCGATTACGTCCACGCCAAGGGATTGAAGATCGGCATCTACACCTCCCCCGGATCGCTCACCTGCGCCAGCTATGCCGGCGCCTGGCAGTTCGAGGAGCAGGATGCGGCGCAGTTCGCCGAGTGGGGTTTCGACTATATCAAATACGACTGGTGTTCGTATGGCGAGATCGCACCGAATCCCGATCTTGAGGCGCTGCAAAAGCCCTACCGCGTGATGCGTGCGGCGCTGGACCGGGTGGATCGCGACATCGTCTTCAGCCTGTGCCAGTATGGTATGGGGGAGGTCTGGAAGTGGGGCGCGGAGGTCGGCGGCAACTGCTGGCGCACCACCGGTGACATCACCGACACCTGGGCGAGTATGTCCACCATCGGTTTCGGCCAGGCGGGGCATGAGTGCTGCGCGGGGCCGGGTCACTGGAATGATCCGGACATGCTGGTGGTCGGCTGGGTGGGCTGGGGCCCGGAGCTGCATCCGAGCCGGCTGACGCCCGACGAGCAGTACACCCACATGAGCCTCTGGTCCCTGCTCGCCTCGCCCCTGCTGATCGGCTGCGATCTGACCAGGCTCGACGCCTTCACCATGAACCTCCTCGCCAACGACGAGGTGTTGGCGGTCAACCAGGATGAGCGGGGCGTGCAGGCGAAACGGATCAGGCAGGAGGAGGGGTGTGAGGTCTGGGCGCGGCCGCTCGCCGATGGCGCCATCGCGGTGGGCCTCTTCAACCGCAGCCTCGATACCCGCAAGATCACGGTCAGCTGGGCCGAACTGGGCCTGCAAGGGGAACGGAAGGTGCGGGATCTCTGGCGGCAAAAGGAGATGGGCCGCGGCAAAACCGGCTGGGGGCGCGAGGTCCCGGCGCACGGTTCGGTGCTGGTTAAAATTTACTGAGCGCTGAGGCTTGCTGGTGCGGATCAATCAAGTGGAGAAAACGAAGTGAAAAAATGGTATGCCCTTGTCGCGGTCCTGATGCTTATGGTGACGGCCGCTCCCGGTTTTGCAGCGGCTGCGGAACCGCCGGCCGCGCCGACCTGTCTGCTGCGCGTGGACTATCACTATGGCACGATCAATCCCTGGCTCTTTTACGAGCGGCCGATCGCGAAAAATATCGGCCTCTCGGTGGTCCTGCAGATGTCAACCCAGGGTTTTGCCCAGATCGATCTGGGCAGCGCCTTTCATCTGGGCAACCTGGCGCTCATCCCTGAATTCGGCTTTGAGTTCATCGAAACCGGATCCGGTGGCGCACGTCTGGGGCATGTCGCGCCCGAATTCTTCGCCACCTATAACGATCCCTCCTGGACCTTTGAAAGCCAGAACCTCTATTTTATCAAGGTGACCGGCGAAACCTATCCCACCAGCTACTATTACCGCGATTACCTCGGCCACCGGCTCTATCATGATTCCTTCATCGGGCCACAGGTGGAGGGCACCATCTACCGCGATGCCGCGCCCGACCACTATTTCGGCGGTCATCTTGATTTTAGCGTCGGGGTCGGGCTCCTCGGCCTCTTTTACGGCCAGAACCGCGATGACCGCGGCCTCTTCCGCATGACCTTCATCCGGGGGCTCTAGGATCAGCCTCCCGCCGGCAGCGGGGAGCCGAGTCTACTCCAGCTGATACCGGAAGGTGATGATCCCCTGCACCGGCCTTTGTGCGGCGCTGGCCGGCAGGGGCGAGAAGAGCCACTGCCGCAGAGCGGCCAGGGTGATTTTTTCCAGGGTGGGGTCCCCCTTGCGCATCGGGATCAGGCCGGTCAGGCTGCCGTCCGGCTGAACGGTGAAACGGAACTGGATCACCGCCTCCTGCTGTAAATCCTCGGGATAGGCCGGGATGATCTGCTTGACGATCAGCCGCTGTGCCGCATCGCCCTCGATCGTGAAGGGCTGCCCGGAACCCGTCCCTTGCGAAACCCCGCTTCCCGATCCCCTGCCCCCGCTGCCCGGAGTTGCATTTCCCGCCGCGGCGCCCGTGCCGCCGGCGGGCAATGTGGCCGCAGCCGGCGATGCCGTGCCGCTTCCGCTTTCTCCCCCGCTCCCGCTCATCCCGGTGGGCTGCGCCGTCGTGCGCCCGGGTGTGATCTTGCCGCTCTCCTCGCTGCCGATGAGGGGTTCCTCGTTCTCCAGCATCCGCCGTTTGGGCGGAACCACCGGTGAGGTACGCGGCGGCGTGCTGCTGGTCCGTGCGGCGGGTGGCCGCTCCGGCTGGGCCGCGCGCTGGATCGTCTTCTCTTGCGGCCGGCTGAGAGGGGGCCGGCTGACCGCTGCCGGCGCCGCGGCCTGGATCCGGGGTGCCGAGGCGGCGTTCGTCAGGCTGGCCGCGGCGGATTCGCCGCCCGGAGTGCCGGCGATGAAAGCGACTTCGGCAAAACTCGCCGGCGCCGCATCAAGACCCACCCGCGTGAGAACCAATACCGCCAGCAGCAGCAGATGGAACAGCAGCGAGACGGCGATCCCGCGCCGCAGCTCCGGCGGCATCTCCTGAATAAAAGCCATGCCGTTACCTCACTTGCCGGGCTCGGTGGCAATGAGAAATTTCTCAGCCCCGGCCATTTTGGCGATGTCGATCACCCGCACCGTCGCCTCGAGGGTCAAATCCTTGTCGGCCCGAATGATCACGGTCTTGTCCGCCGCCACCTTGAGCTGCGCTCCCAGTCGGGCCCCGAGATCCGCATGGCTGACCAGCTGACCGTTGAGAAAAACCTGATCCGATTTGGTCAGGGTCAAATAGACTCGGTTCGCCCGATCGAATTCCCCGCTGACCGCGCGTGGCAGCTGCACCTTGATGCCAGGATGCACCATGAACGAGGAGGAGAGCAGGAAATAGATCAGCAGCAGCAGGACGATATCGGTCAGGCTGATCGCTGCGTAGCTGACGATTCGCTTGCGTGAAGTCGAAAAGGTCATCTCGCCTCCTTCTCCTGGAGCATATCGAGGAATTCGTTGGAACTCTCCTGCATCTCGAAGACGTGGTGCTCGACGCGGCCCTGGATCCAGTTATAGGCGATCAGGGCCGGGATGCCGACGATCAGGCCGGCTGCGGTGGTGATCAGGGCTTCCCAGATGCCGCCCGCGAGGACGCCGGCGTCAACATTACCACCCCGCGTCTGGATCTCCATAAAGGCCTTGATCATACCGGTGACCGTGCCGAGAAAACCGAACATCGGCGCCACGCCCGCCACGGTCGCCAGGATACCCATGTATTTTTCCATATGATAGATCTCGGCTTGTCCCGCACTCTGGATCGCCTCCTTGATCTCCTCGCGCGGCCGGTCCTTTTTCAGCAGCGCGGCCTTGGCCACACCCGCGATCGGGCCCGGCGTCTCCTTGCACAGCAGGATAGCCTCCTCGATGCGCTGATGGGCGAGCAGGTTGCGGATCTGCAGGGTGAATTTGCGGGAGTTGAGGCGGATCTTGCGCAGGGAGAGGTAGCGTTCGATGAAGATGATCACCGCCATGAAAGAGCAGATCGCGATCGGGATCATCATCGATCCGCCCAGAACAAACATATCCCACAACGACATACTGGTGCCTCCGTTTCTGAAGTGAGGGTCTTGCCTGGGTTCTGTTAATAGATAACCTTGATATGAGCCATGATCCGGGTGCCGGGCTCATCATAGCCCTCCCAGATCACATAGTTACTGTTGAGCAGATTGTCGAGATCGATGCCCGCGGTGAGACGGCCTCCGAAGTTCCGGCTCACACCGGCGTTAAGGAGGGTGTAGCGGGGCAGGCGTCCCGCAAGATCCAGACCGCGGCGGCGCTCGCCGGCCATTTCGAGACGGCCGGTGAGCACGAGCTGCCAGGGCAGCGGCAGGGTCACGGCGGCCCGGGCGGTAAAGTCAGGCCGGTACGGGATCCGGTCGTCATCGCCAGGCAGGACCGGGTGCTGCAGATGGTCGCTGTTGAACTGCAGCTCGCCCTGCAGGGTCATTCCGCTGTCGAACCGGACCTCGCCGTTGGCCTGGAATTCGGTCAGGCTGACGTCGCGGGTCTGCTGCAGGCCGATGAGCCCGGTTGCGCCATCCCGTTCCCAATAGTGGAGGCGGTTGAAGCGTCCATGATAGGCGCCGAACCGGAAGAGCAGGCGTCCGGCTGGGCGGAAATCGGCGCGCGCCTGGAGCGAGAGCGGAGAGTCGTCGGCGGCCAGCGGCAGGGCATGGGCGAGGTAAGGGTTTTCGCGCAAGCGTTCGCTGTAGCTGCGGTAGCGGAGTCCGGCCCAGGCCATGAGGGCGAGGCCCCAGCGGTCATTGGGGACCCAGGCCAGCCGGAGGGAGGGGGCGAAGCGGCCGCCGTTGCAGGCATCGTAGCCCGCGGCGGCGGTCAGCTGCAGCGGGGCCAGCAGTGAGGTTTGCACCTCGGCGCGGATCCGGCTCAAGCCGGCGGCCTCATCGAGGGTGTCGGCGCCGGGGGAGAGGGATTCGTGTTGCAAGAGGGCCGAGGCGCGCAGGGTCAGCCGTTCCATCTGCCGCTGATAGTCGCCCTGCAGGCTGACGGTGAAATCGCCGGTGTGCTGCCATTCCTGGCCGCTGGTGTCGCTGCTGACGCCAGCGCCGGCCAGGCGCAGGGCTGCGCGAGCCGAGGAGGCCGGATTGAGAGCGAATTCAGCTTCGCCCTCGAGGCTGCTGAGCCGCGCACTGCGCGTGGGGCGGGGAAGCGTCGCGCCGTAGAGGCCACGCGTCAGCCAGTCCGCTGCCGCCTCGGCACGGCCGTGCAGCGCGGGACGCAGGGGGGTGGTGGCCGAAGCCGTCAGACCGCCATCACGATGCTGGCTGTTGTGAAAGGCCCCGTTGCTGCGGTCGAACCAGCCCGTGAGCCGGGTTGATCCCCAGGGGTACTTGCCGGAGTAGCCGCCATGGGCATTCAACGTGCTGTACGAACCGGCGCCGGCCCCGGCCCAATAGAGCCGCTCGCGGGCGGACGCGGCGGCGTTGACCAGCGGCCGGTTATTGTCGCGCCGCGCAAAGATGGAGAGCGAGAGATAATCCGGCCGGATCAGCCGCGGCTGGTCGTCGTCCGAACGCTGCTTGCTCTCGACCTGACGCACGCTGCGGTCGCGGCCGAGGATCAGGACCTCGGGCAGTTCGATCCGGCTGCTGTCGGCCTCGAGCTTGGCCGGGGTACGCCCGGTTACGAGGGTGTCGGAGGGGAGGGTCATCCGCGTAGGCGGCAGCGGGCGTTCCTGCGCCATGGCCGGAGCGATGCCCGCCAGCAGGAAGAGGAGGAGGAGGAGGGATCCTGTTCGCATCAGCGCCGCCTCACTTTCCCGCCAGCGCGTCGAGACGCGCACGCGATTTGCTGACATAGTCGGTCCGGCCGGGATACTCGGTGATCAGCGACTGATAGAGCCGTCGCGCATCGGCAAGCCGCCCCAGCGCTTCATTGCACTGGGCGGCGTTGTAGAGGCCCGCCACGACCCACTCCTGCTCCTCCGGATAGAGATATTTGATCTTGACAAAGGCCAGGCTCGCCCTGGACCACTCCTTTTGCTCCTGCAGGATCGACGCCAGCAAATACTGGGCCTCGGCGCTGGCGGCGGGCGTACCCTCGCCCAGCAGCTGTTCGAGCAGGTTCTGGGCCTCGCCATATTGCTTCTTGCCGATCAGGACCCGCGCCTGTCCAAGGCGGGCCAGGGCCCGGTCACCGGCACTTTTGCCCTCGCTCTCGAGGGTTTTGAAACGCTGTTCGGCCTGATCCGGCTGATCGGCCGCGATATCGAGGACGCCGCGGGCATAGGAGGCGGCGGAACTCAGCTCATGGCCGGGATACCTGGTGCTCAACCGGGCATACCAGGCCGCCGCTTCCTGTGTGTCCCCGCTCTCCGCCAGCAGCCGGGCGCCGGTGAAGAGGGCCTGCGGCGCCATGGCCGCTCCCGGGACCTTTTCCCACTGCTGACGGTAGGAGGCAATCGCCTGGGCGGTCTGCCCCTGGGCCTGCTGGCAGCGCCCGATACCATACCAGGCCGATTCTCCTGCCGGGGTGGCACCGTAGGCGGAAAGGAGCTTCTGGTACTGCGCGATCGCCTCGGGGTACTGGCCGTTGTCGCGAAGGTACTCGGCCTGACGCTCGACCACCCTGGCCGCGGTTTCACGGTCCGGCAGCCGGTTGACATAGTCGGCGACCACCTGATCCGCCTGCGCGGTCTCGCCCTTTTGCAGCATGGACCACTGCAGGCCGGTCAGGGCATCGGCCACCAGCTCACTCCGGGGATAGGTATCGACCAGCTTTTTGTACTGGCTGATGGCCTGGTCGTACTGGCCGAGGTTGTAATAGCAGTCGGCGATCGCATAGGTGGCATCATCGAGCAGGGGCGTCGAGGGATAGGAGCGGATCAGCTGGCTGAAGAGCTCGATGGCTTCCTCAAACTGGTTGGCGCGAAAACGGGCGCGGCCGCCGAGATAAAGTGCCTCCGGCGCAAAAGAGGATTCGGGCCAGTTTGTGACCACCTCCTCGAGGAGCGCGCGCGCCTTGCTGAACTCTCCGCTGCGATACCAGGCCAGGCCGCTCTGGTAGCGGGCTTCCGCGCGAACCTTGCCCTCGCTGCTGCCGTCGTAGGCAGCCTGATAGGCCTCGAGGGCAGCGGGGAACTTTTTGGCATTCATCCAGGCATCGCCACGCCGCAAGCGGGCATCGCTTTGCAGGGCAGTGGAGGTCGATTTGTCCGCGGCGGAGGCGAAGGCTTCGGCGGCATTTTCGAACTGCCCGCTCTTGAGGGCGGCGTAACCCAGGCCGTACCAGGCCTCGGCGGCGCGGGCGGAGCCGGGCGATTCGCGCAGGAAGAGCTGGTAGGCGCTGAGGGCCTCTGTGTGACGGCCAAGCTTGAAGAGGGTCTCGGCATGCCAGAAGCGGGCATCGGCTGCAACCGCGCTGTGGGCATAGGCGCGCAGGATATCCGCAAAATTCTTCAGGGCGAGATCGTACTCGCCGGCCTGAAAGCGCGAGAGGCCGAGTTTGAAGATGGCCTGGGCCTTGACCTCCGGATTGTCATAGTCGCCGGCGGTCTGCCGGAAGATCCGGTTGGCGGCTTCGCTGTTGCCCTCGCCGAGATAGCACTCGCCGATCATCACGGCGGCATCGCCGGCGACGCCGGCTTTGGGGAAGCGCTCGACGATCTGGCTGAAGAGGGTTCGGGCCCGGGCGAACTCTTTGGCCTGAAAGAGCAGGCCGGCCTGCTCGAAGAGGGCATTGGGCGCATCGGCGCTGCGCGGATAGTCGGTGATCAGCCGCCGGTAGCGCTCGAGGGCTTGATCGCCGCGGCCGCTGCGCTGCAGGGCCCGGCCGCTCTGGAAGAGCGCCGCCGCCTTGAGATCGCCGTCGGAGCTGGTGGCGAGCAGCTTGTCCCAGGCCGCCAGTGCCTCCGCGGTCTTGTTGAGGTTGATCTGGGCCAGCCCCAGGCTGTAGAGGGCGTCATCGGCATAGCGGTTTTCGGGCATTGCGGAGATCAGGGCGAAGGCTTTGGCCGCTTTTTCATGCTCCCCTTTGCGGGCAAAAGCCTCGCCGATGAAGTACTGCGCCTCGCCGCGCCAGCGGCTCTCCGGCCAGGCGACGATCGCCGCGGAGAGCTCCTGGATGGCCAGGTCATACTCCTGCTGGCCATACCGCGCCATGCCCTTGCGATAGGTCGCCTGTTCGGTCAGGGGAGAACGCGGATACTCTTTCAGCAGCCGCTCCCAGGCGGCGAGCGCCTCGGCCCACTGGTTCTGCTGTTCCTGGATGTCGGCGATGGCAAAGAGGGCGTAATCGGCGACCTTGCTGCCGGGGTGCGCATCGACGAGATCGGCGAACTGGCGCAGCGCCTCCTGCTTGCCGCCGCTGCGCAGCTGGGCCTCGCCATACCAGTAGAGCGCATCGGGGATCAACGGGCTGGCGGGATAATCGCGCGGGAAGCGGAGCAAGGCGGTCCGGGCCTCGGCCAGCTTGCCGCTGTAGACCAGGGCCTGGCCGATGCGAAAGGCGGCCTGATCGCGGAGGGTCAGGGCGGCGTGGCGCTGGAGCAGGGCGCGATAGGCGGTGATCGCCTGATCGAACTGGTTGAGCTGGAAAAAGCTCTCGCCGAGGAGAAACCAGGCCTCTTCGGCCAGCGGCGAGGCGGGGTGGTTCTGGACAAAGGCATTGAACTGATCGGCGGCCAGCTCGTAGAGCTGGTCGTGGTATACCTGCCGGGCCAGGGCGAAGGCGCGTTCGGCTTCGGGATCCTGGAGCTGGGCGTAGCTTAGGCGGGTGGTAAAAAGGGTCAGGATCAGGATCAGGCAGGAATGGGCCTTGACAAGTTTCATCATATGGACACGCTCACTCAGTGGACGGGCGGTTTATACTATAACTCGGCCAGGAACAACAAGTTCCCTGAAGCATATAATTATAATAATTTTAGCAATTTTATGCCAAAAAAGCAAGCCCTATATGGCCTTTTTGTGATCCGCCCCCCAGCCGGCCCGCAAGCGCCTGCTGCCGCAGTCGTCTCGCGCTGGCCGGGTTCTCCCGCGCTCTCGCGCCAACCCGGCTTTCCCGCGCTCTCGTGCCGGCCCGGCTCCGTGAAACGCTCACGCCCACCCCAATTGCGCCGAAAAACCGGTTGCAATTGCCGGAAATGTTGCTATTTTTAGAACGATGTTCATCATAAAGGAGAACCCCATGCACATGAGCCACTTTGCCATCCGCATCCTGCTTGTCCTGGCGCTGGGCGCTGCCAGCGCCTTTGCCGCGGGCATTGTCGCCGTCGATCAGGCCGGTTTTCTTCCCGGCGAAATCAAGATAGCCTACATCACCCAGAAGGCGGACAGTTTTTATGTCATCGACAGGAGCAGCCAAACCGCAGTGCTCGCCGGACGGGTGGCGCTGCGCGCGCTCAAGGATCCCGCCACCGGGATGGACCTTTATACCGCCGATTTCAGCCCCCTGCATCTGCCCGGCAGCTATCAGATCAACGTGCCCGGAGTGGGGAATTCCTATCCTTTCAGAGTGGGGGAGAGGATCCATGACGACCTCTATAACAAATCCCTGCGCGCCTTTTATTTTCAGCGCTGTGGCATGGAACTCAAGGTCGCAGTCGCGCTGCAGTACAACCATCCCGCCTGCCACCTTCAGGACGCTTCTTTTCATACCAGTACCGGCCAGAGCGGTCAGGCGCCGGGAACGGGGGGCTGGCATGACGCGGGGGATTACGGCAAGTACATTGTTAATGGCGGGATCAGTGTTGGCACGCTGCTGCTGGCCTTTGAGCGCTTTCCGGCGAGCTGTGCCGCCGACACCCTGAAGATCCCCGAGAGTGGCAACGGCGTGCCCGATCTCCTGGACGAGGTGCGCTACGAACTTGCCTGGTTTCTCACCATGCAGGAGCCCGACGGCGGAGTGCACCACAAGCTGACCCGGGTCGATTTTGAGGCGATCGTCATGCCGCACAAGGATACGGCCAAGCGCTATTTCATGCCGATTTCGAGCACGGCGACCGCCAATTTTGCCGCGGTGATGGCCATGGCGGGCCGCATCTATCGCCCCTTCGATCCCGCCTTCGCCGATACCTGCCTGGCCCGCTCAGAGAAGGCCTGGCGCTGGCTGGTGAGCCACCCCGATATCGTACCGGCCGGCGGTTTCCGCAATCCGAGCGGCGTTTCAACCGGCGAATATGGCGATGGCGACGACCGCGACGAACGTCTGTGGGCTGCGGCCGAGCTCTGGCGCACCTCCCGAAATGCCGCCTGCCATCGCTGGTACCTGGATCATTATGCGGCGCTCAATCTTTTTACCTCCGAAATCTCCTGGGGTTCGCTGGCGCCGCTCGCCCACCTCACTTATCTCGCCGACACCAGTGCGCTGGCGGATCAGCCGGTTCGCAGCAAGCTGCGCGACGCCCTCAACAAGTATGCCGGCAGCATGCTGCAGCAGCAAAGCGGCAGCGGCTTCCGCTTTCTCCTCAAACCCGGCGAGTTCAACTGGGGCTCGAATTCGCGCGCGCTCAACCGCGCCATGCTGCTGGCCCAGGCCGGCGAACTGGGCGGACAGAGCGGCGTACGCGAATCGGCTCTCGATCAGCTGCATTACCTGCTCGGCGCCAATCCCCACAATATCTCCTACGTCACCGGCATCGGCACCGTGAGCATGAAGAATCCGCATCACCGGCCCTCCTGGTCTGACAATATCCCCGCCCCGGTGCCCGGCCTGCTCGCGGGTGGCGCCAACCAGTATCTCCAGGATGATGCCCTCAAGGCGGCCTTCACGTCGACCACACCGCCGGCGCTGTGCTGGGTCGATGATGCCGACAGTTATGCCTCCAACGAGATCTGCATTAACTGGAATGCCCCGCTGGTTTTCCTTGCCGCCTGGGCCCGGGCCGAATCCGGCGCCAGCGACGTCGGCGCCCGGCCGGTGCCACCGCCGCACAGCTTTCAGCTTGGACAAAACTACCCCAATCCCTTCAACGACACCACGGTGATCCCCTTTCGCCTCGAGCAGGCGGGGGAAGCGACCCTGCAGGTCTACAACATCCGCGGCGAGCTGGTGGAGGAGCAGCAGCTCGGTCACCTGGCCTCCGGCGAACAGCGGCATCTCTGGCAGGCGCACGGCCCCAGCGGACTCTACTATTACCGTCTGCGGGTCCGTTCCGCCGGCGCCCTTTTCACCCGGGCCGGGAAAATGGCGGTAGTCCGATGAGAAAGCCGGCAGTTCTGATCGTCGTACTCGCTGCCCTGCTGCTGACCGCGGCCGGCGCGGCCCAGAACTTTCCCGGCGGCTTCTCCTTTGTCCTGCCGCCGCGGGACAGCACCCGTCAGGATTTCCTGCCCGACTTTCCCGCCCGCCCGATCGGGCCGACCGATTTTGTCGGCATCGATGTGGCGGGCCATTTTGCCCTCAACGGCCAGCGGATACGCTTCTGGGGCACCAACTGCGTCGCGGACGCCGCCTTTCCGACGACCGCTCAGGCCCCCTTCCTGGCCGCCCGGCTGCGTAAAATGGGCTTTAACCTGGTCCGCCTGCACCATATCGACAATCCCTGGAGCAGCCGCAGCCTCTTCGAGCAAAATTCCGATACCCGCCACCTCAGTCCGGCGATGCTCGGCCGCCTGGAAAAATATATCGCCGAGATGAAACGCAACGGCATCCATGTCAATGTCAACCTGCATGTCAGCCGCACCTTCACCAGCCGCGACGGCGTTGCCGGCGCCGATTCGATCGCCGAATATGGCAAGGCGGTGAGCTACTTCGACCGCACGCTCTGGCCGCTTTACAAGGAGTATGCCAGCCAGCTGCTCACCCACCGCAATCCTTACACCGGTCTCCGCCTGGTCGAGGATCCGGTCATGGCCATGGTCGAGATCACCAATGAGAACTCGCTCTACCGCTGGTGGCGGGATGGCCTGCTCAAGCCCTTCGCAGCGGGCGGCAAGCTCACCCTCCGCCATACTCAGATGCTCGACCAGCAGTGGCAAGCCTTTCTGCAGCGGAAATACGGATCAACCGCCCAGCTGCGCAATGCCTGGTCGGTGGGCAGCCGGGACGGCAGTGCCAACGAGCTGATCCAGGATGGCGGCTTCGAAAAGGGACAACTCACCCGCCTGTGGCAGATGGAGCAGCATGAGACCGCGCGCGCGACAATGTCCCTGGTGACCACCAATCCTGCCAGCGGCCTGCTCGCCGCGAAGGTGACCATTGCCGCTGTCACCGGCACCGAATGGCACATCCAGTGGAAGCAGACCGGTTTTTCCCTGCGGCAGGACTCCCTCTATACCGTCTCCTTCGCAGCCCGCGCCGATGCAGCCCGCACCATCCCGGTGGCGGTCATGCGCGACACCTCACCCTGGACCGGTTACGGCAGCGGTGCTTTTGCCCTGACTACCACCTGGCAGCGTTTCTCCTTCACCTTCAAAGCCGGTGAAGAGTGCATCAACCAGGGCCGGCTCTCTTTCCAGCTGGGCGGACAGACCGGCAGCTGCTGGTTCGATGAGATCTCCATCCACCCCGCCTCGATCACCGGCCTGGCGGCGGATGAATCCCTCGAGGCGGGCAGTGTGCAGCGCATCGACTACAACCGCAGCGTCGCCTGCTCCGATGCGCGCGTGGCGGACATGAGCGCCTTTTATATCGGGCTCGAGGAGGACTTTTTCGCCGAGATGGTGCGCTACCTCAAGCAGGAGCTGGGCGTCCGGGTGCCCATCGTCGGCACCAACTGGAATATCGGCCCCGGCGATGTGGTCGTTCAGAACAAACTCGACTATATCGACAATCATGCCTACTGGGACCATCCCAACTTTCCAAACATCCCCTGGTCCTCCACCGACTGGATGATCCAGAACAGGCCGATGGTGCTTTCGCCCGATGGCGGTGCCATCGCCGGTGTCCTCAATGCGGTGGCTGTGGCCGGCAAGCCCTTCACCATCAGCGAATACAACCATTGTTTCCCGAACCGCTACCAGTCGGAGGGGCCGCTCTTTCTCGGCAGCTATGCCGCCCTGGCCGATGCCGATGCGGTCATGCTCTTCGATTACGGCGGGAGTGAGACCTCTTTCGAGAACGATTTCATTGACAGCTATTTCTCGCTCCATCGCAATACGGCGATGATGGCCTTGATGCCCGCCTGCGCAGCGGCCTTTCGCGGCGGGCTGGTCGCTGCGGCGCGGCAGACGGTGGAGTTGGCCCTGAACGAGCAGGAGGTGCTGACCCTGCCGAAGAACGATGCCGGCGGCTGGCAGGGGGTGGAGATAACCCCGCGCGAACTGGCCCTGGTGCACAAGGTGCGCTATACCGGTTTCGCCGCCCCGGTCGCCTTCGACCGCCGCACCCTGCCGGCGACACCGACGCCGCCTTTCCTCAGCGATACCGGGGAACTGAGCTGGGATCCCGCCGGGATTTTTACCACCATCACGCCCCGCTATATCGCCTTCACCGGGATGCTCGACCAGACCGGCGAGGCAGCGATGGGGCCGCTCACCCTCCATTCCTCCAGTGCTTTTGCCTCCTGCAGCTGGCTCGCCCTCGATTCGGCGACCCTGCCGGAATCCCGTTTGTCGCTGCTGACCATCGCGACCGCCGCGCAGAATACCGGGATGGTCTGGGACGGACTCACCAGCGTGCACAATAGCTGGGGCCAGAGCCCCACCCTGATGCAGCCGGTCCGGCTGAGCCTGACGCTCGGTTTGCACGCCGACTCGATCCGCCTGCGGCCGCTCACACCCACCGGGGCGCCCCGAGGCAGCGGCCGCAAGATCTATCCGGGATCCGTCGGGCAGTTCAACCTCATTCTCGATCAGAGCCAGGACCAGACCGTTTGGTACGGGATCGAGCGCCTCGGCGCGCTGACCACCGTGGAGAGGGGGGAGGCCGCGGCCCAGCCCGGCGGTTTCGCACTGGCCCAGAGCACACCCAATCCCTTTCGGCCCGCCGTCGATCAGGCGGTCGAGATGGGGTTCCGGCTGGCAGCACCTGGCGGGATCCGCCTCATCCTTTACGATCTGCTCGGGCGCGAGGTGAGACAGCTTGCCGCCGGAGAACGGGGGATCGGCGAGCACCGGGTGCGCTGGGACGGCCGCGATGCCGCCGGCCGGCCAGCAGCCGATGGTGTCTATTTTTATATGCTCGAATTCACCGCCGGAGGGCGGCAGCAGCGCGCCATGGGCAAGTTGATGCTCCTCCACTGAGGAGCAACTGCTCCGCAAAATCGGGTTGTGACGCCGATCAATATTTATGCAATTTCCGGATTTTTTCCGTATATTAGGAAAACGAAACGTCAGAATACTGCCAAGGATAACCGCCATGAAAGGACTAGCTCTCTTGCGCTGGACAAGTACCGCCGTGCTGCTTTTGATCCTCCGGAGCCAGGCCCAGCCCGCCATTGAAGTGAGAGTACAGAACCTCCTCGACCAGATGACCCTGGAGGAGAAGGTCGGGCAAATGACCCAGATCACCCTCGAAATGGTGTGCGTGACCGACCAGACCGGCCTTCGCGAGCCCCTGACCCTGGATGAGAAAAAGCTGCACGAGGTGATCCTCGACCACGGCGTCGGCGCGCTCTTCAACGTCGGCACCCATGCCCACACCGTCGAGCGCTGGAACGAGATTATCAGCGAGATCCAGAACGTCGCGCGCGAGGGACATCTCAAGATCCCCGTCCTCTATGGTATCGATGCCATTCACGGCGCCACCTACACCCGTGGCGCGACGCTTTTCCCGCAGGACATCGCCATGGCTGCCACCTGGAATCCGGATCTGGTACGCCGGAGCAGCGAGATCACAGCCCTGGAGGTGCGCGCCTCGGGGATCCGCTGGAATTTTAACCCCAACATGGACTCCGGCCGCCAGCCGCTTTGGCCGCGCCTGTGGGAGACCTTCGGCGAGGATGCCCTGCTCAGCGCCACGATGGGCCGGGCCTACGTCAAAGGCCAGGAGGGCGATGACAACGATCTCTCTGCCCCCGACAGGGTGGCGGCCTGCGTCAAACACTTCCTTGGCTACGGCGCACCCGTCTCGGGCAAGGACCGCACCCCGGCCTGGCTCCCCGATCACTATTTGCGCCAGTACATCCTGCCGGGCTACAAGGGCGCCATCGAAGCCGGTGCGCATACGATTATGGTCAATTCGGGCGACATCAACGGCGTGCCGGTGCATATCAACCACGCTCTCCTCACCGATCTGCTGCGCGGCGAGCTGGGATTCAAGGGGCTGATCGACAGCGACTATGCCGATATCGCCAAACTCTACCAGAACCATCATGTCGCCGCCGACAACAAGGAGGCCGTGCGGATGGCGGTGATGGCGGGCATTGATATGTGCATGGTGCCGGCTGATTACAGTTTTACCCGGGATCTGATCGATCTGGTCAGGGAGGGCAAGGTGCCGATGAGCCGGATCGATGAGGCCTGCGGCCGCATTCTCACCCTCAAGTACCAGCTTGGACTTTTCGACAATCCCTATCCCGACAAGTCGCTCCGGGCACGCTTTGCGACGCCGGAAGCCGCGGCGGTCAATTTGCAGGCCGCTCAGGAGGCCATCACCCTGCTCAAGAACGAGAACGCCACCCTGCCGCTGCGGCCATCGGCCAAAGTGCTGGTGACCGGCCCCACCGCCAACCGCCTTTCGGTCCTCAACGGCGGCTGGACCTATACCTGGCAAGGGGACCGCGAGGATCTGCTCCCCAAGGACAAGCACTCGATCCTCAAGGCGATCGTCGCCCGGATCGGCGCCGGCCAGGTCACCTACCTGCCCGGCAGCACCTATGCGACCGCCGTGGACATCCCGGCCGCGGTCAAGGCCGCCAAAAAGGCGGATGTGGTCATCGCCTGCATCGGCGAGGAGCCCTACTGCGAGACCCCCGGCAATATCGTCGATCTCACCCTGCCCGATGCCCAGCTCGATCTGGTGCAGGCCCTGGTCAAAACCGGCAAGCCGGTGGTGCTGGTTCTGGCCGAGGGCCGGCCGCGCATCATCCGCCCGGTGGTCGATGGGGCTAAGGCCATCCTCCTCGCCTGGCTGCCCGGCATGGAGGGCGGGCGGGCGATTGCTGATGTCCTCTATGGCGATGTCAATCCCAGCGGCAAACTGCCGGTCACCTATCCGCGCCATCCCAACGATCTGGTGCTCTATGATCATCTCTGGACGGAGAACACCGGCGGCTCCAACACCTACAATCCCCAGTGGCCCTTCGGCTTCGGCCTGAGCTATACCACCTTTGCCTACAGCGAACTGACCCTCGACAAGGGCAGCCTGGCGCCGGGCGAGGTGGTCACCGCGAGTGTCCGCGTCACCAACACCGGCCAGATCGCCGGCAAGGAGACGGTTCAGCTTTATCTCAGCGATCTGGTGGCGTCGCTGGCGCCGCCCAACAAGCGCCTGAAGGGCTTTCGCAAGATCGAACTGGCGCCCGGCGAGAGCAAGAGCGTCACTTTCACCCTCAGCGCCGAGGAGATGAGTTTCATCGGTCTGGACGGCAAGCCGGTGGTGGAACCCGGGGATTTCACAGTGACGGTCGCCGGACTGTCGCAGAATTTCACGCTCCGCTGAGCGAGGTGTGGCCGGGCCCTCCCCCGGCCGCTCTTGCGCAGCACCATTTACGGGCGGGCAGGGTCATTTCAGCATTCTGCCCGCTTTGCTTTCCTTGTGCGCCCCGCAAAACACTGCATCCGCCGGGGGGACGATTTTTTCCTTTACAAAGATAAAAAATTATCTTAATTTAATTCTTTGAAGCCCGGCGGCGGGAAGGGCTTCCATTCCTCACGCCTGTACCTGGAAGAGTGTGGTGACTTTTAGGAGAACGCATGGGTCCGTTGCGTTACGCCGTGGTGCTCTTTCTGATAGTGACATCCAGCGTTTTTGCCGCAAGCTATTGGGGGGGTGAATACCGCACACTCGAGGGATTTGTCTATGGCCGCTTCGAGGCCTCCTGCAAACCGCCCCGTGGCAATGGTGTTCTCGCCTCCTTCTTCACCTACCATGATTTTACTGCAGCCTCGGCCTGGAACGAGATCGATTACGAGATTCTCGGCCGCTACACCGACGACGTCCAGGTGACTTCGATCGGCCCAGGGCAGAAGTGGCGCAACAGTCACCAGGTCGTCGATTTCATCCCCCAGGATGGCTTTCATACCTACGCCTTCGAGTGGACCCCGGACTATATCGCCTGGTTCATTGACGATCGGGAGATCTACCGCCAGGACCAGTTCCATATTTCGCAGTTCGTCTTTCCGCAACAGATCATGATGAACCTGTGGAGCTCCGAGACCTCGGGCTGGGTAGGCGCCTGGGATGACCGCATCCTGCCCCTCTTCGCCTGGTATGACTGGGTCAGCTACGCCAGCTATACCCCGGGGCAAGGCAGCGTCGGTACCGGCAAGAATTTTACCCCCCAGTGGCGGGATGATTTCAACAGCTGGGACCCGGCGCGCTGGACGATGGGGACGCATACCTTTAATGGCAATCGTCTCACCTTTAAAAAAGAGAATGTGGTCTTCAGGGATGGCTGTATGGTCCTCTGCATGACCAAGGACCCGGCCACCGGCTATACCGACAAGACCCCACCCGCCATCCTCTGGGCGCGCGCCCAAAACGACACCCTCCTCGTCCGCTTCTCCGAAGCCATCGATCCCGCCACCGCCAAGGCCAACTTTGCCATCACCGGCGTCACCATCTACAGCGCTGCGCTCCAGCCCGATCAGCAGACGGTCAAACTGGCGATCTCCCCACTCGATACCAGCAAGCGCAACAACGTGGTGGCGATGAATATCAAGGACACCTTCACTCCGCCCAACAAGCTCACCGCCCAGCTGCAGCAGATCATCCCCGGCAAGCCCCTGGCGATGCCGATCAGGATCAACGTTGGCGGCAAGGCCTGGCGCGACTATCTCCCCGATCAGGAGTGGGGCCCGGAGGTGGAGTATGGTTACCAGGATGGTGCACCGCGCGACCGGGCCAAACCCATCGTCGGCTTCGATGCCGTCGCAAATACGGATGAGGATACCCTCTATCATACCGAGATGCACGAGCTGGTCGCCTACAAGGTACGCGTGCCCCGCGGTTCCTACCGCGTGACCCTCAAGATGGCGGAGATGAGCTTCACCGAGCCGGAAAATCGGGTTTACACCATATACGTCGAAGGTCGCCAGGTGGCGGAGCGGCTCGATCTGGCGGTGGATCCCGGTCCGAACACAGCACTGGAATTGACCACCCGGGCGGTCCAGGTTAACGACGGCATCCTCGATATCCGTTTCGAATATCTCTGGGGCTACGAACTCTCTGGTTGGGGCTCCCTGCTCAACGGCCTGGTGATCGAGCCGGATCTCTCGGGCGTTGAGAGCGGTGCGCTGCACGCCCCGGAATCGCATGCCCTGGTGCGCAACTATCCCAATCCCTTCAATGCCGCCACGACCATCGCCTATGAGATACCTCAGGCCGGCCACGCACGGCTGCGCGTCTATGACCAGCTCGGCCGCGAGGTCGCCGAACTGGCCGATGGACCGGTCGATGCCGGCGCCCATTCCCTCACCTGGTCGCCGCAACTGCCGAGCGGCCTTTATCTGGTCGATCTGGAACACCGCAGTGGCGATCAGCTCGAGCGCGTCCTGCACAAGATTGTTCTTTTACGCTGATTCTTGAGAAATCCACAGCTCCCGAAAACCATCATGTCGAAAGGAGGTGGGCAAGCAGACCAGAGCAAGACCTTGTATGATCCGCGCCGGAGCCCTGGCACCATCCGGTCTCTCGCCGCGGCTGTTTGCACCGTTACCCGGTTTCATCAATCCTAAACGGAGGAAGAAGCAATGAAGAAAGCGTTATTGGTTGTGATCTTCGCCCTGCTGCCGGTTCTGGCATTCGGGCAGATGATCTTCAATTTCGACTCCGCTCCCGCGGATACCAACTTCTGGAACTGGAAAACCAACCACGGCGGCCAGCACTACGAGGTCAATACCAGTGCCGCTCCTGAAAAGGGTTTTGTCCACGTATCCTACCTGACCGATCCCAAAGTGGAAGGGGCCGGCTCGATGCTCTACGAGTACAGTGCCCATAACACCGAGAGCTGGGGCGGCTACGCCAAGATCGAGCATTTCAATCCCGACTCCAACGCTACCTGGGACTGGACCAAGTACGATTCGATCGGTTTCTGGTATAACATCAAGGACAAGCAGACCCTGGCTGGCCGCGCCCATCTGCGTTTCGAGCTGTATGAAGTCAGCGATGCCGCCACCGGCGCCGCCACCTACAGCGCCAGCAACAGCGAATTCTACTACAGCTTTGAATACATCCTCGATAACGATCCGGGTTGGACCTGGTTCAAGCTGCCCCTTCTTGATGGCCGCGGCGAGGATCTGATGGATGAATGGAATGGCGGTGCTTTCAACCGCACCGGTTGGGCCGGTATCGCCGGTAACGACAAGTTCGACGCTAACAAGATCAAGGGTTTTGGCTTCGAGATCTCGATCAGCGGCGCCGGCGAAGGCGACTTCTCCTCCGGCTCCTTCTATCTTGATGACCTGAGCCTGATCCACCTGGCGAAAAAGCCGATCGTCTTCTTCAACGGCCGCGAAGCCGCCGGTTTCATGGCTGGTCCATGGACCTGGGGTCAGTCCAGCTGCATCTATGACGAAGGCGCCGGCGTGGTCGCCAAGACCAACGCCATCAAATGGACCCAGGGCAATGAGTGGAGCAATGGCTGGAGCGGCATCGGCTGGAACCTCTCGCCGACGGTCGATATGTCCACCGTCTGGGACTCCGATTCCCTCTCCTTCTTCTGCAAGACCGATGAAGGCGTCGGCCCGATCCGCTTCCAGTTCGAAGACGGCACCGCCAAGGTCGGCTCGGTCTTCACCCCGATCACCGACGGCCAGTGGCACCGTTTTGCCCTGAAACTGAGCGAATTCGTTCCCGAGGATGGCACCTCCGGCTTCAACGCCGCAGCGGCCTCGGTCCTCGGCATCATGGCCGAAGGCTCGGCTATTGCCGGCAAGCAGGTCTGGTTCTCCAATATCTGGACCGGCACCCCTGAGATCGATGTCGTCGCTCCGAACGCTCCGGCGGGCGTCTCCGCTGTGCCGCAGGACGGCTACAATCTGGTGATCTGGGAAGATGTGCCGGGCGAAGAGGCCGAGGTGTACAATGTCTATGCCAGCACCAAGCCGATCACCGATGTCACCGCTCCCGGCGTATTCCTCATCGCTGCCAAAGTCGCCGAAGGCACCCAGACCTTCGCCCACTACATCTACACCCCGCTGGTCGACAAGACCAAGGACTTCTTCTACGCCGTGATCTGCAAGGATGCCTCGAGTAATGAGGGCCCGGCTGGCCTCAGCAGCGCCATCTCCAACATCGCCAAGGGCATTGCCACCATCTCCCTGAATCCCCCGACCAACTTTGTCGCCGACGGTGACATGAGCGAGTGGATCAGCTCGGGGATCAAACCCTTCGTGCTCAAACCCTCCACCTCCAACATCGCCTACGGTGATTTCTCCAGCGATGATGACCTGACCGTCAATGCCTACATGGCCATCGATGACAATGCCCTCTACCTCGGTATGGATGCCGTGGATGATGTCTACAGTTTCGCCGATGGCGGCAACTGGTACGAGGATGATGCGATCGAGCTCTACATCGGCCTCTACAACCAGACGGCGGTGCACACGGTCTTCAAACGCGGCGCCGAGCCCGATTACAGCTTTTATTTCACCACCTCCGGCCTGATGTGGGGCAATGGCAGCGGCGGCGATTTCGCCCTCTATCCGAATCCGACGCCGAGCAGCTACGCCTTCGTTCCCTTCGGCGCAGCCGACTATGCCTGTGAAGTGAGAATTCCGCTTGATTCGCTGGTGACACACGGCGGTGTCAGCGATACCCGCTTCCACCCGGTCAATGGCATGCGCATCCCGATCGAGATCATGTTCCATGATTCGGATGCAGCCAATGCCCGCGCCGGCGTCCTCTCCTTCTCCACCAGCAACAAGGACAATGCCTGGACCAGCCCGCAGTACTGGGCTTTCACCTGGATCGGCGACCAGGAAGAGATGGTGGGCGTGGAGACCAAGGAAGTGAACACGGTCGAAAGCTATACCCTCTCGCAGAATTACCCCAACCCCTTCAACCCGACCACCACGATCAGCTACTCTCTGCCCAAGGCGGAAAAGGTGACGATCGAGGTGTACAACATGATCGGCCAGAAGGTGGCTACGCTGGTCAACGGCAGCCAGACCGCCGGTGTCCACACCGTCGATTTTGATGGCGCCAATCTGACCTCGGGTGTCTATTTCTATCGCCTGCAGGCCGGAACTTTCAGCTCCATGCACAAGATGATTCTGATGAAGTAACCGGTTCCAAACCGCCGCGGGGCGTTCGCTCCGCGGCGGTTCCTTTTTCGCCATCGAACCTGACCCGCCCGGCTCCGGCTTCCACGGCCCGTGACACTGTGCGCCCCTCCTCTGTCCGTACAGAGAAGGAACGCAAAGCGTTTCGTAGCAAGATGGAAATCTGCCGGCAACTTCAAGTCTCGATCACTGCTTGAAGTGCTGCATGCAGTCCCAACATAACCAGCCGTACAACAAAAGGAAAGAGGTATGCGAAAGATGAAACGGAACCTAGGTTGGCTCCTGCTTTTGCTCCTGGTGCCCGGATTCCTCCTGGCACAGACCACAGGCAAGATCTCCGGCAAGGTCACAGACGCCAGGAATGGCCAGCCCCTGCCGGGTGCGAATGTCATCGTCGAGGGCACCAGTTCCGGCGCCGTCGCTGATCTTAACGGGGATTTTTTCATCCTCAATGTGGCGCCAGGCACCTATACCCTGCGCGCCCAGATGATGGGTTTTGAGACCGTACGAATGCAGAATGTCCAGGTCTCGGTCAACCGTACCACCGAGAGCAAGATCCACATGAAAGAGACCGTGCTCGAGGGCGAGGTGGTGGTCGTCCAGGCCGAAAAGGTCGCGATGAAAAAGGATCAGACCAGCACCGTGCGCAATGTCTCGTCGCAGCAGATCGCGGCCCTGCCGGTCGAGAATATGGGCGCGGTGGTCTCGATGCAGGCCGGCGTTGTCAACGGCCACTTCCGCGGCGGCCGCAGCAATGAGGTCACCTACCTGGTCGACGGCATGCAGGTCACCGAATCCTTCGGCGGCAGCGGCCGCAACGTCGAGCTCGAGACCGAGGCCATCCAGGACCTCGAGGTCATCACCGGAACCTTCAATGCCGAGTACGGCCGTGCCATGAGCGGCATCGTCAATGCCGTCACCAAATCGGGCGGCCAGCGTTACAGCGGCTCGATCGCCCAGGACCTCGGCAACTATTACACCACCCACAAGAACATTTTCCTCGGCCTCAAGGATGATGATTTCCTGCGCAACCAGGATTTCAAATTCCAGCTCAGCGGCCCGGTGG
>CAYTCI010000033.1:0-38215 GCA_964436305.1 uncultured Cytophagia bacterium | reverse complement strand
GAGGCGACCCTGGCCGCGGCGACCGCCCGTGAGAAGATCAAGCACTACATCATCGCCATGCTGATCGAAATCAAGAACTGTGCGATCCTCTACAGCATCGTCCGCCGCGAGATCAAGGGCAATCAGAGGTTTCTGATAAAGGTGCAAGCGATTTTTGATGAGCGGGAGAGTTCCCTCATCCGGACCATCCTGCAGGATGGCATCCGTTCACAGGAATTCCGTTTCCTGCGGGAAGAGGAACTGGACGAGGCCGCGCGGGCGATGGTGGGCATCATCCATGCGCTGGAGTATCATTTCGGCCTGGAGAACGAGGATCCCGGGCTGATCGATCTCACCGCCCGGATGATCACGCACGGGCTCTGATTTTTTTTGCCTGAATCCGGAATATAAAACCAAATCGGTCTAATGGTACAAGGAGCAAAGATGAAGCAGCTAGCATGGATGGGAGCAGGGATGATCTTGCTCGCCCTGCTGACCGGCTGCGGCAAGGCCCCGGCGCCCAAAACGCCGGAGCCTGTCGCCGTCGAGGTGCAGGCGGTCACCACCGCGGCGGCGCGGGAATCCTTCGCCTACAGCGGGACGATCGAAGAGTCGGAGAGCATCCCTTTGAGTTTCTCCACCGTCGGCACGGTGGCGCGGGTGCTGGTGGTCGAGGGAGAGGCGGTGCGCAAGGGCCAGTTGCTCGCGGTGCTGGATACCACCAGCTTTCGCAGCGCCTGGGAGATGGCGCATGCGGTCGAGGCGCGGGCCGAGGATGCCTGGAACCGGCTGACGCCGATGCACCAGAATGGCAGCCTGCCGGAGATCAAATATGTCGAGGTGGAGACCGGGCTGCAGCAGGCGCGCGCGGCCGCGGCCATCGCCCGCAAGAGCCTTGACGACTGCCGCCTGGTTGCGACCACCAGCGGCCTGGTCGGCAAGCGCGCGATAGATCCCGGGATGGTGACGGTGCCCAATCTTGCCTCTATCACCCTGGTCAATATCGCCCGGGTCTATGCCCGGATCTCGGTCCCGGAAAACGAGATCGCGGCGATCCGCAAGGGCGACCCGGCACTGGTGACCATCGGTGCTCTCGGCGGTCGGGAATTCAGCGGCAGGGTGGAGGAGGTCGGGGTGATAGCCGATCTCCTGGCGCATTCGTACAGGATCCGGATCGCTCTGGCCAACCCCGGCGGCGACCTCAAACCCGGGATGATCTGCAATGCGATCATCGAATCGGCCGGCGTCCGCCGCGGCCTGGTTGTCCCCAGCCAGGCGGTACTGGTCGACGAGTCCGGCCGGCGTTTTGTTTATGTCGTCGCCGCTGGCTCCGAGCGTGCCGAAAGGCGCTTCCTCGAGACCGGCGGACTGCTGCGTAACGGCATCGAGGTCCTTGCCGGGATCCGGCCGGATGAACGGGTCGTGGTGAGCGGGCAGCACAAGCTGGCCGATCAGGCCCGGGTGCGGATCATCACCCATTAATGGCCGGAGAAGAAACCATGAAACTCTCATTTCTGGGGATCATCCAGCACCACCGCAAGGCGTTGATCCTCTTCACCGCGATCCTGATGATCGCCGGGGTCATCGCCCTGGTGCAGATGCCGCGGGATGAATTCCCGGTCTTTCATGTCCGTCAGGGGATCGTCATCGGGCTCTATCCCGGCGCTACCTCGCAGCAGGTCGAGGAACAGCTGACCAAAAAGGTGGAAAGTTATCTCTTTCAGTTTGCCGCGGTGGAGCGCTCCAAGACCTGGTCGATCTCCAAAGAAAATTACATGGTCATCTACGTCGAGGTCAGCCCCGAGGAGAAGGATCCGGACGGCTTCTGGGTCAAGCTGCAGCACGGCCTGAACCAGTTCAAGGGCGAGCTGCCCGCGGGGGTGCTGTCGCTGACCGCCGACAACGATTTTGGCAACACCTCGGCGCTGCTGCTGGCGGTCGAGTCGGAGAGCAAAACCTACAAGGAACTCGAAGAGTACATCAAGAAATTCGAGGATGATGTCCGCGCGGTGCCCTCGGTCTCGCGGATCAAGCGCTATGGCATGCAGCGAGAGCAGATCAGCGTCTATATCGACGATGCCCGGCTGACCCATTACGGCATCAAACCCCTGGTGGTGCTGGCGGCCCTCAAGCCGCAGAGCACGGTCAGCTACGCCGGCGAGGTCGACGATGGCCGTTTTATTTATCCCATTCATCTTCCCCTGAGCTACCGGACCGAGCAGGATGTGGCCAATCAGATCGTCTACGCCGATCCCCTCGGCCATGTCGTGCGCATTCGGGATGTGGCGACGGTGGTGCGCGAATACGAGAATCCGGCCTCCTGGATCCGGGTCAATGGCAAGAAATGTCTGGTCGTTTCGCTGGAGATGCGCAATGGCGAGAACATTGTCCATTTCGGCAAAGAGGTGGGCCGCGAGATCGCCAAATTCTCCCGGTCGCTGCCGCCGGATATCCGCATCGAGACCATCTCCAACATCCCGGATGCGGTAGACCGGGCGGTCGGCGACTTCCTTCTGGAATTCTCGATCTCGATCATCGCCGTCATGCTGGTCACCGTGCTGCTGCTACCGCGCCGGGTAGCGCTGGTCACAGCCGTCACCATCCCGATCTCGATCCTGATCACCCTGGCGATCATGTGGATCGCCGGCATGGACCTGCAGACCGTCTCGCTGGCCTCGCTGATCATCGTCCTCGGCATGGTGGTCGATAATGCCATCGTCGTCATCGACAACTATGTCGAAAAGCTCGACCGCGGCCTGCCGCGCAGCGAGGCCGCATCGCGCAGCGTGACCGAGCTCTTCGCCTCGGTGCTGTCGGCGACGTTGATCCTCATTGCCTGCTTCGTCCCGATCAAGTTCTTCATGACCGGTGTCGCCGGGGATTTTGTCCGTTCCCTGCCCGCGACGGTCTCGATCGCCCTGCTGACCTCGCTCTTCACCGCCGCTGTGCTCGTCCCGCTGATGAGCTACCGCTTCGTTCACTCCGGCATCAGCGCGGCCGGCAGCGGCGGCAAAAAGGGCGCCTTTCTTAACCGCGTGCAGCAGAGCTACGACCGGATGGTGGAAAGGGCTTTTACCATGAAGAAGCGGGTCGTCGCGGTCGGTCTGCTCTCCTTCCTGCTGGGGCTGGCTTTCCTCGCCATCAAGCCGCAGCAGCCCTTCCCCTCGATCGAGCGCAACCAGTTCGCCGTCGAGGTCTATCTGCCGGAGGGCGCCTCCCTGGGGCAGACCGATGCGGTGATCAAGGATCTCGAGGCCCTGCTGCAGCGCGACCCCCGCGTCCGCACGGTGGCCTCTTTCATCGGCACCAGCTCACCGCGCTTTCATACCCTCTACGCCCCCAATTTCCCGGCGAAGAATTATGGCCAGCTGGTGGTGCTGACCGAATCCAACAAGGCCACCCTGGCCATCCTCGACGAATACAGCCGGAAATACGCGCACCGCTATGCCGATGCCAACATCAAGTGGAAGCAGCTCGAGTTTGCCGCCTTCAAGACCCCCATCGAGATCCGCCTTTCAGGCGACAGCCTTGCAGCGCTGAAAAGGAGCGCGGCGGCGGTGGCGCAACTCCTGCAGCAGGACCCGGGAGTCACCTGGGTGCGCAGTGACGCCAAGGAACCCCGCCAGAGCATCGAACTCGATCTCCATCCGGACGAGGTGAGCCGTCTTGGCTACTCCAACGCCATGCTCGGCTACTCCCTGATGGTCGGCACCCAGGGCTTTCCCGTCGCCACCCTCTGGGAGGGGGATTATCCCGTGGAGGTCAAGCTGCTGGTCGACAAGCGCACGCGATCAAGCGCCGCCGAGATCGCCAACCTTTACGTGACCTCGCCCTTGCTGCTCTCCGCGGTGCCGTTGCGCCAGATCGCCGGTCTGGAGCCGGGATGGAGCGAGGGCGAGATCCCCCACCGCGGCGGGGTGCGCACCATCACAGTGCACGCCGATCTCGAGCGCGGGATTTACGCCGCCGCGGTTTTTAACCGGGTCAGGCCGCAGCTGGAGCGGCTGGCGCTGCCCGACGGGATCAGCCTGAGCTATGGTGGCCTGTATAAGGATCAGGTCGAATACATGACGCCCTTTTACTACTCCCTGGCGGTCAGCATCGTCATCATCTTTTTCATCCTCATGGTCCAGTTCCGTAACCTCAAAACCAGCCTGCTGATCATGGGGACCATGCCCCTGACCATCTTCGGCGCCTCCTTCGGCATCCTGGTAACCGGTTACCCCTTCAGCGTCACCGCCCTGATCGGGGTGATCGGTCTGATGGGCATCGTCGTCCGCAACGGCATCATCTACATCTCCTATGCCGAGGAGCTGCGCCGGGAGCAGGGCCACAGCCTGGAGGAGGCAGCGATCATGGCGGCAAAACGCCGGATGCGCCCGATCTTTCTGACCGCCGCCGCGGCCGCCGTCGGGGTGGTACCGATGATCGCCAGCGGCTCGAGTCTCTGGGGTCCCCTCGGCTCGGTCATTTGTTTCGGTTTGATCTTCGGACTGGTGCTCTCGCTCCTCGTTATGCCGGTTCTTTATTATCTGTTCCATCGCAAGGACTTTGACCAAGTGGAAGCAGGTGAAAACGCATGAAGGGAAAATTATTCTATCTGATGCTGGGCGCAGCCCTGCTCGCCCGGCCGCTCGCGGCGCAGCGGGTGCTGACCCTTGCCGAGAGCAAGGAGCTGGCTCTGCGCAGCAACGCCGCGAGCCAGAACAGCCGGCTGGAGGCCAGAGCGGCCCGGCAGACACGCCTCTCTGTGCTCCCCGGTTATTTCCCCAATATCAGCGCCATGGGATTCATGTTCAACGCGGAAAAGAACCTGATGGAAATGAAGACCCAGGGCGGCAATCTGCCGGTCTATGATGGTAATCCAGCCCATCTCTTCACCGCCACCCAGTTCGCCTATTTCCCCAGCTCGGTGATGGGTCTGTTGAAAGAGGGAACCATCGGTCAGATCAGCGCCATCCAGCCGGTCTTTGCCGGCGGCCGGATCATCGCCGGCAACCAGCTCGCCGCTCTCGGCGCGGATGCCGCCGGCTTGCAGAGCAGCCTGGCCGGGGATGAAGTCGTGCGCAAGACCGAAGAGCTCTACTGGCAAAAGGTCGCCCTCGATGAAAAGGCCAAAACCCTCGCCCGCTACCAGGATATGCTCGACACGCTTCTGCGCCAGGTCGAGGATGCCCATCGAGCCGGCCTGATCATGAAAAATGATGTGCTCAAGGTCCGGCTGAAACGGAACGAGCTCAGGCTGAACCACAGCAAGCTCGACAACGGCCGCGCCCTGGCTGGGATGGCCTTCTGCCAGTACCTGGGCATCCCCTGGGACTCGACCCTGGTCCTGCGCGACGAGATGAGCGTTGATGTGGATCCGCAAGCGCTCTACGTCGATAAGAGCGCTGCCCTGCAGAACCGCGACGAGTATGCCCTGCTCAAACTCGCCGTACGCGCGGAAAAGCTGCAGACCCGGCTGAAACGCGGCGAGTTTCTGCCGCAGGCGGGCGTCGGGGTCAGCGGACTTTATATGAAGCTCGATGAGGGTGAGGATCGCACCATCGGCATCCTCTTCGGGACGATCTCCCTGCCGATCTCCGCCTGGTGGGGCGGCAGTCATCAGCTGCAGGAACGGCATCTCAGGGAGGAGATCGCCAAAAACAACCTGCGCGACAAAACCGAGCTCCTGCTGCTGCAGATGGAAAAGGCCTGGCAAGATCTCACCAATGCCCACGAGCAGTACACCCTCGGCCTCGAAGCGGTGGAGGAGTCGCAGGAGAACCTGCGGATCAATGACGACAGCTACAAGAATGGCCTGATCACGGTGGCGGATCTCCTGCAAGCCCAGGCCCAGCTGCAGCAGGCCCAGGACGAGCTAACCGAAGCCAAAGCCAACTATCTGCTCAAGCGGACCATCTATCTGCAGGTTACGGGAAGGTAGGGGCGCAGCAAACAACAGCGCTGAAAGTGGCCACATAAAAAGCCGGCCCGGGTGATTTCCCGGGACCGGCTTTTTTAATACAGCAGTGGAGCAGCGGTTTACTTTGCCGCCGGCACCAGCTCTTTGGTTTTGGTCTTGGCGGGCATAAAGATCCCGATCACCCCCTGGATGCCGACCGTCATGACGATGTTGATGAAGAAGGCGAGGAAGGCGAGCAGCAGCAGTGCCCCGCAGAGGGCGGCGAGGATCATATAGGTATTGAACTCGCCGTTGAAATAGAGAGCCCGGCGCAGCATGCCGTGCAGGCCGGCCATGCCCATAAAAGCGCCCATGCCGATGCCGCCGATCAGGTGCGCCCAGAAGTGGAAATTGGCAAGTTTTTGGCTCCAGAGTTTGGCGCCGTTGGTCAGCAGCGGCAGCAGCAGATAGATGGCGGAGTAGAGGGTCATGGTCAATCCGACCAGCACCGCGACATGGACATGCGGTCCGATCACCCATTGGGTATTGTGCAGGATGCGGTTCAGCCCGAGGTCCGCCTGCATGATCCCCGCCGGCACGGCCAGGGCGAAGCCGAGCAGACCACCGAGCAGAAATTTCAGCGGATTGGTCATCTTGAGCGGCCGCGCACTCCAGAGGGTGATCAGGGTGATGGCGAAGGCCAGCCCCTGGGTGATCAGCTCAAAGGCGGTGACCATCTCGCCGGAGAGGATCTTGAGGATGCCCGGCTGGGCCTGGTCCGACATCAGATGATGCGACCAGACCGTCCAGGAAACCACCATCTCGACAAAGAGGGCGGCGCGGGCGATGTTCTCCATGAAGAGTTTTTTGCCGGTGATCATCGTCGCCAGCAGATACCACGTGCCCGCCACGAAGATCAGCACCAGGCCGTCGGCGATCAGGTCCAGTCCCCACCAGTACCAGTTCTTGTAGAGCAGGGCATCGATGGCCGAATGCTTGAGATCATAGCCGAGCAGGGCGGCAACCATATAGATCAGGATCAGCACCCCGGTGAAGGTGAGCACCAGGGCGTTGAAGGCGGTGTCGACGGTGCCGCGCGCCACGGCGGCCACTGGCAAGGAGACCAGGTGCTCCTTTTTCTTTTTCGAGAAGAGATTGCGCAGACCGGTGAGCCCGAGGGCCGATTTCAGCAGCGGCCAGGCCGGCTGTTTGTCCCAGCCTGCCGGGGTGTAGGTGATCGTCTTGAAGATGTTGACAACGAAGAGCAGAGTGCCGACCATTACCAGGGCGATGCCGAGGATGAAAAAGGTGCCGCCGATCACGCTGAACTGGGTGAAATCGGCCGGCAGGGGCCAGTAGAGGGTGTAGAGGGGTGAATAATGCGAGACAAAGCCGGCGAACCAGAAGATGAAGGTGCCGATGGTGATCAGCCAGAAGGTCCAGAGCCCCATTTTGATGCTCCACAGCGGCTTTTTCATCAGAAAGGGGACGAGGAAGAGAAAGGCTCCAAAGACGATCGAGTAGGTGGAACCGAAGATGCCCACCAGGGGATGGGCCGTCATGATCGCAAAGAACTGGGTTTGCGTGACCGCGGGGATCTGCGTGACCTCGAAGATCCGCATGATCATGCCCTCGACCACGACAAAGAGATAGTAGACCAGACCGACGACGACGAAACGCAGGGTCATCTTTTGCATCGGGGTGAGGGTGTCCGGCTTGAACAACCCCGCTTCACCCTTGAGAAGGGTTTGGAAAAAGTTCATGATGCCTCTCCTTCGGATGGGGTTATTCAACCACTTGGACCGCATCGCGGACGATCATATTGATACCCTTGGGTCCGGAATACTCGGTCGAGCGGATCGAGTAGAGCCCGGGCCGGTCGAACTGCCAGAGGATGTCGTTGATGTGGCCCGGCAGGACCTGCATCTGGAAGAGCATCGAGTTGTCCGGACGGAACAGCCCGAAGCCGTAGGTCAGATCGTCGGAGGTGACGATGAAGCGGGCCTTTTCGCCCTTCTTGATGACCATTTTTTCGGCAGGCAGGATGAACCGATGATCGGCGACCTGGATGGTGAACTCCTTGTCGGCCTTGATCTCCGCCCGGTTGAGGTCCATGGCCTTCCAGGGGATCGTCTCATGGGTGAGGATGTGCAGCGAAACGCCGATGACGATCAACAGGCCCACGAAGGCATAAAAGAGCCCGGGCTTAACGGCGGAGCTGCCGTCCCGGGTCACCTTCCACGAGAACCACGCCATCAGCGCCAGGATCGCCAGAACATAGCAGGTATAGGCGATGGTCTGGCCCAGCAATACCACGCTTGTGTCAACCATAATCCTTCCTCTGGTTAAAGGGTTGGGGGTTGATGGGATCATGCAAGGATGCGCTGAAATATACAAAAATTGCACATGGATTGCAAGCGCAGGCGGATGTAGCCCCCGCTTCTCGCGCCGATCTGGCTCGAAAGAGAAAAGAGGCGGCTATTCGGCAGACGTGCGATAGAGACGGATCTCCACTTTCTCGGTGGTGATCAGACCATCCTTGACAAACCAGGCGATATACTTGATGAAATTCTCAATCCTGGCGGTGGTATCGACGATTTCGATGACCACAGGCAGATCTTCGGACAGACGCTCGATCTTGAAGGTATGGATGGTCCGGGTCTTCGGTCCGAACCCCATGATGCCGCGCAGGACGGTCGCACCCGCCATATCCATATCCCGGGCCTGCATGACAATCCATTCATAGAGCGGCCGCTTGCCATACTTGTCGCTCTCGCCCAGAAAAATTCGCAGAATGGTTCCCTCTTCAGGTGTCTGCATCGTTTATCTCCAGAGTGAATGCGCCAGGAGGCGGCCGAGCCAGACGGCCAGCAAGCCAAGCGTGATATGCAGCGCGATATTCAAAAAGGTGAGCAGGGTCTCGTTATCCGCCGCCATATGCACACTCTCGTTCATAAAGGTGGAAAAGGTCGTAAAGCCCCCAAGGATGCCGATGAAGACGAACTGGCGTTGCACGCCTGGCAGGATGCCGTGGTTTTCGGCCAGATACGACAGGAAACCGATGACCAGACAGCCGAGCAGATTCACGGCAAGGGTGCCGTAGGGAAAAGAGATGTCCTTGAGGTTTTGCTGGACGAGTCCACTGAGCGTATAGCGCAGGATTGTGCCGATGAATCCGCCCAGGCCAATCAACAGGATGTTTTGCACAGGTCACTCCCTGAGGGTGATGTGAATGAGATGAGCAGCTCCTTGACCTGCCGGCAGGAACAGAAAACTCCTACCTGTTCCACAAGTCGATGGAAGCAAAGCAGGAGTCATCAGCGCGAACGCAATTATACGGCGAACTCCATCGCCAGTTTAAATTAGTTCTTTCCCTGCGCAAAAGCAAGCGATTTGGCATGAGGCCGGACCGGGCTGGCGGTTCCACCGCTCTTGTCCGGCAGAAAAGGATTGAATCGCAGAGAAATAATTGCTATCATACAGGGACAGGACTCAATACCCATTCAGGAGAAACCAATGGCAAAGCAATTCGTTGATGCCGTACTTCCGGGCGATGCCCGGTTCATCCGGGGATTTCTGCAGGGCTGGCTGGCCGGCAGCGGCCAGGCCTACCGCTTTTTCATCCATAGTGAGGCCGGCGTTGCGGGCGAGTCGTTCGGAGAGAAGCTGAAAGAACTGGCCGGGATAGAACAAGAACACATCAAAGTCGTCATCGAGGAGCCCTTCCTGGAGCGGCTCAAGGCCGATAGTGTGGCCGCAGACTGCCTGGGAGGGAGTGGAACCTTGTCTGTGTCCAGGCCTGTGAAATCAGGGCATTTTTTTCTCAAGATCAAGGATGCCTCTCACGAAGATGCACAGGCCTTGAAGGAGATCATCCGCAACCGGCCCTCCGCCCTGCAGATGGAAAATTGGCAAGAGACCGAAAAAGTGGAGCAGGACGCCAAGGGCATTGAGCTCTATGCGCCTCTTCACGAGTATCTCTATTCCGGATCCGGGAGCTTTAACGGCCCGATCGACCAGCTCATCGATCTGCGGCAAAAGCTGGTTAGCCACGGCGCCGCCACGGCGGAAGAGATCCGGATAGTCTATGAATAAAGCCAGCAAACTCTTCAGCGAATTCTTTGCGAGCGAACAAGCCTCCAGCGTCATCCTGATCCTCTGCACTGCCGTTTCGCTCGCCATCGCCAACTCCTCCTGGGGCAGCGCCTACCTGGCCTTCTGGCATAGCAAAATCGGTCTGCAAGCCCTGGGTCTCCAGCTCAGCCTCGAGCACTGGATCAATGACGGCCTGATGGCGATCTTTTTCCTGATGATCGGACTGGAGATCGAGCGCGAGCTCTACATCGGCGAACTCTCCAGCCCCCGGAAGGCCTCCCTGCCGCTCTTTGCAGCGCTCGGGGGCATGGCCGTCCCGGCTCTGATCCATTTCGTCCTCAACCGCGGCAGCGCAACCCAGGCGGGAGTGGGCATTCCGATGGCGACCGATATCGCCTTCGCCCTGGGCATCCTCGCCCTTCTGGGAAAACGCGTCCCGGTCACCCTCAAGATCTTCCTCACCGCCCTGGCGATCATCGACGACCTCGGAGCGATCCTCGTCATCGCACTCTTCTATGTCGCCGATTTTTCCCTGCTCTATCTGCTGCTGGCGCTCGGGATCTGGCTCGGCTTGCTGCTGCTGAACCGCCTGGGCGTGCGCCGCTTGCCGGTTTTTCTCCTGCCGGGCGTGGTGATGTGGTATTTCATGATGCGTTCCGGGATTCATGCCACCATCGCCGGTGTCCTGCTCGCCTTTGCCATCCCCTTCGGGAAGGGCGATGAAGCATCGCCCTCGTACCGCCTGCAGCATAGCCTGCACAAACCGGTCGCCTTCGGCATCATGCCCCTCTTCGCCCTGGCCAATACCGGCATCTTCCTCACCGCCGGCTGGAGCAGCGGCCTCTTTTCGGCAAACGGTCTGGGCATCTCCGGCGGCCTGCTGCTCGGCAAGCCTCTGGGCATCACTCTTTTCAGTCTGCTAGCCGTCAAGGCCGGCCTCTCCAGCCTGCCGGAGGATCTCTCCTGGCGCCATCTGCTCGGTGCCGGCTTTCTCGGCGGCATCGGCTTCACCATGTCCTTTTTTATCGCCCTGCTGGCCTTCGGTGACCCCGGCCTGGTGACGAGCTCCAAGATCAGTATCCTCGCCGGCTCGATTTGCGCCGCCCTGGCTGGCCTGCTCATCCTGGGAGTGAATACACGTACGGCCGCGCGCCGCTGACCGGACCCGCAACCGCTCCACCCTACGGGAGGAAAACCTGCCATGCGTCAAGTTAAAGCCGCCCTGCTCATCCTGCTGCTCATCGCCGGTCTGATCCCCGGCTGCGCTCCGATCCTGCACAAGGGTTCCAATGGGCTCCAATCCCCCAGGCCCGAGGCCATCCTCGGTATTTTCGGCGGCATGGGACCGGAGGCCACGGCCAATCTCTATCAACTCATCGTCGAGCGCACCCCTGCGACCAGGGACCAGGAGCACATCCCCACCCTGATCTACAGCCTGCCGCAGGTGCCGGACCGCACCGCGGCCATCCTCAGCGGCGACTCCTCGATCCTCCCCTTCCTCAAGGAGGGCGTGACCCGGCTGGAGAAAGCCGGGGCTTCCTGTATCGCGATCCCCTGCAACACCGTCCATTTCTATTACGACCAGATGCAGGGTTATGTCAGGATTCCCATCATCAACATGATCCGGGAGACCGCGGCGGAGGTGACGGCCCGCTATCCGCAGGCTAAAAAAATCGGACTGCTGGCGACCTCGGGGACCATCGCGACCGGCCTCTACGAGAAAGCCTTCGCCGAACGCGGGCTCAAGGTGATCGTGCCGAGCCAAAACCTCGAGGATAACTATGTCATGAAGGCGGTCTACCTGATCAAGGCGCACGGCGACAAACAGCAGGCCGAGGAGTGGCTTTATCTGGCCGGCAAGGAGCTGGAGCATGACGGCGCGGAGGTGGTGGTGCTCGGCTGCACCGAGATCCCGCTGGCCTTCAATCCACAGCGCGCCGGTGTGCCGGTGGTGAGCGCCACGCAGGTTCTCGCTGACCGGGCCATCGCCCGCTATCGGCAACTGACCGCTGGGGAGAACTAGCGGGTTTGGCATAACGCGGTGGATGGGGAGGTGTGAAAAAAGGGCCGGGATCCCCTCCGCGAGCCGGAGGGCAGGCCTCTGTTGCTGATTTCTGTCGAAGGAGGATCCATGCGAAACGTATTCCTGCTGCTGAGTCTTGTGTGGATCCTGGCCGCCCCGGCCGCCGCACAATCCACGCTCTCCCCATACGACCAGCGCGCCGGCCTGCTGCTGGCCTCGCCCGGCGCCTTTGACGGCGGGCTGGCCGGTTTCTTCAATCCCGCCACCCTCGGCGATCTCGCCACTCCTGAAGCGCGCCTCTATTTCGGCTCCGACGCCGGCGCGCGGAATGACAACCGCCTGTGGGGCCTCTTTGCCGGCGGCAGGAACAGCGGCTTCGGCTGGATCCGGCATGGGGAGGTTGATGAGTACCGCCTCTCCCTGGCCGGCGGCGATGAGGCCTTTTCCCTGGGGATCGGCTATGGCTGGAGCCGGGGGGAAGCGGCCAACCATTCGTTGATAACAATCGGCTCGCTCTTCCGGCCCTGCCGCTTCGCCTCCATCGGTCTCAGCGGTCTCTTTTTACGGAACCACCCGGAACGCGAGGGGCTCCTTGACCTGGCCATCCGGCCGCTGGGTACCGATCGCCTCACCCTCTTCGGTGACCTCGCCTTTGATGCGCACGATCAATTGCAGAGCGCTCCCTGGAGCGCCGGCGCCATCGTCAAACTCCTGCCCGGTCTTCATCTCACCGCCCGCCGCTTCGATACTAAAGCCTGGAGCGCCGGGCTGTCGTTCAGCCTGGGGTCGGCCGGGCTCTCCGCTCAGAGATTATCCGGGCGCGGCGCGGCGCCCGACCGCCTCTACTGCGGACTCCGCCTCGGCGGCCGCAGGGAGAGCCTTGTGGCGCGCACTCATTCCTGCTATTATGCGCAAACCCTGCGCGGTGAGATCCGCTATCAGAAATTCCGCTGGTTCGACGATGAATCCCGCTCCCTCAGCGGCCTGCTCGGCGACCTCCAGGGCGTCATCGACGACCCCGCGGTCGCGGGCGTCGCGCTCAACCTTGCCGGCCTGGCGGCTAACCGGGAGATGGTCTGGGAGCTCCGCGAAAAGCTCAAGGAGGTGCGCCGGGCCGATAAGCGCATCGTCGTTTTTCTCGAACGCGGCGGCATGACCGAGTACCACCTCGCCAGCATCGCCGATCGCATCGTCCTCGATCCCGAAGGGATGCTGCAGCTCCAGGGCTACGTCATGGGCCGGACCTTCCAGAAGGAGATGCTCGAGAAACTCGGACTGGGATTCGACGAATGGCGCTTCTTCAAATATAAATCGGCGAACGAATCCCTCTCGCGCGACAGCATGTCGGATGCGGACCGCGAGCAGCGCCAGGCCCTCCTCGACGATCTCTACGCCGTGGTCCGCGAGGATATCTGCAGCGCGCGCGGGATGACCCCCGCCCTCTTCGACTCCCTGATCAACAACAAGGTCCTCTTTGACGCCACGGCAGCTTTGCAGCATGGCCTCGCCGATACACTCGGCCGCTGGATCGATGCGGAAAAGATCGTTGCGGCTTTGGAGAAGAATAAAAAACCGTTTATTTCGGGGAGTCAACTGGCGAAAAACACCATGCCCCGGCTGGAGTGGGGCGCGCGGCCAAGGATCGCCCTGGTTTACGCCCTGGGCGTCTGCGACCTCGAGAGCGGTATCCGCGCGCGGAAACTGCAGAAGATCTTCGAAACCCTCAGCAAAGACCGGAGCATCAAGGCGGTGGTCCTGCGCGTCGACTCGCCGGGCGGTGATGGCCTGGCCTCGGATCTGGTCGCCGAGGCCATGAAACGCTGCGCGGAGAAGAAACCGGTCATTGTCACCCAGGGCAGTGTCGCCGCTTCGGGCGGCTATTGGCTCTCGATGTACGCCGATACGGTCGTCGCCGCTCCCTACAGCCTGACGGGCTCTATCGGCGTTATCGGCGGCTGGGTCTGGAACAAGGGGTTGGGGGAGAAGCTCGGGCTCACGGCCGACCGGGTCATGGTCGGGGATCATGCGGATCTGGGATTCGGCATCCAGCTCCCGCTGCTGGGCTTGCAGGTTCCAGACCGCAACCTCACGGCCGAGGAGCGCGCCCGGATGGAACAGATGATTCGGACGATGTACAGCGGCTTCGTCGGCAAGGTGGCCGCGGGCCGCGGATTGACCGCTGATTCAGTGGGGCAGATTGCCCAGGGGAGGGTCTGGAGCGGCCTGGCCGCCCAAAAGATCGGTCTGGTGGATGTCATCGGCGGGATGGAGCGAGCGATCGCGCTGGCCGGAGCCGCCGCCGGGATCCCCGCCGGCCGGGAGATCGCGATCGTCGAATATCCCAAACCGGCCTTGTTCGAGTTCTCGCCCTTCTTCTCCGGGAGCAGGGCGAAGGCGGTCCCGGCGTCCACGATGGCTCCCGAATGGGAGTACCTGCTCAAGGTCGCCCGGCACCCGGGGCAGCCGCTGCCGCTGCTGCCGCCGGATTTTATCATACCCTGAGGGCGGTATCAGCGCAGCAGGACGATTTTTCGCTGGACTCTCCCGGCAGCGCTCTCCAGACAGATGAAGTAGAGCCCACTCGGCTGGCTGCTGTTCCAGACCAGTTCGTGCCAGCCGGCGCGGTGTGGGGCATCGATTGGCTGCGCCACCTCGCGGCCGAGGCGGTCGTGGATGGTGATCTGTACCCGGCCGGCTTGCTGTACCGAATAGCGGATGGTCGTGCTGATATTGAAGGGATTGGGAAAGTTCTGTAATATCGCCAGCCGGGGAATGGTCGCAGCTGCAGCCGATGGTGTGGCATACCGGCCCAGCTCGAAAGTGGACCAGCCGTAGCCCAGCTGGCTGGCAAGGATGTAAAACCGGCCATTGCCATCCCCCAGCAGCCGCGAGGCGTTCACCTCCGCGACCGGCGAGGCGCCGATGGGCTCTCCCTGGCCGTCGAAACCGAGCACCTCGCGTCCCCCGGCGCCGGCCTGCGCCAGCAGCCAGGCGCAGCCCGCGTGGTCCACCAGGCCGCTGAGGATCGGCTCCTTCCCGGCAACAGTGCGCCAGATCGCCCTTCCCTCCGCATCGATCCGTGTGACAAAATAGTGCTCCACTCCCGGGCCCTCCCAGTAATAACCGGCCGCCGTGGCCTGGCCGCGGGCATCGACCGACAAGAAAGTGGAACGGACAAAACCCTGCGGACCGCCCTCAACGGTCTGCCACAGCCGCTCGCCCCTGGGGCTGAATTTGCTCAGGACGCCCTGCCGGCGTACGCCGGTCTGCCGGTCCTCGCTGTAGCACCACAGCCAGAGGTTCTGCTCCGGATCGATGGCCAGCTGTTCGGGCCAGTCGCTGGAGGAGGCAGTGCGGCGGTACGACGCTTTCCAGAGCAGCCGGCCATCAGGGTCATAGCGGAGAATCTGCCGATCGTTGCCCACTGTCGCGACACAGGCATGGCCTGAGGCGTCAACGGCAAGCGCCATGGGATGATCATCCGAATGGCTGCTTCCCGCATAGACCGCTTCCCAGAGCAGCCGGCCGCCGGGATCGAGCTTGCAGGTGTAGACGTTCCCGCCTGGATCCCCACTGCCCGGAGAGTGATGGAAAGAACCGGTGATGATGAGATTACCCTGCTGGTCGAGTGCCTGGGCGCCGGTCATGCAGGAATATTGATCGGCGGCGGCCGCGGTTCGCCACCACTGCAGTTCCCCCGCAGCGCTGACCCGTGCGATGGAGAATACATCCCATTCCTGTTTGTCCATGGCGGTGCCGCTGATGTACGCCGCGCCGCCCCTATCGACGCTCAGCAATGAGAGGGAGGTATTATGTCCATCTGGCGATGTGAGCGGCAGTCGCCACTGAAGTGTGCCGTCCGGCCCCCAGACAGCCAGAAAAGCGGTGTTGATCTCCCCCTCCATGCTCGTGCCGAGCACATAGAGGCGTCCGGAGGCATCAGTCTGACAGTCGCGCCAGTGATCCCTGGAGGTTTTCTCGCCGGCATAGTGTGCTTGCCAGCTCTGCCGGCCCGCAGTATCGAGGCCCAGCACCGCCAGCTGCATGGTGCTGCTGCTCACATCGCGCTGCTCACCTGCGATGATGCAGCGCCCGTCGCCGGTCACGGCCATGGCCGCGCCCTCGGCTGCAAACGATTGGTCGGAATCATCCGGATAAAAAGAGGCCCAATCAAGGACTCCGGCGGGGTCTACCTTGCATATCAGCATCCGCCGGTGTTCCTGCCAGGACTCGCTGGTGGCGGCCAGATAGAGTCCGCCCGCCCGGTCAAGCGTCAGGGCATGGAGATCATCGATCTCCAGCCACTCCCGGGCGTACGCTGTCTGCCACCGCTTTTCCCCGTCGCCGGCATAACAGATGAATACGGCCGCAGTGGATTCCCCGTCCACGGCCTGGCGGCCGGCGACATACAGTCGGCCGTCCAGATCGCGGGCCAGCCGGGGCGTATAGTAGCTTTCCACGCCCGTTTCGTGGCGCGCGCTCCAGGCCAGGGCGCCATCGGCGGTGAAATCCAGGGTCAGCAGATCCTTGGCATAGCTCTCCGGTGGAGTGCTGAGGGCCAGGAGGCAGCAGCCGCCCTCCCGGCCGGCCGCGAGTTCACAGGGCATATGGCCGCCCGGCTCGTCGTAAAGACTGCGCCACAGCTCGGCGCCTGATGCATCGAACTTGTAGAGGACCATTTTTCCCGTCGAGTGAATCTTTGCCGCGACAAAGAGCGCGCCGCTACTGTCGACGGTGATGGCCGTGATCATCTCATCTCCCGCTGCTTCTGGACGCTGTTGCCATGTCAGCTCGCCGATAGCGTTGTAACGCAGCAGGATCAGGGCGCCATTGGTGCAGTTTAGCGCAAGATAAATCTGCCCATGCTGGTCGCTTGTCATGAGGCAGGAGCCGACCGCGCTGCTGCCGGCAACGGCATGGCGCACCTCGTGCAAGAGGTTGCCCGTTGTATCATACCAATAGAGCAACAAGGCAGAGCTTGGGTGGGTTGCCAGGGCGGCGAGGACGATCTGCTGCCGGGAGGTGAGGAGAAGCGACTGGGGAAGGAGGTCACCCGGGTAGCCCGGATGGCTGCGTCGCCACTGGAGCCGGCCTGCGGGATCGAACTTTTGCAGGAGCAGGGTGGTGCCATAAGGCGAGGAGGTCTGATAGCCGGTGACGTAGGCAGCCCCGGCGGAATCGCAGACCACCTGTGTTCCCCAGGCCTCGCCTGCCGCCGAACCCGAGGCTACCTGGGTTTGCCAGATCTGCTGCGGCAGTTCGCCGGCGCTTGCTGCCGGTGTCAGGAGAAGTTGGATCCAGAGTGCGGTCAAAAACAGCAGAGTCCTTTTCGCCTGGGGCATGGCTCACACCTCCATTCATGAAGGGGCACCCTTACATCCGTCCCCTATCTGAACTTAGCCATTCAAACGGAGAAAATCAAGGGAACTGTTGCAGGGTACCCCCCAATTCTCGCGCTGACCCGGCTCCGCTCCGGGGTCGCTCGGGCTCAACTCTCGCGCCGACCGGATACCCCCAATCTGGTGCCGGCCCGGCTCCGCTCTGGTGCCGACCCGGCTCCGCTCTGGTGCCGACCCAGCCCAATACTCTCGCCGCCCCGATCCGGCAGTTGCGCCTTCCCGCACCACTGCGTATTTTTCTTGCATATCTGCCCGCGGGTGTGGTATATTTCCTAGTGGAGGCCCACTGAGAGGCCTTGCGCAATCACGATGTACATCGTCCGGGTGGCATGATGAGGCGGCTCCAGCGCGTATACATCCACTTTCCGGATTGTTTCCACGCCGCCGTTTTTGTCAGCCATGGTCCCTGTTATCAGGAGGTCCTCTATGTCCCTGATCAAGTTCGCTTCCCGCGTTGTGAAGGTGGCGGTTCTTCTCCTGGCGTATGCCTCCTTAATGGCTGCACAAACCCCGGCATCCACCTTTCCGCTGCAGACTGAAGGCGCCTGGGCGCGCTTCGCCCGCACCGTCCACACGGGTAAAAAGATCGTCGTCACCCTTGCGGATTCGGCCGGCGTAACCGGCAAGCTGATCGGCGTCGATCCGCAATCGCTCCGCATCGCGCAGGCCGGCACGACAGAAGTCATTGCCGCGGCCCGCATCGTCCGGATCCGCTATGCCGGGCTGCGCAAGCGGAACATCCTCTACGGGATGCTGGCCGGGCTGGCCGGCGGAGCCGTCACCACGGTGATCGTCGATCAAAGTTCCGCCCATCCCTCCAGCATCGGCGAGGCGGCGGGCATGGGTGGATTCCTGCTGGGCCTGCCCATCGGGGCTATCGTCGGCGCCCTGATTCCGGTGGGCCCGCCGCTCTATGAAAGGCCGGGTGAGTAGCAAATAGCGAACGATACTTTTTCATTGACTGATGATTCGGTTGATTTACCCGGTTTTTGGCGGCTTTTTCAGACTCGACCTGTTGTTATTTCGTTCCGGACCTGGCAAAATTGATACTCAAACGAGTTTATAATTCCCTATTTTTCAGGAGGTATCCCATGTCCTTGAAACACATTGCCTGCAGCGCCGCAGTGGCCGCTGCACTTCTCCTGGCTCACACCTCCATCACGGCTGCGCAGACCGCCGCTTCCCCCTATCCGGCGCACACGATCTGGAACTCGCAGCTGAGAGTGCTGCCGCCGACCCCGCTGGGACGCCATTACCAGCTGCACATCGGCTTGCCGGGCAGCTACGCCACAGAGACGGCGCGGCGCTATCCGGTCGTTTACGTGACCGACGCCTACTGGGATTTCCAGAAACTGGATGCCATGCGCGGAAGCATGGTCTACGACCGGGTCGTGCCCGAGTTCATCATCGTCGGTATCGGTTATGCCGGCGAGAACCTCAATTTCGACAGCATGCGCGGCTGGGAGCTCTCGCCGGTTCCGTTCGGCGGAGGCGACGCCAGGACTACGGGTCATGCCGCTGACTTTTTGCGCACCATCGAAAGCGAGATCATCCCCTTTGTCGAGCGCGAGTACCGGGCGGACCCCTCTTACCGCGTCCTGGCCGGGGCATCATTGGGCGGATTGTTTACGCTCTATGCGATGTTCACCAGGCCGGAGCTGTTCCATGCCTATATCGCTGCCACACCCGCCGTGGTGGTGGGTGACAACTGGCTGTTGGGGTATGAGGAGGAATTCGCCACCTCCGGCCGGCCGCTCAAGGCCCGTCTCCACGTCAGCGGGGGAGGCAATGAAGCGCCCGAGTTCCTGGGCGGCATCCTCAAGTTCAACCAGCGCATTTCTTCGCGTCATTATCCGGGTCTGGCCTACGAGTTTCGCATCGTCGATGGCGAGCGCCACGCCAGCATGGAGTTCGAGGCCTATGTTCGCGGCCTGCGTTTCGCCTTCGAACCCCTTGCGCCGGAAAAGGGACCGACGCCCGAACGCTAAGGGGCGGTCTGGCGGGCTGTGGCGGGGGGAGCGTAGCATCACAGCCTGAATCTGTTGCAGCCAGCCTCACTCCGTTTCAGATTGGGTATTTCCGGCAGCCGGCGGTGCATCACTCCCGGACTCCGAGCTCACCCACACGATGGCGTTGTGCAGCAGACGGCGGAACATGGGGTTCTCATAAGCCTGATGGTCGTGCCCCAGCTCCAGGTAGACAATGCGGGAGCGGGCGTAGTGATGGGTCCAGCCGATGACCGGACTGCTTTCCGGGTGACTGGTGCGCAGCAGGGGATGGATTTCCGGGCGAGTGACAAAGCCGCCGTAGACCTCGTCGCGGATGGTGAAATCGCGGACGCCCTGCGTCACCGGATGGTCCGGGTCGGTGATCTCAACCGAAATATCGACATCGTGGCGATAGGTGGAGGGCGGCATTACCTTCCCCTCGCGCACCTCTTCTTCCAGCAGATATTTTCCGCCGATCATTTTTTCATATTCCGGCCACCTGGTGTTGCTGCAGAGGGCGTGGTGGAGAAAGACAACTCCCATCCCCTGCTCCAGCAAGCGCGTCAGTCCCGCCTGCGCGGCTGCGGAGATCGAATCCGCCATATCATAGAAGACCAGGGCGTCATAGTTCGCGGCGGCGCCGGCAAAAACCTCCTCCGCGAGCGGATGCTCCTTTTCGATGAAGGTGAGGTTGTCGAAGCTCCGGAACATCGCGAAAAAGGCATCGCGTTCGAATTCGTGGCCGCCGGTGATGATGAGGATGTGAAGCGGCCGGGGATTGAAACAGGCGGCGGTGAGGCACAAAAAAAGCAAGCTTGTCAGCATAATCGATTTCATCCCAGACTCCTTTTGTGAGACAATTTTGCATAAAACCGGAGCCCATGTCGACTCCTCCTCGGATATCATCATCATAAATATACGCACCGTACTGCGGGGAAAAAAGCAATTTGCATCTCATTTTATAATTTAGTATGATTAGAATGGGGTGATTCATTCTTTATGGAGATGTCATGGACAAAGAGCTTCTTGAGAAGGCATTGAAGATGCCGCCGAAGGACAGAGTGACTTTTGCGGAACTCATATTAGCCAGTGTCGATCATGAAGAGTTAGAAACTCGCGATGCATGGCTAAGCGAGGTTCATGATCGCATCAATGCTGTCAGGGAAGGCCGGGCCACTTTGCTGGATTTTGAAAGACTGTTTAATGCAGATTAAAATCCATGAACTGGCAGTGAAGGAATTTGAGGATGCCATCGAGTGGTATGAAATGCAATCGAACGGCCTGGGTGAACGTTACCGCCATGCAGTGATCGCCCAAATCAGTAAAATAAAAATTCACCCGGGATGGTACCCAATTGAAGATGGCATAATTCACAAAGCCTACCTGCCGAAATTCCCCTATAAAATCCTGTTCTCCATTGATGATACTACCATCATCATCTGGGCCATTGCACACCTGCACAGAAAACCCTGGTACTGGCAGAACCGGCTGCGCTGAAGCACTCGTGCAGCTCAATCAGCCGCGAATCTGCCCCTCGAAAAAAAAGCAATATTTTCTCAGATCCGGAGAAAATCATGGAATCGATCTTGCCAAAGCGCCATCTCGTCATGGCTGTCATTATCGCCTTCACTGGCATGCTCTCCTCCGCGTATGCCCAGGCGAGCGATCCCTCGCTGCCTCATCTTGTACAGGAGAACGGACGTTACGCCCTGATCGTCGACGGCGAGCCCTTTCTGATCCTCGGCGCCCAGTGCCACAACTCCAGCGCCTGGCCGGCCATGCTGCCGCAGGTCTGGTCCGCCATGGCGGCCCTCGATGTCAACACCCTCGAGATCCCCGTCTACTGGGAGCAGTTCGAGCCGCGTCCCGGCCAGTACGATTTCAGCGTCATGGATACCATCGTCACCCAGGCGCGCGAACACGGCCTGCGGCTGGTCCTGCTCTGGTTCGCCACCTGGAAAAATGGCTCGAATCACTATATGCCGCAGTGGATGAAGCTGCAGCCGGAGCGCTATCCCAATATCATCGGGGCCAAAGGGCAGGCGGTGGACTCGCCCTCCCCGCACAGTCAGGCCGCGCTGGAAGCCGACACCCGGGCCTTTACCGCCTTCATGCGCCATATCAAGGCCTTCGACACCCGGCATACGGTCATCATGGTGCAGGTCGAGAACGAGCCGGGCTCCTGGGACACCATCCGCGATTATTCCCCGGCTGCGCAGAAGCTTTTTAACGCGCCGGTCCCAGCGCCGGCCCTGGCCGCAATGAATAAGACCGCTCAGGCTGGTCGCAGTTGGGCGGAGGTATTCGGACGCGATGCGGACGAATTCTTCCAGGTCTGGCATGTGGCCTCCTACATCGGCCAGGTCGCTGCCGCGGGCAAGGCGGTCTATCCCCTGCCGCTCTACGTCAACGGCTCGATTCGGGATCCCTTCCATCCCGGCTGGCCGCCCACCTATCAGGTTGGCGGTCCCAATGACAATGTCTTCGAGCTCTGGAAGGCCGCGGCCCCGGCCATCGACCTCCTCGCGCCCGATATTTACATCACCGAGACCAGCGCCTATCTCAAGGTCCTCGAACTCTACAGCCGTCCGGACAATCCCCTCTTCGTTCCGGAGACCATCGGCCACGGCCCGCTCACCCGTTTCTTCTTCGCCGCCCTCGGGCGCGGCGCGATCGGCTACGCCCCCTTCGGCATGGATGACAGCGAAACCCGGCCGGATCATGGCGGCCGGCCTCTCGTGGCTGACGAAAAGTATGGCGACACCGCCCTCAACTTCCGCCTGATCAAACCCATGGCGCGCGAGATCGCCCGGTTGAATTACGCCGGCAAGGTGCAGACGGCTGTACAGCTGGCGGTGGATTCCACCTCCGGGCCCGGCAGCCCATTTGACCGTGTCCATTATCTCACCGACCAGACGCTGCATTTTGCCGGCTGGGATGCCGACATCGCCTTCGGCCGCTTCAACCGTCTGGCGCGCATCTTGAGCCAGCCGGAGGGTCCGGACGGCCGCCTCCTGATCGCGGAGCTGGGCAAAGGAGAGTTACTCCTCGCGGGCTATCACTGCCGGGTTCTCTTCCGGCCGACCGGCGAGAAGAAGGAGCGGCACTGGCAGTATCTGCAGGTCGAGGAGGGCCGCTATATCAATGGCGAATTCAAGGCGGACCGCATCCTCAACGGCGATCAGACCGACTGGGGACTGGTCTTCGCGACGCCCACCGTTTTGCGCGTGCAGCTCTATACGCGCTGAGAGGATCAGGGATGTATGCCATTCAGGATTTCTTGCCAGCTGCGCTGCTCCTTTAAAGGCTTTGCCGATTGCGGCTTGTTATAAGTTACCAGAGACACTCCTCTATCCATGCAATTTACTAAAGGCTTGACAATGACCAGTATTTTTAATAAATAATGAGTGTGAGCTGTGCAGATAGGGTATATCTAATGATGAGGCAATTATGACCGAACATATAGAAGTGAATCCTGGCATTTGTCATGGCAAGCCTGTTATTCGCGGTACGCGTATCATGGTTCGTAATATTTTAGGATCGTTGGCAGGAGGAGATACCATCGAAGATATTCTTGCCAATTACCCTGGAATTACACGCGATGATATCACAGCGGCAATCGAATATGCGATCGAACTGGTGGATGATACGCAAGTGAGTATTTCAACACTGCCATGATAAAAATCCTACTTGATCAAAACATTCCTGCTGCAATAGAGCCCTGGTTGAGCCGTTTTTTAGGCGATCAGGCGTTGGTTACGTCGACCCACACATTGGGCTTGCAGAGAATGTCAGATGAGATTATTTTTTATTATTGCCAAAGAAATCGAATGATTATAATAACCTATGATGATGACTTTCAGAATCCTCTTGTCATTCCTGCAGCACCAGGCTATGGTGTTATTCGATTAAATATCTATCCAACAGGTATTCAGCAAACTCAAAATGCATTGAGTAGACTCTTGCTGGCCCATCCAGTTGAAACCTGGGAAAAAGCCTCCATAGTCATTGATCAAAATAAAATTCGTTACTCCTCAAAATAGTTGCATAATGAAGCATACCTACTGCCTCTTCTGGCGAGAATTCACACCCGGAACATAATAAAATGACTTGACTACTTCGTATTTGGTAGTTTTGGCATATGACGTTCAGAATCTGGTACTGAATGATAAATGGAGAGTGCAGATGATCGCACCAAAAGACAAGACGGAAACGATGGCCCGTTTTCGCGAAGGGGCGGCACTGCTGGAGAAGACTGTCAAGGATCTGCCGGAGGCCGTGCTGGATGCCCCTCCTGCCCGGGGCGGATGGACCATCCGGCAGATCGTGCATCACCTCGTCGACGGCGATGATATCTGGAAGCTGTGCATCAAGATGGCCATGGGCCTCGATCAGCCCGAGTTCGCCCTCAGCTGGTATTGGGGCATGCCGCAGCAGGACTGGGCGGAGCGCTGGGCCTACAGCCGGCGATCCCTGGATGTCTCCCTGGCCTTCATTCAAGCCAATCGGGCGCATATCCTCCAGCTTGTCGAAAGTGTTCCGGATGCCTGGGAGCGCGTGGCCCGGCTGCGCAAGCCGGACGGCGGGGTGGAGGAGGTTCCGGTCGGATTTGTCATTCAGATGCAGGCGGATCACGTGCTGCATCATATCCAGCGGATCAATGAGATCTTGCAGGAGCAGAGCGATCTGGCCAAATGATCAGGCACTCCTTTGCGAATAAACCAAAATTTGATCTGATCGACGATTATTTTTGCTATTAGATTACGATATTCGTAACATAATCGCAAGAATGCGAACACAGACAGAAAATATCTATCATCTCGCCCCGTCGGGCGGTCTCTTTGATGAGACGGCGATCGCCAATCTCTTCCCCGAAAGCACCACCGGTGCTCGTGCTTTATTCGTCCACCGCGCGGTTCAGGCCGGAGAGATTCTACGGCTGAAACCCGGACTCTATTTACTCGACCGCCGTTACCGCCGCTCCGAGCCTCATCCCTTCCAGATCGCCGCACTGCTCCATTATCCTTCGCATATCAGTCTGGAATCAGCCCTCTCCTGGCATGGCTTGATCCCTGAAGCCGTTTACCAGGTCAGCAGTGTGACTGTCCAGCGCAGCCGGACCTTTACGACGCCGCTGGGCGTTTTTACCTATCAACGCGTACCTGCCCGCATGCCGCGCGCTGGTGTTCAAGCGCTCCAGGTCGCCCGCGATACCTGGGCCTCTACACGCCCGCCAACGCCATCGAACAGGAGAATGTGCTGCAGGAGGAATTGACAAGGGTCATTGCCGCCATCGACTGGGTAGCCGCCAAAAACGATGTACAGCGCTTCCTGCCAGGATCCGAACAGGAAGGACTGAGTGCGTGGAGAACAGCTCTTTTTATACAGCAGCTCGTGCGGATCTGTACGAGTTGACAAAAGCCAGAAACCTTCTTTTCAATACCTTCCGCAAATTCCCTTGCTTTTGTGTAAATTATTATTAGATTAGCAATATTCTATTACGGGAATTGCTGGGGTGCAGCTCACCGGGAGGGGTCATGTCGGGAAAATAACAGGCTCAATCATCTTTTAGAGGATTGGGCCTCTTTTTTTTCCGGGGAAACACGCCTGTCCGGCGCCGGGCCGGGAGCTCCAGCGTAAAGAAAGCCGAGTCTGATCAATCCGAGATGAACCAGACCCCCGAACAGATCGCCCGCGATACCATCGACCGGCAGCTCACTGCCAGTGGCTGGGTGATTCAGGATAAAACCGCCATCAACCTGCACGCCGCCCCCGGCGTGGCGGTGCGCGAATATCTCACCGACGCCGGTCCGGCGGATTATCTCCTCTTCATCCACGGTCAGCCCGCCGGCGTCATCGAGGCCAAGCGCGAGGAGGAGGGCCACAAACTCTCCACCCACGAAGACCAGGCCGAGGATTACGCCGCCGCCCGGCTGAAGTACCGCAACAACGAAAAACTCCCCTTTGTCTATCTCAGCACCGGCGAGGTCACTGCTTTCACCGATTTCCGCGACCCCAAGCCCCGGGCGCGCAGCCTCTTCTCCTTCCACCGTCCTGAAACCCTGCACCAGTGGCTGAAAAAGCCCGCCTCCCTGCGCGCCTCACTGCACCGGCTGCCCGAGCTGCCCTCCGATGGCTTGCGCGAGTGTCAGTTTCAGGCCATCACCCGGCTGGAGCATTCCCTCAGGCAGAACAAACCGCGCGCCCTCATCCAGATGGCCACCGGCGCCGGCAAGACCTTCGCCGCCATCACCGCCGTCTACCGGCTGCTCAAATACGCCAACGCCGGCAAGATCCTCTTTCTTGTCGACACCAGAAACCTCGGCGAGCAGGCGGAGCAGGAGTTCATGTCCTATCTCCCCAACGACGACAACCGCAAATTCACCGAGCTCTACGGCGTGCACCGCCTCAAGTCGCGCCACATTCCCGGCGACAACCAGGTCTACATCAGCACCATCCAGCGCCTCTACGCCATCCTCAAGGGCGAGGAGCTGGATGAGAGCGCCGAGGAGGAGAATCCGGCTGAGCGGCGCTGGCAGCCCAAAGAGGTGCCGCCGGTGGAGTACAACGCCAAACTCCCGGTCGAGTTTTTCGATTTCATCATCATCGACGAGTGCCACCGCAGCATCTACAACCTCTGGATGCAGGTGCTCGACTATTTCGACGCCTTTCAGATCGGACTCACGGCCACGCCCGACAACCGCACCTTTGCCTATTTCCAGCAGAACGTGGTCTCGGAGTACTCGCACGAGATGGCCGTGGCCGACGGCGTCAATGTCGGCTATGACGTCTTTCTCATCGACACCCGCATCACCCGCCGCGGCGCCACCCTGTGGAAGGGCGCCTATGTGGAGCACCGCGATCGCCTCACCCGCAAAAAGCGCTACGAGATGCAGGATGAGGACGAGGCTTACTCCAGCCGGCAGCTCGACGCGGACATTGTCAATCCCTCGCAGATCCGCACCGTGATCCGGGCTTTCAGGGAGCATCTGCCGGAGATCTTTCCCGACCGCTTTGACCGCAGCGGCGAGTTCGAAGTGCCCAAGACCCTGATCTTTGCCAAGACCGACAGCCACGCCGACGACATCATCCATATCGTGCGCGAGGAATTCAACGAAGAGAGCCGCTTCTGCAAAAAGATCACCTACAAGGCCGGCGAGGATCCCAAATCGGTGCTGGCGCAGTTCCGCAACGATTATCATCCCCGCATCGCCGTGACCGTGGACATGATCGCCACCGGCACCGACGTACGGCCGCTGGAGTGCCTGCTCTTCATGCGCGACGTCAAGAGCCGCAACTATTTCGAGCAGATGAAGGGCCGCGGCACCCGCGTCATCGATTTCGACGACCTTAAAAAGGTCTCCCCCTGCGCCCGGGTGACCAAGGACCATTTCGTCATCGTCGATGCCATCGGTGTGACCAGGAGCCTGAAAACCGACAGCCGTCCGTTGGAGAAAAAGCCCGGCGTGCCTTTGAAGGACCTGCTCGGCGCGGTGGCTGTGGGCGCGAACGACGAGGCGCTCTTCACCTCCCTGGCCAACCGCCTCGCCCGCCTCGACAAGCAGATCACCGAAAGTGAGAAGAACCGCTTTGTTGAGCTCTCCGGCGGCAAGACTGTTCCTGATGTAGTGAAAGGGCTTCTGCGCGCCTGGGATCCCGACGCCGTGGAGGCCCTGCACGAGCGGGCGGCCGCAGAGCTGCCTCATGAGGCGCCGCAGGAGCAGCAAGTCCGCTTTGATGAGCTGCACGCGGAGGTGCTGAAAAGCGCGGCCCGGGTTTTCACCGGCGCGCTGAACGAATATATCGACAACGTGCGCAAGATCCATGAGCAAAAGATCGACCTGCTCAATATCGACGCGGTGGAGAATGCGGGCTGGGACAAGCACAACCGCGCCAATGCCGAGGCCACCGTGGCCGGATTCCGGGAGTGGATCGAGGCGCACCGGGACGAGATCATCGCGCTGCAGATTTTTTACGGCCAGCCTTTTCGCCGCCGCGAGCTCACCTTTCGCATGATCAAGGAGCTGGTGGAGCGGATCGTGCTGGAGAAACCGGTCCTGGCGCCGATGACAGTGTGGCGGGCTTATGAACAGCTCGAGCGGGTCAGCGGTCAGCCGCGCAACGAGCTGGTGGCGCTGGTCTCGTTGATCCGCTGCGTGGCCGGCATTGACGCCGGCCTCACAGCCTATGACCAGACCGTGGACCGCAATTTCAAGGAGTGGCTCTTCCGCAAGCAGGCAGGCAGCGCGCCCAAATTCAGCGAGGAGCAGATGGAGTGGCTCTACATGCTAAAGGAGCAGATCGCCACCTCGGTGCACGTGGCCCTCGACGACCTCGATTACACCCCCTTTGACGCCCGCGGTGGCCGCGGCCGCATGTGGCAGCTCTTTGGAGCGCAGATGGAAAGCATCATTGACGAACTCAACGAAGCATTGGCGGCGTAGGATGAATTTTAGTGATAACATACCTTCTGGTTGGACGATAGTATCATTGTCTGATATTGGCGAGATTATATCCGGCGGGACCCCTTCAACGGCAGTGCCTGAATACTGGAATGGAGATATCAACTGGATTTCACCAGCAGATCTGTCCGGTTACCCGGGAAAATATATATCGAAGGGCAAAAAATCTATAACGCCCTTGGGCTTGCAGAAATCATCCGCGAAGCTAATGCCGAAAGGCAGCGTCCTGTTTTCGTCAAGAGCGCCGATTGGATATGTCGCTATCGCATCTAGCGAACTTTGCACAAATCAAGGATTCAAAAGTATCATTCCGAATAAGATGATTTCTAATGACTATCTGTACTATTTTCTGAAATATGCGAAAAAGCAGGCCGAAGATTTGGCAAGCGGTACAACCTTTAAAGAAATTTCCCTGTCGTATTTTGCCAAAATCAGAATTCCCGTCCCCCCGCTTGATGAGCAGCACCGCATCGTTACCAAAATAGAAGAATTGTTCAGCAGTTTGGATAAGGGGATCGAGAGTCTCAAAGCTGCCCAGCAGCAGCTCAAAATCTACCGCCAGTCCGTCCTCAAATGGGCGTTTGAGGGAAGCGAAAGTGCACTGGAGATGTTGCTTGAAGATTGCTGCAGCCATATAGTTGATTGCTTGCATTCAACGCCAAAATTTGTGAAGAATGGCTATTATTGTGTTGACACTACTTGCATTGAAGATTCTAAAATATTATATGAGAAAATTAGATATGTCGACAAAAGTACCTTTATTGAAAGAATTGCACGGCTTAAGCCCAAGGAAAACGATATTCTTTTCGCTCGAGAAGGTACTGTCGGTACAGCTCTATTGGTGCCAAGGGGCATTGATATTTGCTTAGGGCAAAGGATGATGATGTTTCGGTTGAAAGAGATAGTATTACCAAAATATTTATTATACTTTTTACAATCGCCACATTTTAAAATACAATATGAACCTTTTATTGGCGGAACAACTTCACCGCACTTAAACATCAACAATTTAAAAAAATTCCGTGTAAAGGTGATGTCAGTCGAAGCCCAGCTAAAAACTATATCTGAAATCGACCAGCGTCTTTCGGTTTGTAATAAACTGGAGGAAACCTTCATACCGGAACTGCAGCAAACTGAAGTATTGCGGCAAAGTATCTTTAAAAAGGCTTTCGAAGGCCGACTAGTATAATTTAATATGAAAAATAACTCCCTTATGTCCTCAAGTAGAATACTAAAATGAAATAAAATTAATTTATGAGGGAAAGATTAAAATAGGTTAGGTGGATGCGGATCACCATGGCAAATCTGACAATGATCGAGAAACGGAGACTCGAGCGTTTATTCGGTATGGGAAGTGGATATGTCCTGAGTTTCTCTGATCGGACATTTCAAGAGTTCTTTGCGGACGTCGTGGGCATTGATATTTATGATGAAAAGTATAGCTATGCCTCAGGCTCCAAGGCTAATCGGCTTCGAGCATTCTGGGCCGAAGAGTCCAATCACATTGTGGGCAAGGTTCTGGATGTTCTGCTGGATGTTTATATAGACGATGGCAACAGTCCGAACACAGAGTACCAAGATGCGCGTCAGATAGCCACTCGCTTACTCCAAGATTCTCCCGTTGTTGACATCGACGCAATCGCACCGATTGCCGATGACAAAGAATTCGAGATGCTGGCCCAATCTGTAAAGGAATCAATCGACAGTAATCAGCCCCAAGCTGGACTTGATCGTCTTCACACCTTCGTTGTCAAGTTCATAAGAATCATCGCAAGGAAGCACGGCGTTGATTGCGATAAAGAGAAGGCGCTACATGGCATTTTCGGAGAGTATATAAAAGCCCTAAAAAAGCTGAATCTACTTGGGTCAGAGATGGCGGAGCGCATTCTGAAATCCACCATCAGCAATTTCGAGGCATTCAATCGAGTCCGGAATGATCAATCTCTTGCCCATGATAATCCAACGTTGGCATATGCGGAGAGCATCCTGATACTCAACAGTATTGCAAGTACTATTCGGTTCATTTAAACAATTGAACGGATTATTGAAGAGAGCGCCAAGGACTCGCCAGCAGCCGAAGACGATTTGTCATTTTAGGTGCACATATAACACACGGCACTAACCGACATCACGTTTGGATTGAACGGGTTAATGGCGCATCCATTTATAAGTGCATTAGTTATATCCTTCTAAGAAGGCTGTATTTTATGTTTAACGCCACAGGCAAGCTGGCACCAGTTAGCCTGATTGAATAGATGGCAGAAAAAATCAGCCAGACTTGCAAGATGTATGAAGGGAGTCTTGCAGCAAAATGATCGAACGAATCATCAATATTAGGAACCTTGGACGATTTGCCAACTACCATGCTCATGGTGACGTCACAATGCGCAAGCTGACCTTAATATATGGCGAGAACGGTCGGGGCAAGACGACATTGTGTGCCCTTTTCCGTTCGTTAATGACGAGCCATGCTCAGCCATTACAGGGACGGCGAACACTTGGTCAAGCAAACCAGCCAGCTGCGGAGATCCTGGCGAATGGTCAGAACCGTCGCCTTCAGAACGGAGCATGGAGTTCAACGCTTCCTGAAGTTGCCATATTTGATTCCGAATTCATTCATAAGAATATCTATTCTGGTGATAATGTTGCGCACGAACAAAGATGCAATTCCTATAGGGTCATAATTGGTGAGCAAGGAGTGCAACTTGCACAGCATATTGATCAACTCACTTCAGATATATCTTCAGAGAGCACTGTCATAAGGCGGTTGCGTGATCAAGTGCAGCGGCACATTGAGGGAAACACATCTATTGAGGATTTCTTGCGGATTGACCAAGTCGCAGATGTTGATGTCCAAATTCAAGCTAGGGAACTGGAGATACAAGCCATTGAACGCAGGATCCAGGAGGCACAGCAGATTCAATCGAAAAGACAACCGCAAATACTGATCGCGCCTGCGCTTCCCGCAGGTGTTGATAACATCCTCGCTAAAACTCTTCCGGATGTTTCTGCAGAGGCGGAAGCACACGTTAAAGAGCATATCCATCAGCATTTGGATGCAGATGGTGAGGGGTGGTTGGAAACAGGCACTCACTACGCTTCGGGTGAGGATTGTCCATTCTGCGGGCAGAGTTTAGCAAACAGCGACCTACTTACACTGTACAGGTCGTACTTCAATGAAGCTTACCGGCAGTTGAAACGGGATGTGTCTACGCTCCCGAACCTTATTGCAGTTTGTCTCAGAGGGAATGCAATCGCGGACATGGCCCGCACAATGGCGACAAACGCCGAGCTCATGGCTTTCTGGGGTCAATTCATGGATCTACCACTACCTGAAGTCCCAACTGAAAAACTTCAGGAAGTCATCACCAATGCAGCTACTGCCTTGGGTGCTTCTGTGGCAGCCAAGCTGCAGACTCCACTGGATGTTGTAATCATGCCTGACCAGTGGCAGGCTTTCCAGGTTCAGCTGGAGGCAGGGCGCCAAGCAGTTGAGGCTTACAACCAACGCATTGAAGAGATCAACGCCGCCATATCGGCATTAAAACGACCACAGAGTCAGGATGACATCACTGTAGCAAAGGCTGAGCTGCAGAGATTGAAGGAATCCAAGAAACGATTCGAGCCCGCGGTGTTGGCTGACTGCACAGCTCTGACGAACGAAATCAGCAGGAAAGTTCAGCTAGAGTATCAGAAGAATGCAGTGCGGACGCAACTCGACCAATACTGCCAAGCAGTCCTTCAAGCGCATCAAGGCGATATCAATCGTTACTTGACACAGTTCAACACGAGTTTCAAGATCACGAACACACGGCATCACTACGTCGGTGGCAGCCCGAGCTCATATTTCCAGATCGAGATTAACAACGAAGCTATCGATTTGGGAGACGAAAATACTCCCGAGACAACCCCGTGCTTCAAGACTGCTTTGAGTTCAGGAGACCGTAGCGCACTAGCGCTTGCGTTTTTCCTCGCTACCTTACGGCGGAGCCCTAACCTAACCAATAGAATTGTGATATTGGATGACCCATTCAGTAGCCAGGACAGGTTCCGGCGGGCTGCAACGCAATACCTAATAGCACGGTTGGCCGAGGAATGCGATCAAGTAATCGTACTTTCCCATGACCCACAATTTCTTAGCGCCGTTGAACAAGGCTCTCAAGCTATTGGAATTGCAAGGCTGCAAACTTCTGCCGTAGGTGAGGCTGTTGAGATTTCATCATGTGATCTGGCGGCAATTATTGGGTGCCCGCTTGCCGCAGAGAGAGCACGACTCGCTGCTTATGTATCTGCTGGTCAAGGCACTGCTATCGACATAGCGCGGGCGATACGCCCAGTTCTGGAGGGACACTTGAGGCAGGCAGAGCCTGGTTATTTCGCTGGAATTAACATGCTCGGAGACATGATTGTAGCAATCCGTGCCGCAACGCCAGAAGATTCTATCCATCGTTTTGTTCAGTATGTTGATGAATTGGATCAGATTAATCAATACGCACGTACGTTTCACCATCCCCCCGGAATTAGTGCTCCGGTCCCCCAAATAGACGGGGAGGAACTCCGGGGTTACGTCAAAAGGACACTTCATTTTTTAGGGGGTGCCTGATGGATGAAGCCGAGTATTAGCATTTGGTGTAATTACATTGAATCAGCGGACAGCCTGTCGCTACCCAACTGCATTGAGCGGATCGGCAAGAAACAGCGCTTGCCTCTCGCTCATACTGGTGTTAGAGTGCATCGGATCCCCTTCGATGCTTTTCAAGACCAATCGGCGTACTATCGCACGGCACTTTACGGTAGGGCTAGAATGAGTCGATGGTCTCGGTACCATCGGTTACTTAACTGTATACTTAAAAGTGTGATTGCACATGGGAGGATTAAGCTATGGCTAGATGCACAGCACCAGTAAGGGGCCATCGCACAGCGAGCGCTGCAGCGGCCTGCCCTGTGTGTGGTGGCCGCTTCAGCAGCTACAGGGCGTACTCGCCCCCGTCCTACTTCTCCCCATCTGGGAGCAGTGGGAGCGCCCGGAGCAGTGGCGGCGTGTCTAGCAGCAGCGCAAGGCCGAGGTGGTCGCGACCAGGTTCGCCCGTGGTGTACACGCCTGCCGAGGTGCGGGCATTCACGCCGGTCCGCAGCAGCGTTGAGAACCGAGCGCCCCTGCCTGACCATCGGGACGTCTTTCTTTGCCATGCGTGGGATGATAGGGGAGGGGCCGCCAAGGAGCTTCACGATCTGCTCGAGGCACGCGGTGTTTCGGTCTGGTTCAGCGAAAAGGACGTCGTCCTCGGCACGTAATTGCTCCGCGAAATCGACAAGGGACTGGCGAAATCGCGAGTCGGGATCGTGCTGGTGACCCCAGCGTTCCTGCGCCGCCTTCAAGAAGAGGGCATCACCGACAAAGAGCTCTCGGTACTTCTCGCTCGTGACCTACTCGTTCCCATCGTGCACGACACGACGTATGAAGCACTTCGTGAAGTTAGCCCACTGCTCGGCTCACGAAGCGGCCTGAGCACTGCAGAAGATACGATGGCAAATGTTGCGGCCAAGCTCGCCGAACTGGTTGCCCTCTAGCTCTATTTCTCCTCGTTCCCAAACGGAGCTTGGGAATGCGTTGTGATGAAAGCTCAGCTTTGTTAATTGCAGCCAGTGTCTGGCTGTAAGAGATGTGATTATTTGAAGAGCAAGGCTGGTGCCTTGCATGATAAGGGCGTTACAAAGCAGAGATTGTTAACGAAAGAAAGATGGAGGATATGAAATGGTGAGATCGAGGATTTTTATCAGTTATGATTACGATAACGACAAAAACTACAAAAATTTGCTACTTGCTTGGGACAAGAACATGGACTTTGATTTTACTTTCTATGATCAATCAGTTGATATTTCCGTAGATAGTAACGATCCTGCGGCAATCGCTCGAGTAATATCCCGGCGAATTGGCGATTCGAGTCATTTCCTGTGCTTGGTGGGTAAACACACACACAACAGCGAATGGATAGCTTGGGAGATCGGCAAAGCAAAAGAATTAAAGAAGAAATTAGTTGGAGTAAAAATTGAACGAACAAACGAAACCCCGCCAGGCCTATTAAATGCAGGTGCCAGTTGGGCGTTGTCGTTCACATTCGATTCTGTAAAGAAGGCTATTGAAGCTGCATAAAGATTTAATCTCGGTCGTCACGTATTTTTATGTCTGGACAGTATGTTTAGCAGGGGCATCTTACCCTGCCAACTGATCAACGTTTAAGTAGATCGCCCAACTTAAGCTAAAGGTCAAGCAAGGATTCTGTGCAGGGTGAAGGTTTAAATCGAATCCTAATCCGGAGTTTGTACAACAATTTTTTTCAGTATTTATAAGGATACCAATGCAATCCGGCCAGCAAGTACGTCTTATTAACGATCCGGGTAGGATTGGGATAGCCACTGAAAAATCACTAGAGCGGGGAAACCGTAAGTTGATTCTTGTCAGGTTTCCTACCGGAAGTGAATATATTTACTTGGATCAGCTGGAACCAATTGAAACTAGCGAACATCCTCTTGATCTTTTTAATGAAAAGAAGTTAAGTGGCGTTAAGGATTTGCGTCGGACACTTACTTTTGAACGCCTCACTGGCCGGCTCATAGACCTCATCTACAGCATGGAAATCACCAATACAGATTTTTATGCCTACCAGTTCAAACCTGTCCTCAAGATAATGGAAAACATATCCAAAGGGATCCTTATCGCCGATGAAGTAGGATTGGGGAAGACCATCGAAGCCGGACTCATTTGGACAGAGTTAATGAGCCGGTATGATAATTTTCGTAAACTGATGATTCTTTGTCCTGCAGTTCTACGAGAAAAATGGCAACTAGAATTGAAAAACAGATTCGGCATCAAAGCTGATATTGTCACCTCAAAAGATGCTGTAAAAGTATTGCAGAATGCGCGAGCAGAGGGGGCTTACGCTTCTTTTGCTATTATTTGCAGCATGCAAGGTTTGAGGCCTAGAAGGCAGGAAGATGAGGAAATCAGCAATGATCCTTTGCTCAAGCTGATCGATGAGTGTCAGTATGAGGAACCGCTTATTGATTGCCTTATAATCGATGAAGCTCATTATTTGCGTAATCCAGAAACACGCACAGCCAAGTTGGGAAAAAAACTGCGAACCGTGTCAGAATTTATGATCCTCTTATCAGCGACGCCAATTCATCTCCGTAATTCCGATCTTTTTTATTTGCTCAATTTGATCGATGCGGACAATTTTACCTACTTAAACTCGTTCACTGATGTCTTAGAAGCAAATAAGCCGCTTATTAAATTAAAAGATCTGTTGCTGAGTAATCGAATTATTCCTCAACAGGGTTTTATCACATTGGTTAAGGCTGCAAAATCGCATCGGCTTTTGCGAGACAGCCTCCAGCTGGCCGAGTATCTTGATCATCCGCCCTCAGATATTGAATTGGTTGACCGATCAAAACGAGCGGAACTGGCAAGCCATTTTGATTCCATCAACATTTTAGGTAACATCGTAAACCGAACTCGTAAGCGGGATGTAATGGAGCGTGTTCCACGTAAACCCCATCCAGTACGCATCCCGCTTTCCGCACCCGAAAAATGTTTTTATGACAGGGTTACAGAGATTGTCCGCGAATTTTGTTCAAAGAATTTGTACTATGAAAATTTTATGTTGGTCACACCTCAGCGTCAGATGTCGAGTTCCATGCCTGCGGCCTTGCGCGAATGGAAGCGTCGGGGGGAATTACTTGAAGATGTTACACTTTATGAGGACTTGGGAGTCGAACAGGAGAACACTATTGGTCCCTTAACTTTTGAATTGGTATCAAAAGCTGGTCAGCTTGGTAATTATGATGAGTTATTCGCCAACGATTCGAAATACATGCAATTGGAACAGGTCTTGATTGATTTCTTTGAAGGCTCTTCATCGGAAAAAATTGTTATTTTTTCCTTTTTCAAAGCGACTCTTCACTATTTGCATGAACGATTGAATTCTGCAGGTATTGGCTGTATCATCCTGGAAGGCCGACCAGATCTGGATAAAACAGCAATTGTTGATCAATTTGAGAAAGATGAAAAGATCAGGGTATTGCTATCCAGTGAAGTAGGAAGTGAAGGGATTGACCTGCAATTTTGTAGTACAATTATTAATTATGATTTGCCATGGAATCCGATGAAGGTAGAACAGCGGATTGGGCGTATTGACCGTATCGGGCAAAAAGCGGCTCTTTTAAATATTATTAATCTCTTTTATGATGAAACCATCGATTCGCGTATCTATGACAGATTACTAAGTCGTTTGAAAATTTTTGAAGAGGCGTTGGGAGATATAGAAGCGGTAATTGGGGATAATATCAGGCGATTATCAATTGATCTTCTCAGCAACCATCTTACTCCAGAAGAAGAGGATGAGCGAATTGAACGTACTTATCAAGCTCTTGCTAATACCAAGTATGAAGAAGACCGTCTTGAAAATGAGGCGGCTAGCCTGGTAGCTTATGGGGATTACATCCTCAACAAGATTAATGCTGCACGGGACATGAATAAGTGGATCAGTGGAATGGAGCTATTAAACTATGTTGCTGATTATATTACGTATAATTATACAGGCAGTGAGATAAAACTTGTATCGCCTCAAGACCTTATTTGCACAATTACTCTGAGTGATCAAGCCCGACAGGATTTTCATGCATTTGTTCGGCAAAATAAAATAACCACGCCAACACGGTTGACATCTCCGCACCAGACAATAATTAAGTGCCAATTTATAAATAAGCTGTTCGCAGCAGATCAAAAGATGGAAATAATCAACCAAATTCATCCTCTGGTGCGCTTTATTAACACAGAGATACCTGCCAAAGAACACTATTTCCACCCGGCGGTGAGTGTACTAGTTAACAGTGAAGACTTACCAAACCCATTAAAATCTGGAATATACGCGTTTGCTATTCAAAAATGGAGTTTCAAGGGAATTCGAGATATTGAAAAGCTGGTCTTCATTGCAGTAGACATAGGTTCAAACAATAAGGCACTCAAGCCGGATGATTCTGAAACTCTTATTATGTCAGCTGCTTTGCATGGCAAAAATTGGCACGAAGCGAGAACTTTGGGAAATTGGGTTGAATGCTCAAATAAACTCAATGAAGTTTGCCTTTTGGAATTGGATAATCAATTCGAGTTAGAATGCAGGAAAATCAGGATTAAAAATGAGGATGATGCGAATCGGCATATTAATACGCTTGAGATCCACCATGAGAATGAAAGAAGTAGACTATTGGAGCTCATTGAGAGACATCGCGCTGCTGATCGCGATTTCCAGGTTAGGATGCATGTGCCACGCCTGAAAAAGCTTGATGATCAAATTGAACAACAGAAAGCATTTATTGAAAAGAAACGAGGTATTGATTCAAATAGTACGACAATCAATGTCGGATTGATAAAAATTGAATAAGGGGGTACACAAAATGATGCAAACGGGCATGAATATACAGCGTACCTATCGAACAACAGATACCCAGTTCAGTGATTCAACCAGCCAAATATGTGATATTGTCATCGGTTTTGATTTTGGTACCTCATGTACAAAAGTAATCCTGCAAACCCCAAACCATTTTGACAAATGGTGCGCAGCAGTACCTTTCATTGCTGATAGAACTGAAACTGACAAATTTCTTCTTCCTTCAAAAATTTACTTTTCTAGAAGGACCGGCCGTACCTCACTGCATAAATTTGATGATGCAGAATCATTCTCGAATATTAAGATTATTTACCTTAGCCGAAGTCGTAACAAAGAGGCACTTTCAGAATTCGTCAATGAAGGGATCCACATAACAACCAATGAATTTGTTGTTGCCTATTTAGCTAATGTATTACAAATAGTTAGAGGCTGGTTTCTCAATGAAAATGTAAAAATGTTTGAAAGATTTAAACTCATCTGGCACTTTCATTTGGGTATCCCTTCAGGAAGATATACTACAAACAGCATAACCGACTTTCTCCGCCTCGCACAAGCGGCATGGGATCTCTCAGTACAAAAAGAAACAATAAATCTTAAAGATGCCTACCGTATTCTTGCAATGACAACCTTCGATAATATTCGTGCTTCAACTGGCTCAGGCAGCATCCACATTATCCCCGAAATTACTGCGGAGATCGTGGGCTATACAAAATCTAGGCAAAGATCAAACGGCTTGCATCTCATAATTGATATCGGTGCAAGCACACTCGATGTTGCGGCATTCCATCTGACTCAGAAAGATGGTATAGATCATCATGTACAATTAAGAACAAAGGTTACTCTGCTGGGATCATTCATGCTGCATGAACAGCGTTTAAAATACGTCTATAACCATACAATGAAGTACCTATCAGAAAGATATAGACGCATCAACAT
>CAYTCI010000032.1:14337-39152 GCA_964436305.1 uncultured Cytophagia bacterium | reverse complement strand
GACTCGGCGCGGCGGCTGAGCCGTTGCCATTCGTGCTCGACAAATTCCTGGATGTAGGCGATGTCATCCTCCTCGAGCTGGCGGAAACGCCCCTGCATGCGCAGATAGTCGCGCACCGGCAGGCCGCCATCCCGGCTGTTGAGGGTCCAGCGCTCGCCCGCTTCCACCTCATAGAGCGGAAAGGCGCGGGTGCGGACGGCCATGCGCGCCACCTTGATGGTATCACCCGGGGCGTAGCCCCAGCCGGTCGGGCACGACGAAAAGAGGTGGATGAAGCGCAGGCCGCTGCGGATCGATTTGGCCTTCAGCAGCTTGCGGGCCAGGTCTTCGGGATAGGCGATGCTGGCGGTCGCGGCATAGGGAATCCGGTGGGCCGCCAGGATCTCGACCATATTTTTTTTCGGGGTGCGTTTCCACTCCTTGCCGGGCGTGGTCATGGTGCTGGCGCCCCAGGGGGTCGAGGAGCTGCGCTGCACCCCGGTGTTCATGTAGGCTTCGTTATCGTAGCAGATGTAGATGAAATCCTCGGCGCGTTCCGCGGCGGCGCTGAGGGCCTGAAAGCCGATGTCGAAGGTGCCGCCGTCACCGGCCCAGCCGAGGATGGTGGTCTCGTTGTCGCCGCGCAGGTCGAGGGCAGCGCGCAGGCCGCTGCAGGCCGCCCCGGTGGTGGCGAAGGCGGTGTTGAGCACCGGCACCTTGATGGCCGACTGGGGGTAATTGCTGGCGATGATCGCCCAGCAGGAGGCGGGGATGACCACCATGGTCTTTTCGCCGAGGACGCGCAGGGCCAGTTTCATGGCGATGGTCGCGCCGCAGCCGGGGCAGCCCACATGCCCCGGATTGAGATACTCTTCCTGTCCAGCCAGACTCATTTCTCCACGAGCTCCTCTTTCAACTCCAGCCAGATGCTTTCGGATTCGGGCCGTTGCGCATCACGCGTTCGCGCATACATCCCGGTCAGGGTTTCAACGGTGACATCGCGGCCGCCGAGTCCGGTGATGTAGCTCCAGACCGGCACCGTGGTCGCGCCATAGAGGGCGCTGCGGAGCTCGGAGGCGAAGATGCCGCCGGCCCCAAAAGAGCAGTTGCGGTCGAGCACGGCCACCTTGCGGGCATGGGCGAGATGCGCGCGCACCTCCCGGACCGGAAAAGGCCGGAACATCCGGATCCGCAGCATACCGGCTTTTTCGCCGGCTTCGCGCAGCTGATCGACGGCCACCCGGGCGGTTCCGGCGGCGGTGCCGCTGGTCACGAGGATGATCTCGGCGTCTTCGCAGCGGTAGGGTACGACCGCGCCCCAGCGGCGGCCGAAGTGACCGGCGAACTCCTCCTCGATATCGGCCAGCACCTGCGGCACCGCCTCCATGGCGAGCTGCATGCTGCGTCGCATCTCCATATAAACCCCGATCGGCGCGACCCCGTGCAGGCTCATCGGCGCGGCGGTGTCCATGCGGAAGCGGGGCGTGAAGGGGGGGAGGAAGCGATCCACCTCCTCCTGCGAGGGGAGGTCGACCGGTTCATAGGTATGGGAGAGGAAAAAAGCGTCGAGGATGACCATCACCGGCAGGTTGACGGCTTCGGCGAGGCGATAGGCCTGCAGGGTGGTGTCGAGCACCTCCTGGCCGTCGGCGCAGTAGAGCTGGATCCAGCCGGTATCGCGCTGGGCCAGGCTGTCGGTCTGGTCGATCCAGAGATTCCAGCCGGGGCCGAGGGCGCGATTGACCTCGGCCATGACGATGGGCAGACGCGCGCCCGCCGCCCAGTGGAGCATCTCGTGCATCAGCGCCAGTCCGTGCGAGGAGCTGGCGGTGAAGGTGCGCACGCCGCCGGCGGCCGCTCCGATCACCGAAGCCATGGCGGAGTGCTCGCTTTCGACGCAGAGGAAACGGCCATCGAGGGAGCCCTCCGCACAAAATTTGGCGAGCTCTTCGACGATATGGGTCTGCGGGGTGATCGGATAGGCCGAAACCACCTTGACCCGCGCCAGGCGCACCGCCTCCGCGGCCGCCTGGCTGCCTTCGAGAACCGCTCTCATGATTGCGCCTCCTCCATAACCATCGCACAGCGCGGGCATTCGGTCAGGCAGATGCCGCAGCCCTTGCAGTATTCGGGCAGGATCCGGCGGGTGGATCCGCCCTCGACCGCCACTTCCGGGCAGAAGGTGCGGCAGGTATCGCAGTCGTTGCAATAGCCGCAGTTGAAGCAGCGTTCCGCCTGCAGCCGTGCCGGGGCCTCGTCGAGAGCGGCCTCGACCTCGCTGAACGAGGTGGTGGCGGCAGCCGGAGCCAGGGCGAGGCCGCGTTCGGCCGGCGCCGGCGTGAAATAGTCCGGGACCAGATCGGGGTAGCGGACGACCCGGCGCGAGCGGCCGGCGCGTTCGCCGCCGAGATGGATTTCCATCGAGAGGGCCTCACCCTCGCCGACGCGGCAGCGCTCGATCCCGGGGGCGATGGCCTCGGTTCCCTCGCTGAAGAGGAGATCGAGGGCGATCGCCGCCTCCTTGCCCGAGGCGATGGCATCGGCGACGCTCTCCTCGCGGTTGACGAGGTCGCCGCCGAGGACGATCGGCAGCCCCGCGGCTGTATCCTGCAGGAGGCGGCTGTGGCTGAGACGGAGGGCTGGTTCTTCCCGGGTCAGCGCCGCCCAGGGGGAGGCCGCCGCAGCGCCGATGGCGGTATAGACCGCAGCGAAGGGGAGGCTTGCGGTCTCGCCCGGCACCGGTGTGACGCGCCGGCGCCCGTCCGGGCCCGGTTCGGCGGAGCGCATGCGCTGGAGGGTCAACTCGAAATGATCGTCCGTGCGGCGCAGCGTGAGGGGGGCGCTGAGTTCGACCAGCTGCACGCCCTCCTCCAGCGCGCGCTCGACCTCTGCGTTGAAGGCGGGCATATCCTCGCGGCGGCGGCGGTAGACGATGACCGTCGGCCGGCCGAGGCGCACGAGGGTGCGGGCGACGTCGATGGCGCTGTTGCCGCCGCCGATGACCGCCGCGGGCAACACGCTGGCGGAACCGGTTTCCTCGCTGGCGGGCTGCTGCGAGCGGCAGGCGCGGAGAAAGTCGAGGCCGTCGCGGGCGAGCTCGCCGCCGGGGATATCGAGGGCCAGGGAGCGGCCGTTGCCGCAGCCGATGAAGAGGGCGTCGAAGCGGGAGCGGGCGGTCGCGATGAAGGCTTCATCGAGGAGCGTGCCGCAATGGATGCCCACTCCCAGGGCTTCGATGCGGGCGATTTCGCGCGTCAGCACCTGGGCCGGCAGGCGGTAGGCCGGGATGCCATAGCGCAGCAGGCCGCCGGCTTGTTCCGCCGCTTCAAAGATCTCGCAGCGATGGCCGAGCAGGGTGAGAAACCAGGCGGCAGCCAGACCGGCGGGGCCGGCACCGGCGATGGCGATGCGCCGGCCGGTCGCGGCGCGCGGGGTCAACTCCGCAGCGCTGCCCGCGGCCCAGGCCTGATCGTCGAGAAAGCGCTCGAGGGCGTTGATGGCGACCGGGGCATCGAACTCGTCACGGTTGCACGCCCCCTCGCAGGGGTGGAAGCAGACGCGGCCGCAGCTGCCGGGGAAGGGATTCTCCAGCAGGATCGTGCGCCAAGCCTGCAGGTATTCGCCGCGTGATGCCAGCATCTCGATGCGCGGGATCTCCTCGCCGCAGGGGCAGCGCGAAGCGCAGGGCGCGGTCTTGTCCTGATAGCGCGGCTGGCGGGTGCTCCATGAACCGGTGCGGTTGACGGCGGTCGACGCCCCGGCGATCGGCATAAAGAGCGGCAGGGGAAGGATTGTTTCTGGTGTGCTCATGAGACCGCCTTGCGGAAGAGGGGAGCCGCCATGGGCAGAAAGTCGCTGCCGTGCACCAGTCCATGCAGTACCACGGCGTCAAAGGCCGTGCGGGCGGCGGCGACATTTTCATCGATCTTGACCGGCACCTCCCGGGCGATGGCCTGCAGGACGGCATCGAGGGGCGGATTGGTGAACAGGCGCGAGAAGGCGCCCATCATGGCGGTATTGGTGATGGGTTGGGTTTTCGCTCCAAGGCTGTGGGCCCGGGCGATGGCGGAGGCGTCGATGCAGGCGAGGCAAAAACCCTCGAAGGGCTTGAGGTCGGCCGGCAGCCCCGGGGTGTTGAGCAGGATCCAGCCCCCCGGTTTGAGCCCCCTGGTCACGTCCAGAAAGGCCAGCAGGCCGGCATCCTGGACGATCACATGGTCCGGCGCGTAGATGTTGCTGCGCAGATAGATTTTGGCGATGTCGAGGCGGAGATAGGCTTCGACCGGGGCGCCGCGGCGTTCAGAGCCGAAGACCGGAAAGGTCTGCACCCAGTAGCCCGCCGCGAAAAAAGCCTTGGCGAGTGCGATGGAGGCGAGGACGGTCCCCTGCCCGCCGCGCCCATGGAAGCGGAACTCCTTCATCGTGTCGGAACTCCGAGTTGGCAGTGAATGAGAGTGGAGCGCCGGAATGCCCTGCACTCCGGCTTATTGGTACTCCTCAAGCGGCGGACAGACGCAGAAGAGGTTGCGGTCACCATAGGTATCGTCGATGCGGCCCACGGCCGGCCAGAACTTGTCCCCCCGCAAGTAGGCGACCGGCCAGGCGGCCTGCTCGCGGCTGTAGGGATGACTCCAGGTGTTGCTGCTGACCTCGGCCGCCGTATGCGGCGCGTTCTTGAGCACATTATCGGCCGGATCCGCCGTGCCGTCGACCACCGCCTGGATCTCGTGGCGGATGGCGCTGAGGGCCTCACAGAAGCGGTCGAGTTCGCCCTTGTCCTCGCTCTCGGTCGGCTCGACCATGATCGAGTTGTGCACCGGGAAGGCGACGGTCGGGGCATGAAAATTATAGTCCATCAGCCGTTTGGCGATGTCGCCGGCCTCGATGCCGCTGGCCTTGAATTCGGCGAGGTCAAAGATCATCTCGTGGGCGACCCGGCCGCGCTCGCCGGTATAGAGCACCTTGTAGGCCTTGCCGAGGCGGGCGGCGATATAGTTGGCGTTGAGGATGGCATAGCGAGTCGCCTCGGTCAGGCCGGCGCTGCCCATCAGCTTGATGTAGGCCCAGGAGATCAGCAGGATGCTGGCGCTGCCGTAGGGCGTGGCGCTGACCGCGGGGATCGCCTTGTTGCCCCCGGTCTGAACCAGGGGGTGGCCCGGCAGGTAGGGGGCGAGATGGGCGGCGACGCAGATCGGGCCCATGCCCGGCCCGCCGCCCCCGTGCGGAATGGCGAAGGTCTTGTGGAGATTGAGATGGCAGACATCGGCGCCGATCGTCGCCGGATTGGTCAAACCGACCTGGGCGTTCATGTTGGCCCCGTCCATGTAGACCTGGCCGCCATGGGCATGGATGATCTGGCAGATCTCGATGATCTGTTCTTCAAAGACGCCATGGGTGGAGGGATAGGTGACCATCAGGGCCGAGAGGTTCTCCCGGTACTGTTCCGCCTTGGCCTTGAGGTCGGCGAGGTCGATGTTGCCGCGCTCGTCGCAGGCGACGACCACCACCCTGGTGCCGGCCATCACTGCGCTGGCGGGATTGGTGCCGTGCGCCGAGGAGGGGATGAGGGTGACGTTGCGATGCGCCTCGCCGCGGTCGTGATGCCAGGCGCGGATGACCATCAGGCCGGTGAATTCGCCCTGCGCCCCCGAATTGGGCTCAAAGGAGGCGGCGGCGAAGCCGGTGATCCGGCAGAGATCGTGTTCGAGTTCGCTGATGATCTCCCGGTACCCTTCCGCCTGCTCGGCCGGCGCAAAGGGATGGAGCTTGCTGAAGCCGGGCCAGGTCAGCGCCAGCATTTCGGCGGTGCCGTTGAGCTTCATCGTGCAGGAGCCGAGGGGGATCATCGAGGTGGTGAGGGAGAGATCCCTGTTTTCTAGGTGCTTGAGGAAGCGCACCATCTTGTGCTCGGAATGATAGCCCTGGAAGACCGGATGACTGAGGAAGGGCGAGGTACGCACCAGTGCGGGGGGCAGAAGCGCGACGGAGGCGGCCGCCTCTTTGGGCCAGTCGATCGCCGGGGTTTGCAGGTTGCGGGCGGCGGCGAAGAGGGCGATGATCTCCTCGATAACGGCCGGCTGGAGGGTTTCGTCGAGGGCGATACCGATGCGCCCGGCGCCGGCCGCGCGGAGGTTGATGCCGTGCTCGCGGGCGAGGGCGTGGATTCGTTCGGTATCGCTGCCGGCCTCAACCAGCAGGGTGTCGAAAAAGGCCTCATTCGTCTGGCTGTAGCCCAGCGTTTTGAGGGTGGTGGCGAGCACGCGCGCCAGCAGGTGGATCCGGCCGGCGATCGCCTTGAGACCTGCCGGGCCGTGCCAGACGCCGTACATCCCGGCCATGATGGCGAGCAGGGCCTGGGCGGTGCAGATGTTGGAGGTCGCCTTTTCGCGGCGGATGTGCTGCTCGCGGGTTTGCAGGGTCATGCGGAAGGCGCGATGGCCATGGCGGTCGACCGAGACGCCGATGACGCGGCCGGGCATCTGGCGGACGAACTCGTTGCGGGTGGCGAAAAAGGCGGCATGCGGACCGCCGAAACCCAGGGGCACGCCAAAGCGCTGCGCCGAGCCGAGGACGATATCGGCGCCCATTTCGCCCGGAGGCGTGAGCAGGACCAGCGCGAGCAGGTCGGCGGCGACGGCGACGAGGGCGCCGGCGGCATGCGCTTTTTGGATCGTGCCGCTCCACGACTCGGCGCGGCCGTTGACATCGGGGTACTGGATCAGCAGACCGAAAACGCGCTCATCGATCGCCGCGCTGTGGAGGTCGGCGATGCGCAGCTCGATGCCCTGCGGGGCCGAGCGGCTGCGCAGCACGTCGAGGGTCTGCGGCAGGCATGTATCCGAGACCAGAAAGACATTGTTATGCGGATCGCGGGTCTTTTTGCTGTTGACGCGGAAGAGCATGGTCATCGCCTCGGCGGCGGCGGTGGGCTCGTCGAGCAGCGAGGCGTTGGCGATCTCCATGGCGGTGAGATCGCTGATCATGTTCTGGAAGATGAGCAGGGCCTCGAGGCGGCCCTGTGAGATCTCGGCCTGGTAGGGGGTGTACTGGGTGTACCAGCCGGGATTTTCGAAAATATTACGCTGGATGACCGGCGGGGTGATGGTGTCGTGAAAGCCGAGGCCGATGCAGGAGCGGAAGAGGCGGTTTTTCGCCGTAATCCGGCCCAGCTTCTGCAGCAGCTCGTACTCACTGAGCGGCTCCTGGGTGTCGAAGGGTTTTTGCAGACGGATGTTGGCCGGGATGGTCTGATCGATCAGGGCGTCAAGCGAGGGGACGCCGATGGCCGCGAGCATCTCGTCCCGTTCGCCGGGATCGGGGCCGATATGACGGTTGGAAAAAGCGTCAGTCAAGGGCAGTGCGTTCTTCATGCATTCCTCTCGAAAGGTTAGAAAAAGATGCGGACGCCGATGCCGCCGTCGATATCGAACCCCGTGTCGGGGGTGAGCAGAACGGCAGGGACCAGTTCGGCGAAAAATTCCAGGGGGATGGAGGTGAGGCCGTAATCGAGGCCGACGGGGATGCGCAGCCGGGTTTCGGTTTCGTCCTTGAAGCTCATGGCGACGCCGAGCCCGTAATGCCAGTCCAGCCAGACGGGATCGAGATGGATCGCATGGGGGCGCTGGAGGAGCATATCGGCGTGGAGATAGAGGGAGTGATCATCCCCGGAGGTGGTCCAGGCTGCAGCGGCATCGAAAGCCTGATGCGGGCCGAGCCAGTTCTTGATGCTGAGGCCGGTGGGGGCGCCGATGATAAAGCCGACGCCAAAGCCGCCGTTGCCGGAGGGGCGTGCCAAAGCCATACCCGTGCACAGCAAAAGCGCTGTAACAAGGGAAGAGAAGATGCGTTTCATGATGTTACTATTGGTTAGTCGGACTGTTTTTTCAGAACAAGTTAGTTAAAATTTCTCAAAAAACCATCTTTTTTAATGGCAGGGTGCTGGTGAAGAATTGTTTGATTTTATTCTATCTTTTACATAATTTTAAAGTAAATTTCATGGCGTCCCTGTACGGGCATCGCCACACGGTCTGACCAACAAACCGATCCAGCAGAAAGCCTTCCACATGGCGGATGAACAGCAGTCTTTTCTTTTTGATGACCCGGAGACGCCCTTGCGCCAGCTGCCGCTGAGCCGTCCCCTGGTCTTTTTCGACCTCGAGACCACCGGCCTGGATGTGCAGCAGGACCGCATCGTGCAGTTCGCCTTCATCCGGGTCGACCCGGGAAAAGAGCTGACGGAGTGGAAAGAGCTGGTACACCCCGGCATCCCGATACCTCCCGAGGCGAGCCGGGTTCACGGCATTACCGATGCGGTGGTGGCGGACAAACCGCCCTTCAGCTATTTCGCGCCGCGCATCGGCGGGCTGCTGCACGAGAGCGATCTTGCCGGATTCAACGCTGCGCGTTTCGATGTGCCTTTTCTCCAGGCGGAGATGGAGCGCGCCGGCTTTCCCCTCGATCCCGCCGGGCGGCGGATCGTCGACGCCCAGGTGATCTTTCACAAGCGTGAGCCGCGTGATCTGAGCGCCGCCTACCGTTATTACTGCCACAAGGAACTGCAGGGGGCGCACGATGCCCTCGCCGATGTGCGCGCGACCCTCGAGGTGCTCGAAGGGCAGCTCGAGCGCTATCCCGACCTGCCGCGCGACGTCGCCAAACTCGGAGCCTTTTGCGCCCCGGCCGACGACGGCCGCTGGGTGACGCCGGACCGCAAGTTCTACTGGAAGAACAATGAAGCGGTGATCGGCTTCGGCAAGCATCGCGGCAATTCGCTGCGCTGGCTCCATGAGAATTACCCCGATTATCTGCAATGGCTGCTCACCACCGAGCTGGCCGAAGAGACCCGGGTGATGCTGGTGGCGGTGCTTGAGGGGCAGTATCCACGCAAGGACAAGTAAATAGTACAAAAATGTGATCGGACGCGCGAACCATCCGCCCGGAACGGCGTTAGAAAGTGCGTGCAATGAACGGAAGATGAGCCGTATGAAAAGCAAGATTTTACTATCGGGCGTGTTGTTGCTGGCGCTGGGCATCGCCTGCGAAATCGATCATGGCCTCGGCCTGATCGAGTCGGGGATCTCGGGGCGGGTGATCTTTCTTCACCCCGAGCAAAAGCCGGCGCGCATCGACGCGGTCCGCGTCGTGGCGGTGGTCAACTTTCCGCCGCAAAGTCTCGGCGACCTGGTCTTCACCAATACCTCGATCAACCTGAGCCAGCCGGCGCCCACCTACCAGGTGCCGGCGCCTCTGGCGCACTATGTCCTGGTCGGGGCTATTTATCGCGAGAAGGGCAAGGAGTGGGATTACGCGAAAATTCTCGGCTTTTACGGCTCCAATCCCGACAGCAACCTCTATGACATCAAACCGGTGACGCTGAGCAAGGCGCAGCCGGTGGCCGGGAATATCGACATCTATTGCGACTGGGCGGCGGTGCCGGGAGGTCCCCGATGAGGAAGATCCTGATTCTGCTCCTCCTCGGCGCGGCGGTCGTACTGGCTGCCGACGAGGTGCGTATCAGCGGCCGGATTCTCGATGCGGCCACCGGCCAGCCCCTGCCCGGGGCCAACATCCAGATCACCGGCTCGGTGCTCGGTGCCGTCTCGGACAACCGCGGGCAGTTCCGCATCTTCAAGGTGCCGGGTGGAACGCATCTCCTGCGCGCCACCTACATCGGCTACGAGCCGGCCACCCAGGAGGTCACCCTCGCTGGCGAGGAAACCCGTGAGGTCGTGCTGCGTCTCAAACCGACGGTCATCCCCATGCACCAGGTGGTGGTGACCGGCTCGCGCCAGCCCGAAACCCTGGCCTCGGCGGCGGCGAGCATCAGTGTCATGAGTCACATGGCGATCCGGCGGCGCAATCTCCTCGGGGCGGCCGAGGCCCTGCAACTGGTGCCGGGGGTGACCATGGTCGGCGACTATATCACCATTCGCGGCGGCTCCGGCTACAACCGCCTCGGCGGCAGCCGCCTGCTGGTCCTGCTCGACGAGGTGCCGATCCTCACCAGCGATCTCGGCGAGGCCAACTGGAATATCGTCCCGGTCACCGAGATCGAGCGCATGGAGGTGCTCAAGGGGGCGGCCTCCTCGCTCTATGGCTCGGGCGCCATCAGCGGCGTGGTCAACATGATCACCAAGCAGCCGACGCGCGAGTTCTCCCTCTCGGTTCGCCAGGCCTCCGGTCTTTTCGGCCAACCCTCGGTGCCGGAGTGGAAATGGACCGACCGGTCGCTCTATTTTCACCGCAGCGATCTCAGCCTTTCGAAGAGTTTCGGGCCGGTCGGCGTGCGGCTGGCGCTCTCCCGGCATGCCTCCACCGGCGACCGCGAAAACGGCCGCTTCGAGCGCTGGTATCTGACCGGCAAGGCGATCTGGCAGCTGCCCAACAATGCCTCGCTGGCGCTCTTTTCGACCTACAGCCATGAGAAGCGGGATATCTTTTTGCAGTGGCTCGAACAAAACCGCGCCCTCAACGTTCCGGCGACCGACCGCGGCGACCGCTATTCCATGAGCGGCTATGTCGGCTATCTCGTCTACAGCCAGGTCTTTTCGCCGCAGCTCTCCGGCAAGTTCCGCCTCTCTTTCAACCAGCAGCTGGTGGGCGTCCCCTTCAACATCACCAGCGCCTTCACGCCGGCGATCGGCGCCAGCGGCGAGGGGCAGCTGAGCTGGCAGCCCGCGCCCGATCACAGCATCTCGATGGGGGTGGACTACAAGTTCGATACCGTCGAGTCGGAATACTACGGCCGGCGCAATGCGAATGGCATCTCGCCCTATATCCAGGAGATCTGGAAGGTCTCGAACCTGCTCCAGCTCAACGCCGGACTGCGCTGGGATACCTATCAGCTGGTAGGGGATTCGCTCGAGTACCAGGTGAGTCCCAGAATCGGCTTCAGCTGGCAGCCGGCCCTGGGCACCATCCTGCATGGCTCCTTCGGCCGCGGCTTTCGCGCCGCCACGGTGGTCGAACGCTTCATCACCGCGGGCTCGAAGGATTTCAAGGCGATCCCCAATCCCGATCTGGAACCCGAACGCTCGATCCTCTTCGACGTCGGCGTGCGCCAGACCCTCAACGATCGCGTCTACCTCGAGGCGACCTACTTTTTCAATCGCTATGCCAACCTGATCGAACCCACCCTGCTTGCCTCGCAGCTGGCCGCCCAGTTCGTCAATTATCCGGTCGCCTATATCCAGGGGATCGAGACCGAGGTGCGCACCCGCTTCTGGCATGACCGCGTCAACCTGACGGCCTCCGCCACCTGGATGGATCCGCGCGACAAACAGTCCGATGGGCCGCTGCTCTACCGGCCGCGCTTCATCGCCTCCTTCTCGCCCTCACTGCAGCTCGGCCGCTTCAGCGCCGGGGCCGACTACCGCTACATCGGCCGGATCGAAAAAGTGGCGGTCTATCCCCTCGACGAGCGGGTGCCAGCGAAGATCTGGGACCTGCGCACCGGCTGCCGCCTGCGCAACTGGGATCTGCAGCTGGTGGTGCGCAATGCACTCAACTATAACTATACCGTCTCCGAGCGGGTGCTCGGAGAGATCCGCAACTATATGATCGCGATCACGGGAGAGATCTGATGAGAAGAACCTGGTTCCTGCTGGTGCTGCTGGGGCTGGCCGCATCGCTTGCGGCCCAGAGCAACACCCTTCAGCGCCGTTACGTGCCGATCGTCATCAGGGGAGCGGTGCTGCCGCTGGCCAGTTTTAACTCGACCGAGTGGCGCGCCTTCAAATACCAGGGCGGGCGCTGGCAGGCCGTGCCCTTCCAGACCGACCAGGTAACCGATGGCAAATACAAACACCCCTGGAGCGGCGGCGTGCTCGACAGCGATGACGAACTGGTCTTTATGCCGCAGGATCTCGGCGATCAGGCGGTGGCGAAGTGGTATGACGATCCCACCGGGCGCTCGGCCACCCGCCTCGAACTCGAGTTCTACGAGCAGCTCGATCCGGCGAAGCGGGGCTGGATCTATCTCTATAAAAGCAGCCAGGCCGCGCCGGCGGGCTACCACAACCATATCGATGCCCCGGCCAATACCGCCGCCGATACCATTGTCACGCCTTTCTACAAACTCGGCCACACTCGCGACGGCTGGATCGATTATGTCGCCCTGGCTGCCAACCCGAAGCTTGACCTAGTCGACCGGCTCAAGCTGCGTTTCGCCGGCAAGGCCCTGCTGCTCAGGATCCCCACCTATGCGGCGACCGAGGACACCCTAAACAAGGGGGAATGCGATCCCTGGCTGGCGCCGATCCGGCTGATGCGTGACCAGCGCTCCAAGTTCTCCATCCCCCAGCTCAGCCTCACCGATCTGGGCGTTGACTATCAGCTCATCTATTATCCCTGTTCGATGACGCTTGGGGTCAAGGATGCGCAGCTGAAAAATGAGCAGCTCACCGTGTTGGCGGGTGTCAAGACCCTGCGCCAGTCGCTGGATCTGGCGCCGGCGGCGGCCGGAATGAAGTTCTACTCCGAAAACAACCGCGGCGGTTTCGCCATCGACGGCGCGGCGGACGCCATCGATGCGACCCTCCAGAGTCAGACCGGGCTGCACTGGGCGATGGCGAGCGGCCCGCAGGGGACGCTGCTGCTGATCCTCGAGATGCCAGCCATCAAGGGCGGTTCGACCAAACTCTACTACCGCGACAGCCAGTCCGGCGGCACCAACGACGACACCCCGGAGAGCGGTGATGGCAAATCCTGGGGCGATATGGGCTTGTGGGCCCAGGCCACCGGGAGCTCCTCGATCGCGACCAGCAAGATCACCATGGGATTCAGCATGTATATGCTCCCCGAGCGCAGCCGCGATGCCCTTTTTGCCGATTCGCTCTTCACCTGGGTCAAGCAGCCGCTGGGGGCCAACATCATCGAACAGATTGCTCCGCTGACAGGAGTTGATGCCGGGGTGCCGCCGCCGCAGTCGTTCACCCTCAGTGCCGCCTGGCCCAACCCGGTCACCCGGGCGGCGGGCACGGCGCAGTGGCAGCTGACCGCGCCGCAGCCGGCGGGGGAGGTCGAGGTGACGATCTACAATGCCCTCGGGCAGCTCCTGCGCCGCTGGTCCGCTCCGGCGGCAGGAGGCAACACAGTGGTGACCTGGGACCTGCGCGACGGGCGCGGCCTGCCGGCAGCGCCAGGGAGTTATTATCTGCAGGTGCGGCTTAACGGTCGCACGGTGACGCGGACGCTGCAGCTGCTGCGCTGAACTGCAGCCGGGCAGTCACGGCCGACGGGCCCCGATCAGCTCAGGGGGCCACTCCCGGCGCCCAACGCGAGGTGAAGCACATTCATTTTGTTTGTCTTTTACACCTGCTTTGGCTATATTGCTGTGAACAGTGAATCTTACCCTAATCAGGAAAATGACCTATGGCCTCAGACTCCGTGCCAATGACTCTGGCTGCCCTCCTCAAACATTCGGCCGAATCCTGGCCGCAGCGCCCCTCCCTGGGCATGGTGGATGGCCCGGTCTTCACTTACGCCCAGCTGCAGGAGAAGGTACAACTCCTCTCGGCGCAGCTGCACGAACAGGGCATCCTCGCGGGCGATCGGGTGGCCATCCTCAGCGAGAACAAACCGCAATGGGGTATCGCCTATCTGGCCATCACCACCATGGGAGCGGTGGTTGTGCCGATCCTGCCCGATTTCACCACTGCGGAGGTGCAGCACATCATCCGCCATGCGGGCGCCAAGGCCATCTTTGTCTCCGAAAAACTCTACAGCAAGATCGAGGATGAGTTCGACTCCTCACTGCGCACCATATTTCTGATCGACGATTTTTCGCTCGTTCCGCTGGCCACCGAGAAGGACCGGCTCAAGGAGTTCATCACCCAGGGCAGCATCGGCCTCGATCGCCTCAAGGAGGCCGCGCTGCGCTTCGCCGGCCGCGCCCATCAGGTCGGCGAGCAGGATCTCGCCTCGATCATCTATACCTCCGGCACGACCGGCAACTCCAAAGGCGTCATGCTCACCCACAAAAATCTCGTCAGCGACGCCATCGCCACCATGCAGATCATCCGTCTGGGCGAGACGGACCGGCTGGTCTCGATCCTGCCCCTCTCGCACGCCTACGAGTGCACGCTCGGCTTCATTCTGGTGCTCTATGCCGGGGCTTCGGTCTACTATCTGGACAAACCGCCGACCGCACGCGCCCTGATGCCCGCCTTGGAAAAGATCAAACCGACCATCATGTGCTCGGTACCGCTGGTGATCGAAAAGATCTACAAGACCAAGGTGCTGCCCTCTTTCACCCAGAAGCGGGCCGTACGCGCCCTTTATAAAAATCCCTTTATGCGCCGCACCCTCAACCGGGCGGCGGGCAAGAAGCTGCTGCGCTTTTTCGGCGGCGAGCTGCACGATTTCTGCATCGGCGGGGCCCTGCTGGCGGCGGATGTTGAACTCTTCCTGCGCGAGGCCAAATTTCCCTACGCGATCGGCTACGGCCTGACCGAGACCGCCCCGCTGATCGCCGGCACCGATTCGCGCATCACCGAGCTGCGTTCGACCGGCAAGCCTCTGCCCGGCGTCGAGATCCGCATCGATAACCCGCAGGCGGAGAGCGGCGAGGGTGAGATCCTGGTGCGCGGCCCGATGGTGATGCAGGGGTATTACCGCGACCCGGAGCGCACCCAGAGCGTCCTTTCGGAGGATGGGTGGTTCCGCACCGGCGATCTCGGGGCCTTCGACGAGAACGGCTATCTCTATATCAAGGGCCGGGTCAAGAACATGATCCTCGGACCAAGCGGCGAAAATATCTACCCCGAGGAGATCGAGGAGGCGATCAACGAGCACCCCGATGTGCTCGAAAGCCTGGTCTTTGACCAGGGCGGCCAGATCTGTGCGCGCGTTTATCTCAATTATGAAGAGCTGGATCACGAGTTCTCCTCGCGCCATCTGAGCGATTCGGAGGTGCAGGAGGAGATCGACAAACGGCTCGAGGCGATCCGGCGGAATGCCAACGGCCGGCTCAAGCTCTTTTCGCGCATCAACAAGATCGTCGAGCAGAAGGAGCCCTTCGAGAAAACCCCGACGCTCAAGATCAAACGGTATCTCTATATCTGAACCGCAGCTCGAGGATCATCGGGCACCTATTCCGCAAGAGGCCTATGGAACAGTACATCAGCTGGACCACGCAACTGACGATCACCGCCGTCCGGTCGGGCATCCGTATCGCCCTGATCGTGCTGATGACGGTCCTGATCTTTCGCTTCATCCGGGTGGTTTCCAGAAAGCTGGCCGCGATGGTCGACCAGCAAAAGCTGGATCTGGAATCCGAAAAGCGGGCCGAGACCCTCGGGCTGGTGATCCGCCACACCCTCGATGTGCTGCTGGTGGTCGTGGCGCTCATCACCATTCTCAGCGAACTCGGGATCGAGATCGGGCCGATCCTGGCGGCCGCCGGGATCGTCGGCGTCGCGGTCGGGTTCGGCTCGCAGAGTCTGATCAAGGACGTGATCAACGGATTTTTCATCCTTGCCAACGACCAGATCCGCGTCGGCGATGCGGTGCAGATCGCCGGCAAAAGCGGTGAGGTCGAACAGGTGAGCCTGAAGATGACCGTCCTCCGCGACGCCACCGGCAGCGTTCATTTCATCCCCAACAGTGCGATCGACATCGTCACCAACATGACCAAGAACTACTCCCGCTATCTCAGCGATGTCGCGGTGCCCTACGAGCTGGAGGTGGAGCAGGCCTATGGTTTCATCCACGAGGCGGGTGCGGCCCTGATGCAGGAGCCCGAATTCGCCGGACTGGTCCGCGAGCCGCTGGAGATCCTCGGGGTGGATGCCTTTGGCGACTATGCCCTCAAGATCAAGGTGCGGATTACCACCGAACCCGGCAAGCAGTGGGGGGTTGGCCGCGAGTTCAACCGTCTGCTTAAATCGGTTTTCGATGCCCACGGATTCGCCTATCCCTTTCCGGTGCAGCGGGCCTATCCGGTGATCACCCAGAAATAGCCCGGCGGGGCACCGCTATGCCCCCGGATTTGCAGGAGGTTTTGTGAAACACAGTTTACACAGTGCAACCCTGTCGCTGCTCCTGGCGGCCGTCTCTCTCGCCGGTAGCCAGCCGCGGCTGGTGACGGAGCGGCCCTTCGAGCCGGTGGTGCTGCGCGGCAGCGTGTTGAGCGAAGCCTACGCCTATCCTGTCAACGAGCTTTTTCTCTATGCCTGGGACAGTGCAACCTGGCGCTGGCGGATGATCCCCTTTCAGATCGATGAGCGGATTCTCGCCCCGGATCCCAACAATCCGGAGGTCAACCGGCACAGCTATTTCCTGCCGGACGATGGCCTGCTCGACGAGGATGATGAGCTGGCCTTCATGGTCCGCGATCTGGGTGACCGGGCCCCGGAACGGGCCTGGATTGATAATCCGGAATCGCGGAATTTCAACCGCATCGAACTCGAGGTCTATGATCCGGACAGCCTCGAGATCAAGGCCTATGCCTATCTCTTCCGTTCGCCGACCATCACCGAGCCGGTCCCGTCGCCCTATGCCTTCGCCTACGACAGCACCGCGGACCGGGTGGATTCTCGCTATTATTCTGTCGCCCTGGATGCAAAGATCGGCCTGGTCAAGGACATCGCCATCAAACCGCCCTTTGGCTCGGGACTGGACCTCTTTGACCGGCAAAAGATCCGCGCGACGGCCGTGCTGGGTGGCGGGCCCTTCTCGGACATGCGTTTTGACAAGGTGACCGAGTCGCTGATCAAGCTGGTGCCGGGCTATCGCAAGGTCACTGCCAAACCGGTCGTCCGCCTGGTTCGCGAGGTACGGCAGACCTTCAATCTGGGGATTGCCGAACTCGAGGAGGGGATGACCTTTTACGTCACGACCCGTTTCTACCCCTTCAACGGCCGCGTCGCCGGCGGATCGGCCCTGGATGAGGCCAGCCTGAGACAGGCCATGCCCAAATGGGACGATCCCTTCATCCTCTTCGAGTATTTGCGCCAGTCCTGGGATCTCAGCAGCAACGCCATCGGGATGCACTACTACAACAAGCACAACAGCGCGGTTCTCGTGGATGGCACGCCCGATGCAGTCAACCTGGCGATTGACCGGCCAATCCAGGACTGGAGTCTGGTCACCGGCAGCCAGGGCGCCCTCTTTTCGCAGACAACCCTGCCCGATACCGTGGCCGAGTCGATCTCGCTCTATTATTACGACAACAGCGCGGGCGGCACCGGCGATCCCGCCAGCCTCCGCTATTTTGATACCGGCGACGACAAAGTCTCGTATGGCGATTTCGGCTTCAGCATGGTGAACGCCAAGAGCCTCGAACTCTCCTTCGAGATGTATTTTCTGCCCGACACCATCCGTTCGGCGGCGCAGGCGGAAAAGCTCGCCCGCAGCGTCGCCAAGTCGGTCTGGGTCTATTCCCGCACCACCACCGGCGTGGCCGGCCGGCCGGAGAACGCAGGGCCGGCATCCTTTGCGCTGGCGCACACCTATCCCAATCCCTTCAACCAGGAGACCACGATCTCCTTCAGCCTGACAAAAGGTGAGCGGATCGTGATGGCGGTTTATGATGCGCGCGGCGGTTGTGTGCGCCGGATCGCCGCAGGCCGTTACGCCGGTGGCACGCACCGCTTCACCTGGGATGGCCGCGATGACCGGGGAAACGCGCTGCCCTCCGGGGTTTATTTCATCCGCATGCAGGGTGAATCCCGCTCGGCCCGCCAGAAACTCCTGCTGCTCCGCTAGAGGAATCTCCAATGGCCAAAAGAAGTCACCTGCTGATCCTGCTCGCCGCCCTGATACTCGGCGGCTGCTCGAGCGACCACGGCATTGCTCCACAACCGGGCAGTCTGATCGTGGATGTCCATTTCCGCGGCACGCCACCACCCACGACCCAGGGCATTTATCTGATCGTGGCGCCGCAGTTCCCGCCGCATGCCATCAATGAGCTCTACCACAGTTCGAACAGCCTGCCCATCGACCGCGACAGCGTTCGTGCGGTGATCGATCTGCCCTATGGCCACTACGATGCCATCAGCCTGTGGTGGTACAGCAACGAGACCAAATCCAATCTCGCCGATGTGCTGGCCTTGCCCATCGTCCAGGACTCGCTGGGGGTCTGGCAGCCGATGTCCTTCGACCTCTCCCGCACCTCACCTACGGGCTATGTCAAGCTCTATCCCGACTGGAACAAGGTCAACCGCGATGCCTCGCTCGAGGGGACCATCACGTTCAACGGTCCCTTCCCCAGGAATACCCTGGCCACGGCCATCGCTGCCTATGCCTATCAGCCGCAGTCCAATGTCGAGTACCTGACCTATATGAAATCGATCGATTTCAGCATCGGCGCCAATCCCTATCACTACAAGCTGCCGATCCGATCGGGCACGGTCAGTTATCTGGTGGTGCTCTGGCTGCCGGAACGGGCGAGCATGACCGGCTATTCGGAACTCGGCTTTTTGCAGGATCCCGCCCATCCCGGTACTCCGCTCAAGCTCAAGATCAAGGCGGGAGAGACCCGCACCGGTCTGGACATCCAGGCGGACTGGTCCAAAGCCGAAGGGGTGATCGCTTCGGTGGCCCGCGGAGAGGGGGGTGGGCGATGAAGAGGCGGACGATCCCGCTGATCTGCGCGCTGGCGCTGCTGCCCGCGCTGCTGCTGGCCCAGGCTACCCTGCGCGGCCGGGTGACCGACCAGGAGAGCGGCCAGCCCCTGCCCGGCGCCAACATCCAGGTGCAGGGAACCCTGCGCGGCGCCGTCGCCGATGCCAACGGCCGCTATGTCATTACCCAGATCCCCACCGGCGTCTATTCGGTCCGTGCCTCGATGATGGGCTATCGCAGCCGACTGCTCGACCGCATTGCCCTCAGCACCGGCAAGGAGAGCGCCCTCGATATCAAATTAAAACCGACGCCGATCGAGATGGATCCGGTGGTCATCTCCGCCGGCAAGACCCAGCAGTCACTCGACCAGGCCCCGGTCTCGCTCTCGGTGGTCTCCTCCCTCGAGATCAAGCAGCGCAGCGCCACCAACATCCAGGAGGCTCTCGAGTCCGCCCCGGGCGTCCATTTTGTCGGCAACCAGATCAACATCCGCGGCTCGACCGGCTACACCTTCGGCGCCGGCAACAAGGTGCTGCTCCTCCTCGACGGCGTGCCGGTCTACGCTAGCGATACCGGCGAGTTCAACTGGGACATGCTCCCGCCGCTCGATATCGAGCAGATCGAGGTGGTCAAGGGAGCCGGCTCGACCCTCTGGGGCGCCTCCGCCCTCGGCGGCGTCGTCAACATCCTCACCCGCGACCCGGATCCCCAGGGCCGCTTGCTCTTCTCCTATACCGCGGGCCGGTACGACAAGCCCCTCTATGACGAGTGGCAGTGGACCGACCCCAACCGGCTGCACTATACCCGTGAGGACCTCAGCTACAGCCGCCGCATCGGCCGCTTCGGCGGGCGCATCTCGCTCGGGCGCTTCATGACCACCGGCTATACCCAGCTCGGCGACGCGGTCAAGTTCAACCTCACCGGCAAGTTCGACTACCAGTTCCCCTGCGGCGCCAAATGGACCTTTTACAACGCCTACAGCCATATCGACCGCGGCTTTTTCGTGCAGTGGAAGGGGCCGAACGACCCCTATGAGGTCGATCCCCGCAACCTCGGCAACCACGCCCACACCAACCAGATCAACAGCTATACCAAACTGGTGATCCCTTTCTCACCGACCTTCGCGATGAATTTCCGCGCCAGTCTGGTGCGCACCCTGATGGGCAACCAGTTCGGCGCCAGCGGCAACTTCAATCCCGCCTATGGCGAGGGGCTCGAGGCCCAGGCCGACTGGATCCCGCAGATCGATCATACCGTCACCGCCGGGGTGCAGTTCCAGCACGACGCCGGCTCGACCAAGTATTTCGGCTCGCACAAGGGCTATTTCATCGGTCCCTTCCTCCAGGATGAGTGGAAGATGCGCAGTAATTTGCGCACGACCCTCGGCTTCCGCTATGACCGCTACCAGCTGGTCGATGGCCTCAAGGAGGATCTCTTCAGTCCCCGCATCGGCGTCAACTGGCAGCCCTGGTCGAAGACCAGCCTGCGCGCCTCGGCCGGCAGCGGCTTTCGCGCCGCGACGATCATCGAGCGCTTCCTCGAGCTGGCGATCATGAACTTCAAGATCGTCGCCAATCCCGGGCTCAAGGCGGAGAGCTCGTGGGCCTACGATCTCGGCCTCCGCCAGTATCTCACCGACAACTGGAATGTCGACATCTCGCTCTTCGACAATGAGTACTGGGAGCTGATCGAGGCGCACATGGACCTGATCCGCGGCCAGGTGCAGTTCCGCAATATTCCGCGGGCGCGGATCATGGGCGTGGAAGCGACCACCAATTTCAGCTGGCCCTTCTCCTGGCGCAGCCTGCCGGTTACCCCCAGTCTGCAATTGACCGCCACGGCCATGGACCACGAAGAACTCGAGTACCACGATCCGCTGCCCTACCGGCCGAAACTGATCGCCTCCGGCAAGGCGGGACTGCGGGTCGCCAAAGCCCAGATCCAGGTCGAATACCGCTACGCCAGCCGCATCCAGCAGGTCAAGATCTATCCGATCAACGCCCGGGTGCCGATGAAATTCTGGGATGTGCGCCTCAGCTATGACTGGCGCGGCCTCAGTTTCAAGCTCGGCGTCCTCAATGCCGGTCAGTACAACTATGCGCCGATGGAGAGCAACCTGATGCCGATGCGCACCTGGACCGTGGGATTACAGGGAGAATTTTGAGGAGCCGGAGAGGAGGGGGGTGCTGATGGCACTGTCAGCAACCGCCTCGTGGCGCCCGGAAATGAGGGAGAATAACCCTGGCTGATCCTCTGTCTCAATAGGGAGGCCTGGTCATGAAATCCAATTTAACCGGAATCATGCTGTTGATCACTTCGTCTTTGACTTTATCCACCCCCGCGGCCGACACCAGCTGGGGCCCGGAGTGGGCACGCCGCGCGGTCTGGTACCAGATCTTTCCCGAGCGGTTCCGCAACGGCGATCCCGCCAATGATCCGACCCTGGCGGAGATCAAGGGGGCCTGGCCGCACGATGTCACCTCCCCCTGGCAGATCTCGCCCTGGAGCTCCGACTGGTATGAATTGCAGCCGTGGGAGAAAACCAACGGTCGCGGCATCTGGTTCAACATCCAGCGGCGGCGCTACGGCGGCGATCTCGCCGGGATCCTGGAGAAGCTCGATTACCTCGACTGCCTCGGGGTCAATGCCCTCTACCTCAACCCGGTCTTCGCCTCGCCCTCGCTGCACAAGTACGACGGCGCGACCTACCACCATATCGATCCCACCTTCGGTCCCGATCCGCAGGAGGATTGGGCCCTCATCGCCCGCGAGAACCCTGTCGATCCCGCCACCTGGCAGTGGACCGCCGCCGATCGCCTGATGCTCGAGCTGATCCGCGCGGTGCACAGGCGCGGCATGCATCTCATCTTCGATGGTGTTTTCAACCATATGGGCGTCAACAACTTCGCCTTTCAGGACCTGATCGCCCGCGGGCAGGCTTCGCCCTACCGCGACTGGTTCACCGTGACCTCCTGGGAGAAAAAATCGCGGCTGGCTCCTTTCAGTTACGCGGGCTGGGCCAATGTTGCGGAGCTGCCCGAACTGCGCGAGGATGCGAACGGCATCGTCGCCGGTCCGCGCGAATATATTTTCAACGCAACCCGCCGCTGGATGGACCCCGATGGCGATGGCGATCCGGCTGACGGCATCGACGGCTGGCGCCTGGACGTCGCTTTTTGCGTAGCGCATCCCTTCTGGAAGGAGTGGCGCGCCCTGGTCAAGCAGATCAATCCCGAGGCCTATTTGACCGCCGAGGTAATCGACCGGATCGAGGTGCTGCAGCCCTATCTGCAGGGCGACGAATTCGATGCGGTGATGAACTATAATTTCGCCTTCGCCTGCGTCGAGTTTTTCGTCCCCGGCGCCCGGGCGATCGGGGTAGCCGAATTCGACCGCCGCCTAGCGGAGTTGCGCGCGGCTTTTCCGGCGGGGGCCGCGTTCGTGATGCAGAACCTGCTCGACAGCCACGATACCGCGCGCATCGCCTCGCTGATCGTCAACCGCGGCCGGGCCTCCTACCGCGACTGGGGCAAGTTTTACGAGTTCAGCAAGGCCAGCAATCCGCGCATGAGCACACGCCCGCCGGGTGCGTACGAAAAGCAGATCCAGAAATTGCTCGCGCTGATGCAAATGTGCTACGTCGGAGCGCCGATGATCTATTACGGTGACGAGGCCGGCATGTGGGGTGCCAACGATCCCTGCTGCCGCAAGCCAATGGTCTGGGGGGATCTGAGCTATCAGCCCGAACGCCTCCTGCCCACCGGCGAAGAACGCGCCGATCCCGAGAAAGTGGCGGTCAACCAGGAACTGCTGGAATGCTACCGCAGCCTGATCGCCCTGCGCCGGGCGTATCCCGTCCTGCAGGAGGGCGGCTTTCGCACCGTGGTCACCGATGAGGTTCGGCGGATTTACGGCTTTGAGCGGTTTGACGAAACGACACGTCTGACGGTCCTGCTCAATGCCAGCGAGCACGACCAGCAACTCCTCTATCCCTGCGAGATCGCGGGCTGGCGCGATCTGTTGAGCGGGGAGGAGTATCCCCGGAATGGCGGCGCTGTCTCCCTGACACTCCCGTCACACTGGGGTATGGTACTTGAACCGGTCACAGAAAGCGGAGAATGATGTCATGAAGGTGCTCTTTATCGGCGGTACGGGGAACATCAGCACGGCGGTCAGCCGCCTCTGCATCGAGCGCGGTATGGATCTTTATCTTTTCAACCGCGGCCAGCGCGGCGTCGAGATTCCCGGGGCGAAGTTGCTGCAGGGGGATATCAACGATGCGCGCGCCACTGCGGCGCTGCTCGAGGGTCATCATTGGGATGTGGTGGTTAACTGGATCGCCTACATCGAGAGTGAGGTTCGTCGTGACATCGAGCTCTTCCGCGGCCGGACTGAACAGTATATCTTCATCAGCTCGGCTTCGACCTATCAGAAGCCGCTGCGGCATCCGATTGTCACTGAATCGACGCCGCTGTGCAATCCCTTTTGGGAGTACTCGCGCAACAAGATCGCCTGCGAGGAGGCGCTCGTTCACGCTTACCGGGCTGAGGGATTTCCGGCGACCATTGTGCGGCCCTCGCATACCTACGACACCATCATCCCGGCGCTGATCGGCAGCGGCTCGGAGTACACCCTGATCGACCGCATGCAGCGGGGGGAGAAGGTGATCGTGCATGGAGATGGCACCTCGCTCTGGACGCTGACCCATACCGAAGATTTCGCCATCGGCTTTGCCGGACTGATGGGGAACCTGCAGGCGATAGGCGATGTGTTTCATATCACCTCCGACGAGAGCCTCAACTGGAACCAGATCTTTCAGATCATGGCCGAGGCCGCCGGTACCGAAGCGAAAATCGTCCACATTCCCTCGGATTACATCTGCGCGCTGGCGCCGGATCTCAGCGGCACCCTGCTTGGGGACAAATCCTATTCGGTCCTCTTTGACAACAGCAAGATCAAGCGCTTCGTCCCGGAGTACCGGGCGGTGATCCCCTTCCGTGAGGGTTTTCGCCGGACGCTGGCCTGGTTTGCAGCCGACCCGGCCCGGCGGGTGGTCAACCCCGAGACCGATGCCGTGATGGACCGCATCCTCAGAGCCTATGAGAAACAAACCCGGGAGCAGTGAGGAGACCTGACGGTAACAATATGAATTACAAGGACTACTACAAGGTTTTGGGTGTCAGCCAGAACGCCTCGGCCGATGAGATCAAAAAAGCCTATCGCAAGCTGGCCTTCCAGTATCATCCCGACAAGAACAAGGGCGACAAGGCCGCCGAGGCAAAATTCAAGGAGATCAACGAGGCCAACGAGGTCCTCAGCGATCCGGAGAAGCGTAAAAAATACGATCAGTTCGGCGCCGACTGGAAGCAGTATGAGAAGGCCGGCGCCCGGCCGGGCGGTTTCGACTGGTCCAAGTACACCAGCGGATTCGGCCGGCAGGGGCGCGGCGGCGATCCGGCGGAGGCCTTCGGGCGTAATTTCGCCGGCGAGGGCATGGGCGATCTCTTCGAGATGCTCTTCGGCCAGCGCTTCGATCAGCAGACCGGCCGGACCCGCCGCACCGTTAAAGGGCAGGATCTCGAGGCCGAGACCACCCTGACCCTCGAGGAGGCCTATGCCGGGACCACCCGGATGCTCCAGCTGGAGGGGCAGACCATCCGGGTGAACATCAAACCCGGCATCGCCGACGGCCAGGTGCTGCGCATCCCGGGCAAGGGCGGCCCCGGCCTGAGCGGCGGCCCCAGTGGCGATCTTTATCTTACCCTGCGGATCGCGCCGCATGCGGTGTTTCAACGCAAGGGCAACGATCTTTACTGCGCGGTCGCGATCGATCTCTACACCGCCGTGCTCGGCGGCAAGGCGCTGGTCCACAGCCTCAAGGGCGCGGTCAAGATCGATATAGCCCGGGGGACGCAGAACGGAGCGGTGCTGCGGTTGCGGGAGCTGGGCATGCCGGTGTACGGCAAGAAGGATGCCTTTGGCTCGCTTTTCGGCACCATCACCGTGCTGCTTCCGGAGCATCTCACGCCGCAGGAGATCGAGCTCTTTCAAAAGCTGGCCGAGCTGCGCAAGTAGCCCCGTCCCGCTGAGATCCCGCTGCCACGCTCTCGCGCCGCCCCAGCCCGCCCTCTTGCGCCGCCCCAAATTCTCGCGCCGACCCGGCTCGCCCTCTTGCGCCGACCCGGCTCCCGTGCTCTCGCGCCGCCCCGGCTCCCGTGCTCTCGCGCCGACCCGGCTCCCGCGCTCTCGCGCCGACCCGGCTCCCGTGCTCT
>CAYTCI010000032.1:12084-14237 GCA_964436305.1 uncultured Cytophagia bacterium | reverse complement strand
GCTCTCGCGCCGACCCGGCTCCCGCGCTCTCGCGCCGACCCGGCTCCCGTGCTCTCGCGCCGACCCGGCTCCCACGCTCTCGCGCCGACCCGGCTCCCGCGCTCTCGCGCCGCCCCGGCCCCCTGAATCCTCCCTCTCTTCGATCAATCTGACCTTCTGCCGTAAAGTTCGGCAGCAGAAACTCCCGGCTTTTTCCTGGCGCGGCAAACCGGAATAGCCGGTTCTGCCGGGATGTTGCATCGGGAAGAGGTGATGACGTTTTCTGGTTCGTTCATTCAGGAGCAATCAGCCATGTCTGCAGATAAAAAGGTCCCCATTACCATCGAGGGTGTGATCAACGCTCCACTCAAAACCGTTTGGAAATACTGGACTAGCCCGTCCGCTATTATCCACTGGAACAACGCCTCCCCGGACTGGTGTACGCCGCGCGCGGAGAACGACTTGCGCCCGGGCGGGCGCTTCACCTATCGGATGGAAGCGCGCGACGGCAGCGCGGGCTTTGACTTTTGGGGCAATTATACTGAGGTCGTTCTGTACGAGAGGATTGCCTACATCATGGGAGACGGCCGCACAGCCGGGGTCCTTTTTTTGGCGGAGGAGGGCAGAACCCGGGTGGTGGAGACGTTCGAGCCGGAAGGGATCAATCCCCTGGAAATGCAGCGTCAGGGCTGGCAGGCGATTCTGGATAATTTCAAGCGATATGTCGAAGCATCCTTGCAGGAGGAGAAGGTTATGATCAAGCATCCGATCACACCCTGTCTCTGGTTTGACCATCAGGCCGAAGAGGCCGCCCGTTTTTATACGGCCATTTTCCCCAACTCCTCGATCGGGGCGATCAGCCGGTACACCAGGGAGGGGCACGAGATTCACGGTCAGGAAGCGGGTACCGTCCTCACCGTGGAATTCAAGCTCGACGGCCACTCTTTCACGGCCATGAATGGCGGACCGCTTTTTAAATTCACCGAAGCGGTTTCTTTTCAGGTTTTCTGTGACACCCAGGAGGAGATCGACTATTACTGGAGCCGGCTGACGGAGGGCGGGGAGGAGTCACAATGTGGCTGGCTCAAGGACAAGTTCGGACTTTCCTGGCAGGTCGTGCCGGCCATTCTGCCGCAGTTGATCTCCGATCCGCAGCGCGCGGAGAGGGTGATGAAGGTCCTGATGCCGATGAAAAAGCTGGAGATCGACAAGCTGGTCGGGGCGTAAGCCGGCCATTGCGTTCTATCGGATACTTCGAGTCTGTTTTTAGTGTTCGGATTCCCTGTTTTGCATGGAGCCCGCCTGGATGCGATCGGCCTGGTGATCTCAGCTTAAACGGATAAATTCCTCGCTCCGGGACGGCGTCATGGGTGCTGCTGTTTCATCTGTGCATAGGAGAGCCGGATCAGCTCTTCGAGGAGTTGCCGGTCCACATCCTCCAGCTTTTTAATATACAGGCATCCCACGCCGGTAGTGTATTTGCCGAGCCGGCTGAGCAAGCCAGCATGGGCATCCAACCCTCCCATAAGGTAGAGAACCAGGTTTTGCTTGCGCGGTGAGAAACCGATCCGCATCCAGTCGCCCTCGCGCCCGCCCTTGCCCATGTAATGATAGCTGCCAAAGCCGATAATGCTTGCACCCCACATTTTTGGTTCCTCTCCGGTGGTCTGTCTCATCATTTCAAGAATCTCGTAGCTGTCCCTGCGTCTCTGCTCGTCGGCGACGCTGTCGAGGAAGCCGGTCACGCTGGCCTCGTTCACCCGGGTTTTGAGATCATTTTTAGTCATACAAGCTCCCTTGTCGAGTCATGAATCGATAGCTGTTGGCCTTGCGCCATTCCTTTGAATATAGGGAATTGCCGCCTGGCCTTCAAGCCTTTCTGGTGATTTTCTCACTGATGATCACCACACTTGCTGGATCGGCTGCTGAAGGAGAGGAGGAGCAGGAAGGCGGCTATTGGGGAATGCGGGATACTTCGAAATCTGGTGCCATCCAGAATGCAATTATTAGAAAATAAATGGATTAGGGGCGAGAAAAACTTTATAAAAAGTGGCCTCATTAGTATCGAGCAAACCATTGAAGGAGGTAACTTTCCGCCGGGTCGGCACCAGAGTTGGGAGCCGCCGGGTCGGCACCAGAGTTGGGGGCCGCCGGGTCGGCACCAGAGTTGGGGG
>CAYTCI010000032.1:0-11984 GCA_964436305.1 uncultured Cytophagia bacterium | reverse complement strand
GCCGCCGGGTCGGCACCAGAGTTGGGGGCCGCCGGGTCGGCACCAGAGTTGGGGGCCGCCGGGTCGGCACCAGAGTTAGGGGCCGCCGGGTCGGCACCAGAGTTGGGGGCCGCCGGGTCGGCACCAGAGTTGGGGGCCGCCGGGTCGGCACCAGAGTTGGGGGCCGCCACACAGAGCAGAAGCCATCTAGCTCCTGGCTGCTCCACTCGGCAAATCTCCGAGCGGCTAGAAAGGGCTGATCGCTTCGCCGCTCGTGACATGGACCAGTCTTTTCATCACAATAGGGCTTGTGATCTACCGCAGGGTACCCACAGCATTATACTCCTCCACCAGCTCACCGACAAACCGCACCCGCTCCAGGCTCCCCAGCGAGGAGAGCTCGTCGGATATCCCCAGGACCAGTTTGGGGGCGAATAATTCGATCGCCTCTTTGGCCTGTCTCTCCAGTTCCTGCAGTGGATAGCGTTCCTCGAACAACAGCGCCGCTATGCCATCGAAGAGGAACAACGCGTCGCCAAAGGCCTCTTTCACCTCCGCGAGAGTCACATCGCCCTGGGGCTGGGGTGTGATCGCCTCGATGCCGTCGAAGCCGCAGTGCCTGGCGTACGGCAGCAGCGCCTTGACATCGCCATCCCAGTGGGCGAACGTGAACTTGCCCGCCTGATGCAACAAGTGGTTGCGTTTTTCATATTCCGGCAGGGCGTACTTCTTGAACAGCTCCGGCGGCAGCAGGCCGGCATGGACATTGTCGCCGAAGTTGATCAACTCCAGCGGTGAGGCATTGATCACCTCGATCATCCGTTCATGGCTCTCGGACAGGGCGTGGAAGTAGCTGTCCACCACCTCGGGAAAGTCATAGAGCGCATAGATCGCCGCCTCAACGCCCATCAGATCGATGAAGAGCCGCTGGATGCTGATGCGTTCGATGAAGACGACCGGCATGCCCAGATCGCCCACGCGCTGCTGCTGGGCGGCAAAGATCTCCTGATGGAAACGCCAGGTCGAGGTCTCCTCAAACCACTGCACCACCCTGAGATCTTCCGGGGTAGTCACCCACCACTTTTTCGGGAAGGTGCCATAATTGGAGCTGTTGTTGCGGATGATCTGCGTTACCGTGCCAACCGGCGTTTCCAGCACCCATTGGGTTTCCGTTTCCGAGATCGGGATCTGATAATTCCGCACCCGCGGATCAAAGACTTTTTCAATGCAGGCGTTGTATTGATCGTAGAGACGATTGGAGCAGCCGAGGGCACGATAAAGCTCGTCGAGGTTCATGCCGGTGTAAGGCGGCGGCAGCGGTTCATTGCGGAACTGGCGGTCGTAATACCAGCAGAGGATGCGCGGCTGCCAGATGATTTTACCTTGTGAAGTGCCGCGGATGACGTGACGGTTGAGGGCGGCATGCCCTTGCGAGGGCTCCGTCACCCTCCCCGTGGCATGATCTTGATAGTCTGTTCTCACCGCTCTTGTTGTCCCCTGGCCTGCCTGGATTACCTGTTGAGCAAGAGACCGCCTGTTGCGGCCCTTGTGTCCGGTCGGCGCGAGATTCCGGGTTAAATGCTCTGAAATACCTCGCGAATCACCCCCACCGCCCAGTCAATGTCCGCTTTGGTCACCACCAGCGGCGGGGCGAGGCGGATGATGTGGGCATGGGTGTCCTTGGCGAGGATGCCGCGTTCCTTGAGCGCGACGCAGAAACGGCGCGCCCCGCCGGCATTCTCCTTTAGGACGATGCCGACCCAGAGGCCGATGCCGCGTACAAAATCGATGTAGGGCGTCTCGATCTTGCGCAGCTCATTGATGAGATAGTCGCCGAGCAGTGCTGCGTTCTCGGGCAGCTTTTCCTCGACCAGCACGCGCAGAGCTTCGCGCGAGACCGCACAGGCCAGCGGATTGCCGCCGTAGGTGGAGCCATGGGTGCCGGGCTTGAAAACTCCGAGGATCTCATGGCTGGAGAGCACGCCGGAAACCGGGTACATGCCGCCGGAGAGGGCTTTGCCGATGGTGATCATATCCGGCTTGACCCCTTCATGCTCGCTGGCGAGCAGTTTGCCGGTGCGGCCGAGGCCGCTCTGGATCTCGTCGCAGATCAGCAGGACCTGATTGGCGTTGCAGACCTCTGCGGCCTGTTTGAGGAAGCCCTTCGGCGGGGAGACCACGCCGGCTTCGCCTTGGATTGGCTCGACCAGAAAGGCGGCGGTATTCTTGTTGATGGCTTTTTTCAGGGCCTCGATGTCGCCATAGGGGATGAGGACGAAGCCGGGGGTGTAGGGGCCGTAATAGTCCTTGCCGTCGGGATCGTCGGAGAAGGAGACGATGGTGGTGGTGCGGCCGTGAAAATTGCCGCTGCAGACGATGATCTCGGCCTGGTCCGCCGCGATGCCCTTTTTGAGATAACCCCACTTGCGTGCGGTCTTGATGGCGGTCTCGACCGCCTCGGCGCCGCTGTTCATCGGCAGCATCATCTCGTAGCCGAGCAGCTCGCAGCACTCTTTGGCGAAGAGCGGCCAGAGATTGTTGCGGAAAGCCCGGCTGGTGAGGGTCAGTTTGGCGGCCTGCTCCTGCACCACCTTGACCAGGCGCGGGTGGCAGTGACCCTGGTTGACGGCGGAATAGGCGGCAAGGCAGTCGAGGTAACGCTTGCCCTCGACGTCATAGACCCAGGGACCCTGGGCGCGCTCGATGACGACGTCAAGGGGATGATAGTTATGGGCGCCATACTGTTCCTCGATGGCGATCAGTTCTGCAGATGTCATAGCTCCTCCTGATAAGGGATTATTTCTTTACGCAGGAATTTAGAGCTTTAAATCCCAAAATGCAAGTAAGTTGTGTCTCGTTCACAATCCTCTCCCCGCTCCCTGCGCAGGTTCAGCCATCACGACGGGCGGTCCCTGCCTTTTTACCGACGCTGATCAAAAAAAATGGCGCAAAACAAATAAATATCTTTATTTCGTGCCGATAATTTAGTATTATAAAAAAGGCCATCTCAGCGGCCGGACAAGGGGGCGGTATGTGAAAAAACGACAGGATGCAGAGACCGCTTCGTCTGGTGTGAGGAGTGATGGATTTCAATATCAATGGCCGGATTTTAAGCGCGAATGTGGATCCGCAAAAGCCGTTGCTGTGGGTTCTCCGCGAGGATTTCCAGCTGCTTGGGGCCAAATACAGCTGCGGCATCGGCTACTGCGGCAGCTGCACGGTACTTGTCGAGGGGGAAGCGGTTCAGTCGTGCCAGATCGCTGCCGGCGATCTGGGCAACAAGGCGGTCATTACCATCGAGGGCCTGAATGATCCACTCGGGAGGGCCTTGAAAGAGGCCTGGCTGCAGGAAAAGGTTAGCCAATGCGGCTACTGCCAACCCGGCCAGATCATCGCGGCTTACGCTCTGCTTGCTAAAATCCCGAATCCCTCCGAACAGGACATCATGGTGAATATGACCAATCGTTGTCGCTGTGGCACCTACCAGCGGATCAAGTCGGCGATTGCACTCGTCGCCCGGAGCCCTGAATCCCGCCAAGGACAAAGATCAAATGGCCCTCTCCCTGAATCGCCGAACCTTCCTTAAATCCACACTCGCCTCGCTGGCCGGTTTGACCCTGGGGATTGACCTGAGTGGCTGCAGCAAACCGACAAAATTGCTAACCTCCCGTTTTGTCACCCACTGGCTCAACATCTCACCCGAAAATATCGTCACCGTGATCATTTCCCGAAATGAGATGGGGCAAGGTATTGCTACGGGCCTGGCGATGGTTATCGCTGAGGAGCTGGAAGCGGATTGGGCAAAGGTCCGGTTTGAATTCCAGCCTGAGGTGAGAGACTATGTCGTCGCCAAAGAGGCTGACTACGGCACCGTCGACAGTATGTCGATGAAAAGCGGCTACCTTCCCATGCGGCAGGCCGGCGCGGCTGCCCGGGAGATGCTGCTCACCGCTTGTGCCCGCAGATGGCGGGTGCAGCGGAGCACTCTGACCACCAGGGATGGCATCATATATCATCCGGATCATGACGGCATTACCTATGGGGAACTCGCGGTTGCGGCCCACGATCTGCCCGTCCCGAGGAATCCCGTTCTCAAGGACCCCGCTCAGTTCAGGCTGATTGGCAAGCCGTTGGCTCGCCTGGACTCACGCGAGCACATTGAGGGAAAGCCGGTTTTCGGGATCGATGTAGTTGTACCCGGCATGCTCCATGCCGCTGTCGTCCAGTCTCCGGTCATCGGCGGCGAAGTGCTGAATCTTGACCAGGTACAGGCGAGCAGCAGGGGAGTAACGGCCATCCTCCCGATCTCACATGGTGTGGCAGTGGTCGCCGAAAGCTGGTGGGAGGCGACCAAGACAGCCGAGGCCCTGGAGATTCAGTTCAGCATTCCTGCCGGCAGAGAAAACTTGAGCTCGGAGAGTATCAGCAGGCATATGGCCGGCGCAATGAGGGAGAGGGGACGACGGTGCCGGCGCCGGGGGAACCCTGAGACGGTTTTGGCCAGCGCGCAAACTCGGGCTTCGGCCTCCTTTGAAACGCCCTTTTATGATCATGCGGCGCTGGAGCCGATGAACTGCACCGCCCATGTGAGCGCGACCCGCTGCGAGATCTGGGTGCCGACCCAATGGGCCAGGGGCGTGCTGGAGACGGCCCGGCAGATCACCGGCCTTCCGGAGGAGTCGATTACGATTCATCCGACTTTTCTGGGGGGAGGATTCGGCCGCAAGGATAAACTGGATTACATCAATAACGCTCTCCTCGTTTCACAGTCTCTCCGCCGGCCGGTGAAGGTGATCTGGTCCCGCGAAGAGGATATGCGTCATGGGTATTACAAATCGGTGGCGCGCGCCGAACTCTCGGGCGCGGTGGACGCTGACGGCAAGATCAGCAGCTGGATGGCCAAACTGGCTGCTCCCAAAATGGGGAGGCACTGGTTTAATCTCAGTCTGGCCTGTTTCATCGATCTTCCCTATGCCATTCCCAATCTGGCCATCAACTGGATTCCATACATGACACCCGTACGCAAGGGATTCATGCGTTCGGTCAACATGTTCCACAATTGCTTCTTCGTTGAGAGCTTTGTTGATGAATTAGCCTCTCTCTGCGCAAGCGATCCCGTGGCCTTCCGCCTGCGGCATCTCGAGGATAATCCGCGGGCCCGAGTTGTTCTGGAGAGGGCAGCCGAGCTGGCCGGGTGGGGGAGACCCGGGCCGGCCCGGGGTGTCGCTCTCTTTGACTTCTCGGCTCATGATAAAAGGCGAACCGTGGTTGCCCACATCGCCGAAGCCGGCAGGGATGAAGAGGGAAAAATCACCATCAGCAAGGTGCATTGCGTGATCGACTGCGGCAGAGTGGTGAACCCGGATCTGGTCAAGGCGCAGGTGGAGGGCGGGACCCTGTTCGGGCTGACGGGGGCCCTGTTGGGAGAGATTACCCTTCAAGATGGGCAAATTGAACAGTCCAATTTTAATGACTATCCCTTGTTGAGCATGAAAGAAGCCCCGCAGGTCGAGGTCGAGATCATTCCTTCAACCGTGGAACCCAGCGGAGCAGGCGAGTATGGTGTGCCCGGGATCATTCCTGCAGCCGCCAACGCCATCTTTCAGCTGACCGGTCAACGCATCAGACGGCTGCCCTTCTACAAGCACGGGTTCACTGCGGCCACCGCCGCAAAGTAACAGCCGCGGCAAATTATGGTCTGCCAGGTATGGCCGCGGTGTGCAGCCCGCGTGCGACGCATCGCGGGATCGGGCCTGATTCTTCCCGACCCGATAATTAACAGGACCGATCGATTTCGTGTAAAACAAAGCCGTTCTCTTGCCGCCGTTTGATGCCCCGCTCGATCTCGCTGGTTTTTCTCTTGATTGGCTGCAAAAAATGATGTATTTTTAAAGAATTGAAGAGTTGCGAACCAATCAAGGAAGATCCCCTTGCGCGTCCTCTCCGGCATACAGCCCTCCGGCAACCTCCATCTCGGCAACTATTTCGCCATGATGAAGCGGATGATCGACTATCAGGAGCATCACACCCTCTTTTGCTTCGTCGTCAATCTCCACGCCCTGACCTCCGTTTTTGATGCTTCAAAGCTGCGCGAGAATACCTTCGCGGCCTGCTGCGATTTTCTCGCCCTCGGCATCGATCCGGAAAAATCCTATTTCTACGTCCAGTCGGATGTGCCGGAGGTGACCGAGCTGACCTGGCTGCTCTCCAACGTCACCCCGATGGGACTGCTCGAACGCGGCCACTCCTACAAGGACAAGCTGGCCAAAGGAATCCCGGCCAACCACGGCCTCTTCGCCTACCCGGTGCTGATGGCCGCCGACATCCTCCTCTACGGGGCTGATATCGTTCCGGTCGGCAAGGACCAGAAGCAGCACCTCGAGATGACCCGCGACATCGCCATCCGCTTCAACCAGACCTATGGCGAGGTCTTTGTCGTGCCTGAGCCGGATATCCCCGACTCGGTGGCGATGGTCCCCGGCCTCGACGGCCAAAAGATGTCCAAGTCGTATGGCAATACCATCGACATTTTTTCGCCGGAAAATGTCATGAAGAAACGGGTGATGTCGATCGTCACCGACGCCACCCCGGTCGAGGCTCCCAAGAATCCGGACACCTGCAACCTTTTTGCCATCTACTCGCTTTTTCTCGATGAGGCCGGCCGGAAGGCATTGCGCGCCCGCTACCTCGCCCCCGGGCTCAAATACGGCGAAGTGAAAAAGGAACTGGCCGAGGTGATCTGGAACTATTTCGCCCCCTACCGCGAGCGCCGCGATGCGCTGATGCAGGATCCCGCGGGGGTGCACCGGATCATGAAACGAGGTGCGGAGAAAGCCCGCGCCGTGGCTGCGACCTATCTTGCGGCGGCCCGGCACGCCACCGGTATCGACTACTGAACAGCGAGCGATGGAGGAGATCCATCGCTCTTTTTTTTTGAAATAACCTGAGGAAGGGCCTGCCATGATCCCCTATTCCTACCGCGACAACCGTTTGTTCTGCGAGGAGACCGACCTGGCCGAGGTCGCCCGCCAGTATGGCACACCGGCCTACGTCTACAGCAAGGCGGGTATCACCGGCAACTATGCCCGCATCGACGCGGCCTTCGCCGCCGCGCCGCATCTGGTCTGCTATGCCCTCAAGGCCAATGCGAATCCCGTCGTTTTGAAAATGATGGCGGAGCTGGGGGCCGGGGCCGATGTGGTCTCGGGCGGCGAACTCGCCCAGGCCCTGGCGGCAGGATTCCCGGCGCAACGCATCGTCTTCGCCAGCGTCGGCAAGACCGACGCCGAGATCCGCTTCGCCATCCGCTCGGGCATCCTCGCCCTCAACGTCGAGTCGCGCGAGGAGCTGGAGGTGACCGCCCGCCTCGCCGCGGAGATGGGCATGACCGCTCCGATCGCCCTGCGCATCAATCCCGATATCGACATCGAGGGTCATCCCTATCTGACTACCGGCAAGAGCGCCAACAAGTTTGGCATCGCCCTGGAGGAGGCGCGCGCCGCCTACCTCTGGGCAGCAGACCAGAAATCGCTCAGGATCGTCGGGGTGCACTGCCACATCGGCTCAATGATCAAAAAGAGCGAACCCTACCGGCGCATGGCCGAGACCCTCGCCGCTTTTGTTAGCGATCTCGGCAAGGCGGGCATCCACTTCGAGCATGTCGACCTCGGCGGCGGCCTTGGTGTCGATTATACCAAAGTGCTGGGTGAGCAGGGTTCGCCCTGGTTCATGGAGCCGGAGGAGATGGCGGCGCAGGTGATTCCGGTCCTCCTGCCGCTTGGCTGCGAGATCCTGCTCGAGCCGGGGCGCTCGATCGTTGGGCCCAACGGCGTGCTGCTCTCGCAGGTCCTTTACCGCAAGGAGACCAAGGGCAAAAAATTCCTCGTCGTCGATGCGGCGATGAGCGACCTGATCCGGCCTTCGCTCTACGGGGCCTATCACGCCATCCTGCCCCTCCAGGCGGGCGGAGCGGAGCTGGAGACAGTCGATGTGGTCGGGGCGATCTGCGAATCGGGCGATTTTCTTGCCAAGGATCGCGAGCTGGAGCGGCTGCAGCGCGGGGATTATCTGGCGGTGATGACCGCCGGGGCCTATGGCTACACCCTGACCAGCAATTATAACGCCCGGCCGCGGCCGGTGGAGGTGCTGATCGATGGCAGTCGCCACTCGGTGATCCGCGACCGTGAGCCGTCGCTGTTCTGACAGAAAGTTAACCTCTCACGAAGGCACAAAGTCACAAAGAGAAGCATAACTAGTTATTTCTTTGTGTCTTGGAGGCTTGGTGAGAGTAATTCTTATGCTTTGAACCAGAATGCGAGTGAAAAAATGGACGTAAAAGTCAAGGCCGTGGTCATCGACAAAGAGGGTCTGAAGCGCACCATCTCGCGCCTCGCCTTCGAGATCATCGAGCGCAACCACGGGGTGGACAAGATCGCCGTCGTCGGGGTGCGGACGCGCGGGGCCTATGTGGCCGAGCGCATCGTCAAGCGCATCGAGGAACTGGAGGGTAAACGCGTACCCTATGGCGTGCTGGACATCACCCTCTATCGTGACGATTTCCGCAAGCGGCTGCGGCAGCCGGTGGTCCAGGTGACCGACATCCCCTTCGAGATCGATGACATTCCGGTGGTCATCGTCGACGATGTGCTCTTCACCGGCCGCACCTCGCGCGCGGCCATGGATGCCCTGATGGATTTCGGCCGGCCGGCGGCGATCCAGCTCGCGGTCCTGGTCGACCGCGGCCACCGCGAGCTGCCGATCCACGCCGACTATGTCGGCAAGAGCATTCCCACCTCGATCGGCGAGGAGGTGCAGGTGCGGCTGAAGGAGAGCGATGGCGAGGACTGCGTGCTGCTGGTTGAAGCTCCCAGGGAGGCCCAATAGATGCCGCTGCAATCCAAACACCTGCTCGGACTGGACGGGGTCAGCGCCGCGGATATCACCGCGATTCTCGAGACCGCGCGCACCTTTCGCGAGATCCTCGAGCGCCCCATCCCCAAGGTCCCGACCCTGCGCGGGCAGACGGTGGTCAATCTCTTTTTTGAGCCCTCGACGCGCACACGCATCTCCTTCGAGCTGGCGGAGAAGCGCCTCTCCGCCGATTCGGTCAATTTCACCACCTCCTCCAGTTCGGTCAAAAAAGGGGAGACCCTCAAGGATACCATCCGCAACATTGCGGCGATGAAGATCGACATGGTGGTGGTGCGGCATCAGGCGGCCGGCGTGCCCCTTTTTCTCACCCACTGCGTCGACGCCGCGATCATCAATGCCGGCGATGGCGCCCATGAACATCCCACCCAGGCCCTGCTCGACATGTTCACCCTGCGGGAGAAATTCGGCAAGCTGGAGGGGCTCAAGGTGGCGATCGTCGGCGACATCTCGCACAGCCGCGTCGCCGGCTCCAACATCCGCGGCCTGGTGACCATGGGGGCCGAGGTGATGCTTTGCGGACCCAGGACCCTGATGCCGCGCGAGGTGGAGCACTTTGGCGTCCGCGTCACCCACGACATCGAAGAGGCGATCGCCTGGGCCGATGTGCTCAATGTGCTGCGCATCCAGCTGGAACGGCAGGAGGCGGGGCTCTTCCCCTCGCTGCGCGAATATCACGCCGAATTCGGGGTGACCCTGCAGCGGCTGGAGCGGGCGAAGAAAGAGATCACGATCATGCACCCGGGACCGATCAACCGCGGGGTCGAGCTCGACAGCGACGTGGCCGACGCCGACTATTCGGTCATCCTCGACCAGGTGACCAATGGCGTGGCGGTGCGCATGGCGGTGCTCTATCTGCTGAGCGGCAATGAAGAGTCGGTGGGATGATAATCCTCGCGCAGAGCTGCGAATCCGCAGAGAAAACGGGACTCTCACCAAGCCACCAAGCCACAAAGAAATATTAAATAGCTCTTCTTGGTGCCTCCGTGCCTTGGTGAGATATTGTTCTTTCTTTTTTCTCTCTGCGCCTCTGCGCGCAACTGGTTTTCTTTGTGTCTCCGTGCCTTTGTGAGAGAATAATTTTTAGGAAGGAATATGGAAACCCTGCAAAAAGCCACTAAACTCCTTCTCCAGGGCGGCGAGGTGCTCGACCTGGCCAGTGGGCAGCGTCAGCCCCTCGATCTGCTCATCATCGACGGCCGCATCGCCCGCATCGGCGGGGATCTGCTCCGCGACTATGAGGGCGAGCTCCTCGACCTGCGCGGCCAGCTCATCGTCCCCGGGCTGCTCGATATGCACGTCCATTTGCGCGAACCCGGCCGCGAGGATGAAGAGACCATCGAGAGCGGTTGCGCCGCGGCCATGGCCGGCGGGATCACCGCGGTCTGCGCCATGCCCAACACCGAGCCGGCCTGTGACAGTCAGGAGGTGGTGCGCTTTCTCAGAAAACGCGCCGAGGAACAGCTGGTTGAGGTGCTGCCGATCGCGGCGGTGAGCAAAAAGCGCGAGGGCAAGGAGATCACCGAGATGGCCGAGCTGGTGCGGGCTGGTGCGGTGGCCTTTTCGGATGACGGCAGTCCGGTCAGGAGCGCGGCGGTGATGCGCCGGGCGCTGGAGTACTCGAGCATGTACGGCGTGCCGGTGATCGACCACTGCGAGGAGCCCGATCTGGCTGCCGGCGGGCAGATGCACGAGGGCTGGATGTCGACCCGCCTCGGCCTGGCGGGTAATCCGGACATCGCCGAGGCGGTGATGATTGCCCGCGACTTGGCCCTGGCTGAATTCACCGGCGGGCACATCCATATCGCCCATCTCTCGACTGCCAAGGGGATCGAGCTGGTACGCCGCGCCAAAGAAAAGGGGATCAAGGTGACCTGCGAGGTGACGCCGCACCATCTGGCCCTCACCGACGAGGCGCTTGACAAGTACGACACCAACCTCAAGATGAATCCCCCGCTGCGCAGCCGCGCCGATCTCGCGGCTTTGCTGGCGGGCTTGCGCGACGGCACTGTTGACGTCATCGCCTCCGACCATGCGCCGCACAGCATCGAGGAGAAGGATGTCGAGTTCGCAGCCGCGCCTAACGGCATCCTCGGACTGGAGACCATGCTCGGCATCATCCTGGAAAAGGTGGTGGCCGCCGGGGTGCTGCCGCTGCATCTGGCCCTGGAGAAGCTGATCCTCGCTCCGCGCCGGGTGCTGCGTCTGCCCCTGCCGCTGTTCGAGGAGGGTGCGCCGGCAAACCTGACCTTCTTCTCCCCGGCGGAAAGCTGGACCGTGGCGGCGAAACGGCTCAAATCCCGCTCGCGCAACATGCCCTACGAGGGCTGGCACCTGCCGGGGAGGGTTTGCGGGGTGATCAACCGGGGCTTGCTGTGGACGACGGGGCTGCCGAACATTATATAAAACCTGCAGTTTTCATCTTTTTGATGGGTCACGATTACTGGCGGAGGTGACGCAGAAAGAATCAGGCTGATGGCACCTAAACTGCTTATATTTGTTTTCCTAACATATAGCCAATATTAGCTATATATTCAAAAAATGAATTGCATATTTGAATAGATGTTGCTATATTTGGGCAGATAGGCTACTTGGCATGATCCATGTAAAGAAATCATGCTGAATTGCACACTGTAGTTTCGTCAAAACAGAACTGGGTATCTTTTAAAATTAATCTACAGACTTGTGTTACTCAAAAAGGAAGGAGGTCAACCGTTCATCTATAATCAGTGAATCTGTTGCATACAAATCAATCAGATGAGGAGTGGAAAATGAACAAGTTGTGGAGAGTACTCAACGAAACCTCAATTTTATTTATTTTCCTGATTATTTTGGCCTGTCAGCAAAATACCCCGACTTCCGCGAATAACAACCTCGATAATCCTGCCAATACACCGATGTCTACAATTACAGCCCTCGCGGTCCCAGATTCGATTCCCGCAGTAGTTGATGAAGCGGCATTAAAAAAAGCTCAGGAACTTCATTGTAGCGGTGTAAGGTTATTGCTTATTGAACCTGACAAATCATTTTTGATCTCTTTTTTCGATCCTCTTGACCAGACAACTCCTCAGGAGGGG
>CAYTCI010000031.1:0-40101 GCA_964436305.1 uncultured Cytophagia bacterium | reverse complement strand
CCGGCAGCGCCAGCGAGCTGCACTTCAAGCCCCTGCCGGTCGACGATCCCAAGGTGCGCCAGCCCGACATCACCCTGGCGCGCGAACTCCTCGGCTGGGAACCTCGGGTCGATCTCGAAGCCGGCCTGACCCGGACCATCGCCTGGTTCCGGGAGGTGCTGGGAAAACGGTGAGGGGATATGCCCGGCACACCCAAGAAAATACTCGTCATCCGGCTCAGTTCGATCGGTGACATCCTGCTGACGACCCCGTTGCTGCGAATCCTGCGGCGGCGCTTCCCCGAGGCGCGCATCGACTATGTCATCAAGTCACGCTTTGCCGAGCTGCTGCGCCACAATCCGCACATCAATGAGCTGCTGGTTCTGGATACCGAGACCGGACAGGAGGGGTTACAGGCGCTGCGCCGCCGCATCAGCCTGAACCACTACGACCTGGTCATCGACATCCACAAGAACTTCCGCAGCTATTATCTGCGTTTCGCGCTGCCTGGTGTGCGGGTCGTCACCCACAGCAAACAGCAGCTGCGCCGTTTTTTGCTGGTTCATTTCAGGCTCAACCTCTACCGCCGGATCGTGCCGGTCTATCAGCGCTATATTCGGGCGCTGGCGGCCTGGGGGCTGGGTGACGACGGCCTGGGTCTCGAGTTGCATGTCGATCCCCAGGCCGAGCGGCAGATGGCCTTGCGCCTGGCCGAACGTCCGGGTGCCCGTCTGCTGGTGGGATTGGCCCCGGGGGCCGGATTTGCCACGAAACGCTGGCCAGCCGAGTATTATCAGGAGATCGCCCGGCGGCTGAAGCGGGAGTACAACGCCGATATCCTGTTGCTGGGCAACAAGGCCGACCGCGAGGTGACCGGCGCGATCGCCGCCGAGTCGGGTACCGGCGTCTACGATTGGGCCGGCACCCTGACCCTGCAGCAAAGTGCGGCCGCCCTCGCACACTGCCATCTGCTGATCTGCAATGACACCGGACTGATGCATATGGCCTGCGCGCTCAAGGTCCCGGTCCTGGCTCTTTTTGGGCCAACCACCCGGGAATTCGGCTTCTTCCCGGTGGGCCGGCGCGTCGAGGTCATCGAGCATGCCGATCTCTCCTGCCGGCCCTGCAGTCACCTGGGTGGTCCGCACTGCCCCAAGGGCCATTTTCGCTGCATGCGGGAGATCCTGCCGGAGATGGTCATGGAGCGTGCCGGGCGCATTTTGCAGGCGGAGGGCCCGGCCTGAGCCGCCTTACCCCAACGGAGGTATACACGTGGATAGCCAAGAACTGGCGCGGCGGGTTGCCCGCCTGATCTGGGAGAAAAAGGGTGCCGATCCGGTGATCATGGATCTGCGCCAGCTGACCAGCGTCACCGATTTTTTTGTCATCTGTTCGGTCGACAGCGATCCGCAAGCGCGGGCGATCATGGACCATCTGGCCGAGCAGCTGAGCGGCGAAGCGGTACGCCCCTGGCATGTCGAGGGCACCGTCGGCTCGAAATGGCTCCTGCTCGATTTTGTCGATGTCGTGGTCCATATTTTCCGGCCCGAGGCGCGGAAATTTTATGGACTGGAACGACTGTGGGGCGATGCACCCATGGAAGAGATAACCGATCAAACCGTTGCGCAGCAGGGATTGTAAGATGAAACCGAAGGAATATGTGCAGGAGGCTCTGCAGCAGGCCTTGACGGCGTGCGGCTGGGCGACCGGCGAAACGCTCTGGCTGGGGATCGAGCGGCCGAAGCAGGAGGGGCAGGGCGATCTCTCCACAACCCTGGCCATGACCCTGGCCAAAAAGAGCGGTCTGGCACCGCGCGAAACCGCCGCGCAGCTGATCCGCCACCTGCCCCAGGATCCGGCTTTTCTCGAAAAGGTCGAGATCGCCGGCCCCGGCTTTATCAATTTCTATTTTGCCAAACCGGCACTGCAACAGGCCGTGCTCGAGATCATCCGCGAAGGGGCGGCCTTCGGCCGCAGCACCCTCGGCGGCGGCCGCAAGGTCCAGCTCGAGTTCGTCAGCGCCAACCCGACCGGGCCGCTGGTGGTCGTCAGCGCCCGCGCCGCCGCTGTCGGCGATGTGCTCTGCCGCTGCTACCGCGCCGCGGGGTTTGACGCCCGCAGCGAATATTACATCAACGATGCCGGCCGCCAGATCCGCCTCCTCGGCGCCTCCCTCAGCGCGCTCTATATGAACGAACTCGGCCATGCCGAGCCCTTCCCGGAGGAGGGCTACCATGGCGACTATCTGCGCGAGCTCGCCCGGGCCATCGTCGACCGTGAGGGCGACCGCTACACCGCCCTGCCGCAGGAAGAACGCGCCGAAATCCTTGGCCGCATCGGCATGGAAGAGATGATCGCCCGCCACCGCGCCAGCCTGGCCACCTACGGTGTCGAGTACGATCACTGGTTCCGCGAAAGCGGCCTGCGCCAGGCCAATGCCCAGCAGGTGGTCCTCGACGCCTTCGCCGCCGCCGGGCTGAGCTACGAGCAGGAGGGGGCGCTCTGGTTCCGCTCGACCAACTATGGGGATGAGAAGGACCGGGTGCTGGTGACCAGCGACGGCGAGCCGACCTATTTCCTCATCGACATCGCCTATCACGAGGACAAGTACCGCCGCGGCTTCGAGAAGGTGATCGATTTCTGGGGACCTGACCATCACGGCTATATCCCGCGCATGCGCGCCGCCCTCCAGGCCCTCGGCCACCCGGCCGGGAGCTTCGAGGTCAGCCTCATCCAGCAGATCAATCTGCTGCGCGGCGGCCAGATCTACAAAATGTCCAAACGCGCCGGCCAGATTATCGAGATGGATGAGCTGATTGCGGAGGTCGGCAGCGACGCCGCCCGCTTTTATTTTATCGACCGGCGGATCTCCCAGCCGATGGATTTTGACATCGATCTCGCCAAAACCCAGAGCGATGAAAATCCGGTCTATTATGTGCAGATGGCCCATGCGCGGATCTGCAACATCGAGCGCTTCGCGGTTGAACAGGGGGTCCGGGTCCCGGCCGAAGCGGATACCTCGCCTCTGGGCAATGCCCAGGAGCTGCAGGTCATTAAAAAGCTGCTTGATTTTCCCGAGGTCGTCCAGCGCGTGGTGCAGCATACCGAACCCCATCGCGTGACCAATTATGTGCAGGAGTTGGCCGCGGTCTTTCACCGCTTCTACCATGAGAACCGCGTCGTCACCGAGGACGCCGCCCTCTCGGCGGCGCGGCTGATGCTGGCGCGGGCGACGCGGCAGGTGCTGGCCAACGCTTTCGCCCTGCTCGGGATCTCGGCACCCGAAAATATGAGATAGAGAGAGGAGTACGCCCTCATGAGTTTGCTTGTTGTCGGTTCCATGGCCTATGACGATGTGATCACTCCGGCAGCCGAGGTGCATGATGCCCTGGGTGGATCGGCTACTTTTTTTGCCGCTGCCGCCAGCTTTTTCTCCCCCGTCAACCTCGTGGCGGTGGTCGGCGAGGATTTCAACCAGGAGGAGATCGCCTTCCTGCGTGAACGCGGGGTCGATCTTGATGGCCTGCAGGTCGAAAGCGGCAAGACCTTCCGCTGGAAAGGCCGCTACCTGGCGAACATGAACGACCGCGAAACCATCTTCACTCATCTCAACGTCTTTGAGAGCTTTAATCCCCGCATCCCGGAGAAATACCGCCACAGCGATTTCCTCTTCCTTGCCAATATCAGCCCCGAACTCCAGCTCAACGTCATGGCCCAGGTTGACAAGCCGCGTTTTATCGCGATGGACACGATGAATTTCTGGATCACCGGCACTCCGGGGCCGCTGCAGGAGATCCTCAAGCGGGTCGACGCCCTTGTGGTCAACGACTCGGAGATCCGCGAGCTGTCGGGCGAGGAGAATCTCATTCGTGCCAGCCGGCGGGTTCAGGCGATGGGGCCGCGCACCCTGATCATCAAACAGGGTGAGCACGGGGCGCTGTTGGTCCACGGGGACCGCTATTTCTTTTGCCCGGCCTTCCCGGTGGACAAGTTGCAGGATCCGACCGGTGCCGGCGACACCTTTGCCGGCGGCTTCATGGGGTATTTGGCCCTCTGCGGCCAGGTGAGCGACGAGAACCTCCGCCGCGCGGTGGTCTTCGGTACCGCGGTGGCCTCCTTCCTTGTGGAAGATTTCAGCTGCAACCGGCTGCGCAGCCTGGATCGCAAGGAGATCCTCGGCCGCGTCGATGCCCTCCGCGCCATGACCCGTTTCGATATGGATCCCTATGGGCTGGCTGGCGCTTGATTGAGCTGAGCGACATCCATTTTTCCTATCGCGACGCAGCCGGCGAGAGCCGCCAGGTCCTGAACGGCATCACGCTGCGCATCGATCCCGGCGAACTGCTCGCCATCATGGGCCCCAATGGCTCGGGCAAAAGCACTCTGGTCAAATGCTGCAACGGACTGCTGCTGCCCGATCGCGGCCGGGTGTGCATCGACGGGCTCGATACGGCGGAGGAACAAAACCTGCCGGCCATCCGCCGGCGCGTCGGCATGATCTTCCAGAATCCGGACAACCAGATCGTCTCAACGACGGTCGAGCGCGAGATCGCTTTCGGACTGGAAAACCTCGGGTTGTCTTATGATGAGATGCACGCCCGCGTCGACGAGATGCTGCGCTACTTTGATCTCGAGCCCTATCGCCTGAAATCGCCGCATTATCTCTCCGGCGGCGAAAAACAGCGACTGGCCCTGGCGGCCGTCCTGGCAATGCAACCGCGCTACCTGATCTTCGATGAACCGACCTCGTTGCTCGATCCCCTGCACCGGCGGCAGATCATCGAACTGATCGGATTGCTGCATCAGCAGCAGGAGGTGGCCTGCCTGCTGGTCACCCAGTTTCCCGAGGAGGCCTGGGCTGCGCGGCGCCTGGTGGTGCTCGAGGGAGGACGCCTCTTCGCTGAGGGAACGCCGGACGAGATTTTCAACCGTGTCGACGAACTGGTCGCTATCGGTCTCGAACCGCCGCTGCCCTTCTATCTCGACCATCTGCTCCAGTCGTGAACTTTTTTGCGACGCCTGTTGATTTTGTCGTTTTTTGCTCCTATATTGCACAAATCGCCTCTCCCGAGCGCCATCACAAGGAGGGATCCGTTCCAGCCCATGAACGCCACCCTGCACATTTCCCATCTGGCCGATCCGGCTGCCCTGCAACATGTCCAGGAGGCCTTCGCCGTTCAACGAAGCCTGGCCATTCTGCTCTTCGATGCGGATGGCGAAAGGGTGACACACCCCTCCCTGCACTGCACTCTGCCGGCGGAGCTGGCGCCGGCTCTCTCTCCCTTTCTCGATTTCATCCTTACCAATCCACCCCATTTTGCCGATCTGGGTCTTCGCGACGGCAACGCCGTCTTCGCCTCCTTTTTTAATGGCATTTTTCACCGTGCCATCCTGCCGCTGATGGTGCAGCGCCAGCTGATTGGTGCGGTACAGCTGGTTTCGGTTCACGATCTCGAGACCTTTGATCTCGGCCGTTGGCGTTACATCCTCGACGGCTTTTCCTGGAACGATGTCAGCTATCTCGCCTTCCTTGACGCCCAGCCGCGCGCACCCCTCAATGAGCTGGTCCATCAGACGGCCTGGTTCAGGACCCAGTTGACCGACCTCCTCGAGGGCGGCTACAGCCGCTTCCGCAAACAGTTCCGGGACCCCGAGCCGCGGGAAATGAGCAGGGCGGGCGCACAGGAGATGGTCACCAACCGGGAGGGCGATATTCTTGCGGTTTCGCCCGCCATTGCCGAGCTGCTGCATTATGACGCCAGTGACGAAATGGTCGGACTCAATGCCATCGAACACCTGACGATCGATCTGGATATTCAGGAACGGTTGCGCGATATTCTGTCCCTCGGCGAAGCCGAGAGCCAGATCGAAGCCCTGATCCAGAGCAAGGATGGCCTGCTGCTGCGGGTGACCTGGCTGCTGATACTGGATCGGGATGATGAGGGTCAGGAGGTGGGACTACGCTGGCAGATTCTGCGCAGCTCGGAGGTGCGCAAGAGCCGGCCGGAGATCCTGCCCGAACTGCTGCGCGAAATCAGCCGGGAACAGCAGGCGGCGGCCGAATTGACCCGCGAGCGCATGACCCGCGATATCGCGGTCGGCCCTCCGGTGGATCCGCCGGTCGAGCCACCGCAGGAGACAGACTCCGGGAGCCCGGAGGAACCGGGCACTGCAGCGGCAACCCTGCCTGCGGAGAGCCTCGGTTTCCTCGAGGAGCTGGCCTACCCGCTCTTCGCCGTGGACGGTGAGAACCGTATCCTTGTCTGGAACCAGCGGATGGTCGAGCTGCTGCGGATCTCCGCGCTCGCGGTGCTGGGTATCGATTTCAGCAATCTGCTCGTCGGTGAGTCTCAGAAGCAGTGGCACCAGTGGCTCTTCGAGTTTCGCATCAATCCCGACCTGAAAGAGGTCAAGCCGGGCAGCCCGCTCTTTGTGCTCGATAACTCCGGTGAGGTCTATGCGATCAGGCTGGAGCTGGCCAAAACCGAACTGCCCGAATCCCAGGTAATCACCGCGACCATTCACGCCTGCGAGAAATCGGTGCCGCCACCCGCTCCGGCCATCGCTGCGCGCCCGCTCGAACCGGCCAAACCGGCCGGGCGGCCGGCCCTGCCGCCACGCGAGGAACCCGCCGACGCCCTCGAAGCGCTCAGCCGCCTGCTCGAGCGCCAGTGGCAGCCCCTGGCTGAACGGCTGCGGCTGCTCGTCCAGCCCGCTGGTGTGGAGCCCGCCCTGCGCGATGAGGCGCGGATCCTGCTCCAGGATGCGGAAGCCCTGACGCGCTTCCTCCAGCAGGTGCACTATATCGCCGGTGAATTCGAAATCACCGCCTCGCCGGTCCCGATCGTCCCCATCCTCCACCACGCGGCCAACACCCAGGAACGCCTCTTCAGCCAGAGCGCGCCGACCCACTGGCAGGTGGCGGATGAGAAGGTGCTGGTCCAGGGCGATACGGTCATGCTCTTGCATGCGATGGTCTATCTGCTCGATTATATCCGGAAGGTCATGGAGGAGGGGATGCCGCTGCGGATCAGGATCCAGACGGCACCGGAACGGAGCGCAGGCCTGGCAGAAGGGGTGCGCCTGATGATGATTGAGGTGGCGTATACCGACCACTTGTCACCCTGGCCGGCGGAAGAACGTAAAAACCAGGCGGCCGGCAGCTTTCGGGACTTTGGTCTCGCGGCCATGCAGGCGATCATCCAGGCCCATCACGGCGTCGCCCGCATCGTCACCGCCGAATTCGATCAGCGCGCCTTTCAGCTCTACCTGCCGCTCGCCTCGGCTGCGCCGGTCGCCGAGAGCGGCAAGACCATCCTGGTCGTTGATGATGAACCGGGCATCCTGCAAATGAACGCCCTAATGCTGGGCCATGCCGGCTATACTGTGCTCACCGCGATGGAGCGGGCCACCGCGCTGCAGCTGCTGCAAGAACACCGGACCGCGATCCGCGCCATCCTGCTCGACTGGAAGCTGGAGAACACGACCGGACGCGAGCTGGCCGGCGAGATCGCGCGGATCTGCCCCGTGCCACTGATCCTCACCAGTGGGTATCTCCCCGACAAAGAGATCAAAGCGGTCATGGATGAGCACCACGCCCGCTTTGTCCAAAAACCCTATACCACCACCCTGCTGCTGCAGACGGTCGCCGCAGCGATCGGGGAGCCGCCCCGGTCCTAGACGGCGAAGCGGAAATTGATGATATCCCCGTCCTTGACGATGTACTCCTTGCCTTCCAGCCGCAGCACCGCCTCCGCCCTGCATTTGGCCATGTTTCCCCGCACGATGAAATCATCGTAATGCACCACCTCGGCGCGGATGAATCCGCGTTCGATATCGGAGTGGATCACCCCCGCCGCCTGCGGCGCCAGGGTCTGGCTGTGGATCGTCCAGGCGCGCACCTCATCCTCACCGACGGTGAAGAAGGAGAGCAGGCCGAGCAGCTGGTAGGAGGTGCGCAGCAGCCGGTTCATCGCCGGCTGCTGGATGCCCACATCCTGGCGGAAGATCTCCGCCTCTTCGTCGGAGAGCTGCTGGATCTCCATTTCGATTTGCGCGGAGATCGGCAGTACTGCGGTTTTAGGGATGGCGGCCCGGTTCTCCAGTGTCGCGGCCACGGCCTCGCTGCGACTGATCTCTTTTTCGTCGATGTTCGGCACGAGAATATGCGGTTTGAGCGAGAGGAACTGATAGCCGCGAATGAGGATCTCCTCGTCGGGCGCAAAATCGAGGGTACGCAGAGGCTGGAGGTTGTCGATGGCGGTCTTGCAGCGCCGCAGCACCTGCTCCTCCTTGACCAGCAGGTCGGTCTTGCGGACGCGCATCTCCTTCTCGATCCGCTGCAGCCGGTTTTCGACGATGCCGAGATCGCTGAGGATGAACTCCTCCTGGACCAGGTTAAAGTCGCGCTGCAGATCGATGCTGTTGAGGGGATGGGGGACGTTGTCGTTGTGAAAAGCGGCGGCGATGACGAGGACGGCATCGGCGGTGCGCAACTGGCCAAGGAACTGGTCGCTGAAGCCGCCCTTTTTCTGCTCGTCGGCGCTCAATCCGCTGAGATCGATATATTCGATCGTTGCCGGGGTCTTTTTCTTGGGGGTGAAGAGGGAATCCAGACGGTCGAGGCGTTCATCCGGGACCTGGACGATGGCGCGGTGGGCGTCGCGCTTGCCCGCTTGGGCGGCGGGGTCCGCTGCCGCGCCGGTGAGGGCGTTGAAAAGGGTGGTCTTGCCGGAGAAGGGCAGACCGACGATGCCGATTTTCATGGGAGTTATCCGTTTGGTTGCGTGCTAAACTTACATAAAATATAAACTTTCGCCGAATGATTTGCAAGGAAAATATCCGCTGTTCTGTTGCCGGATGCTTTTTAAATCCGGTGCCCACCTGAGTGCGTGAGCAATAGCGAGGGATCGGGAACCTGGCGCCAGATCGGCGCGAGAGGGAGGCCGGGGCAGCACAAGATGGCGGGAGAGAGCCGGCCGCCATTTTCTCCTTTATTTAGAGGATTTTTTTTCGCATATTATAGTTCATCTCTCGTCTATGAGGTCATCCTATGTCCCCTGAACATAAAGCCGGCGCCCGGCTCTGCCCCAACTGCCGCCGTCTGATATCGGTCAACGCCAAAGAGTGCATCCACTGCGGCTGGAAAAACTATGGTCTCTCCGGCTTAAGCACCGGTTTTGACAAGGTCATTCGCAGCCTTGGCGGTCTGACGCCGCTGCTGATCGGCTTTAACGTCGTGCTCTACCTGATCAGCCTGGTCCTGGATCTCTCCTCGCTCTTTTCCGTCCGCGGCCTATTCAGCCTGCTGGCTCCGAGCGGCAGCGCACTCTACCGTCTGGGGATGACCGGCGCGGTCCCGCTCGCCCAGGGGCAATGGTGGACCCTTTTCACCGCCATCTATCTGCACGGCGGCATCCTGCACATCTTTTTCAACATGATCTGGCTGCGCAACATCGGCTACGCGGTCGAGGAGTTCTTCGGTATTTCACGGGCCTTTATCATCTGGACGGCGGCCGGGGTGGCCGGTTTTTTCGCCTCGGATCTGCTGCAGGTGCCCTTTACGGTCGGCGCCTCCGGTTCGATCTTCGGTCTGCTCGGGGCACTGATATATTATGGCCGTCATCGCGGTGGTACCTACGGCGAGGCCCTGCTGCGCCAGGTGGGCAGCTGGGCGTTGATGGCCTTTGTCTTCGGTTTTCTCTTCCCGGGCGTAAATAACTGGGCCCATGCCGGTGGCTTTGCCGGGGGCTATCTCTGCGCCATGCTGCTCCGCTATCAGGAGATCGCACGCGAGCGCACCGGCCATCGCATCGCCGCCCTGCTCCTCGCCGGGATCACCCTGGCCGGCTTTTTCCTCTCGTTTTTCCGGGTGGCCTGACCGGCGGCGGCATGATGCCTCCTGCCATCCTGCCGGAGAGGACGGTCTCCGTCGTTCTGACCACCCGCGACCGCGCGGCCCTGGTCATGGAAGCCGTGCAGTCCGTGCTTGAGCAGAGCCGGCCAGCCGATGAGATCATTGTTGTCGATGACGGTTCGCAGGATGAGACGTGCACCCTCCTGCATGCCCTCGGCGCCGGGATACGCATCATCCGCCATCCGCAGCCGCTGGGGGTCTCCGCTGCGCGCAACCGTGGCATCGCCGTCGCCTCCAGCCGCTGGCTGGCCTTTCTCGACTCGGACGATCTCTGGAAGCGCGACAAGCTCGCACGCCAGCTGGCTGCCCTCCAGGCCAACCCGGAGATGCTGATCTGCTACACCGATGAGGAGTGGCGGCGCGACGGCCTCTGGATGAATCAGGGGGCGCGCCACCGCAAACGCTCCGGCTGGATCTATCGCGACTGTCTGCCGCTCTGCATCATCAGTCCCTCTTCGGTGATCATCGAGCGCAGCGTATTCGCGGAGAGTGGTCTCTTCGATGAGAGCCTGCCCGCTTGCGAGGATTATGATCTCTGGCTGCGGCTCACCAGCCGCAATCCCGTGCTCTTTTTGGCGGAGCGGTTGATCGTCAAACGCGCCGGAGCCTGGCCGCAGCTGTCGCGCCAGCACAGTCTGGACCGCTACAGGATTATGGCACTGCAAAAAATGGCGGCCTCGGGGCATTTGCTCCCTGCGGATCAGAGCGCCACCCTGGCCGCCCTCGCCGAAAAGTGCCGCATTTACGCCCTCGGCTGCCGCAAACATGGCCGGGTGGAGGAGGCCGGCTGGGCCGAGGCCATAGCGCGCACCGCCGGAGAACCCTGAAATCCCAACAAGGAACGGAGTGATGTACAAAAGAATCGCGGCTCTGCTGCTGGTGATCCTTCTGACCAGCTGCGCCGGCCATCAGGAGAGCGAGATCAACCAGGTCGTGACCGCCTTCCACGCGGCCTTCGATGCGAAAAATATTGCCACCCTGCGCACCCTCTGCACCAAAGACATGTACTGGTACACCCTAAACGGCAAGACCCTCAATGCCAGCCAGATCGGCGACTATTTCACCCCCCTCTTCGAACGCTGGGAGTCGATCCGCACCACGCTCGGCACCGCCGATATTCGCTGCGATGGCCGCCTGGCGGTGGCCCGCTACCAGGGGACGGTCGCGATCCTCAGCAGCGGCAAACCCTCCAGAATGCAAGGCTTTTATACGACCGTCCTGGTGAAACAGGAGGGGAGCTGGAAGGTCTGGCAGCACCACATGACCTCCGCCTATTGATTCCCGCCGCCGAAAGTGAAAAGGAGCCCTTTATGAAGATCGGATTCATTGGACTGGGCATCATGGGCGAACCCATGGCCCTCAATCTGCTCAAGGCGGGATTCCCGCTGACGGTTTACAATCGCACCGCCCGGCGCATGGAGAAGCTGCTGGCGGCGGGTGCGGCGGGTGCGGCCTCACCGGGCGAGGTGGCCGCGGCCAGTGAGCTGGTGATCACCATCGTCACCGATTCCCCCGATGTCGAGGAGGTGGTGCTGGGCGATCGCGGGATCCTCAGCGGCCTCCGTCCCGGCAGCGTGGTCGTCGACATGAGCACGATTTCGCCGGCGGTGACCCGCAGCCTGGCGGCCGCGATCGAGGCCCACGGCAGCGAGATGCTCGACGCCCCGGTGAGCGGCGGCGATATCGGCGCCATCGCCGGAACCCTGGCGATCATGGTCGGCGGCAAAGAAGAGGTCTTTGAACGCGCGCTGCCGGTACTGCAGGCGATGGGCAAGAGCGTCACCCGGGTGGGAGGACATGGCATGGGTCAGACGGTCAAGCTCTGTAACCAGATCCTGGGCGCTGTCACCAACCTCGCCGTCTGTGAGGCGGTCGAGTTCGCCCGCAAGGCGGGTGTGGACCCCCTGGTGATGATCGAGGCGGTCAAGGGGGGTGCGGCCGGTTCCTGGCAGCTGGCCAATCTCGGCCCCAGGATGACAGCCGATAATTTCGCCCCCGGTTTCATGATCGACCTGCAGCAGAAGGACTTGCGCCTGGCCCTCGAAGCGGCGCGCGAGATGCAGCTGCCGGCGCCGGCGCTCGCCCTCGTGCACCAGCTCTTCACCGGCTGTCAGGCGCACGGCGAGGGCCGCGAAGGCACCCAGGCCCTGGTCAAATCCCTGCGGCGGCTCGGCGGCAACCGCTGAGCCCGGCGGCCGGCGGGAGTACGCAGAGCCGGCCGATTGCCGGTATGTTTCAGAAAAGAGAGAATGGAGTTTGGGCGGCTGGATGAGCAGGTTGGGTAAATGTATGCGAGCGGGATGGCCGGGGGTGGCGGCATTCCTGCTCTGGGGCTGTTCGATCGAGTCCCCCAAAGCCCCGAGCTGGGAGACGACCCTGAATATCCCGGTGACCGACCACCGCTACACCCTCTCGACCCTGATCGCCGAGGAGGATAACTTTGTCGCGGGCGCCGACAGTCTCCTCACCTTTCATTTTTCCGAGACGCTCGATACCACCCAGGTCGGCTCCTACCTGACCCTTCCCGACTTGCAGCAAAGCCTCACCCTGGGCCTCGACGCCTTTACGATTCCGGGGGTGCCGGTCATGGCGGAGCGCTATCTCTGGTCGCAGGTAAGCGCCGAGGCGGCTGCGCGCAGCGGCACGACCGCCGCCATCGCCCCCTTCTCTTTCAATTACATTCCGGCCGCCATTCACAGCAGCGAGGATCTGCTCTACGCCTCACTCATCAGCGGCTCGGCCAACCTCCACCTCTATAATCACCTCAACGTCGATCTCGAGAACCTCATCCTCACCCTGCAGAGCGGTGTTACCGGCGGAATGGTCCTCTCCAGCCCGCTGCTGCGCCGGCTTGCGGCAGGGGACTCCGCCGAGATTCTGGTCGACATGGCGGGCATCACCATCCCTCGTGAGGCGCGCTGGTTGATCAGTGGGGATTCACCAGGCAGCCGGGGCCGGCTGGTTGCTGTCGCCGCCGATTTGCCCGTGGATCTGGTTGTGGAATTGACCCACTTTGTCGTCGCCGCCGCACAAGCGCGCATCCCTGCCACGACGCTGGAGCGCAGCGAGTCGCTGGCCTTGACCAATGCCGAGGGCAATGCCATCGACGAAGCCGTCTTCGCCAGTGGCCGCTTGCGCCTCGAACTCGACAACCGCTCTCCCTTCGGCAGCCCGTCGCTGACCCTCGAATTCCCCCAGATCACCCGTCCTGCTACCCACAAGGCGCTGAGTTTTACCCTCGGGCTCACGCCGGATGCGGTCACCCGCACCGAGATCGATCTGACCGGCCTGACCGCTGATTTTGACCTGCCGCCGGTGGGCTCGCCACAGGAGATCCGGATGATCATCCGCGCCGCCACTGCTGACATGCGCAGCGGTTTTGTCGAGATCGGCGCCGCGACCCGGCTTGCGTTTGCCCTTTCGCTCGAGGGCGTGCGCGTCGGCCGGTTCAGCGGCCGGCTCGCGCCGCGAGCGGTCCGCCTCGACAGCACGGTACGCGCCCTTGATATCGGCGGAGCCTGGGGCGATCTGGCGGGCATTACCCTGCGCGAGGCCCGGTTGCAGGTCGAGGTCTACAGCACGCTCAATCTGCCGCTGCACTTCCGCGGCGCCCTGCACGGCTTTCGTGCGGGCCGGGCGGGCGTGCCCTTTGCACTCGACTTTACTGTGCCAGCGGCGACGCCATCGGGTCGCCTCTATGCCCCGCCGCCCTGGACCGCGAACAACAGCACGATCGTGGAGTTCATCAACCAGCAGCCCGACCGGATTGCGGTAACCGGCACGGTGGACATCGGCGACAGTCTGGTCTATGGCAGCGTGGGCAGCGGCGACGTGGTGGCGGCCCGTTTCGGCCTGGATCTCCCCTGCAATCTGGTCTGGGAAGCGCGGAAAATCGATGGCGATCCCACCGCCTTGTTTATCGCACCGGCGGGTGAGGGTGGGGATGCCTTCAGGGAAAAGGATGGCGAGATGACGCTCTCCGGCGAGGCGATGGAACGCTTGCGGGCGGGCGAGTTGCAGGTGGAGATCGAAAATCATCTCCCGGCGGCAGGGGAGGTCCGTTTTTATTTTGCCAGCGATTCCAGCCGTCTCTTCACAGCTCCCGACCTGGTGCTCGGACCAGTCCGGCTGGCTGCGGCCGCAATCGATGGCGCGGGCCGGGTCACGACCGCCGCCACCGCGACCAGCCGCATCACCCTGAATCCGGCCGATGTGCCGCTCTTTCAAAACGCAGCGGCCTCGACCAAAACACTCTACTACAGCCATCGGGTACAGCTGGCCGGCAGCGAGGGGCGCAGCGTCCGTCTCTTTCTCGATGACTATCTCCGGGTCAAGGCCCTGCTGCAGCTGACCGTCCGACTCGGCGGTTGATCTCGCTCCAGTCCACACACCTCCCCCGCTGGATTTTCACGCTCCAGCACCCGCCACGCCCCGGAATATACCCGCCCGACCCGATTACGGCTGAAAATCACCGGTTTTTTTGCGCCAGGCGCTTGATCTCTTTCAGGCGCTCCCGGATGGGCAGTTTCTGCGTACAGGCCTCCTCGCATTGGCCGCATTCGCTGCAGAGGTCAAAGACCGGGCTCTTGCGGCTGATACCCCAGTGCCAGCCGAGACGCTCGGCGATATGGTCCGGCTTGCCGGAGAGCATGTACTGGTTATAACTGTCCATCATCTTGGGCACAGGCACTCCCTCCGGGCAGTGATCGCAGTAGCCGCAGCCGGTGCAGAGGGTGTCGAAGGATGCGCTGAGGTGGGTCCGGATCTCCTGGAGGGCTGCCTCGCTCACACCGGCAAAGCCTTCCGTGGCGGCGACGGCCTCCTCGAGCTGGGCCTGGTTGCTGAACCCCACCAGAGCGGTGGTGATGCGCGCATCGTTGAGGAGGAAGCGCAGGGCGCCCTGAACGACGCTCTCCTCCGGGCGGGTACGGACAAAATCAAAGCGCTCGGGGTGCTGCGGGATAATCCCCCCGCCGAGAGGATTCATAATGACCACTCCGCGCCCGAGCCGGGCCGCCGCGCTGATCCCCTGGTCGCGATAGGCATAATTCATCACCGAATAACCCAGCAGGATCCCGGCAAAGGGGTACTCCTCCAGCATCCATTCGATCTCCGCCCCGGTCATATGGCTGGAGACACAGATGTGCCGGATCAGCCCCTCGCGCTGCAGTTGCTCAAAGGCCTGCAAAGCCCCCTTGCGCCGGCGATTCATGAAGGAATTCCGGTCCATGACACACCAAACATGGTAAAAATCGATCTGCTCCAGTCCCATGCGCTCGAGAGAGGTCTCGAGTTCGCGGCGGATTTCGCCGGGTTCGGCCTTGTTGGTCTTGGTGGCGACATAAAAGGGTTTTTCTTGCCGCTGTTGTTTCATCTCCTTGAAGGCGGCGCCGAAGAGCGCCTCGGACTGGCCATAGCCGATCGCGGTATCGAAATAGGTGATGCCGAGATCCCAGGCCTTTTTGACCAGCGCCGCGCAGCCATCTACGTCCTGCTGGTCGGGAAAGCGCATGCCGCCAAATCCGATGGCGGAGAGTTGGATGCCGGTTGTGCCATACGGGTGATAGATCATGGGAGTTCCTGTGGGTTGGTGCTCGAAATCGGGTTTATGCGGATATCAGGGAAAACTTAGCAACTTTTTGGTTGGGAACAAGGGTTTTTTTGCCGTCCGACACGCCCGGTTGCAGGAACCGGCGGGCAAATAAAGTGTTGCCAATGGTCGTCTGGATTAGTAAATTGCAGTTCAGATCAACCTGGTGAGTGAGACGATGACAAGAGTCCACATGCTCCTGGCCGGCCTGGTTCTGACTGCCACCGCCGGCGCCCAATCCCCGCAAATCCCCGATTACTGTCACTTTGATGCCAAATTAACGGCCAGGCTCACGGCCATCGTGCAGGAACTCGGTCTGGCAGGCTCCTTTGCGACAGAGGATGGCCCGGAACAGATCTCCCTGGCTGTGATGGATCTCTCCGGGAAAAAGCCGCAGCTCGGCGGGGTGCACATGGATAATTTCATCTATCCTGCCTCGGTTTACAAGATGTATGTGGCCGCCGGGATCCTCGATCAGGTCAGCCAGGGACGGCTGACCCTGGCAACGCCCCACGTGGTCCGCGATATCAATGCCGTCGACCGCTCGAAAGAGTGGACCCGCGATCCGCGGCCGCTGCTGCAGGCGGGCGACACGGTGACCGTCCGTTACCTGCTCGATCTGATGATCACCCGCAGCGACAACTCGGCCGCCAACTGCCTCATCGATCTGGCCAGCCGCAAGAGTATCGACTCGCTGATGCACCGTTACGGCTGGTATGGCAGTGAAGTCACGCGCAAATACCTCAAGCGCGCCTTTGAGGATTCCGGCTACGCAACGATTCGCAGCACCGAAACCTGCGCCCTGCACGCTGCCGATTTCCTCGGCCGGATCGCGCTGCGCCGGCTGGTCTCGCCCTGGGTGAGTATGCAGCTGCTTGGCCTCCTGGGCGGACAGCTGGATAATGCCAAATTTGCGGCCGGGCTGCCGGCGGAGGCGATGTTCTATCACAAGACCGGCTGGTACAGCAGCTGGACGCACGATGTCGGCCTAGTCGATGACGGCCGCCATCGCTATGTCATCGCCTGTTTTCTCCCCCTACCTGAAGAGGAGGCTGTCGAGAAGCACCGGGCGCTGGCCGTCAAAATCCATGCGCTGATGACCGGCCGGTAGGAGGTCAGGATGCACCCCGCGCTCTATTCCGGGGAGGCGCCCGGCGGACAGGTGCAATGCCACCTTTGTCCCCATGACTGTCTGATCGCTCCGGGCCGAATCGGGCTGTGCGGCGTACGGCAAAATCGGGAGGGTGTGCTCTACTCGCTGAATTACGGCCAGGCGATCGCCCTGCACGTCGACCCGATCGAAAAGAAACCGCTCTATCATCTCTATCCCGGCAGCCACTCTTTCTCGGTCGCCGCGCCGGGCTGCAATTTTCACTGCTGGTTTTGCCAGAACCACGAGATCTCGCAGGTCAGAGCCGGGCATGCCGTGATAACAGACCGTGAGGTGTCCGCCGGCGCGGTGGTCGAAGAGGCGCTGACGGCAGGCTGCCGCACCATCGCCTGCACCTATACCGAACCGACGGTCTATTTCGAGTATGCCCTCGAGATCTGCCGGCTCGCGCGCGCCCGTGGGCTCGATACGGTCTGGGTCACCAACGGCTTTATCCACGAGGCCCCGCTGCGGGAGATCGCCCCGTTTCTGACCGCCGCCAATGTCGACCTCAAGGGCTGGGATGAGGCCCTGCATCGCAGCGTGACCGGTGGCACACTGGCACCGGTCCTCGATACCCTGAGGCTCATGAAAAAACTGGGGATCTGGCTGGAGGTGACCACCCTGGCCGTGCCGGGCTTTAGCGACAGCGAGGCGGGCCTGCGGGCGATCGCCCGCTTCATCAGCGAGGAATTGGGTCCGGAGACCCCCTGGCACATCAGCCGTTTTTATCCGCAGTATCGCATGACCGCGGTCCCGCCGACCCCCCTGGAACTCCTCTACCTGGCGCGGCGGATCGGTCTGGAGACCGGATTGCGCTATGTCTATACCGGCAACGCACCAGGCGATGTCGGCGGGAACACCTACTGCCACCGCTGCGGCGTGCTGTTGATCGAACGCGCCGGTTTTACGGTTGCGGCCAACTACCTCGAATCGGGTTGTTGTCCCCAATGCCGCACCAAACTGGACGGACTATTTTCATAGGAGGCTGCGTGAAACCATCCCTGATCGTATTAACCCTGATATCCGCCCTCACCCTCGCCTGCGCCGCCGAACAAAAAGCCCCGGCCGCCGCGGCGACTGCTGCCGGCAAGGTCAGGATCTACCAGACGGCGCAAGCGACCACGGCCCGCATGGCGGAGTTGGGCAGCGTCGAGTTCGCTCCCTTCGGCCAGCCGCTCGAGACCCAACCCTGTGTCTTTATCGATCCGGCCCACACCTTCCAGACCATCGTCGGCATCGGTGGCGCCCTGACCGACGCCTCGGCGGAGACCTTTTTCAGCCTTTCACCCGCCAGGCAGCAGGAACTGCTGACCGCCTACTTCGATCCCGAGCAGGGCATCGGTTACTCCCTGGCGCGCACCAACATCCAGAGCTGCGATTTTTCCAGCGGGAGTTATGCCTATGTCGAGCGCGGCGACCTGGAGTTGAAGAGCTTCAGCATCGCCCATGACAAGGCGTACAAGATCCCCCTGATCAAAAAGGCGATGGCCGCGGCCGGGGGGCACATCACCCTCTATGCCAGTCCCTGGAGCCCGCCAGCGTGGATGAAAACCAACGACGACATGCTGCATGGCGGCAAGCTGAAGCCGGAGTGCGCCCAGGCCTGGGCCAATTTTTATATCAAATTCATCCAGGCCTATGAGGCCGAGGGGATTCCGGTCTGGGGCCTCTCGGTGCAGAACGAGCCGATGGCGACGCAGACCTGGGAGAGCTGCATCTATACAGCAGAAGAGGAGCGCGATTTCGTCAAGACCCATATCGGCCCCACCCTCGCCCGCGCGGGCATGGCCGGCAAAAAACTGATCGTCTGGGATCACAACCGCGATCTGCTCTATCAGCGCGCAAGCACGATCCTCAATGATCCCGAAGCGGCGCGCTACGTCTGGGGCGTCGGCTTTCACTGGTACATGAACGACGTCTTCGACAACGTCAAACGGGTGCATGAGGCCTTCCCGACAACCAACCTGATCTTCACCGAGGGCTGCACTTATCCCTACTCGACCGACAAGCTGGGCGAATGGCACTGGGGCGAACGCTATGGCGAGTCGCTGGTGCGCGATTTCAATAACGGGGCCGTCGGCTGGACCGACTGGAACATCCTCCTCGATGAGAAGGGGGGACCCAACCACGTCGGCAACTATTGCTATGCCCCGGTCCACAAGACCGCCGCCGGCGATCTCTTTTACATGAACTCCTTCTTCTATCTCGGCCACTTTAGCAAATTTGTCCGCCCGGGGGCCAAACGAATCATCGCCTGCTCCAACCGCGACAAGCTCCTGACCACGGCCTTTGTCAATCCGGACGGCAAGCTCGCCGTGATCGTCCTCAATCTCTCGGACGAAACGATCCCCTACAAACTCTGGCTCAGCGGCATGGCCGCGCCGGCCGAGAGTCTGCCTCATTCGATCATGACCCTGGTGATCGGGTAAGGTGAGCGCAGCGATAACCGGAAAGGAGCAGCAATGAGCGAATGGAATGAAAAGATCGGTAAATATCGCTGGACCATCTGCGCTTTGGTCTTTTTTGCCACCACGGTCAACTACCTCGACCGGCAGGTGCTCAGCCTGCTGAAAGACCAGCTTGAGGTGGAATTCAACTGGAGCGACTCGGATTATGCCAATATCGTCGCTGTCTTCCAGTTCGTCTACGCCATCTCGATGCTCTTCGCCGGCCGGCTGATCGACTGGCTCGGGACCCGGCTGGGTTATGCCCTCTCGTTGCTGGTCTGGTCGATCGCCGCGATGCTGCATGCCCTGGCGCGCGGCACCGGCGGCTTTATGGCGGCCCGCGGCCTGCTCGGCTTCGGTGAGTCGGGTAACTTTCCCGCCGCGATCAAGACCATCGCTGAGTGGTTCCCGAAGAAGGAGCGGGCCCTGGCGACCGGGATCTTCAATTCCGGCGCCAACGTCGGCGCCATCCTCGCACCGCTCACGGTACCCTGGATCGCCGGGCATCTCGGCTGGCAGGCGGCCTTTATCATCGTCGGCGGCATCGGACTGCTCTGGCTGCTCTTCTGGTTCTGGCTCTACGAAGCCCCACGGCTGAGCAAACGTGTCAAGGCGGCTGAATTCGCCTATATCCACAGCGACAGCGAGGAGGCCGCCCCCGCCAACGAAACCGCCAGCGACAAGATCTCCTGGTTCCGGCTGTTGGGCTACAAACAGACCTGGGCCTTCAGTTTTGGCAAGTTCATGACCGACGGGGTCTGGTGGTTCTTTCTCTTCTGGCTGCCGGCTTATCTCAAGGCCCAATACCATATGACCGGCACTATGGTCGCCTTTCCCCTCGCCGTCCTCTACAGCATGTCGACAGTCGGCAGCGTGGCCGGCGGCTGGCTGCCGATGCATTTCATCAACCAGGGGCTGGAACCTTATGCTGCGCGCATGAAGGCGATGCTCTGGATCGCCGCTATCCCCCTGGTGGTGCTCTCCGCCCAATATCTGGGCAGCTTCAGCTACTGGCTGCCGGTGGTGATCATCGGCCTCGGTACCGCCGCGCATCAGGCCTGGTCGGCCAATATCTTCACCACGGTCTCGGACATGTTCCCCAAGAAGGCGGTCGCGAGTGTGACCGGCATCGGCGGTATGGCGGGCGGTATCGGTGGCATCGTCATCAACAAGGCGGCCGGCTGGCTTTTTGACGCCTACCGCAGCGCCGGAATTGCCCGCTCCTATGCCGAGGCCCGGATGAAGGACCTCGGGGGCTTTCTGGACAAGATCCAGGGTCTCTCGCTGGTCAACAAACACGGCGAGCTGGTCGATCTCAACAGCAAGGCCCTTGCCGATCTTCCCAGGGAGGTGGTCAGCCAGCTGCAGGCGGTGGATGCTCATGCCTTTGATGCTCTCAAGAACCTGCAGGGACCCCTGGTACAGGAGCGCCTGACCGTCGCCTATACCCTCGTTTTTGCTTTTTGCGCCCTGGCCTATCTCATTGCCTGGGCAGTGATGCATTTTCTCGTGCCGCGCTTCAAACGGATCGAGGATCTCTAGTCATAAGGGTCCCGCCGGGCAGCCGGCGGGATTTTTTCCGCTTCACTCTTCCACGCTCACCCGTCCGAGCCGCCAGGCGAGACCGCTGTTTTGATAGATCAGCTCGAAAGAACCCGACTCGCGGGTGCTGACATGAAAATGGTAGATCCGGTCGCGCCCCTGCTGCTCGCTCCAGATGCCGTTGATGCGGCTGATATGGTAGGGCCGGCTGCGCCAGCGGAAGCGCATCGGCCGCATTTTTTGGCCATCGAAGTAGCTGATCACCTCGACCGCCTCATTGATGGTCTCGAATCGCATGGCTGTTCCGAAAAAGATGTAAAAAAGTACACCTAATTATAACCAATTTTGCCTTGCGATGCAAGAGAAAAATGGGGCGAAAATCTCCTTGATATTCACCCGCCGCTTCTCTACATTGCAGAACATTTGACCGGAGTTCCATTGCCGCACCGCCCGATCTATTACAAATGGCTGCTCGCCGCCTTGCTGGTCGCCCTGTGTGTGACGCTCGGCTATCTTTTTCTGGCTATTCCCAATCTGGAGATGTTCACCGCCGGGGTATTCGCATCGGGATTTTTAACCGGCCCGGGGATCGGCCTGGTGATCGGTGCACTCTCGGCGCTCCTGTTTTCACTCTTCAATCCCTATGGCGCACCGACCCCGCCGCTGCTGCTGGCCCAGATCCTCGGCATCGCCCTGGCCGGGACGGTCGGAGGCTGGATGCGCAACGGCCGCTGGCTGGCGCGGCCACCCTGGGCGCAGGCCCTGCTCTTCGGCGGGCTGGGCTTTATCCTTACCCTCATCTATGATATACTGACCACCCTGAGCTTCGCCTTGCTGATCGCCGGCGGAGATTCCCGCCAGATCGTGACGGCATTCATCTCCGGGATGGCATTTTACGGGATCCATCTGCTCGGCAATACCCTGGTGTTCGCCCTGCTGCTGCCCGCGCTGTTGCAGCGGCTGCGCCGTTTCACTCTAGTCTGACGGAGCGCGCATGCGCACCCTCTTTTTCCGCCTCTTTCTTCTGGTTGCGGCTGCGACGGTCTTGGCCCAGCATCCGAACGCCCCCTTGTACGCCGATTCCACCCTGCGGATCGGCTCGGGTTACGGTTCTGCCGGCGACCTCTTCGCTCAGCTCCCTGGCACCTTTTATTTCGATCGCGGCAGCATCGGCCTGCCAGCCTCGGGCGCTCTCTTCGCCGCGCCGCCCTCGCAGCTTGCCCTGGTCTACGATCACTTCCGCCTCGATGATCCTCTGACCGGGCGGGCGGACCTCAACATCATCCCGGTCGAGAGCATCGCCCGCCAGACCCTCTTCGCTGATCCGGCCGGGCGCGCCTTTCCCGATCTGACCGCCAGCCAGACCCTTGAGATGACCAGCCGCGATCTCGCTACCGATTCGTTGCGCTCCCAGGTTGCCTATCGCACCGGCGGCAATGGCTATGATGACATCGACGTACGCGCCGGTCTGCGCTACTCGCAGCATCTGCGGGTCAACGCCGGCGGGGTGTTGAAAAACTACGCCGGCATCACCTCTCCCTTTGAAAAATATCGCAGCCAGAAGATCACCCTGGGCCTCTGCCGCACCTTCAGCCGTCCGTGGCGGGTCGATTACCGGCTGCTCTATACCACTTTCGATCTTGACCTGCCGCTCTTCGCAAAACCCCTGCTCGCCCCGGGCCTCTCCCGGCCGCATCAGAAGGAGAACCGGTACGATCACGGCCTCGAGCTGCTCTACAAAGAGCGCTGGCAGACCCGCCTCCAGATCACCGATCACCATCGCGAGCGCTATGGCTTCCGTCACAGCCTCTGGGATGAGGGCACCGACGCCCTGCGCCTCGATCTGCGCAGCACCCTCCGCCTGCACGGGCGCAATCTGGATGGTATGACCGGCCTCGCTTTGCGCCACACCGCCCTCCGCAGCGGCGACTGGGGCGACCACGACACCAGCCAGTTGACCGTCTGGGGGCAGGCCATAGTCCCATTCCGCACCGGGATGGCGCTGACCGCGCAGCTGGCGCTCGAGGAGGCACAGGGTGAAGGGCTGGCCCTGCTGCCACAGCTGCAGCTGCGCTGGCAGCCCGCGGCCGGCTGGCAGGGGCTTGTCTGGATGGAGCGCAGCCGTGCGGCCGCCTCTCTGGCTGCACGCTTCGAACAGAGCCCCTTCGGCCAGGGTGATCCGGATCTCGCACCCGAGCGCGCCGATCATCTCGGCATCGCCCTCCACCGCCGTGCCGCCTCCCTGCAGCTCTTCGCGGCCGCCGGCGCCAGCCATCTCAGCGACGCGGTGCTGCTGGCGTGGGAAACGGGCCGCCAGGCGCCGCTTTACCAGAATCAGCCGGAGGAGTGGCGCTTCAGTCTCGATGGCGCCGCCGAATGGCGGATCTCGAGCTGGCTGACCCTGTGGGGCAAAGGCAAACAGATGGTTTTTCAACACGAGGTACCCTGCGACCAGCCGCGCACCGCCGCGGCCGGATGGCTGCAGCTCAATCACCGCTTTTTCGCCGGCGACCTGGACCTGCGCCTCCGCTTCGGCTGCTCCTTCTGGGGGGAGCGCCAGGCGCCGCTGCCATGGTATGTGGAGGTTTCCACCGAGCGGCAGCGCCGTGGTGCCGCGACCCTGCCCTGGTTCCAGGCCTCGGCAGTCATCAAGGATGCCGCCCTCTTCTTCATGCTGCAGAATCCGCTTGGCACCGATCTCGCGGTCACCGGCGCCTACCCGCAGCCCAAAGGGCTGATCCGCTGGGGTTTCGTCTGGAATTTTTATAACTGAGCGGTCACCCTTGACCGCTCCGATCGCCTCATCCGGAGTCCAAGCATGCACCCCTCACCCTGTGCGCGCTGTCTGCTGCTGCTGTCGCTGCTGGCGGGCGGCCTCCCCACACTCTCCAGCCAGAGCCTCTATCCCGACCAGCTGATGGTGACCGCCGGCGGCGATTCGCTGCTGGCGCAGGCCGAATCGGCGGGCAACCTCGAAGTGCTGCCGGATGGCAGTGGTCTGCGCCTGGTGGAGGGGGCGACCAGCGGCGTTCTCATCCTCAAGCCCCGGAGTGTGCCACAGCCCTTCGATGAGGGATTGCCCTCCTGGAACGGCACCGCTCCGGGCGACAGCGGCGGCTTCCGGGTGCTGATGCGCTTTCCCTATCTGACGGGCTGGTCGCCCTGGCTCGATGTCGGGTACTGGAAGGCGAATCTCTGGACGGCGGCGAAAAAGAGCACCTTTGCCGGCGGCCGGATCGACATCGATACCGCGCTGCTCGATTACTATACAACACAGTGGCAGTTTGCGGTCGAATTCAAGCGGAGGGAAGCCCGGGTCACCTCGCCAGCCCTGTTCCGGCTCTCCCTCTGTCTCAGCGACAGCCGCACCACCGCCGCGGTCGACCATGCCGCCCTGCTGGCGGACCGGCCGCCAGCGATCTTTATCAAGACCACCTTTCTGGCACAGTATCGCATCGATACGGCCATCGGCGGCCGGATTTGCTCGCCAACGACCGTGGCGATGATCCTGCTGAGCTTCGGTCTGACGGTCGATCCCCTGCAATTTGCCTGGGACACCTACGATCCCTATTACGACATCTTTGGCGTCTGGCCGCGGGTGGTGCAGAATGGTTCGGAGTACGGACTGGTAGGAACGGTCACGCGTCTGCGCAGCTGGAGCGCGGCCTGGGAGGTCCTTGACCGCGGCGGGCGTGTCGCCATGTCCATCGGCGAGCCCCTCTACAGCGGCCATCTGGTGATGCTGGCAGGATTCACCGCCGCCGGCGATCCGATCGTTCATGATCCGGCACGGACCAGCACAGGCTATGGCTATATCTTCAACAAGGGCGATCTGGGCCGCTCCTGGTTCGACAAGGGGGGTGTGGCCTATACCTTCTTTCCGCGTAGCCCGGCCTCCGCCGTGGCCCGTCCGCTTGCCGGGCAGAGCCAGCCGGCCTCCTTCGTGCTGCAGCAGAACTATCCCAACCCCTTCAACAGCGGGACGGCCTTTGAATACACCCTGCAGCGGGGCGGCCGGGTTGATTTCTCGGTTTTCGATGTGACGGGACGCAAGGTGGCCACCCTGGCTGCGGAGAACCAGACAGCGGGATGGCACCGGTTGTGGTGGAAGGGATGCGATGATGCGGGGGCGGCGCTGCCGAGCGGGAGCTATCTCTACCTGCTCCGCCTTGACCGGCAGGAGGTCAAGGCGGGCAGGATGGTGATGATCCGCTAGCCGTTCAGCCGATCGAGTAGACCAGCTTTTTGTTCATGCCCAGCTTTTTCATACGGTAGCGCAGGTTGGGTTCCGTGAGGCCGAGGGCGTGCGCGGTTTTGCGCTGGCTGCCGCCGAATTGTTCGAGGGTGCGCTGGATCAGGCCCTTCTCCAACTCCTCGATGGCCTCCGAGAGCGAGCCGATCTCGGGCAACACGGCGGCCGGCAGGGCTGACGCCGCCATCGCCGGCTGGGGAGCCTCCTCCAGCGCCAGTTCATAAGCCATCTTTTCCAGCTCGATCATATTGCCGGGCCACTGGTGGGTCACCAGGTGCATAACCAGTTCGAACGAGACCGGCGGGATAGGCCGGTTCATCTGCCCGAAGATCTGCTGCAGGACGGCTTCAAAAATCAACGGGACGTCTTCCTTGCGCTCACGCAGGGGCGGGACACGCAGGGAGCTCGCCGTCAGGGTGACGAAGAGTTCGGGCAAAAAGCCCTTGTTTTGCACAGCTTCATGGATGCCGGGCAGCGCGGTCGAAATGACCCGCAGCGTCAGGCCGGCCGGTGGAGTCGACAGCAGATCCCGAAGCTCCACCTGCGCCGTGGCGTTGACCGTCTCCAGGCCGTCGATAATCAGCAGTGCATGGCCTCCCGCACCGCCCTCCTCCGCCAGTCGGGCCAGCCAGCCCTGCAGTTTCTGCTCCAGGACGCTCCCCTTCACCTCGAGAATCCGCGAGGGATCCAGATGCATCTGTTCAGCAACCTGCCGGGCAGCAGGCAGAATCTCGGTGCCCAGTTCGCCGTAGACCAGAAGGTTGTTCCCCGTTTTGGCCAGTTGAATGATCTGGGTGCGGACGGATTCGATCTCCGGTGAGACGCCAATCAGGGTATTGTTGATAAGAGTGGTACCAAACACGCGCATAGATGCTCTCCGACTAAAAGAATGACCAAAAAAATCGGGTTGGGCCATCGCGTTATGCCCCCCAGTGTTGATTAGAAGACAGCAGGAACAACCCTGCCCTCAGGGCAGAGCAGCAGAAGCACCGGCACGCCCCTCCGTTCCGGAGCCCTGGGCATTCACCTTCGGCTCATTCAGGACAGTGCCATTCTGGCTCCTGGCATATTTCTGCTCGAGCAGGACGATGAGGATGCCGATCCAGAAAATCAGCAGGGTCAGCTTGAGCGTGGTGTAGAGCGAGCCGGCCATCAGCGCCAGTGCCAGATAGAGAAAACCGATGAGGAGATGGATGGTCACAGAGCGGTTCAGAATCGTACGCAGCAGTGGCCACCAGCGCAGCAGGGAGTGATCGTAATAGAGAACCGGCACGCGCGACAGGTAGGCCGGATCGAAGATCAGCCGTTCATAGAATCGCTCTTTCTCCGAAAAGAGAGCGCCGAGACGCAAAAAGAGGATCATGACCAGGGCGATCAGGCATCCCAGCAGAAAATATTGATCAATGCCATAGACCTTGATGTTGGCGGTGTAGGCGATGTAATCGGCCACATTGAGGGCATGCATGAAAAAGAGCTGAAAGGCGAGCAAATTGAGATAGAGGGCATCGGGGCGATTGTGCCGGAACATATGCACGCCATAGAAGATCAGCAGCAGGACCGGCACCACCGAGAAAGGCAGCAAGCGGCGGATAAAGTCATTGAGCCAGCCAGTCTGATCAATGCAGGTGGTGGTGGACCAGTAGGGCTCGAAAAGCAGCAAGGCCGTGGCCAGGGTTATCAAGAGGGCCAGCAGGGCGGCCCGGTTCTGCCAGCGCAGCGGCACCGTATAGTGGATGACGAGCAGGAAGACGGTCAGGCAGCCAAAGAGCCGGACGGGTATCTGGGCGTAGAGCCAGACGAGCAAACAGTCGACGTTGCTGCCGAAAAGATAGTTACTGCCAATGAAAATCGGCAGAATCGAGAAGATGTGCGCGAGAAAATAGAGCGCCAGACCGATGAAGATGCTCTTTTTGTAGGGGTCGTGCCGGGCGATGGCCAGCGCCAGGAGCAGCAGCAGACTGTAGAGGGAGTGGTTCGCCCAGCTGAGGAAATAGACCGGAGCATGCGGCAGCAGGGAAGCCGCCAGCCAGAGGCCGTTCAACACAAGCCAGGCGATGAGAATTTTGCGTATCAGGGTTAAAGGCATTGCAAAAGCTCGGCTGGTCCTTTATAGAGCAATGGCCTTGCACGCATCCTCCCGGATCACGGGTGTTTGGTTGTGTCCGGAATCGGCCAGGGTGAATCGGGCGCCAAATACATTTGCTGATAGCCATCCAGTATTAATTTATCACTTTTTTGGTCCTGATGCAAATAAATAATGACGTCTTGATCGTCAATTTTAACGATTTGTACGATGGCCTGGGAGACGCCGCGTCCGATTTCGCTGCTTGCCTGGAGGGTCGGCCACAACATCACCGCCGCAAAGAGGATGCCGATCATTCTTTTCATGGGGTTCTCCTTTGTTCTTGAGTATAAGTCCGGACCAGCCTGAGCCGGATGAAATGTAGAATAAATTATTTAGTAATCCAAACGGAAAAGATAAAATATGGCGGTGTAGCCAAAAAAAATGGAAATCAGCCAAAAAAAGCTTGACTTCGTTCTTTTTATTTCGTATACTTTAGTGGAGATGAGGACGACAGCTCGGAAGACGCGAAAATCTGGACATTCCCAACGGCTGAACTCCCAGTCTGCTCTAGCCTGAAAAAAGCGGAGACGGCCTCCCCCACTGTCTCCCTGGGCAATTTGATTTCCGCGTGGTACGGAATCAATGTCGGTGCGGTCGGGATCAGGCGAACCAGCAGATGTGACAAAGCCCCTTCTTGCCTTGTGGCAGAAGGGGCTTTTTTTTTATCCCCCGGCGGCATAAAAAAGCCCCGTGCGGCAGTCGGTCGGCACGGGGCTTGACAAGGTCGAACTGGGATCAGTCGGTGGCTTCACGGGAGAGGTCGAGGGATCCCTCTTCCGGCGGTGCTGTGAAACGGCCGTAGCCGGCGATCCGGTTGATCGATTTGGCGCGGTCGAGGATGGTGACCTTGCGTTCCCGGCGGTTGGAATTGGCTTCGAGCACGTAGAGGCTCTCCCCGACCTTGCCGAGGAAGATGCCGACGTGGGTGATGCCCTTGTAGCGGTAGCGGGCGCGGCGGGTGTGCCAGTTGAAGAAGACCAGGTCGCCGGGGGAGGGCTCTTCGTTTTTGTTGATCAGGGTCAGTCCCATCTGGCCCTCTTCGGCATACTTGTACTGGGTGGCGGCGACGCGGTTAAAGACCTCATCCACCAGGCCGGCCCCGATCATGGCCATGCGCGTCAGCATGCCGCAGTCGGTCGTCTTTTTACCGTCGCCGCCGAGGCGATAGCGCAGGCCGAGAAACTGGGCTGCGTTGAAGACCAGCCGGCCGATCGGCCCCTGCGGTTCCTGCAGCTCCTGGCCGCGGCCCTCTTCGAGGGCGAGCAGGTAGCCGGCGGTGTTTTGATCGATCCAGGAACCGTCGCAGCCGAGATCGTAGACGAGCTTGAAGACGGTGAGGCATTTGACGGTCGCTTCGTCATACTGGCCATTGATCTTGAGCGGCAGGCGGGCGTTCCATTGCAGCAGGGCGCGCTGCAGGCGTTCGACTGCGCCATGGGGAGCGGCGTCGCTCGCTCCGCTCTTGAGTCCGAGGAAGGGCTGGAAGTAGGTGGAATCCGGCCCGCTGATGGCCTCGATTTTTTGCCGCATCTCAAGGCGGAAGCGTTCCATGGCTGCCGCGGCGACGACCTCCGGCCCGGTGCTGTCGGATTTGAAGGTCAGGGGCGAAGCGGTGCGCAGGGTGTAGGCGGCTGTCTCGGCGGCGATGATCTCGGCGGCGAGATCGGCCGCAGAGCGCTCGGCGGGAGCGGACGGGAGGAGCAGATGGGCGGACGCCGGTGTCTCGGCCGCTGGGGTGGTGGTCGAATCGATCTGCAGCGCCTTGAGCGGCGTGGGCAGAACGCCGCGCAGAATCAGCACCAGGGCGATGAACCAGATCGCCGAAACCGGGTGCTGCCGGATATATCCCCTCGCTCTACGGGCAAGCCGTCGGCCGGGGAATGAAGTAGACTGCATTTCAGGGGCTGAAAAGGGGGGGTCGGGCCGATAACAATCCAATAGAGCCGCTCCTCACTAGGTCCGATGCCAAGATCTCTTCGCCTTCTCTCCCCGGAGTCGGCGCTCTATCGATGAGATGCTAATGTGATGTCGCTCAAAATTTACCAATCCTCTCTGAAAAAGTCAAGCAAATTGCTTCGGCGCAGCCGGAGCCGGCGGGAAGCTGCGGAAGCGCTTTTTTCCTTTGCATTTCGGGGCAAAAGTATGTACACTATATTGAATCCGAGCAGAGGAGTCAGCGTGATCACCCGAATTGAATTGGCCCAAAAATCGAGTTTCCATGATGCCGCCGGCGAGGCGCTGCTGGCCGGGGCGCGCGACCTCGGCATCAGCGGGCTCACGGTGGTGCATGCCTTTCGCGTCTACTATTTTCTCGGCGCGCTCTCGCCGGCGGAGCAGCAGTGCCTCGCCGTCCGCCTGCTTGCCGATGCCGTGACCGATGACTATGCCATCAATGGCCAGCTCACCCGCGCCGCCGGGGAGGAGTTCTGGTCGGTGGAGGTGACCTTCAATCGCGGCGTCACCGACCTGGTGGCCGAAACCACCCGCAAGGGAGCCGCTGATCTCGGGTTGCACCAGGTGGAAGCGGTCAAGACCGCCCGGCGCTACGAACTCGTCGGCTCCCTGACACCCGCCGACAAGGAGCTCATCGCCCAGAAACTGCTGATGAACAAGGTGGTCGAACACCTCTGTCTGCCCGGCGAAAAGCTCTTCTTCGCCAATCCCGATCTCCCCTTTGAGCTGATTCGTGTCCCGCTGCTGCAGGCGGATGCGGAGCAATTACTGGCGCTCAGCCGCGAACGCGATCTCTTCCTCAACCTGGTCGAGATGCAGACGATCCAGGCCCATTTCCGCAGCCTGCAGCGGGAGCCGACCGATGTCGAGCTCGAGATGATCGCCCAGACCTGGTCGGAGCATTGCAGCCACAAGACCCTGACCGGCCTGGTCGAGTTCGAAGGCCGGATCATTGACAACCCGCTCAAGCAGACCATCTTTCGGGTTACCCGGGAGTTGAACCTCCCCTGGTGCATCTCGGTCTTCAAGGATAACGCCGGCATCATCGCCTTTGACGAGGAGTATAACATCTGTTTCAAGGTGGAGACCCATAATCACCCCTCGGCGATGGAGCCCTATGGCGGCGCCAACACCGGGATCGGCGGGGTCATTCGCGATCCGATGGGGACGGGACTGGGGGCCAAGCCGGTCATCAACACCGATATCTTTTGCTTCGGCCCGGTCGATTGGCCGCACGCGCAGCTGCCCAAAGGGGTGCTTCATCCCAAGCGGGTGATGCAGGGCGTGGTCGCCGGCGTCCGTGATTACGGCAACCGGATGGGCATCCCGACCTCGAATGGCGCCATCTGTTTTGACGAGCGCTATCTCGGCAATCCCCTGGTCTATTGCGGCAACGTCGGTTTGATCCCGCGCCAGCAGTGCGAAAAGGAGGTGGTGCCGGGCGATTATATCGTGGTCGTGGGCGGGCGCACCGGCCGCGACGGGATCCATGGCGCCACCGCCTCCTCCGGCGAGCTGCACAGCGAGAGCGAAGGGACCTGGAGCGGCGCCGTCCAGATCGGCAATCCGATCGTCGAGAAGAAACTGGTGGATACCCTGATGCAGGCCCGCGACCGCGGCCTCTACCGCGCCATCACCGATTGCGGCGCCGGCGGTCTCTCCTCGGCGGTCGGCGAGTTGGCGAAGAGTACCGGCGCCGAGGTCGATCTCGAATTTATCCCCCTCAAGTATCATGGTCTGACCTACATGGAGATCTGGATCTCCGAGGCACAGGAGCGCATGGTGATCTTTGTCCCGCCGGAGCACCTCGAGGCGGCGCTGGCACTCTTTGCCGCCGAGGATGTCGAGGCGACGGTGATCGGCCGCACCACCAGCGACCAGCAGATCCGCCTGCGCTACCACGGCACCGTCGTCGGCGAGCTCGGGATGGCTTTTCTGCACGACGGGCAGCCGCGGGTGGTACGCAAGGCGGTCTGGCAGGAGCCCTCTGCGGCTGAACCGCACTTTGTGCAGCCTGACCAGCTGGGCGCGCTGCTGCATCGCCTCCTCGCCGCGCCCAACATCTGCAGCAAGGAGTGGGTGATCCGGCAGTACGATCATGAGGTGCAGGGCGGCAGCGTCCTCAAACCGCTGGTCGGCGCGGCCAATGATGGTCCAGGCGACGCCTGCATCACCCGTCCGCGCCTGGAGAGCTACCGCGCCGTCATTCTCGCCAACGGCCTCAATCCCAAATACGGGCTCCTCGATCCCTACTGGATGGCGGCCTCGGCCATCGATGAGGCCCTGCGCAATGTCGTCGCCGTCGGTGGCCGGCCCGAGCGGACGGCGCTGCTCGACAACTTTTGCTGGGGGAACACCGACAAACCCGATCGTCTCGGCGGCCTCCTCCGCGCCGCGCAGGCCTGCTATGACATGGCCGGGGCGCTGGGCACCCCCTTCATCTCGGGCAAGGACAGCCTCAACAACGAATACAAGACCGAATCCGGCGAGAGCATTGCCATCCCGCCCACTTTGCTGATCTCGGCGATCGCAGTCATGGAGGATTGCCGCAAGGCGGTCTCGATGGATTTCAAGGCCGCCGGCGACGGACTCTACCTGCTCGGTGAGACCGGCAAGGAACTGGGTGGTTCGCATTATCTCGAGCTGCTCGGGCGGGAGGGCGGCCGGGTACCGCGGGTCGATCCCGCCCGCGCCCGGGTACTCTTTGCCACCCTCGCCGACGCGATCGAGGCGGGGCTGGTACGCGCCTGTCATGACTGCTCCGAGGGCGGTCTGGGGGTGGCGCTGGCGGAGATGGCCTTTGCCGGCGGCCTCGGCGCCGAGGTCAGCCTGCAGGCGATGGTGCGCAGCAGCGAACTGGAGCGCAGTGACTGGGCCCTCTTTGCTGAATCCAACAGCCGCTTTGTGGTCGAGGTGACCCCCGGCAACGAAGCCGCCTTTCAGGCCGCTTTCGCCGGACTGGCCTGCGCGCGTATCGGCGCGGTCGTGGCGGAACCGCGGCTGCGGATCCGCGGTCTGGCGGCTGAGCCGCTGGTGGATGAGTCCGTCGATCAACTGAAACGCTCCTGGCAAGAAACACTGAGGTGGTAAGGTGACGATAAAACCCAGGGTGCTCGTACTGCGCGCGGCCGGCTCCAATTGCGACATGGAGACCCAATTCGCTTTCCAGCATGCCGGAGCCGAGGCCGAGCTGATCCATATCAACCGCCTGCTGCGCGGCGAGGTCCGTCTGGCGGCTTATCAGATCCTCGCGATCCCCGGCGGCTTCACCTACGGGGATGACATCTCGGCGGGCAAGATCCTCGCCAACGAGCTGCAGTTCAAACTTGCCGATCAGCTGTCCGGCTTGCACGCCGCCGGCGGGTTGATCCTCGGAATTTGCAATGGCTTTCAGGTGTTAGTTAAAGCAGGGCTTTTGCCGGAGCTGGATCTGGGCGGCGCGCAAGAGGTCACCCTGGTCCATAACGATTCGGGCCGGTTCGAGGACCGCTGGGTCCATCTGCAAGTGCCCGAGAGCCGCTCCCTCTTCACCGCAGGCCTGCGCGGACCGATCTATCTGCCTGTCGCCCATGCCGAGGGCAAGTTCACCGCCCTCTCGCCTGCGGTGCTCGACCGTCTGGAAGCCAACCGTCAGATCGTTTTTCGCTACGGGACGGGCGAGGGCGGGCCCGTTCCTTATCCGGAGAACCCTAATGGCTCGGACCGTGATATTGCCGGCATCTGTGATTCTACCGGCCGGATTCTCGGGCTGATGCCGCATCCGGAGCGGCACATCGATCCAACGCATCACCCGCGCTGGACGCGCAACGGACTGGCGCACGAGGGCGACGGCGCCAGCCTTTTCCGCAATGCGGTGGCCTATTTCAGTTGAGCGATCCGGACCATCCGTGGGGGCAGTACCGGCTTGATTGGGAGGTCGAAATGACGGATGACATCGGTCCCCTGTTGAAAAAATGGCGCTACACGCCCAACGATATCAATGTCCGCCTGGTTCACGGCGAGGATGGGCGGGAGAAGCTGCAGCTGCGGCTCGATCTCGGTATCCTGCAAATGGAGCTGGACGGGCGTCCGGACGGCCGCCGGCCGCACCGTTTTGAATCCTACTACCGGTATTATCTCCGCAAGGCGCGGCTTGCCGAAAAGGAGGAGGGGCGGAATCTGAGTCTGACGCCGGTCGACTGCTGGCTTTTGCAGCAGGAGTCGGTGCAGTTCTACCACCGGTATCTGGCCCTGATGCGCCTGGGCGATTATCCGCGTGTGATCCGCGACACCCTGCGCAACCTGAACGTCCTCGACTTCGTCGGCCGGCACGCCCCCAACGACGAGATCATCTGGTCTTTTGAACAGTACCGTCCCTTCGTCATCATGATGAACACCCGCGCCTGCGCCTCCCAGAGTCTGGAACAGCGTGACTATGACCAGGCGCTCGCCTATATCAAACTGGGCAGCGGCAAGCTGCGGAAATTTTATCTCGCCCATCGCGCGCGCATCGGCGAAGAGCGGCTGGAGCTGGACCTGCTCCATGAATGGTCTGAGGAGATCCGGCGCCAGCGCCCTGTCAGCGACCGAGAGCTGCTGGTGCGTGAGCTGCAGCAGGCGATTCACAAGGAAGAGTACGAGCGGGCGGCGCTGCTGCGCGATATGCTCGGAGATCTGGAAAAACCCGCCGGCAGAAAGTGAACCCGACCCATTCATTTGCATCCAAAGGGAGGAACCATTCCGATGCTGCAAGGCAAGAGAGTCGCCATTTTGATTGGTCCCCAGTTTCACGACGAAGAGTCCACGATTCCGCGGGCCTGGCTGCAGGAGCGCGGCGCCGCCGTCGACCTGATCGCCCTGGAGCGGGGAGAATTGACCGGCAAGTTCGGCCGTGTTACCCTGTCCCCTGACCTCGGTATCGCCGAAGCTGATCCGGGGGTGTACGACGGCCTGATCATTCCCGGCGGCGGCGCGCCGGAACGCCTGCGCGTCGACGATCGGGTGCTGGCCTTTGTCCGGCGCTTCTGGCAGAGCGGCCGGCCGCTCGGTGCGATTTGCCATGGCCCGCAGGTGCTGATCTCGGCGGATCTGCTGGCCGGGGTTACCGCCACCTGCTACGTCGGGATTCGCGATGACATCAAACTGGCTGGCGCCCACTACGTCGACCGTGAGGTCTGCGTTGACGGCCCGTTGATCACCTCGCGCAAGCCCGAGGATCTGCCGGCCTTCAATCAGGCCTTTGGCGAGGCGCTCACCGCCACCGGTGAGGCCAAACTGGGGGATGCCCTCAGCGCCCTGGCCCTGGCCATCAGCCGCGAAAAGGGGGCGCAGGAGTTCTACGCCGGCGTCGCCGCGGTCCTCACCCATGAGGCCCTGCGCAACAAGTTCAATTATCTCGCCCTGACCGAAGCGGGCCATTTCGACCAGCTCTCGGATCTCTACGAAAAGATCGCCCACCAGCGTCCACCCGCGAACCTGATGGCCACCGAGATCAGCGGCAAGTCCGTATCCCCCCAGATCACCGCCACTGAGGCCCTCGATCTCGCCATCGGTGCCGAACAAAAAGCCTACGACTATTACCGTCAATTGGCCCACCGGGCCAAAAGCGATCGGGCCCGCGAGATGTTCGAGTACCTCGCGGCCGAAGAAATGGAGCACAAGCGGCTGCTTTCAGTTGACAAATCGATTCTGCAAGGGGGACAGGGCCATTTTCAGTGGGCGACCCACTTTGATGTACCGCCCGGCATGGAGGATCTGTGGTAGGTCACGCACCAGGACGGTCGACCTCCGTTCTGCCAGAAAGGATGCACTCGTATGAAACGAACACCGCTGTGGATCGTGCTGTTGCTTTTGGGGTTGGCGGGCATCGGGTACGCTCAGTACTACGATGGCGGCCTCGGTTTTTACGGCGAGCAGGGCGGGCGCCTCATGGGCGGCTTGGGCTTCACCAGCATCAGTGAAGGCGGCCAAACCAAGAATTATGTCTCCGTCGGCTTGCGGCCCGAGTTTTCTTTCGGCAAATTCGGCGTGGGGCTCAACATCAACCTCCTCTATGACGTCGATACCGGCGGGATCCGGGCCAAGGACTGGAACTCCACCTACGACTATTTCCGCATGCTGCGCTACCTGCGCTACGGCCACAAGCTCGACAAGACCTATGCGCGCGTCGGCACGCTCGATGCCGCCCGGCTGGGGCATGGCTTCATCGTCAACTACTTCACCAATGAAGCCTCCTACGACGATCGCAAGATCGGACTGGAGTTCGATCTCGACTTTGGCCAGTTCGGTTTTGAGAGCACGGTCAGCAACCTGGGCCGCTCTGAATTGATCGGGCTGCGCGGTTATGTCCGTCCGCTCTACGGTCTGGAAATGCCGATCATCCACAATTTTGCCATCGGCGCGACCTATGCCGCTGATATGGATCCCGACGTCAGCGCCCGCAGCAACGACGGCATCTCCGCCATGGGATTCGACCTCGAACTACCGGTCATCCGCACCTCGGTCTTTACGACGATGTTCTATTTCGATTATGCCCAGCTCCGGGGTTACAGCTCGATCGAAGACGCGACCCGTAATTTTGGCTCGGGCCGGGCGTTAGGCATCTATTCCGGCGTGGGCAACCTCTTTGGTGTCATGGAGGTGGCCGCCCGGCTCGAACGCCGCTGGCTGGGGAAGGAGTTCATCGCCTCCTATTTCGACCCCTTTTATGAGATCGACCGCTACAAGATCGTAGGCGGCGACACCACCCACAAAGCCGACGCCCTGCTGGGTATCACCGAGGAGACCAGGGGGGTTTTCGGCGAACTCTACGGCAATGTGCTCGGTAACAAGGTGCGACTGTTGGGCATGCTGAGCCGCCTGGACGCCCAGCCGAAGAGCGGCCGGCTGCATCTGGCCGCGGATGCCCCCGATCTCATCCCGGTGCTGGCGGCGCACGCGACCTACGACAAGAGCAACATCGAGACGGTGCAGGATGTCTTCACGCTTAATAATCAGAGCGTTGCGCGGGTGGGCCTGGGCTACAAGCTCAAACCCTACCTGATCGCCTACGTCGACTATATCTGGACCTATGTCGAGACCGGCGAGGGCACCCATATCTACCGGCCGCAGGAGCGCATCGAGCCCAAGCTGGTCTTCTCGTACAATTTCTAGCCTCAGCGGCGGTCCGCGGCATGATCGGCGGGCCGCCTATTCCCTGGGATGACGGGTGGCAGGGGGTGGAACACTCCGTCTCGGGGTATGCGATGATCCGGACCTGCTATCGGCAGCTGTGCCGCTTGGTGCAGCTGCCGGTTGATTTCATCTACCCACCGCTGTGCCTGCTTTGCGGCGACTATCTGCCGCCCGGGCGGGCACTGCTCTGCAGCGACTGCTTCCGCCATCTTCCCTGGCTCGAGGATCCTGATATTCCCAGCCAGTTCCTGCGTACCCCTCTGCGCAAACCACTGCATTTCGATCGGGCCCTCTCCCTGTATGATTACCAGGAATCCATCGGCACCCTGGTGCATTTTCTCAAATACAGCGGCGGACGGGCGTTGGCGCAGCCCTTTGGCGCGGCTCTGGGCGAGGCGCTCCGTGATGGCGGCTATGAGGCCCGGGCGGTCGTTCCGGTGCCCTTGCATCCGGCACGGCGGCGGGAGCGCGGTTACAACCAGTCCGAACTGCTGGCGCGGGCGTTGGCGGGGAGCGCGGGGATGGTGCTTTGGCCGGAGGCACTGCGCCGGGTGGTTGCAACCCCGCCGCAGGCGAGGATGGGGCGGAAGAAGCGGCTGCGCAACCTGCGCGGGGCCTTCGTCGCGGCTGATCCTGCGGCCCTGGCGGCGGGCCAATTTGTGCTCGTGGATGACGTCCTCACCACCGGTCATACCCTCGATGAGTGTGCGCGGGTGCTGCTTGAAAACGGTGCCGCCGGGGTGATTGCCGCCACCATCGCGCGCGTCCGTTGATTTTGTCGCTTGACATTATACCAAATAAGTCGTATCTTAAGGTTCACATTTTTAATCAACCTATTGTGTGAGGTACTCCGATGCCCAAAGTCAGCACCCGTGAATTGTTCGATGCAGCCCTCAAGGGCGGTTATGCCGTTGGGGCGTTTAATGTCAATAATATGGAGATCATCCAGGGGATCGTCGAGGCGGCCGCCGAAGAGAAGGCCCCGCTGATCCTGCAGGTTTCCAAGGGCGCCCGCAGTTACGCCCGTCATAATTATCTGATGCACCTGATCCAGGCGGCGCTCGAGCAGTTCGATCTGCCGATCGCGGTTCACCTCGATCATGGCGACAGTTTTGAGTTGTGCAAGTCCTGTATCGATGGGGGCTTTACCTCGGTCATGATCGATGGTTCGCACCTGCCCCTCGAAGAGAATATCAAGCTGGTACGCCAGGTGGTCGAGTATGCTCACCCGCGCGGCGTTCCGGTTGAGGCCGAACTCGGCCGTCTCGCCGGCATTGAGGATCACGTCAATGTCTCCGACCGCGACGCCATTTATACCAATCCGCGCGAAGCCAAAGAGTTCGTCGAGCAGAGCGGCTGCGATTCCCTGGCAGTGGCGATCGGCACCAGCCACGGCGCCTACAAGTTCAAGAGCACGCCGCAGCTCGATTTCGAGCGCCTCGCCGAGATCGAGAAGGCTCTGCCTGGATTTCCGCTGGTGCTGCACGGCGCCTCCACCGTCCTGCGCGAGTTCGTCGACCTCTGCAACCAGTACGGCGGCAAGCTGCCCGGCGCCCAGGGTGTGCCTGAAGAGATGATCACCCGCGCCAGCAGGACCAATGTATGCAAGATCAACATCGACACCGATTTGCGCCTGGCGATGACGGCGGCGATCCGCAAGGTCTTCAGCGAGTCGCCGGCGGAATTCGATCCGCGCAAGTATCTCAGCCCCGCCCGCGATGCCATCAAGGAGATGGTCAAACACAAGCTGCACGTTCTTGGCTGCGCCGGCAAGGCTTGATTGTAATTCGGAAAACAGCATCTTATAATCAAGGAGAACATCATGGCTATCAGAATGGGTATCAACGGCTTCGGTCGCATCGGCCGTCTGGTCTTTCGCGTTGCCGCGCAGCGCAAGGATATTGAAATCGTCCAGGTCAACGACATCACCGATGCACCGACCCTGGCGCATCTGCTCAAATACGATTCGGTTCATGGTGTGCTGAAGAACGATATTCGCGCTGAAGGCGAGTACATCGTTTTTGATGGCAAAAAGATCAAGGTTTCGGCCGAAAAGGATCCGGCCAACCTGCCCTGGGGCGCCCAGAAGATCGATGTGGTGGTCGAGTCGACCGGTGTCTTCCGCAAACGTGCCGAAGTGGCCAAACATATCGAAGCCGGCGCCCGCAAGGCGGTGCTGACGGTTCCGGCCAAGGACGAGATCGATGCCACCATCGTGCTGGGCGTCAATGACGAAGCCCTCAAGCCCGAGCACAAGATTGTCTCCAATGCCTCCTGCACCACCAACTGCCTGGCCCCGGTCGCCAAGGTCCTGCATGACAAGTTCGGCATCAAGCGTGGCCTGATGACCACGATCCACGCCTACACCAACGACCAGCGCATCCTCGACCTGCCGCACAAGGATCTGCGCCGTGCCCGCGCTGCCGCCCTGGCCATCATCCCCACCACCACCGGCGCCGCCAAGGCCGTCGGCAAGGTCATTCCCGAGCTGAAGGGCAAGCTGGACGGCTACTCCCTGCGCGTGCCGGTCTCCGACGGTTCGGTCGTCGATCTGGCTGTCGAACTCAATAAGGACGTCACCATTGAAGAGGTCAACGCCGCCATTCGCGAGGCTGCGCAGGGCAAACTCAAGGGCATCCTGGAGTACACCGAAGACCCGATCGTCTCGGTCGACATCGTCGGCAACGAGCACTCCTCGATTTTTGATGCCCAGTGCACCATGGTGCTCGAAGGCAAGAGCAATTTTGTCAAGGTGGTCGCCTGGTATGACAACGAGTGGGGTTATTCCTGCCGCGTCGTCGACCTGGTCGAAAAAATGGGCAAGATGTAATAAAAATTATTGGGATTTGGACAATTTTTACGTACATTATGGCGGTCACAGGGGGAATCTCAATCGCCCCTGTGGCAGCCGGACAGGCAGAAACAATGCGCAAGCGGATAATCGCCGGCAACTGGAAGATGAACAAGGATGTCGCCGGCGCAGTGGAGTTGGCCAGGGCGGTCGTTGCGGCCCTGACCGCGTCTAAAGAGAGTGAAATTGTTCTTTGCCCGCCATTCACCGATTTAACGGCTGTCGCCGCCGTGATTCAGGGGACGCCGGTTCGGTTGGGTGGACAGAATATGCACTGGGAAGAGAAAGGCGCCTTCACCGGCGAGGTTTCGGCCGCGATGCTGATTTCGGCCGGCTGCAGTCATGTGATCCTCGGCCATTCCGAGCGGCGGCAGTATTTTGGCGAGACCGATGAAACGGTCAACCGCAAGGTGCGGGCGGCGCTCAAGGCCGGTTTGATCCCGATCGTCTGTGTCGGTGAAACTCTGGCTGAACGTCAGGCGGAGGCGACTGCGGCGGTCGTCGAGCGCCAGGTCCGCGGTGCGTTGGCGGGATTGAGCGGCGAGGAGGTGGCCAAGCTGGTCATCGCCTACGAGCCGGTCTGGGCCATCGGCACCGGTGTGGTAGCCACCACCGAACAGGCGCAGGAGGTCCATGCCCTGATTCGGCAGCTGGTGGCGACGCTCTTTGATGCCCGGGTCGCTGAAGCCCTGCGTATCCAGTATGGCGGCAGTATGAAACCCGACAATGCGGCGCAACTGCTGGCGCAGAAGGATATTGATGGCGGTCTCATCGGGGGTGCCAGTCTCGACGCCCGTTCTTTCCTGGATATTGTTTACGCATAGTACGGAGTGCGCATGTATACGGTTTTAATTATCCTTTTCGTTCTGGTCTGTGTCCTGCTGACCTTTGTCATTCTGATTCAGTCGAGCAAAGGCGGCGGACTGGCGGGTTCGTTTGGCGGCATGGATACCATGGGAACGCTTTTCGGCGGCGGACGCGGCAGCGCCCCTTTCCTGCAAAAGGTAACGGCGGTGCTGGCCGCCCTCTTTCTGGTCATCGCCCTGATCATGGGTTTCATGACCCGAGGCGGCATGAGCAGCCAGTCGCTAGTCGAGCGGGAACGTGACCGTCTGAATTCCTCGCCGGCGCGCACCCTGCC
>CAYTCI010000030.1:8902-40156 GCA_964436305.1 uncultured Cytophagia bacterium | reverse complement strand
CCCCCCCGCCCCCCCGCGCCCCCCCCGCCCCCCCGCGCCGGGCGCACAGCGGCGACCCCCCGCCGGGGGGCATCCCTAACTCTTTTAGCTTAAGCTTGGGTGCGGTTGAAAAATTTTACAAAAATCGAAAATTCGCTTGCTATTCTAATTACCATTTTGTACTTTACTTTAGTAATCGTCTCCACTCTTGGGCCGCTTTCTGAATTCGGTAACCAGACTCTCGATTATACCCGCGAATCCATACGAATCGTGTCGACGAGCCAACCCGCTCGCGGTGCGATTTTTTATTTTGGGGCAAAAGCGGCTTGGAGCGGAACCAGCAGCAAACGTTTTAAGGAAAGGTTGAGTCGATGGAAACCGGTACTGTCAAGTGGTTCAACAGCTCCAAGGGGTACGGCTTTATCACGCGCGAAGCCGGCGATGACGTCTTTGTGCATTACAAGAACATCCTGGGCGAAGGCTACAAAACCCTGGATGAGGGTGATCAGGTTCGGTTCGATGTCGGCCAGGGCCCCAAGGGCCTGCAAGCTACCAATGTCACCAAAGCCTGACTTGACATAGCCCTCCTTTCGCAGCCCCGTCTGCAGGCAGGCGGGGCTTTCCTGTCTCTGCCCCTTACCCGTCCCTTTCCTTCATCCCTTCTGGTTTCTCCACAATCGGCCCGATCAGGCGCAAGCTGTCGAGCCGCAGCCGCGCCTCGAGCACTGACTCCTCCAGCATCTTCTCCTCGGCCGCCAATGCGGCGATCCGTGCGCTGCTCTCCGGATCATCTGCCGGCGCCAGCTCGCGCAGCCGTCCGATCTCCTGCTGCAGCGTCTCGTGCAGGCGCGCGATTGCGCCCCTGGTCAGGGCCGCCTGCCGCTTTTCCGCGGCCTGCTGCGCCGCCTCGAGCAATCCGGGCAGCTGGTTCTGCTTGAATGTATCTTCCGTGGCGAGGCGGGCATGGGGATCGTTGCGCACCGCCGCCGAGAGGGCCTGCATCGGCCAGGCCGCAGTGCACTCGCGCAGATCCTGATCGATGACGATGCGGATCGGAGTCGGCGGCAGAAACCGGTCGGGATGAGCGCGCTGGTGGCGGATGCATTCAACAAGGAAAAGGGCCTCGAACAGCAGTTCGCCCTCCGCAAGATCGGCCATCAGACAGACTGCGCAGTTGCCCCGCTCGTGTCCGAGGAGGAGGTCGATCGCGCCGGTGACCATGGGATGATCCCAGGTGAGAAACTCGATCTCCTCGTGGATGAGGGCGATACGCCGGTCGAAGGTCACCACCAGCTGCTCGCGCTTGAGGGCGGGCAGGGGGAACTCGGGCTGCGAAAGCAGGGCAAGATTGAGCTGCCAGGTGCGCCGTCCGACCTCCTCGGCGAGGATGCCATAGCGGTCGAAGAGCTTGAGCATGAATTTGTCCAGCTCCTGCGATTCATCCATGGCGGCGATCTCTTGCTGCAGGGTTTGTGCCGCTTCCGGCCGGCAGGAGTTGAGCGCCAGCAGGCGGTCCTGACCTTTTTGCAGCGCGACGGCGATCTCGGCGCGCAGGGCGCGTGTGCGCTGGATAAACGCCTCGAGCCCCTCCGGACGGCCCGTGCCGGCGCGCTCGGCCAGCTCCCCGCCGAGAGCGGCATGCAGTTTCCAGGAGCCGGGCAGGTTGGCGGCGAAGGCGTTCAGCCCCTCGTGGTGCCAGCGCGCAATCACCTCCTGGCCGCTGCCCTCGAGGAAGGGGACGAGGATTTTGATCGCCTCCTGCTGGCCGATGCGGTCGAGGCGGCCGATGCGCTGCTCGAGCAGCTCGGGATCGAGCGGCAGATCGAAGAGGAAGAGCTCGTGGCAGAACTGGAAATTCCGGCCCTCGCTGCCGATCTCCGAACAGACCAGCACCCGTGCGCCATCCGACTCGGCAAACCAGGCGGCATGGCGGTCGCGCTGCAGCAGCGAGAGCTGCTCATGAAAGAGGGCGATGCGGATGTTGATCAGCTTTTGCAGGGCGGCGGCGATGGCCACTGCCTGGCCGGCGGTGTGACAAATCAGCAAGAGTTTGCTGCGGCGCTGCTGATGCAGATGGTGGGCCAGCCAAACCAGGCGCGGATCGCCCTGATAGGCCTGGACACCTGCCGCGGCGGGATCGGCGAATGCAGCGATCTCACCGGCCACCCGCGCCCGATCCTCCGCGCTGCCCGCCAGCGGGATCAGGGTCACATGCCGCTCAGGGAATCCGCTCATCGCAGCGCGGGTATTGCGAAAGACCGCCCGCCCGGTCCCCTGGCGATCGACCACCTCGGCGATAAAGGCCTCGCGCGCCACCGCATCCTCACGCAGCCGCCGGGCGAGGGTACGGCCTTCGCGCGCAGCCCAGGAGGGGGCCAGCTCCGCCAGCCGGGCCTCCTCGCGCGGTGTCAGCCGGCCGCCCGCGATGATCTTGTTCAGTACGGCCACCCGGCCGGCATAGGCCTGCTCCTCTGTCGTGAAACGCTCCGGATCGCTGTATTTGACCGGATCGAGCAGCCGCAGCCGCGAAAAATGGCTGGCATGTCCGAGCTGCTCGGGCGTGGCCGTGATCAGCAGTACGCCGGCCGCGGCGGCGCACAGCGCGCTGGCCAGGGCATAGGCGGGACCCGGATCGACCAGATGATGCGCCTCGTCAATGACCAGCATGTCCCAGCCGGCGGCCACAGCCTGCTCCGCCCACTCCGGATGATCCGTGAGGAGGTCGATCGAACAGAGCACCAGCTGCTCCTCGTAAAAGACATTGGCCCCGGGCTGGCTCGCCAGCAGGGACTCGATATAGTCCGCATCGAAGAGGCGGAAGAGGAGGTTGAAGCGCCGCAGCAGCTCGATGAACCACTGGTGCACCAGGGGTTCGGGCAGGGCGATCAGGACCCGCTCGATCCGGCCGATAGCGAGGAGACGGTGGAGGATCAGCGCGGCCTCGATGGTCTTGCCCAGGCCGGTCTCGTCGGAGAGGAGAACCCGGGGATACGGACGCGCAGAGGCGGTCGCCGCCACAAAAAGCTGATGCGGAATGAGGTCGATGCGCCCGCCGAGCAGGCCGCGCAGGGGCGAGCGGCGGTAGTGATAACGGTGCAGGTGGGTGCGGTAACGCAGCAGATAATCCGAGTTGGGGTCGATAAAGAGGTTGATCAGCCGGTCGCGCGGGGTATTGATGCGGATCGTGTCGGCCAGCATCTCCTCGCCGGCGCCCATCCGCTCGCCGCTATAACGCATCAGACCCTCCTCCTCGGCGGCCTCGAGGACGCGGAAGGCGGTGCCGTCGCGCAGGGTGATGGTGTCACCCGGCTTAAAACGGATGCGGCGCAGGGGGGCAGAGGCGATGGCAAACCGGCGGGCAGAGCCGCTGGCAGGAAACTCGATGGTGACGACACGACGGTCGATGGCCGTGACGCTGCCCAAACCCAATTCGGGCTCCATCTCGCTGATCCAGCGCTGACCGATCCTGAACATGATGAGGCGTACTCCCGCCGGTGTTAGGTTGACCCCCGGGATAGTGGTGCCGGCGCATCCCGGCCGGGTGCCTACGGCTTGACGTAGCGGTTATGGAAGGCGACCCATTCCGGCAGCACCTCATTGAGCAGGCTCTGGGGCGGCAGAAAGGCGATGCGCAGGTGATGGGTGCCGGGTTTTTGCCCGAAGCCCTGGCCGTTGACGGTGCAGATCCCGGTCTCCTCGAGCAGGTTCATGCAATAGTCAAAATCGGTGGCGCCGGCCGGCAGCTCTTCCATCCGCGGGAACAGATAGAGCGCACCGATGCGCCCGTAACAGCGCATCCCCTCCATGTTGCCAAAAGCCCGCTTGATGGTCAGGGCCTTTTCATAGAGGGCTTCGAGGATCTCCTTCTTCTCCTGCTGCATTTGCAGGAGGAGTGCCGAACCCTCGGGCGGCGGCGTCACCATCAGGTAGGTGAGCACCTGGCCGACGGTATTCGAGCAAAGGCTGACCGAGGCCTGTTTGACCAGGAGCTCGATGAAGGAGTGGGCGGTATTGGCGATTCGCGGGGCATTGCGCACCTCGAGATAGCCGCCGCGGTGGCCGCATTCGCCGAAAAAACCCTTGGAGATGCTGTGCAGACTGAAGAGGGGGATGGGCTCGTCGCCGATGAGGCGGGCGAAGGAGGTGAAGGTGCCGTCGTAGACGTTTTCCTGATAGACCTCATCGGCGATGATCGCCAGCCCGTGACGGGCGGCGAACTCGATCACCTCGCGCTGACTGCGCTCGCTAAGGATGGCGCCGGTCGGATTGCCCGGATTGATCACGACGATCGCCTTGACCTGGATCCCGCCGGCCTGTGCCCGAACGAGGGCCTCCTCGAGCATCGCCGTCTCCAGGTTCCAGTCGGCTTCCTCATCGGGATAATAGTTGACCTGGGTGCCGCCGAGCTTTTTGATCGCCGCCGAGTAGAGGGGATACTGCGGTATCGGCACCATGATGCCATCCTGCGGGCCGGCGATGAGCATCTCGAGAATGTACTTGACTCCCTCGCTGGCGCCATTGGTGAGAAAGATATGCTCGGGATTGGCCGGCACCCCCTCACCCGCGCCGACGCCGTCGCGGCGGTCGATGAAGCGGGCGATCGCCTCGCGGATGAACGCCGGGCCGCGGCTTTCGGTGTAGGCCCCCATCCCCGACTCCATCCGGTCGAAAATATACTGCGCCTGATCGAGCAGCTCCGCCGCCATCGCCGGTATCCCCGGCACTGCCAGCGCCTGCAGCTGACGCTCGCGTTCCAGCCGCCCTGGATCCTCGATCAGACTGAGCACCTGACGCAGGTGCGTCAGCGGCTTTTGCCCGAGGGCCTGGGGATTGCCGATGTTGCACAGGATCACCCGGCGGCCCTCTTTCTTCATTTCGGCAGCTCGCGCCGGGATGGGCCCGCGCACCGCATATTCCATCTCGATGATATTGGGATTGACCGTCGTGGCGGCGGTGTGGGACGGCATAATGGACCTCCGGATAGGGATCTTCTCGGCGCGGCGGCTCTCACCGCCTTGCGGTATTCCGGGGCCAATATAACGCAAATTAGCCTATTAAACAAGATTTTTCAGCGGAGCTTTCCCGCTTGACTCTCTCCGCTAGCCTGAGTAAATTGGAGCGATGAAACGCGCACGAGCAGCAGGAGGAACACCATGGCCGGAACCATTACCGAACTACGGGCGGCGATCGTCGAAACCGGGCGGCGCCTCTGGAGCCGCGGCTACGTCGCCGCCCACGACGGCAATATCAGCGCGCGCCTTGACGCCCGCCGCGTGCTGATCACCCCCACCGGCGTCAGCAAGGGCTTTATGCATCCTGCCGACCTGATCATCGTCGATCTCGCGGGCCAACAGCTGGCCGGCAGCAAGAAACCCAGCTCGGAGCTTTTCATGCACCTGGCGATCTACCGCGAACGGCCCGACGTCAACAGCGTCTGCCATGCCCATCCCCCGACCGCCACCGGTTTTGCGGTGGCGGGCCTGCCGCTCGAGGCCTGTGTCCTGCCGGAGGTCATCCTCGCCCTCGGCAGCATCCCCGTGATCCCCTATGGCACCCCTGGCACCGCCGAGCTCTATACGCCGCTGCTGGGGCCGCTTCGGGAGCATGATGCCTTTTTGCTCGCCAACCACGGTGCGGTCACTGTCGGGGCGGATGTTTTCGATGCCTATCACAAGATGGAGACCCTCGAGCATTTCGCGCAGATCAGCCTGGTCGCCCGCCAAATCGGCCGGGTTCAGGTTCTGAGCGAAAGCGAGGCCGAAAGCCTTTACGCCCTGCGCGAGCGCTTTGGCATCACCACCAAAGCCCGCGGCATGGCGCGCCGGCCCTGAGGTCCGCGCATAAAAAAAGCCCTGGCGGTGGGGCCAGGGCCTGGGCAGGGCGCGGTCGCGGCGCGCTCAGCTCTTGATGTTCGGCAGTTCCAATCCATACCCCTTCTTGCGGTCCTCTACCTTGAGCAGGAAGGCAAAGACCAGCGAAAGCAGGCCGATCACTGCAAAGATGATCATCGGCAGGGTATAATCATAGGATGTTTTCGTCAATCCATTGACTACGGTTTGCGACTTGATGCAATAATGGTCGAGAACCCAGCCGATCATCGCCGGGACGAACATCAGGGCGATCATGTTCTGAAGGTAGAAGACCAGCGCATAGGCGCTGCCGAGACGTTTCTCGGGGATGATCTTGGCCAGCGAGGGCCACATCGCCGAGGGGACCAGCGAGAAGGCGATCCCGAGGACGATCATCAGCAGCACCGCCACGATCCAGTGGTTTAGTCCTGGTACGGCGAAGAGGGAGTGGACCAGGATGATCAGCACCGCCCCGAGGATCATGATCGTCGCCCCCTTGCCCTTGCGGTCATAGAGGTTGCCGAAGAAGGGGGTGAGCAGGATCGTGCCGAAGGGCAGCAGCCCGGGGATGGCGCCAGCTAGGCTCTCGGGAACAAGATACTTGTCTCTCATCAAACCGGTCGCATACTTGAGGAAAGGGAAGACGGCTGAATAAAAGAGGCCGCATAGGATCGCCAGATACCACCAGCCACGGTTGCCGATGATGGCGCCGATGTCGCTGAGATGAAACTCCTCATCGGCCGCTTTGGCGGTTTCGCTGCGCAGGGCGGCCAGCGAGGCATCGAGGCGCTTGTCGTTGAAGGTGTAGACGAAAAAGGCGAGCAGGCCGATGCAGAGCATCACCAGACAGATGAGCAGGGGAGCGCTGACAGTATCAAAGTGGCGTGAGATCGGCAGCGAGGTGGAGAGGGCGAGGGCGGTGCCCATGCGCGCGATGGCCAGCTGCAGACCCATCGCCAGCGCCAGCTCGTGGCCCTTGAACCACTTGACGATCACCTTGGAGACGGTGATGCCCGCGACCTCGACGCCGACGCCGAAGATGGCATAGCCGAAGGCGGCCATCCAGACCTGCGCCGGGAAGGTCCAGAAGAGGATGTGCCAGCTGTGGCCGGTCAGGCTCGAGGTGGTGATCGCCCAGTACTTGATCAGCGCGCCGCTTACCATAACGATAGCGGCAGCCATTCCCGAAAAACGCACGCCCATTTTATCGAGAATGATGCCACCGAGGATGAGGAAGAAGAGAAAGACATTGAACCAGCCGTAGGCGCCGGTGTACCAGCCATAATCGGTCGCGCTCCAGCCCAGTTTTTCCTGAAGCATCCCCTGCAGCGGGGCCATCAGGTCGGCCATGTAATAGCCCGCGAACATAGTGAAGGAGACAATGAGCAGGGCGGTCCAGCGGGCGCCCCTGGAGTCGCTGAGCAGACGTTGCAGTTTTTCAGCCATAGGGTGTTCTCTCGCTAAGAGTTGAAAAATTTTATCATTATAACCAAATTGCCGCTGATTTGCAAGTCAATTTTCACGCCGTAACAGAAAGGAGAGGTCGATGCAGAGGATGATCCGGATCATCCTGGTGGGGGTCCTCCTCGCCGGGGCATCCCGGGCGCAGTATCCCGGCCAGTATGAAGCGAAATTCAAGGTCAAGCCGCAACTCCCCCTCCAGGCTTTGGCGTTTGACCTGCAGGATGTGCAGATCACCGCAGGTCCCTTCCGGCACGCCATGGAGATGGACGCCGCCTACCTGCTGGCTCTCGATCCCGGCCGCCTGCTGCACCGATTTCATGCCAACGCCGGTCTGCCGGTCCAGGGCGCGGTTTACAGCGGCTGGGAGAGTGAGGGGCTCTCCGGCCATACCCTCGGCCATTACCTCTCCGCCTGCGCCATGCACTACGCCGCCAGCGGCGATGCCCGCTTCAGGACGCGCGTCGACCGGATTGTCGCCGAGCTGGCGCGCTGCCAGCAGGCGCGCAAAAGCGGCTACGTCGGCGCCATCCCGAACGAGGATACCCTCTTCGCCCGGGTGGCGCGCGGCGACATCCAGTCGAGCGGCTTCAATCTCAACGGCGGCTGGTCGCCCTGGTATACCGTCCACAAGGTGATGGCCGGCCTGGTCGATGCCTATCTCCACGCCGGCAGCAGCCAGGCCCTCGCGGTCGCCCGCGGCATGGCCGACTGGACCGCCCGGGTGGTCGATCCCCTCACCGAGGCGCAGCGGCTGACGATGCTCAATTGCGAGTACGGCGGCATGAACGAGGTGCTGGCCAACCTCTATGCGATCACCGGCGAAAAAAAGTACCTCGACCTCTCGTACAAGTTCCACGACGAGTTCGTCCTCGGCCGGCTGGCGCAGCGGATCGATCCGATGCCCGGCAAACACTCGAACACCAACGTCCCCAAGGCGATCGGCGCCGCCCGACGGTACGAACTCACCGCCGATACCACCGACCGCACCATCGCCCGCTTCTTCTGGGAGTGCATGGTTCGCCACCATTCCTACGTCATCGGCGGCAACAGCAACTATGAGTACTGCGGGGAGGAGGACCGCCTCAACGACCGGCTGAGTGACAATACCTGCGAGACCTGCAACACCTACAACATGCTCAAGCTCACCCGCCATCTTTTCTGCCAGGCCCCGGATCAGGAGCTGGCCGACTATTACGAGCGCGCCCTCTACAACCACATCCTCGCCAGTCAGAATCCGGCCGACGGTATGATGTGCTACTTCGTCCCACTGCGCATGGGAACGCAGAAGGTCTTCAGCGACTCCTTCAACACCTTCACCTGCTGCGTCGGCAGCGGCATGGAAAACCATGTCAAGTATGGCGAGGCGATCTATTACAAGGCGGCGGAGGGCGGACTCTATCTGAATCTGTTCATCCCCTCGGTGCTGCGGTGGCGGGAGCGCGGGATCACCCTCACCCAGGAGACCGCCTTTCCCGAGAGCGACCGGGTGCAGCTGACCCTGGCGATGGGCAAGGCGCAGCGTTTTGCCCTCTACCTGCGCCAGCCCGCCTGGTGTGGCGCCATCGAGCTGCAGGTCAACGGTGCGCGCCTCCTGCCGCGCCGCGACCGCGCAGGCTTTTGGGTGATCGAACGCCGCTGGCGCGATGGCGACCGGGTGGAGATCCGCCTGCCGATGCAGCTGCGCAGCGAATCGATGCCCGACAATCCCGATCGCATCGCCTTTCTCTATGGCCCGGTGGTTCTGGCCGGCCAGCTCGGCGATACCCTGCCCGACCCGGTTTACGGGACGCCGGTGCTGCTGACCGGCGAGCGGCGCGCCGGGCGATGGCTCGCGCCGGCCGGGCCGCTGGCCTTCCGGACGACCGGCGTCGGCATGCCGCGGGATTTTCTGCTCAAGCCCTTTTACGCCACCGCGACCGGCTATTACAGCGTCTATTTTGACTATTTCACTCCGGCGGACTGGGCGGCGAGGGCTGAGGCCTATACCGCCGAAAAACGGCGGCAGCAGGAGATCGAGGCGTGCACGATCGATCACTTCCGCATCGGCGAGATGCAGCCTGAGCGCGATCACAACCTCGAGGCCGGCGAGCGCTCCTATGTCGACCAGGCGCTCGGCCGCTCCGGGCGTGAGGCGCGCGCCGGCAGCTGGATCGCCTTCACCATGGCTGTGCGGACGGAATGCGCCAACACCCTGCTCCTCACCTGCATCGGTGACGACCATGACCGCGCCTTCGATCTGCTGGTGGAGGGAGAAAAGATCGCTGAGGTGGAATGGAAGGGAGGGGAGACCGGCCGGTTCTATGATCTGCGTTATCCCTTGCCGGCCGGATTGATCGCGGGCAAGAACCGCGTGACGGTGCGGATCGAGGCGAACCACAAGCGCACCGCCGGGCGCTTATTCGGCTGCCGCACGGTCATGGAGGCTAAAAAATAAAGTCGGTGGAGAGGAACTGCGATTTCCGCTCCGAGACGATGGTCTTGATGATCTGCTGATTGACCGGGCTCTCCTTGGCTGCCACCAGGGCGCGGATGGTGAAGACCCGCAGGGCATCCGAAACCGAGAGGGTGCCCTCGGCCGAATCCTTGCGCCCGGTGAAGGGGAAGGTGTCGGGTCCGCGCTGGCACTGGCTGTTGAGGTTGACCCGGCAGACCTGGTTGACCAGCGGATCGATCAGTCCCGCCAGCACCGCCGGATCGCTGCCGAAAAGGCTCACCTGCTGCCCGTAATTCGATTCGGCGATGTAGCGCAGCGGCTCCGCTATCGTGCGGAACGAGGCGACCGGCAGGATCGGACCGAATTGCTCCTCGCTGTAGAGCCGCATCCCCGCCTGCACCGGATAGACGATCGCCGGGAACATGCAGGTCGCCTGCACCGTCCCGCCCCCCGCATTGATGACGCGCGCGCCCTTGTCCCGCGCATCCTGGATCAACTCGAGCAGCCTGCCGGTCTTGCCCTCCTCCGGCAGCGGCGTGATCTGGACCCCGGCCTCCCAGGGCATGCCGCATTTCAAGGCCCCGATGGCGGCGGCGAGCTTGTCGAGAAAGGCCTCACGGATCTCCTCGTGGACAAAGATCATCTTGAGGGCGGTGCAGCGCTGGCCGTTGAAAGAGAGGGCGCCGAGCACGCACTCCTTGACCGCCAGGTCGAGGTCGGCATCCTTGAGAATGACCGCCGGATTCTTGGCGTCGAGGCCGAGGACACAGCGCAGACGGTGCGGCTTGGGATGCTGCTTGCGCAGGATATCCGCCACCCGGCTGGTGCCGATAAAGGCGAGGACGTCGATCCGCCCCGACTCCATCAGCGGCCCGACGATCGTCGCCCCGTCGCCGTAGACCGTATTGATAACCCCCGCCGGGAAACAGTCGCGGAAAGCGGCGAGCAGCGGTTCAAACAGCAGCACGCCCAGCTTGGGCGGCTTGAAAAGAACCGGATTGCCCATGATCAGGGCCGGGATCAGGGTCGTGAAGGTCTCGTTGAGGGGATAATTGAAAGGCCCCATGCAGAGCACCACCCCGAGGGGCGAGCGGCGGATCTGGCCGATCACCCCCTCCTCGATGACAAAACGCGAGGAGACGCGGTCGAGATCCTTGAGCGCGGCAATGGTGTTGCGGATGTACTCGACGGTGCGGTCGAACTCTTTCTCTGAATCCGTCTGGCTCTTGCCGATCTCCCACATCAGCCGCTTGACGATCTCGCTGCGCTGCTCCTGCATCCGCGCCGAAAAGGCGGCGACACGGCCGATCCGTTCCGCCACCGGCATGGTCGGCCATTCGCCCTGCCCCTGGTCCCAGGCCTTGACCGCGGCCGCCAGCGCCTCGAGCGCGGCTGCATCGGTCAGCAGCGGGTAGCTGCCGATGACCCGGCGCTGCGGTTCGCCGGCGCCAGGCTCGCAGACCGGCGACAAGACCGGCTGCTGCGGACCCTCCCAGGTGCGGATCTCGCCGCCGCACAGCCAGCTGCGCTGCTCGATCAGCCCGGCCAGCCGCACGGATTCGGGGATGCTCTCGGGCGCAGGATAAAAGGGGGAGGAAAAGGGCTCGCTCATGAACAGAATCTCCGGATAGGGTGGGGTCAGAAACTTCTTTCCGCTGCCGCGACCGTCTGGGCGATCAGGGTGGCGATGGTCATGGGGCCGACACCTCCCGGCACCGGCGTGTAGGCCGAACAGCGCTCCTTCGCCACCGCCAGTTCAACATCGCCGATCCCGCCGGGGTGATAGCCGGCGTCAATGACGACCGCCCCCGGCTTGATCCACGCGCCGCGGATGAACTCCGGCTTGCCGACCGCGCCGACCACCAGATCGGCACGGCTGACGATCGCTGCCAGCTCCTGGGTCCGAGAATGACAGATGGTCACCGTGGCATGGGCGTTGAGCAGCATCATCGCCACCGGCTTGCCGAGGATCGGACTGCGCCCGACCACCACCGCCTCCATGCCCTTGAGCGGAATCTGATAATGCTCCAGCAGCCGCATGATGCCGGCGGGGGTGGCCGAACCCCAGGCGGGTTCGCCCAGGGCCATGCGCCCAAAGCCGAGCGCGGTCACACCATCGACATCCTTGTCGATGGCGATCCGGTCGAAGCAGGCGCGCTCGTCGATCTGCGCGGGCACCGGATGCTGCAGTAAAATCCCCTGCACGGCCGGATCGGCGTTGAGACGGTCGATCTCGTCCAGCAGCTCCGCCGTGGCCGTCGTTTGCGGCAGGATCACCTTGCGCGACTCCATCCCCACCCGCTGACAGGCGTTGCCTTTCATCCGGACATAGGTCGCCGAGGCCGGATCATCGCCGACCAGGATGGTCGCCAGGATCGGCGTCTTGCCGCTCCGCTCCCTGATCCGGGCCACCCGCCCGGCCAGCTCCACCTCGAGCTGCTGGGCCAGGGCCTTGCCATCCAGAATCAACGCACTCATTGCGTTCCTTTCGCTTTTCAGCTTTTACTGTCGCTGTAGCCGGGCACATATTCGCCCCGCTTGATCTTGTTGGTCGGCGTCTTGATGAAGGGGGAGGACTGCTCAAGAACCCGGCTGATGCGCGAAAAGGCGGGCAGCCGCTGGTTGACCTCCTTGCGCACCTCCTCGAGGATACCGGCGATATCGCGCGCCATCACCCCCTCGGCACGATCCCCCTCCATGCTCTCGATGTAGCCATAGTTGGGAAAGATCCGCGCCACGAGCTGACCGTCGATCAGACTGACCAGGGTTTCCTCGACGTAGATCGACTCGAGCAGCTTCGCCTCGATGGTCTCGGGATAGATGTTCTCGCCCGAGGGGCCGATGATGACATTCTTGGAGCGGCCGGTGATGAAGAGAAAACCATCGCGGTCGAGATAGCCGCGGTCGCCGGTGATGAACCAGCCATCGGCGGTGAAAACCTTGCGGGTTCCGGCCTCGTCCTTGTAATAGCCCTGCATGACGTTGGGACCCTTGACGAGGATCTCGCCGATGCCGGTCGTGGCATCGGGCTCGGCGATCTTCAGGGTGACGTCAGTGATGGCGTGACCCGGCGAGCCGGGCTTTTGCTCCTGCATCGAGGAGAAGGTCACCAGCGGCGAGCACTCGGTCAGGCCATAGCCGCAGCAGTAGGGGATGCGCCCCTGCTTCATAAAGGTCTCGACCTCGGGCGAGAAGGCCGCTCCGCCGATGATGACACATTCGAGACGGCCGCCGAGCAGTTTGCTGATCTTTTTGCCGATGATACGGTAGAGCAGCCGCCGTGTCGCCCGGGTCTTGGAGAGCAGCCGCAGCGGGCGGCTGGCGGCGATCGTCGGCACCACCTGCTTGTGATAGATCTTTTCAAAGACCAGCGGGACCGCCCCGAAGATCGTCGGGCGGATCTTCTGCATCGCCGCCAGCAGCACCTTGGGGGCCGGCGGCTTGTTGAGGAAACAGATCAGCGCGCCGTGACGGATGATCGAGAGAAACCCGGAGGTTGAGCCGAAGGTGTGCGCCAGCGGGAGGATCGAGAGGATAATGCTCCGCTCGTTTATGCAGCGGATCAGGTCCGGCCCCTCGAAGAGGTTGCTCACCAGGTTGCTGTGGGTCAGCATCACCCCCTTGGAATGACCGGTGGTGCCGGAGGTGTAGATGATCTCGGCGATATCCTCCTCGTTGATCGTCGCGGCAGCCGCGGGCTGGGCGCGCTCCAGACTCTTGAGCACCTTGCCGCTGAAATCCTGCAACCCCTTCCAGAAGCCGGAGCGGGGGGCCGGCTCTTTCGAGAGCAGTGAGAGATCGCCGAGACTGATGACCACACTCGACTCGCCGAGACTGCGCAGGCTGAGGTTGGCATGCAGCTGCGGCGAGATGAAGAGAGCCGAGGCCTCCGAATGGCGGATAATATGATCGATATCGGCTTCGGGAAATTCCTCAAGGATGGGGACGGCGATCGCCCCCATGGTGGTGAGGGCCATGAAAGCGATGCACCAGTTGGGCGAGGAGGCCCCGAGCAGGGCTACCTTGTCGCCGCGCTTGATGCCGAGCTGCCGCAGCCTCTCTTGCAACTCGCCGACACGCCGGCCGAATTCGGCATAGGTGAAGGGACTCTCGTCCACCAGCGCCAGGGCGGGCCGGTCGGGATAGAGTGCGAGCACCCGGTTGAAGAAACAATCGAGGGTATAGCGTTCCAACGAAAACTTGCGCGTGAGCGGTACCATCTCAACCTCCTGCAATCCGCCCGGAATCGGGGCGGCGGCCTCAATATACACCACTTCGGCCCATTTTCAAACTCTTTTTTACGCCGGCGCCGCAGCCGCCCCCGGGGAAAGTGTGACGGGATTGGAAAAAAGATAAAAAAGTGCTTGATTCATGTGAACGCAGGAAGTATACTGTATTACTGATTTTCCCGCAACCGCATGCCATCAACCGGAAGGCCCTAAAAGAAAGGGAGGTGCTATGCGCAGCATAGTGAAGAAGTGGCTTTGCCTGGGTGCGCTCGTACTGCTGGTGCCCGGAGCCGGGGCACAGGAGCTGGAGGATTACCTCTCCCGCTATCTGGGCGATAACGGCAAGAAATATTTGCAGCCCCTGGGAGATGCCTTTGGTGCCAACATGAACAGCGGCCTCTACCATACGGCGCATATCCCGCGGGTGGGGCTGCATCTCGGCGTCGAGATGCTGGTCCCCGCCGCCCTGATCGGGGACGATCAGCGCACCTTCACCGCGACCACCGAGGAGGGTTTTTATCCGGTGACCACCCGCGATGTGCCCACCGTCTTCGGCGATACCCAGCCGGTATCGATCGCCGGACAAGGCGGCACGGTCTACAATTTCCCCGGCGGCTATGATCTCTCCCTGCTGCCGCTGGCCATGCCCCAGGTGACCGTGGGCTCGCTGCTCGGAACCGAACTGACCCTGCGCTACGCAGCTTTTCAGCTCAATGAGGATGTCGGCGACCTGACCCTGACCGGCATCGGCGTACGCCACAGCCTCAGCCAGTACATTCCCCTCTTTCCGGTCGACGTCGCCGTCTCCTATTTCCATCAAACCCTCAAGGTGGGGGACGTCCTTGACGCCGCGACCAACGTCGTCGGCGTGCAAGCGAGCAAATCCTATGGCCTGCTCACCCTCTATGGCGGCCTTGCCTACGAAAAGGCGACCATGGATGTCTCCTACACCCATGGCGAAGGGGCGGAGGCCGAAACCATCGCCTTCAGCCTCGAGGGGCAGAACAAGGTGCGGATGACGGCGGGAGCCACTCTCAAGCTGGCTCTCTTTCAGTTGCATGCGGATTATAGCCTGGCCTCCCAGAACAGCGCGTGTCTGGGACTCTATATCGGCCTGTAGCGGGCCGCGGACCTGACGTGCTGTGAGAAAGATGGAGGAGATATGAAACGGCGAATCCTGTTGGTGCTGCTGATCAGCGCCGGGCTGCTGGCCTGCGGCTGTCAGAAGAAGCTTTTTCATTTTGTCGTGCCGCTCAAAAAGATCGCGACGGTGACGGTCAATCAGAAAGGCGAATTCGCCGGGATCGACCGGATCAAGGCGGCGGATATACGCAATGCCCTCAATGTGCCCGAGAACGGCACGATCACCGGAGTGGATATCGAATCGCTGCAGATCAAGGTGCGGGTGATGCCCGGCAACGAGGCCAAATGGCTCAAGCTTTCGGGCTATGTGGTCGACAACGGCAAACCGCTCCTGCTCTTCGAGAAAAAATCGATCACCCTGGTCGCGGTCAATGCCCCCTACGCCGGGCTGAACTCCCTGATCGAGTCGGGGGTGGACCGGCTCAAGGACAAGATCAACGGCCAGGTGAAAAAGGTCAATAATGCCGATATCGAGGTGGGGCTGACCGGCGACAGCGACCCCGCCGGGCAGCAGATCAAGGTGGAGATCGATTTCAAGATCACCGCGACGGTGCGCTACGATCAGTGCGTCGAGGTGGTCGATTTCATCGGCGGCGAGGACTGCACCGAATAGGTTGCGATGCATCTGCCAGGGTCGACGCGCCCTCCCGGCGCGCCGACCCGCTCCATTCCGCCCCCCGCCCCTCTGGCGCCGCACTGCCTGCCCCGCTCCCCGCACCTCCGCTCCCCACACCCCGCACCCCCGCCACCTCTCGCGCCCACCCATTGTGCCGCTCCGGCCGACCGGCTGCGTCTGCAGGCAGAGACCCCGCAGACTCTTGTTTTTTATGGGGCGTGCCGGGTAAAAAAAACGGAAAAAGAGTGTTGACTGTTTTTGAAAAAAGGAATATATTGATTAGTATTTTTTTCGTTAAAAAAAACAAGCCAGACCACCTCGGCCGCGCAGGGCCGCAGCACTCCAGCCGGGCCGGAACCGGAAGAAGGGCGGAGCGATCTCATGAAGAAGATCATCACCGGCGATTATCGTCTCGTCAAGAACCTCAACAGCCATATCGTCCTCAATCTCATCCGCACGCGCGGCCCCATCTACGGCGCCGATCTGGCCAAGATCACCGGCATGCGCCCCTCAACCATCATGAGCATCCTGCGCAACCTCGAGAAGAAGGGCTTGATCTTCAAGTCCGGCACCGGTGCCTCCTCGGTCCAGGGCGGGCGCAAACCCACCCTCTGGGAAATTTGTGGTAACTATGGCTATATCATAGGCTTGCAGGTCGAACTCAACGAAGTGCACGGGGTGCTGATCGACCTCAACTCCCGTGTCCTCGCCCGCAGCGCCCTGCCGGTGGAGGGGGTGCTGACCCTCGAGGAACTCTGCGCCTCGATCTTCCGCATCGTCGATACCCTGGTGACGCCGCAAAAGATCAGCCGCAAGAATCTCCTCGGCATGGGCATCGGCATCTCCGGCCTGGTTGACTACCGCAGCGGCGTCATCGTCCGGACCGCCCTGCTCGGCGAGGGACCCGTCCCGCTCAAGGCGGCCCTCGAGAAGCATTTTGATTTCCCCATCCTCATTGAAAACGACGCCAATGCCGCGGTCATGTGCGAAAAATGGTACGGCAAGGGCAAAAACATCAACGACCTGATCTATATGCTGCTGGTCATGGACCAGCAGGTCTTCGGCGTCGGCTACGGACTCTGCCTCGAGGGGCTGATCTACCGCGGCGCCCACATGTTCGCCGGCGAGACCGCCCCGCAGCCGATTTCGATCAAACAGATGCTCGAGCAGGTCGCCCCGGAGTTCGGTGCAGCGGTGACGCTCAATGGCCGCACCCTGCGCAAGGAAAAGATCACCCTGCAGGAACTGATCGACGCGGCGCAGAACCAGGAGGAGCTGGCCATCCGCTACTTCCAGGAACTCGGCCGGATCGTCGCCCGTGACCTGGCCCACATCATCAACCTGCTCGATCCCGAGATGGTCCTGCTCGGCGGCGAGGTGAGCAAGGTGGGCGATCTCCTGCTCAACAGCGTCCGCAATGCCCTGAACGCCGATGCGCGCAGCATGGTGATGAAGGATCTGGATATCAAGATCGAGACCTCGACGGTGGTGGATGCCGTGGCGATGGGGGCGACAACCCTGATCCTGCAGACCATCTTCAAGGGGCCCTTCTTGCAGAGCGAGAACGTGCTCTGATTTTTACAGCGTTGACGCCCGGCTGCGGCCGGGCCTTTTTTGCGCCCTATCTATTTTTTCATCAAAAAAACTAACATCGCATTGGCGGAGGCTACCATGCAGCGGCACCCCTCCAATCCCATCCTCACCCGGCAGCAGATCCCCCCGTATCCGCCCCACCTGACCGACGTCTCGGCGGTCTTTAATCCCGGCGCGGCGCTCTTTCACGGCGAGACCATCCTGCTGCTGCGCGTGCAGAACCGCGGCCGCGAGACCTATACCCTGACCGCCCGCAGCCAGGACGGCGTGCATTTTACCGTCAAGGCCCCCGAAATCACCCTGCGCGGCATCGAAACCGTCCCGGAACGCCTCTTTCACTGCTACGACATGCGCATCACCCCCCTCGAGGGCCGCTACTATCTGATGTTCGCCATGGATATGACAGGGGGCTGCCGCCTCGGCCTGGCCGTCACCGACGATTTCGCCCACTTTGACTTTCTCGGCATCACCAGCGGCGAGGATACCCGCAACGGCGTCCTCTTCCCCGAGCGCTTCGACGGTCTCTATCTTCGCCTCGAACGCCCCAACCGCGTCCAGCTCGACCACGGCCCGGCCAGCGGCAACACCATCATCCTCGCGGCCTCCCCCGACCTGCTCACCTGGAGCCCGGTCGGCGAGGTGGCCTCCGGCCGCTTTCACTACTGGGATGAGCTCATCGGCGGCGGCCCGCCCCCGGTCAAGACCCGCGCCGGCTGGCTCGCCCTCTATCACGGCGTCGCCACCCACTTCGCCAGCTCGAATATCTACCAGGCGGGGGTGATGCTCCTCGATCTCCAGGACCCCTGCAAGCTCCTGGCACGCAGCCGCTACAACATCCTCGAGCCGCGCGAAAACTGGGAACTGACCGGGCAGGTCCCCAATGTCGTCTTCCCCTCCGGCCTGATCGTCGAGGAGTATGATGACCAGGGCTTCGCCCGCTTTGACTCGCCCTTCCGGCTCTATTACGGCGCCGCCGACACCGCGGTCGGCCTCGTCACCGGACGGGTCGCCGAATTGATCGAAGCCGCGACGGCTTGAGGCGCCGCCCGGCTCTGCCACTGCACTCCCACATCATGAAAAGGACCCTCAAGATGGCCAAATACCAGACGGCCGCCCTGCTCTGCCTGCTCACCCTCACGCCGCTGCTGGCCCAGACCACCGGCAAGATCGCCGGCAAGGTCACCGACGCCAAAACCGGCGAGAATCTGTCCGGCGCCAATATCCTGCTCGAAGGCACCAGCCGCGGGGCGACGGCGGATATCAACGGCGAGTTTTTCATTATCAACCTCGAACCCAGCACCTATACCGTGCGCGTCTCCATGGTCGGCTATGAGACCCTGCGCCTGCAGAATGTGCGCGTCTCGGTTAACCGCACCTTCGAGGTCACCGCCCGCTTGAAATCCACCGTCCTCAGCGGCCAGGAGGTCACCGTCGTCGCCGACCGCGTCGCGGTCAAGAAGGACCAGACCAGCTCGGTGCGCAATGTCTCCTCCAGCCAGATGGACATCCTGCCGACCGAATCGGTCAGCGCAGTGGTGGCGATGCAGCCCGGCGTGGTCCTCGGCCACTTTCGCGGCGGCCGCAGCGATGAAGTCACCTACCTCATCGACGGCATGCAGGTCGACGAGTCCTATGGCCGCGGCGGCCGTACCGTCAATGTCGAAAAGGATGTCGTCGAGGACCTCGAGGTCATCACCGGCATCTTTTCCGCCAAGTACGGCAACGCCATGAGCGGCGTCGTCAATGCCGTCACCAAGGATGGCGGCCGCCATTACCACGGCTCGGCCTCCGTCGGCCTCGGCAACTATCTCACCGGCCACAAGGATATCTTCATCGGCCTCAAGGACAACGATTTCGCCCGCCGCCGCGATTTCCAGTTCGCCCTCAACGGTCCCCTCATCGGCGACCGTATCACCTTCGCCAGCAATGTCCGCTACCAGAACAACAAGGGCCACCTCAACGGCATCCGCCGCTTCGAACCGGACAACTATAGCGACTATACCTCCGCCGACTCGAGCCAGTGGTACAGCGAACATACCGGCGACAACGCCTATGTGGCGATGAACACCGCCCGGAACCTCAACGTCTGGGGCAAGCTGACGATGCGGCCGACCGCGAAGATCAAGACCTCGCTCCAGTACATCCTCAACGACGACGAGGGCCAGGGCTACAGCCACACCATGAAGTACAACCCCGACGGCCGCGGCACCGGCTATCATACCTCGCATCTGGCCTCGTTCCAGCTCAACCATATGCTCTCGGAGAAGGCCTTCTACGAGCTCAAGGGCTCCTACGTCTCCGACAACAACGCCAGCTACATGTTCAGCAACCCCTACGACAGCCGCTACATCCACGACCTCTATTCGCGCAGCGAGGGGCCGGGTTTCTCCACCGGCGGCCAGGACAAGGGCCACAGCGATCGCACCCTCGAGGATTACACCGCCAAGGGCGATTTTGTCTGGCAGCTCCATCCCCAGCACAGCCTGGAGGGCGGCGCCCAATACTCCGCCAAAATTCTCGAGAACGAATCCTACACCATCCGCAACACGTATTACGGCACCGCCTACGAGAACCTCTGGGAGGTCGATCCCGAAACCGGCCGGCGGCACTATCTCTTTTACGAGCCGATGATCATGCCCGATTCGACCCTCTGGCACCAGCACTACCGGGTCAAGCCGGTCGAGCTCAGCGCCTACCTCCAGGACAAGATGGAGTTCGCCGAGATGGTGATCAACCTCGGCGTTCGCCTCGATTATTTCGATCCGAAAATCACCTTCCCCTCGCAGTGGCGCAACCCCTCCAACCAGCTCAGCTTTCCGGACAACCCGGAACGGATGAGCCATCCTGTCACCGCCGATGCCAAATATCAGGTCAGTCCGCGCCTCGGCATCTCCTACCAGCTCGGCAAGACCGCCCTGCTGCGCTTCGGCTACGGCCATTTCATGCAGATGCCGCCCCTCTATGCGATGTATGACAACAGCGCCCGTCTGGTGCCGGCCGACGATTACTCCACCACGATGGGCAATCCGCAGGTGCGCGCGCAGCGGACCATCCAGTACGAGGTCGGCCTCTGGCAGGAACTGATGCCGAATATGAGCCTCGAGGTAGCGCTCTTTTACCGGGATATCTATGATCTGCTCAGCGCCCGGGTGCTGACCACCTACAACCAGATCCGCTACGGCCTCTACAGCAACAAGGATTACGCCAACGCCCGTGGCCTCGAGCTCAAGTACGAGTACATCACCGGGCGTTTTTCGGCGGTGGCCAACTATACCCTGCAATTCAGCCGTGGCAACGCCGACACCCCGACCAGCACCTTCAGCCGCGCGGGCGCCAAGCAGGATCCGGTCAACAAGCTCATCCCGATGAGCTGGGACCAGCGCCATACCGCCAACGTCACCGTCGGCTACACCATGCCGGCCTGGGGTGCGACCATGACGGTCTATTACAACTCGGGCAGCCCCTACACCTGGAGCCCGCTCTCGGACAGCCCGCTCTCACGCGTCAATCTCTATCCCAACAACGCGCATATTCCGAGCAGCCTCAGCGTCGATCTCAGCGGCCATGCCGACCTCCTGCGCTTCGCCGGCATGAAGCTGCGCGCCACCCTGCTGGTCTACAACCTGCTCGACGCCCTCAACGACAGCTGGGTCAACAGCACCACCGGCCGCGCCTATACCGCCATCGTCCGTGCCACCGACCGGGCGGGCCATCACAGCGATTTCAATACCTACGAGGACCGCATCCACGATCCGACCATGTACAGCACCCCGCGACTGGTCAAACTGGGATTCGAGATGGTCTTTTAGCTCTTTCAGACTTGAGGATAGCACGCATGAAATTTTACCACGGACTCCTTTTGCTCCTCCTCCTGCTGCCCGGTGTGATCCTGGCGCAAGGCCACAAGTACGACGGGCCCGACGATCCCGCCGGCGATATCGCGGCCATCCGCGAAGGCTGGATGACCGGCAACCGGGTGCTGCTCTATTTCAAGAACACCACCGAGCTGGCCAACTGGCCCAATTTCGATCAGTCCAAATGGCCCAATGATTATTCCGGGACCGGCATGCTCGACGGCATCGCCCTCTACATCGCCGCCAGGGTCCATATCGCCGGCGATTCGATCCCGGTGACCGATCCCGCCGGGATCGCCAGCCGCAGCGACCTCAAGGAGCTCTATTTCTGCCAGACCAGCTACCGCATGGGCATGGATTATACCCCCGACGGCCTCATCCGCTGGGGGCTCTACCCGGTCTTCGGCTATTTCAATCCCAACAGCGAGTACCCGGCGATGAGCAATCGCGAGGAGTCGTGGCCGACCCAGGGTTGGCCCTCCGCGGGCGGCAGCCTCAAGTGGCCGGGCGAGTGGGACGGCCGTTTCGGTCGCGGCATCAAGTACGCCGACCTCGAGACTTACTTCGTCGCCAATGACGCCCAGGATCTTGAGTACACCCAGCCCAGGGCCCCTGTCAAATACTATCCGCGCCCCGGCTACAAGATCGGCTATCGCGATCCCGGCGTCACCATCCAGGCCGGCGAGCCCTGGGGCGGCCTCGGCATCCGCGTCAAGCAGCGCGGCTATCAGTGGAACAACCCCCAGACCCGCGACGCCATCTTTTGGGAGTACGACATCTCCAACATCTCTGACTATGACCTCGCCAATGTCGCATTCGGCTACCTGCTCGATGCCGGCATCGGCCATCGCGGCAATGTGGGCGAGTCCGATGATATCGGCTTTTTCGACAAGTATGATGATATCTCCTATGCCTGGGATTATGACGGCATCGGCATCGGCGGCGTGCGTACCGGCATCCTCGGCATGGCCTTCCTCGAGAGCCCCGGCAGCTGGAACGACGGCATCGACAACGACGACGACGGCCTCACCGACGAGCGGCGCGACAATACCGCCACCCGCCTGATCGGCCCGACCGAGGGCATCAGCGATATGACCAAGTTCCTCACCTGGTACGGACTCGCCGAAGAGCAGCTCCGCAGCCACTGGGATGCCGATGAGGACCAGGACTGGACCGACGGCACCGATGCCAACGGCAACGGCGTCTACGACCTCGGCGAGGATTTCGGCTGCGACGTCGGTACCGACGGCGTCGCTCCCACCGACCTCAACTACAACGGCCCCGATGCCGACGGCAGCGAATGCAACCACCGCCCCGATTTCGTCGAGGGCCTCGGCTGCGAACCCAATTTCGCCCTCACCGACATCTCCGAATCGGACATGATCGGCCTGACCGGCTTCCAGATGCTCCACCACCCGCAGGAGAACGAGCCGCCCTTCGCCGCCTTTGACAAGGAGGCCTATCTGCAGATCGCCACGCCCCGCCTCGAGGAGTATTTCGGCGAGCTGGCCAATCTGGTCATGACCTTCGGCTCCGGCACCTTCCGCCTGCCGCGCGGCCTGACCGAGCGCATCTCGATCTCCGAGCTCCACTCCTACGAGGAGCTCTCCGGGCTCAACTCCCCGGCGCATTCCGCCCCCTCGCTCTTCGAAAAGAAAAAGATCGTCCAGTTCATCTACGAGAGCGATTACCGTTTCGCCCAGCCGCCCTTGATGCCGGTACTCAAGGCCACCCCCGGCGACGGCCGGATTATCCTCAGCTGGGATGATACCTCCGACCGCTTCACCCGCGAGCCGATGCTCAACGCCGTCAATGATTTCGAGGGCTATAAACTCTACAAGGCGACCGACAAGTACTTTTCGGACGCGGAAAAGCTGACCGACATGTACGGCAACTCGGTCGGCAAGCTGCCGATCTTCCAGTGCGATCTGATCGATGGCAAAAAGGGCGCGGCGGATTTCGCCAATATCAACGGCGAGCTCTTTTATCTTGGCAACGACGCCGGCCTGCAGCACTATTACATCGACACCGATGTCCAGAACGGCCGCACCTATTACTACGGCCTCGCCGCCTATGACTATGGCATCGAAGGGATGGAGGTGGCGATCATGCCGGCCGAGAACAACATCGTCATCGATCTCGACGAGGACGAAGCGATCCGCTTCACCGGCCAGAACGTCGCGATCGCCGTGCCCGAGGTCCAGGCCGCCGGCTATACCGCGCCGCAGATCGATGACACCGGCATGAAACAGGCCGAGGGCGCCGGCACCGTGCGCGCCGAGGTCCTCGACCAGCATGCCGTCGCCACGGATCACCGCTACCGGGTCAAATTCCTCGCCGATACCCTCGGCTATGCCCGCCGCAACCGCGGGATGCGCCATCCGCTCGACGCCGTCACCCTCAACAACGGCCTCGAGGTCTGGGACGAGACCCTCGATTCGCTCGTCTATCGCGAGACCAGCACTACCTATCCCGGCGACCATTTCCTCAGCGGCGGCAAGAGCTACGTCAACGACGGTCAGGATCTGGTCCAGTACAAATTCTACAATACCACCGAAGAGCTGACCACCGACATCTTTCACGGCATCCGCCTCCACTTCACCGTGCCCACCCAGCTCGGCGATCTCGATGCCGCGCGCACCGGCTGGATCACCGGCCAGGGGCCCCTCCAGGTGGAGGCCAGCGCCTACGAGTCGCACGGCTTTCCCTATACCTTTGACATCATCTTCACCTCGGACGACTCCGCCACCGTCTGCAAGCTCAATCAGGGCTCCTATATCTACGACATCAACGGCGAGACCATGAAGAGCTACCTCCTCGGCCAGGCTTTCAATTTCTACGTCGTCAACCGCCAGGCCGCCGATTCAACCGGGCAGTTCGAGCACCTCGATCTCATCGTCCATGATGTCAACCTCAACAAAAAGTTCGACCTCTTTGAGGATGTCATTCTCGCCGGCCATACCATAAAAAAGAAGAGCATCACCGGCAAGCCCCTGGTCTACTGGTCGGGCACAATCTTCAGCATCGACTTCCGCCGCTATATGAGCGAGGAGGAACTGCCCAAACCCAACGACGTCTACCGCGTCAGCTTCATCCGCCCCTTCTCGCCGGCCGACACCCTCACCTTCACGACCAAATCGGCAGTCGCGGTGGATAACAAGAGCCTCGCCTCGGCCCTGGATGATATCCTGGTGGTGCCCAATCCCTACGTCGCCACCAACGCCATGGAGACGGCGATCTCCAATCCCTATCTCAACCAGCGCCGCACCCTGATGTTCACCCACGTCCCGGCACAGTGCACCATCCGGATCTTCACCGCCAGCGGCATCTTTGTCGACGAGATCGTCGTCGACAATCCCCCGGAGCGCGGTATCGTCCATTGGGACATGCTCACCCGCGAGGGACTCGAGATCGCGGCCGGGGTCTACGTCTACCACGTTCAGACCACAACCGGCGAGGAAAAACTCGACAAGTTTGCGGTGATCAAATAGGGCACACCGGACTCCCCCGGGACCGGTCGGCATGGATTTGCACGCAATAACCTGGATTGTCAGATGAAAAACAGCACACGGACCTTGTTCATCCTTTTTGCGGCGGGCGCGCTCCTGCCGCTGCAGGCGCAGGAGCCGACCCGGATCGGCACCACCGCGGCCAATTTTCTCGAGATCGGCTACGGTACGGCCGGCTCGGCCATGGGCGATGCCTATGTAAGCATGGCCAACGATCTCACCGCCCTCTACTGGAACCCGGCCGGGCTGGCGGCGATGAAGAAAAACCAGGCCCTCTTCGTCTATCAGCCCTGGATCGCCGGCATCAAGACCTCCTTCACCGGGGTCGGCCTCAACCTGCGCAGCATCGGCACCCTCTCCTTCGGCTTCACCAGCGTCAATTACGGCGACATGAAGGTGACCACCATGGCGATGCAGGAGGGGACCGGCGAGCTCTTCTCGGCCAATGACATGGCCTTCAGCATCGCCTACGCCCGCAAGCTGACCAACTGGTTCTCCTTCGGCGGCGCCGGCAAATATGTGCGCTCCGCCATCTGGCACACCGACGCCTCGGCCATGGCCATCGACCTCGGCGTCATCATCAATACCTATTTCTTTTCGCCCAACGGCCGCCGAGAACAGGGACTCAACATCGGCATGAGTATCTCCAACTATGGCTCGCGCATGCGCTACGACGGCATCGACCTGATCAATCCCATCGATATCCTCACCGACGAGAACGGCAATTTCAGCGACGTCCCCGGACGCTTCCATCTCTCCGAGTGGGAGCTGCCGCTGATCTTCCGCCTCGGCGTTTCGCTGACGCCCCTTTACAACGACCATCATGAGCTGATCCTCGCCCTCGATGCCATCCATCCGAACAACAACAACGAGTCGATCAACCTCGGCGCGCAGTACGCCCTCACTTCGCCCGGCTTCGGGCGGCTCTTCCTGCGCGGCGGCTACAAGGCCCTCTTTATGGACCATTCCGAGTTCGGGCCGACCTTCGGCGCCGGCGTCGAGACCCATAGGCTGTACAATACCGGCGTCCGGATCGACTACGCCTGGCGCGATATCGGCCTCCTGGGCAACATCAATACCTTCGGCGTGATGGTGATGTTTTAGGGATTTATGAAAGAGAGGAATAAAGAAGATTCGCTCACAAAGGCACAGAGACACAAAGGAAGAGGAGAAAACAGAAAGACACGACTTGATAACATATTGTGTTAGTTTTCCTCTCTCTTTGTGCCTTTGTGCCTCTGTGAGAGACTGCTCATTGCTCAATTGCATACCATTTCTGAGGTGAGAATGAAAAAGCTGCTTCTTGCCATCCTGCTCCTGACCGCAAGCGCTCCGGCGCAGCCCCGCTATGAGGCCAACTGGAAATCCCTCGACGCCCGGCCCACCCCGCAGTGGTACCACGACGCCAAGTTCGGAATCTTCATCCACTGGGGCCTCTACTCGGTGCCGGCCTTCACCCGCAAGGGCGGCTACGCCGAATGGTACTGGAACGGCATCAGCGACTCCTCCACCTTCCTCTACAAATGGCATCGCCGCACCTACGGCGACGATTTCCAGTACCAGGATTTCACCCCCCACTTCAAGGCCGAGCTCTTCCAGCCCGACAAGTGGGCCGACCTCTTTGTGCGCGCCGGCGCCCGTTATGTCGTGCTGACCTCGAAACACCACGACGGCTTTTGCCTCTGGCCGAGCGCCCAGAGCTGGAACTGGAACAGCGTCGACGTCGGCCCCCATCGCGACCTCCTCGGTGACCTCACCACTGCCGTGCGGGCGCGCGGCTTGCGCATGGGTTTTTACTACTCCCTGCTCGAATGGTTCAATCCGCTCTACCGGCACGACATCCGGCGCTATGTCGCCGAACACATGCTGCCGCAGTTCAGGGATGCCGTGACCCGGTATCAGCCCTCGATCCTTTTCTCCGACGGGGAGTGGGATTATGACAGCAAGGTGCTGCGCAGCGAGGAGTTCCTTGCCTGGCTCTACAACGACTCTCCGGCCCCCAAAGATGTGGTGGTCAACGACCGCTGGGGCGGCGAGACCCGCTTCAAGCACGGCGGCTATTTTTCGACCGAGTACGAGTCGGCCACCAGCGAGCGCTCGGCTGAGTTTCAGCGCCGCGGCTGGGAGGAGTGCCGCGGCATGGGCCGCTCCTTCGGCTTCAACCGCAATGAGGAGGTCGAGGACTATCAGAGCGCCAAATCGCTGATCCACATGCTGATCGAGATCGTCAGCCGCGGCGGCAACCTGCTGCTCAACATCGGTCCGGCCGCCGACGGCACCATCCCGGTCATCATGCAGGAGCGGCTGCTGCAAATGGGCGACTGGCTCAAGATCAACGGCGAGGCCATCTACGCCAGCCGCGCCAACCGTAACCTCGGCGAGGGCGACTCGGTGCGTTTCACCCGCAGCGCCGACGGTACCTTCCTTTACGCCATCTGCCTGCGCCACCCCGGCGCGCAGCTGCGTCTCCGCACGGTCGAAGCCCTGCCTGGCACGCCGATCCGCCTCCTCGGCCTCGAAGAGGATCTGGCCTGGCGGCAGGAGGGAGGCAGCCTGACGATCGACCTGCCCGCGGCGGTGATCCCGCACATGCCCTGCGACCACGCCTGGGTCTTCCGCATCCAGGCCCGGCCCTATGTCGAGAAACCGGCGATCCAGGCCGCCGCGAGCATCAGCGTCGGCAAGCCCCTGCGCGTGGCGCTGACGGCCGAGCCGGCCGACGCCCGGATCCGCTATACCCTCGACGGCCGCGAACCGGATGAATCCAGTCCGCTCTACACCGCACCGCTGGCCGTCCAATCGAGCGCCACCCTGCGCGCCCGCGCCTTCAAATCCGGTTTTGCCCCCAGCCTGACCGCGGAGCAGGCGATCAGCATCCTCGACGCCCGGGAGAACGGCCTGCAGTACCGCTATTATGAGGGCGAGTGGCCGCAATTGCCCGATTTCACCACGCTCAAGCCGCTGAAGACGGGACGCGCCTGGGAGTTCAGCCTCGCCCCGCTGGCCCAGCGCGAGGACAAGTATGCCCTGCTCTTCGAGGGCTATATCGGGATCGACCAGCCGGGTGCCTGGACCTTTTTCACCCGCTCCGACGACGGCTCGCGCCTCTGGATCGACAGCCAGCTGGTGGTCGACAACGATGGCCTCCACAGCGCCAAGGAGGCGCAGGGAGAGATCACCCTCACCCCCGGCCGTCATGCCCTGCGCGTCGCCTTTATGGAGAACGGCGGGTCCGAACTCCTCGAGATTTCCTGTCAAGCTCCGGGCGTGGCAAAGCAGCCAGTACCGCCCTCCCGGCTGTTTATCCATCCATAGGAGTGGTCATGCGTCGCATTTTTGCCCTCTTTCTCCTTGCCGCCGCTGCCTTTGGCCAGACCCGCGGCATCCCCGACTCCCGGCGCCTCACCGGCTGGTTGGTGAGCGAGGCCGCCACCGACTACCGGCCTGTGGCCGCTGCGCCCGCTGCGCCCGCCCTCGAGCGGGTGAATACGGCCGATTATCTCCTGCTCGACCAGCTGGAGGTCGCCGACTATGTGCTGCCCGGACAGCGCTGGGCGGTCTCGTATGAGCCCGCCGCCCGCGCCCTGGCGCTCCACCTACCCGACGGCGTCGCCGGCCTGAATGAGGCAGCCGAGGCGGCGGTCGAACGCGCTCCCGACTGGATGGCGCAGGATCTGCGGCTGCTCTTCACCCTGCTCCCCTCCGAGTATCAGACCCTCTGGGCGGAGGCCATCCTCACGGCGGAAGAGCCCCTGGTCGATGAGGTCGCCTTCTCCGTCGCCCACTCCTCGCCCCAGTACCTGATGTCCGGCTATGGCTCGCCGGCCCTCTTTCTCGAGAATGCCCGCTCAATCTACGCCAACGACGCCGCCCTCGATTACGTCGAGGTGGTCGATTTCGGCAGCGCCGCGAGCGATCCGGATTACTACACCACCACCCGCTACCAATCCTTGCGCGGCGGCACCCTGACCGAGGTCACCGCGCCGCGCGAGGTCTATTACTGGTACATCGTTTATCCCCGCGCCACCAGCGAGATCCCGGCCTGGATCGATCCCGCCATCCCCGAGGACAACGGCCTGCGCAACAATAACCTCGCTGCGCCCCCCGCCGGGGTCTTTTGGCGCGACTGGCTGCTCAATCACGCCGATGAGGGCTATCCCGTCCTGCGCGACCTGCTCGCCGGCTGCGGCGCCCTCTTCGACGGCACCCGCGGCAAACCGGACGGCAAGGTGACCGCCATGGGCCGTCTTAATACCTGGATGGAAAAGACCCTCGCCTTCGATTCGAAAGAGGAGCGCCCGCACCAGCCTGTGCGCATCTACCGCGTCCATATGGGCCGCTGCGGCGAGTGGTCCGATCTGCGCAACGCCGCCGCCCGCGCCGCCCTCATCCCCTGCACCAGCGTTGCCTCCTATTCGACCGACCATGTCTGGAACGAGTTCTGGGACGGCCAGTGGTACCACTGGGACAACGAGACCAACTATCCCCTGATGTACTTCCTTGACTGGGGCAAGGTCTTCGGCACAGTCTTTGAAATCCGCAGCGACGGGGCCCTGACTTCGGTCACCAACCGCTATACCCGCGGCATCTCCTACATCGATCTTTTCATCACCGACAAGGCCGGCCGGCCGGTTGACGGCGCCGCGATCGATCTCTATACCAGGGATCCCGACAGCGGCGAACTCTGGTGGGACATGTATGCCCTAACCGACGATCGCGGCATGTGCACCTTCATGGTCGGCAAGAACCGCAGTTATTACGCCACCATCTCCTCGGCGATCGGAAACTACCCGATCCAGCAGGGGAACGTCGTCGAGATCGTCGCCAATGCGGTCAGCGGCACCGATTACAGCAAAAAGATCAAGATGGCGCAGACCAGGCCGGCCCCGAAATGGATTTCCGCGGCCACCCCGGCGGACCCGCAGGCCGACTATTACCTCGAGGCCAGCTTTACAGCGCCGAAGAAGCTCCTCAACGGCGCGGTGCGCTTTGACGACGTCCGCCGCGGCGCCCAGCTCTACCAGGCCGATTATGACGGCAGCATCGATTTCTATTTCGCCGACTCGGCGGGTTTCGCCGCGGCCTCCGCGGGCCAGCCCTTTAACGCCATCGGACTGCTGCCCGACTCGCTCGAGGGGCACGGCTGGCTCAGCCTGCCGGCGGCGGAGCGCTGGTATGCCGTCTTCGGCAGCGAGCAGAACAGCCGTAATGTGGAGCAGCTCAAGGCCAGCGTGCGCCTCTTCGCCCGTACGGCGGCCATTACCCGGCAGGAGCTCAAGGGCACGGCGGGATGGAACTGGATCGGACTCAATGTGGCGCCCACGGCGACGGTGCCGGGTGAGGTGCTCGGGCCGCTCGGGAGCAACGGCTTGAAGATCAGATCGCAGGCAAAAGAGGCGGTCTATCAGGCGGGAAAAGGGTGGAGCGGGAGTTTGGGGAATCTTGCAGCAGGCGAGGGCTTTTTGTTGCAGCTCGCGGCGGAGCAGGATTTTACCATCGAGGCGCCGCCCCTGCCGGTCGACCAGCCGGTCGCCCTGGCGAAGGGCTGGAACTGGGTGGCCTATCTGCCGCATGCCGCCCTGCCGCTGGCGGAGGCCCTCGCACCGGTCGCGGACGGGCTCTACCAGATCAAGGGACAGCAGCACTCGGCGATGTACGTCAAGGGTCGCTGGATCGGCGATCTGACCACCCTTGAGCCCGGGCAGATGTACAAGATCTTTATGAATGTGCCGGCCACCCTCACCTGGCCCAATCCCCAACCGGCCCTGGGCAAGCCCGCCGCGGCGCCGATGGGGGAGGAGGTCATGGCCGGCACGCCGGGCAATATGGTGGTGATCGCCCGCATCGTCAGCTCTCATCCCTTCGCCATTGCCGGGGTGGTCGATGATCAGGGGCGCCCCCGCGGCTATGGCGTGCCCATCCCCGGCACGGATCTCCACTATTTCACCATCGTCGGCGAGGCCGAAAACGACCGTCTTTTCGTCGGACTCCGGGTCAGTCCCACCGGCTATCAAACCGACTGCCTGCAGACCCTCGCTTTCAGGGACAATGCCACCCTTGGCAGCCTCGAGGCGCCGCTCTATCTCTCGGATACCAGCCTCAGCTTTCAGCTCAGGCAGAACCACCCCAATCCCTTCAACAGCGGCACGGTGATCACCTACAGCCTGGCGGAGGCCGGCGCGGCGCGGCTGGTGGTCTACAACCGGCTGGGGCAGGAGGTGCGGGAACTTTTTGCGGGGGTACGGCAGCAGGGGGAGGGAACGGTCACCTGGGACGGGCGGGACGAGCAGGGGCAGCCGGCCGCGGCCGGGGTCTATGTGGTGCGGCTCGAGTCGGGGGATTCGCGTCAGTCGCGCAAGATTCTGCTGCTGCGCTAGCGCCGGCCCGGCCAGAAACCGGCTCACACGGAGGCACGGAGCCCGCCGGGCCCCGCCCAAAGCTCTCGCGCCGACCCGGGCCAAAAACCGGCTCACACGGAGGCACGGAGCCCGCCGGGCCCCGCCCAAAGCTCTCGCGCCCACCCAATACCCTCGCGCCGACCCGGGCCAAAAACCGGCTCACACGGAGGCACGGAGCCCGCCGGG
>CAYTCI010000030.1:0-8802 GCA_964436305.1 uncultured Cytophagia bacterium | reverse complement strand
CCCGGGCCAAAAACCGGCTCACACGGAGGCACGGAGCCCGCCGGGCCCCGCCCAATACTCTCGCGCCCAAAAAACTCGCGCCGACCCGGGCCAAAAACCGGCTCACACGGAGGCACGGAGCCCGCCGGGCCCCGCCCACTACTCTCGCGCCCAAAACCCTCGCGCCGACCCGGGCCAAAACCGGCTCACACGGAGGCACGGAGCCCGCCGGGCCCCGCCCAATGCTCTCGCGCCCGCCCAATGCTCTCGCGCCCACCCAATACTCTCGCGCCCACCCGGGCCAAAACCGGCTCACACGGAGGCACGGAGCCCGCCGGGCCCCGCCCAATACTCTCGCGCCCAAAAAACTCGCGCCGACCCGGGCCAAAAACCGGCTCACACGGAGGCACGGAGCCCGCCGGGCCCCGCCCAAAGCTCTCGCGCCACCAGCAAAAATAATGACGATTTTGTAATTAATATGCAATTTTTCGTAATTTTGCGTGTTTAATGATATGTATGGCGTGGCGGCTTGCCGCACCCTGGCCGGGCCACGACACATTCCTTCTTTTCTCCTGAAAATCAGCTGTGCAGCTCAAGTTGGTCACCCCCTTTCCGACGGAGAGCGAGCTATGGAGAAACACTTTATCCTCAATTTTACGCCCACCGGGATGATTCCGACCAAGCAGATGACGCCGCATGTGCCGGTCCAGCCCGCCGAGATCATCGCCCAGATCTGCGAGGCGGCCGAGCTGGGTGCGAACATCATCCACATTCATGCCCGTGACCGCGACGATGCGACACCAACTTTCGATAAAAAAATCTATGCCGAGATCATCGCCGGGGTGCGGGCAAGATACCAGGATCTCGTGTTGTGCGTCTCGACCAGCGGACGCAATTTCCCTGAATTCGCCCAGCGATCGGCCTGCCTGGATCTGGAGGGCGACCTCAAGCCCGATATGGGCAGCCTGACCCTGAGCTCGCTGAACTTCAACAAGCAGGCGAGTGTGAACACGCCTGATATGATCCAGTCCCTGGCCAAAAAGATGCTCGACCGCGGCATCAAACCGGAACTCGAGGCCTTTGATCTCGGCATGATCAATTACGCCCACTATCTGATCCACAAGGGACTGATCAAACCTCCCTACTATTTCAATCTGATCCTGGGCAATATCGCCTGCGCACAGGCCAATCTGCTCAGCCTCGGGCTGATGATCAAGGAGCTTCCTCCCGATTCCATCTGGTCCGCCGGCGGGATCGGTGACTGGCAGCTCAAAATGAATGCCCTGGCCATTGTCGATGGGGGCGGCGTACGCATCGGCCTCGAGGATAACATCTATTTCGATGCGGAGAGGACCCGCCTGGCGTCCAACGCGGAGTTGATCAGACGCATCAAGGAAATCGCAGCGGCAATGGGCCGGGAGCCCTATTCGCACCGGGAGGCGCGAGCCCTGCTGGGACTGAATTAGCCACCGGCACAAGCGGTGATAGCCAGGGGATGGATCCGGGAGACAGGGTATAGTACAGGTGATGGAATTACCGGTCAAATGGCGACGAGCAAAAGAACACGCCCATGCGGAGGGCTGGTGGATGGTTCTTCTGCTCTGTTTGCGGCAAGGATTGGAGCATCTCGGGATTCTGCTGAATCCCTTTTATTACATCCGTGAGTCCACACCGGAGGAGCCTCCCGAGCCCTGCAAAAAGATCCCGGAGGAATTCGAATTCTCGCTATTCGGCCCGGAAGAGTTGGATCTCATCAGCCGCCACCCCGAACGCAAGGGGTATGTCGATCCGGCTTATGTTCTTGATAATTTTGCCCATGGTGATCTTTGTCTGGGCTGCAAATGCCGCGGCGAGATCGCCGGCTTCACCTGGTATTCCCTGACCGAAAATCGTCACTGGTTTTACAGCTGCAAGATGCAGGAGAACGAAGCCTATCTCCTGGATATGTACATCTTCAAGGCCTACCGCAGACACCACCTCTCGCTCATCCTGCGCTACCAGAACTACCTGCTCCTCAACGCCCAGGGGCGTACACGCTTTTACAGCATCACCGACCTCACCAATACCGCCTCGTTGTGTTTCAAGCAGAGGCTGGGAGCGAAAAAGGTCTTTCTCGGGCTGCATATCGAGTTCTGGAAAAGATGGCAGAAACGCTGGGTTCTGAAACGCTATCCTGATTGACCAGGACCTGGTGGCCAACGCGGGTTAACTCCGGCTCACACGGAGGCACGGAGCCCATCGGGCCCCGCCCCCTCGCGCCCAAAACCCTCGCGCCGACCCGGCCTGAAACCGGCTCACACGGAGGCACGGAGCCCACCGGGCCCCGCTCCCTCGCGCCCAAAACCCTCGCGCCGACCCGGAAGCTCGGGTCGGCACCAGAACGAGGGGGCCTCGCGCCGACCCGGCCAGAAACCGGCTCACACGGAGGCACAGAGCCCACCGGGCCCCGCCCAAAACTCTCGCGCCGACCCAGGCGCCCGCCCCCAACTCTCGTCTCCACCCGACCGGCCGCTCACTTGGCGAACGGCAGCCCGATATAGTGCTCCCCGAGGAGCGACAGCTCGCCATCGTTGGCGGTAAACAAATAGGTATAGTGGGCATCGAGCGAGCCGCCGCGCCCGTAGAACCAGGCGTAGCGGAAAACATCGGCGCGATTCTCGCAGACCGTCACCATCTCGGTCATCTGCTGGATCTGCTTGGCGTACGAGTTGATCTGGCTGTTCCAGTTGGCCATCTCGGTGACCCAGATCTTTTTGTTGTATTTCTTTAGCCGGTCGAGCTGGCCGGCCAGGCCGTAGTCGTACCAGTGGAAGGCGAGATAATCGATTTGCGGTGCCCGGTTGCTGTTCGCGGTTTTGTAGGCGGCGATGAAGGCATCGAGCCAGACCACCGGATCGGCGTAGCCGCTCATGGTACCCCAGGTCATGGCTGGACCGACGAGGTAGATGGTGCGGCCGAGGTCAGCGAGTTCCTTGACCACTTGCTCATACCGTATCCAGTCGGCAGCCGCTTCGCCGGGGGTGCGGTTGGCCTGGGTGGTGAGGTTGGGCTCGTTCATCACCAGCAGATATTTCACATTGGGATGGCTGATGATGAAGGCCTTGACGCGGGTGATATCCGTCGCGGAGGTATTGCCGCCCCACAGCATCGGCACAAAATCCATCGCGTAGCTCGCTTCATACCCCGCTGGCGCTGCGGCGTCGGGCGTGATCGCCCAGTTGTACCACCAGCTCACGCCTGGTGCGAGGGCGGCAAAATCGGCGGGCGAGGTGAGGTTGAAGGCGATGCCGCGCTTCCAGCTCTTGGTGGCGGTGTCGTTGGCGTCGGGCCTGGTCGGCGATTTGTCCTTGCAGCCGATCGCCACTGCCAGGAGCGTAAGCAAGGCCAGGGTTCCCATCCGTTTCATCGTTGTACTCCAGTTACTAGTCAATCATTCAGCCTCTTCCAGCGGCGCCAGCAGTGCGACGGTCGCGCCCCAGCCGCCCTCTTGCTCGCCGGCGAGCTGGAAATGGCGGACCCAGGGCAGCCGGCGCAGCACGGCATGCACGGTCTCGCGCAGCGCGCCGCTTCCCTTGCCGTGAATGATGCGCACCTCGAGGATTCCCTGCTCGCGGCAGGCGGTGAGATACTCGGGGACGAGCTCCTTCACCTCGCGCGGGGCAAAGGTGTGGAGGTCGAGAGTGCCGTCGATGGGAATTCGCACCGGATCCTGATCCTGCATCGTTACTCTCCCTCAGCGCACGAAATGGGGCATCTCCCACGGGATCTCGAGCGAAAGCTCGACCAGCCCGGCGAAGGCACCGTCGCGGTACCAAGGCTTCTGCCAGATCAGCTTTTTGCTGCCCCGTTTTTCGATGGTGTAGATGTTGGTTTTTTGCCCGGCGAGCAGTTCCCGGAGCTTGCTGCGGGAGGGCTCCGGGTGGCAGTCGAGCAGATTGCTGCCGATCAGGGCGGCGCCCCCCTCGTCGGCAAAGTTGAGTTCCGCCTGCCGGTTCATGTAGAGGATCTTGCCAACCGTATCGCAGACCACAATTCCCCCGGCGACACCGTCCAGCCACTCCATGGATTCCATTCGCCTCCCGTAGATTGATGATGGATTGTCAGGCTAATAATAACCATTCGGCGGACGAAAGTCAATGGTTTTGGCGGAGGGATGCTGTGCTGCGCAGGCTGGCCGAGCGGCCAGAATTTGTAGAGATTCCTGAAAAGGAGGGGACCAATAGCTAGGATGGAGCAGATACTTCCAGAGGTAGCTCATCCACCCGAGGTACAATAATTTTCATGCTCCCGATTCTTGGATGGCTTTGATAACTTCCTTTATTATTTTCGGATGGAGTACCTTTGAGCCATGAAAAGGAATAATGACACGACGCTCATTCTTGATATAAATGCGATGACTTCCCTTGCTCCGCAAAAGAATAAAACCGGCATTCACCAGCATGCTCTCTGCTTCCCGGGCTGTCAAACGCGAAGCCTTAACCAAGAGGAATCTCCATAGCGGTTGAATAGATTTCTTTATTGGAATACTTTTCCAGTTCTGCCGGTGCCAAGGTCTCGAGGTAGAGTTCGATCGCCTCTCTGATATTTTTTGTCACTTCCTCGAACGAATCGCCCTGGCTCTGGCATCCCACGAGCTCCGGGCAATAAGCATAATAGCCCTCGTCATCTTTTTCAATAATAACATTAAATTTTTTAGTCATACCAAACTCCAAGATACTGGTAATCCTGTACAGGCCAATATACCCAATTCATGGAATAGTGTCAACCGGAAAGAGGGTGGGGGCAAGAAAAATATTGCATGGAACCGCCGAAAAGCGTAACATGGAGAGTTGCAAGACAAGGAGATTCCATGAAACCCACCCTGCTGCCGATTTTTACCCTGCTGCTGGCCGCCGCGGCCTCCGCCCAGCCCGCCTGGCAGGAACGCCCTGACTGGGCCCACTATTTCAGCGACGCCGGCGTCAAGGGGACGATCGTCGTCCACGACGAGCGCACCAACGCCCATTGGGTCTACGACGAGACGCGGGCCCGCCGGCGCTTCTGCCCGGCCTCCACCTTCAAGATCCCCCATGCCCTCTTCGCCCTCGAGGCCGGCGTCGTGCGTGATGAGTTCCAGATCTTCCCCTGGGACAGCACCGAATACGCCATCAAATCCTGGAACCAGGACCAGACCCTGCGCTCCTCGATGCGCAACTCGACCGTCTGGCTTTACCAGCAGTTCGCCCGCACCATCGGCGAGACCCGCGAGCGCGAGTACCTCCAGCGCATCGGCTATGGCAACGCCACCATCGGCGGTCCGGTCGATACCTTCTGGCTCGACGGCTCGCTGCAGATCACGGCCCATGAGGAGGTCGAGTTCCTCCAGCGCCTCTACCGCAACACCCTGCCCTTCAAGCTCGAGCACCAGCGCCTGGTCAAGGACGTCCTGATCAACGAGGCCGGGCGGGAGTGGATCCTGCGCGCCAAGACCGGCTGGAGTGCCCGGGTGGAGGAGAAGGTGGGCTGGTGGGTCGGCTGGGTCGAGCGGCCTGAGGGCGCGGTCTTTTTTGCCCTCATCATCGACATGCCCGGCGACGGCGCCGACGCCCCCAAGCGCGAGTCGATCGGACGCGCCATCCTGCGCTCGATCCAGGCCCTGCCGGGCGAATAGAACCCTGGAGAAGTCCGATGAAAAAAATCCTCATCGCCGCGCTGCCCCTCGTTTTGATGGTCCTCTGGCTGCGGGCCAATCGCCCTGCCGGAACCGAACCGCCTGAGCCCTCCGGATCGCTGGCTGCGGAGGAACACAGCGTCGCCACCGAAGCGGTCTCGAGCAAAAAGCCGGCGGAAGGCGCTTTGCCCGCAGCGAGCGGCTCCGACTGCTCGCTGGCGGAGGTCGAGCTGATCCTGCAGCGCCATAATCAGGCGCGGGCGGCTGTGGGCGCCCGTCCCCTGACCTGGTCGCCGGATCTCGCCGGCTATGCCCAGGCGTGGGCCGAGCACCTCGCGGCCGCCGGCTGCAGCTTTGAGCACCGCCCGGGTAGCGGTCCCTGGCAGCAGAAACATGGCGAGAACCTCTTCACGGGCACGGCCGGCTATTACGGCGCCGGCGAGGCGGTGGACTCGTGGATCAACGAAAAGCAGTTCTACCAGGGCCAGCCCCTCGATGAATCCAATTATCATCAATTCGGCCATTACACCCAGGCCGTCTGGAAAACGACGAAACAGGTCGGCTGCGGCAAGGCACTGTGCAATGGCCAGGTCATCATCGTCTGTAACTACGCCCCTGCCGGCAACGTCCTCGGCGAAAAGGCCTGGTGAGCGCCCGCTCCGGCCCGGTACAGAAAAATCATCCTGCATTTCCTCCCTGATGAAGATTCTCCAGAACATATCCGGTTATGCCGCGTTATATCGATTGACGAATCGGTCCCGAGACCGCCAGGGAGGAGCCAGCCCGGCCCACACCTGGCGGATCGACCCTTTGAGAAAGAGAGGAAGCGTATGAAGAGAAGCAAATTCTCCGCAAGCCTGATGCTCGGATCCGTTCTGTTTCTGCTTGCGGCCGTGGCCGCGCTGGCGCAGCCGCCGCGTAGGAGCGTGGACGATCAGCTCAAGCGGCTGGAAGAGGAGCTCAAGCTGACCGCCGATCAGAGCAAGGCCGTCAAGGTGATCCTCACCGATCAGCAGAAAGAGATGCAGACGCTGCGGGAGCAGAGCCAGGGCGACCGCGAGTCGATGCGGGAAAAGATGCAGGCCCTGCGCAAAAAGTATGACGACAAGATTATGGCCCTGCTGAACGATACCCAGAAAGAACAGTACAAAAAGATCCTTGAGGAACGCGCCAAAAGGCGCCCGGGAGGTGGTCCCGGCGGGCCCGGCGGCCCTGGTGGCCCTGGTGGCCCCGGCAATCCTCCGCCGCAAAAATAACCGCAGCCGCGAGGCGCTGTCAACCCTGGATTCCTGAACTGGAACGATCCCTATGCAACATAAAAGAGTGGTTCTCATCATCGCGCTGCTGGCGGTTCTGGCCGCCCTGACGGCGATCCTGGCCGGCAAGCATGGCAACGGCAAAGCGGAATACCTCTTTGCCGGGATAACCCGCGGCAATGTCCAGAATACCATTAGCAGCACCGGGACCATTGAGCCGGTCAGCAAGGTGGAGGTGGGCACCCAGGTGAGCGGGACGATCGACCGCCTTTATGTTGATTTCAATCAGGTGGTCCGGAGGGGACAGCTCCTCGCGGTGCTCGATACCGTCCTGCTCAAGGCGACCGTGCTGGACGCTCAGGCCAACCTCGAGAAGGTCAGCGCCCAGCTGGAGCAGGCCAAGGCGGATTTCGAACGCAACCGGACGGTCTTTGATAAAAAGCTGATCTCGGAGGCGGAGTATCTGCCCTACAAGGTCAATTACTCCGCGCAGATCGCCAATCTCAAATCCGCCCAGGCCAACCTGGTGCGCGCCGAACGCAATCTGAAATTCGCAGTGATCCGTTCGCCCATCGACGGCACCGTGATCAGTCGCAATGTGGAGGCAGGACAGACGGTCGCCGCCAGCCTCCAGGCGCCGGTGCTCTTTATCATCGCCGGCAATCTCAACAAGATGGAGATCCACGCGGCCGTCGACGAGAGCGACATCGGCTCGATCCGTGAGGGCCAGTCGGTGCATTTTCAGGTGCCCGCCTACGCGGATAAAACCTTCACCGGCACCGTGCGGCAGATCCGTCTGCAGCCCGAGACCGTGCAGAATGTGGTCAACTACACCGTGGTTGTCGATGCTGAAAACGTGGACAATCTCCTGCTGCCGGGGATGACGGCGACCCTCGATTTTATCGTGCAGGACCGCCAGGATGTGCTGCTGGTGCCGAACGCCGCCCTCAATTTCAAACCCACTGACGCGATGCAGCAAGAGATCCGCAAGAACCGCGAGGCGGCCGCTGCGGCAGTGCCCGACTCCCTGCGCGGCCGCGGCCGCTGGAACGAGGGCGGCGGAAATGGGACTGGCGGCGGAGCCCGGGGCGAAGGCGGTTTCCCGGGTGGAGCCGGCGGCGGATTCATGCGCAACGGATCCATGCCCAAAGACATGGGCCGGCTCTATTTCCTGGATGAGAAGGGCCGCCTTTCGATGGCGATGATCCAGACCGGCGCCACCGATGGCAAATCGACCGAGATTGTGCGCGGCCGGCGCATCACGGAGGGGATGAAGGTCATCACCGGCCTGGTGGAGAACGGCGAAAGCAAGACCAAAGTGCAGACGACGCGAACCCCCACCATGGGCCCGGGCATGGGCGGACGGCCGTTCTGAGCCGGCCGCACGCTAACGGTGTAACGATCGAGGATGCCCATGCAAACGGTAATTGAAACCCGGCACCTGAAAAAGACCTACCAGATCGGCGATATCGCCGTGCATGCCCTGCGCGGCGTCGACCTGCTGATCAACCAGGGCGAATTCCTCGCGATCATGGGCGCCTCCGGCTCGGGCAAATCAACGCTGATGAACCTGCTGGGCTGCCTCGACGCCCCCAGCTCCGGAGAGTACTACCTCAACGGCCGGCGGATCAGCGAACTCTCGCGCAACGCCTATGCCGAGATCCGCAACCAGAACATCGGCTTTGTCTTTCAGGGATTCAACCTGCTGCCGCGCACCTCGGCTCTCGAGAACGTCGAGCTGCCCCTCCTCTACGACCGCGGCCACCGCATCCCCGATCCCCGCCAGGCCGCCCTCGACGCGCTCGAGATGGTCGGCCTCGGCGATCGCATCCATCATGAACCCAATCAGCTCTCCGGCGGCCAGCAGCAGCGCGTCGCCATCGCCCGCGCCCTGGTCAACAAGCCCGCTATCCTCCT
>CAYTCI010000029.1:0-42083 GCA_964436305.1 uncultured Cytophagia bacterium | reverse complement strand
GCCCAGGGCCTGGGGGAAGAATGCCACCATGAGCAAAGAGGAGATGGTAGCCCAGCACCTCTTTCATGGTGCGCATGATCCCGGCAAGGTCGCCGGGACCATCGAAGTACGCATCCACCCTTCTGAGCGGGAAATTGCGTATGATGGAAGTGTGACCCTGACCGCCCAGCTTTTTAACGCCAAGACCGGGCATAAATTTCCCTCCGGCTCGGTCGAGGATCGCATCGTCTGGCTGCACGTCACCGCCACCGATGCAGCCGGCAAGGTCTATCATTTGCCTGTCGATCCCAAGGGCTTTGCCGGTGAGGAGTATACCATTGCGGCTGATGCCCTGGCTTACCAGGACATGGGTGTTCCCAAGGGTCTTGCCGGTTTTGCCGGCGTGCAACGCGACGGCGTGCCGGTGGGAGATCGGATCTTTCGCATGGCCTACTTCGATCCCGAAGGACGTATGACCATTATGCAGTGGAACACCAGGTCGCTTGGGGTGGATTACCGCCTTGGTCCCCGCGAAACCAGGATCGAGACCTTTACCTGGAAGTTGCCAGACGATGTAGCCATCGGTCCCGTGGTGGTGACTGCGCAGCTCAATTATCAAAAGCTGGTCAAACCGGTCGCCGATTTCCTCGGCGTTCCGGCTGACGAGAGCGAAATCGTCCCCGTCAATCATGCTACCACCCACTTTGAGATTTACGAGTAAACCGGAGGGGCAAGACCATGAGGCGTTTGTATCTGTTTTTCGCTCTGCTATCCCTGATCCTGGCGGCGCAGTGGCTCTTCCTCGCCGACACCAGCCAGGCCATCCCGGCGTTCGCGCGGCGTTACAACCTCTCCTGCACCACCTGCCATGCACCGATACCCAAACTCAAGGCGTACGGAGTCGAGTTCGCTGGCAACGGTTTCATCATCCCGGAAAATGAGAAGGATCGCGATTACATATCGGCTGGCGATGACCAGCTCTGGCTGAACAAAACCTTTCCGCTGGCTGTCCGTTTCGATGCCTACGCCGTACATCAGTCGGAGAGCGGTGTCGAAAATGATTTGCAGTCCCCATGGGGCATCAAGCTTCTCTCCGGCGGCGCCCTCTCCCGCAAGATCGGGTACTATTTCTATTTTTACATGACCGAACGCGGCGAGGTTTCGGGGATCGAAGATGCCTATATCCATTTCGATAACGTGTTTGGCATGCCCCTGGACATCATGGTTGGGCAGTTTCAGACCAGCGATCCGCTGATGAAACGGGAGTTGCGGCTGACCTATGAGGACTATCAGATGTATAAGGAGAAGGTCGGCTACTCCAGAATCGATCTCTCCTACGATCGTGGTGTGATGTTCCTCTACAGCCTGGCCGCAACCGGCACCGATCTGGTCCTATCGCTGACCAATGGTAACGGCAAGGATAGAGCCGACGAAGAGACCGGCGCTTTTGACCAGGACAATCACAAGAACCTGGGTGTGCGGATCCATCAGGGAATAACAGACCAGATCAGTGTGGGCGGTTATTACTATACTGGCGAGGAGATGCTCCACGCAGAGGGTCTGGCTTCCAGAAACAAGGTCAGCTATATCGGGCCCGATCTCAACGCTACCTTTGGTCCTCTCGAGCTCACAGGGCAGTATCTTTACCGCAAAGACAGCAACCCCTGGCTTGTCCACGGCGGGAGTGAAACCAAAACCAGCGGGGCAGTGATCGAGGCGATCTTTGCGCCACAACTCGATCGTTCCCGCTATTATATCACGGCGTTGTACAATGGCATAAGGCAGGAAGCCAGCCGGAACGAGGAGGCGATGCGTGCAACCACGACCAGGACCCTCTACGAGTCGGCCACCCTTGGCGCCACCTATCTGGTGCGGCGCAATCTCAGGCTGACGGCGGAGTACACGCGCGATCTTGAGCGCGATGCCAACCGGGCCGTGCTCGGGCTGGTCAGCGGATTTTAAATCCGAAGCGTTAAGCATGAAAAAGGAGGAGTGATCCTCCTTTTTTTATGCCGGTTCGCGATCGGAAGCAGGCCGGTGATTGAGGCGCTGGCGCATCACTTCCGCCATGAGGATGGCGGAAGCGTGGCTGAGAGAGAGGGAGCCGATGGCGGAGAGCATCGGGATCTTGATGAAGCGGTCGCAATGACTGCGTACCGCCGCCGAGAGGCCGCGTTTTTCGCCGCCAAGGGCGATGAGCACCGACTCGGCAAGATCGACCTGGTAGATCGTGCGCTGGGCATTGGCGATACAGCCATAAATCCGGATACCCATGCCGGAGAGGCGTGGCAGGACGGCGTTGGCCTCGTCGAAAACGCAGAGGGGCAGCCGTTCAAAGGCGCCGGACGAGGCGCGGGAAACCGCCGCGCCGTCAAAATCCCAGAGGTGTTTTTTCAGCAGTACCGCATCGACGCCGCAGGCCTCAGCCGAGCGCAGCACAAAGCCCAGGTTCTGGCTGTCATCGATGCCCTCGAGCAACAGCAGGAACAGCGGCAACCCGGCGCTGTGCAGATGCTGGAAAAGCTGATCGAGGCTGAGATGGGGCTTGGCGGAGCAAAGAGCGAGGACACCGCCGTGGGTATGGCCATGGGCCATCGCGTCGAGCTCCTCACGGCTGACCAGCTTGCAGGGAATGTTCCGGGCTTCAGCCAGCTCAACCAGGGGATCGACGATCTCGGCATGCAGCGAGTTGCGCAGAACCAGCAGATGGATCTTGCGCTGCCGCGCGCGCAGGGCCGCCTCCACCCCGATTTTACCTTCCAGTTGTTCCACGTACGGCCTTTTGCAGGTTCGTGAGATCGGCGCTGCTCCACTCCGGTGTTGCGCCCTTTTTGGTCGCGACGTATGCCGCTATCCGATTGGCATATGCGGCGGTCTCTTCAAGTGTTTTATGATGCAAATAGCACCAGGCCAGCCCGGCGGCGAAGGCATCACCACAGCCAGTGGTGTCCACCACTGTTACCAGATACCCCGGATGGTGGTACTCTTCGTCAAGCGTCAGCAGCCAGCAACCGCGGCTGCCCAGCGTCACCGCAGCCAGCTCGATCCGGCTGGTCCGCAGGATGCCGCGGAGGAACTCTGCCCGCGGCAGATGCTCCGCTTTGTGTGCCCGAACCAGGGTGTTCAGCTCGTCCTCGTTGAGCTTGAGGATCTGGCAGCGGCTGAGTGATTGTTCGACGATCTCGCGGGTCGCTTCGCTCCACCCACGCAGGTTGAGATCGAAGATGCGCACGGCGTTACACGCGTGGTCGAGCAAGGAGCGAATCGCCCGGCGGGAGGTCTCTGCCCGCTGTGCCAAAGTGCCGAAGAGGACCGCATCCAGACTGTCGGCCAGCTCCGCCCAGAGGGTGTCCATCTCCATCTCATCGAAGGCCGTATCGCTGTTGCAGTCAAAGCGCGGTTGACCGGCCTCATCGAGATGAACGCGCACGGTGCCGGTCGGTCTCTGTGGGCTGATCTGGACGCCGGAGATATCCACGCCAGCCCGGTTAAAATGCGCCAGCAGCGCCTGACCCAGGTCATCCCGGCCAACCCGGCTTAGCAGATAGCCCTGGGCCCCGCAGCGGGTCGCATGAAAGGCAAAATTGGCCGGGGCGCCGCCGGCAAATCGTTCCTCTTCATACAGATCCCAGAGCACTTCCCCGAGACCGGCGATCTTGAACGCGGATCTTGTCATGGCACCTCTTTCAGAGCGACGGTGATTGATGGGCCGCCGGGCATGCGGCCGGAGCCGGTCCGCGGGTCGATGGTGGAGAAAACAATGTGGTCCGGCAGGGCGAATTGTCCGTGCGGTTTGCCGGCAAGGGCCCGTTCGACAAAGCGCGCCCAGATCGGCAGGGCGGCGCGACTGCCGGTCAGACCGCGATTACTGGCATCGAGCATGGGATGATTGTCATCGAAACCGACCCAGACCGCCACCGCCAATTCGGGGGTGACGCCGACAAACCAGGCGTCCCGGTAATCATTGGAGGTGCCGGTTTTGCCGCCGCAGGGTCCGGTATAGCCATAGCGGCGTACGGCAGCCCCGGTGCCGCCCTGATCGACCACGCCGGTGAGCATATCCAGCAGCTGGTAACAGGTCTGGGGATCGGCGACACGCTGGCTTTTTGGAATGGTCTCCTCGATCACCTCGTCGAGATCGTTATGAATGGAGCGCATCATATAGGGTTGGCAAAAGAGTCCGCCGGTGCTGAAGGTGGCAAAAGCGGCGGCCATCTCCTGGGGTGATACCCCGGTGGCGCCAAGCGCCAGGGAGAGCAAAGGCTGTATATTGCCATTAAGGCCTAATCGATGGCAAGTTGCGACTACTGCCTCAGGTGTTACTTGATAGATCAGTTTGGCGGAGATCGAATTGATGGAGCGCGACAGTGCGTATTTCATGGTCACCGGCCCGAGGTAGTTAAAGTCGATGTTATCGGGTGCCCACTGCTGCGTGCCGGTTTCGAAGGATACCGGTTCATCGACCAGGACCGTGGCGGGGGTAATGAGGTTCTTTTCCAATGCGGTGAAATAGATGAAGGGTTTGAAGGCCGATCCGGCATGGCGGTTATTGGCGGTGGCCCGGTTGAACGGCGCGCGCCGGAAATCGCGTCCGCCGACCATGGCCTTGATCTGGCCGGTAAGGGGATCGATCGCCACCAACGCGGCCTGGGGATAGCTTCCCCTGGCCTCCCAGGAGGCCTTACCGTAGGGTGGCAAGCCCAACTGCTGATCAAGTACGTTCAGGCCTTCACTCACAGCCCGGGTTGCCTCCAGCTGCATCGGCGCATTGAGGGTGGTATAGATGCGCAATCCGCCAAAGTTGACCGCTTCACTGCTGAGGGTTGTGGATGCGCGGTTTTTGATCTCCTCAATGAAATAGTCAGCGCTGCCCTGCATCCGGTTGACGCGATCGACCTTGAGGGACTCCGCCAGGGCCGTGGAACGTTCGCTTTCGCTGATAAAACCCTCAACCACCATCCGGCTGAGGACGAACGCCTGGCGTTCCCTGGCGATCTCGAGATGGGTGCACGGATTGTAGCGTGCCGGCCAGCGCGGGATACCGGCGAGCATGGCGGATTCGGCCAGCGACAACTCCCGCGCATGTTTGGCGAAATAGGTTTGGCTTGCCAGTTCGATGCCATAGACGCCGGAACCGAAATTGATCTGGTTGGCATAGGCTTCGAGGATCTTCTCTTTGGGGAACTGGCGTTCGATCTGGAAGGCGACGAACATCTCCTTGATCTTGCGCGCCCAGTCGCGTTCAAAGGAGAAAAAGAGATTCTTGGCCAGCTGCTGGGTAATCGTGCTTCCCCCCTGCCGGACGCCCATATGGGTGAAATTGGCGATCACCGCGCGCAGGAGATCGCGTTTGCTGATGCCGTGGTGGCTGTAAAAGCGGTTGTCCTCCAGGGCAATGAAGGCCTGCAGGACTGCCTTGGGCATTTGTTCATAGGGAATGACCTCGCGATCAGCGAGCCGCTTGACCACCTGGTCGTCCTCCCCGAGAATGACGGTTGGGTTGTTCAGGGCGATGTCATTGAGATCCGCGGGCACCTGCGGCAGAGAGAGGGTCGAAAGATAGAGCAGAAGGATCACGAGCAGGAATGTGAACAGGAGTAAAACCAGAAGGATCTGACTCATACGTTTACTCATGGCTCTCCTCCTTCCCGGGCAAGGCATATCGGGCATCGGGATCAAGCGCATTAATGGACTGTACCAGATAGCCTGCCGCCAGCTCACTGGCCTCCATCTCCTCGATCCTGGCGCTGCCGCCATCGCTGAGTTCGAATCCGACCTGCACAACCCCATGGCGGATGACCGGCGCTATGGCCGCGCAAATCAACCGCTGTCGCCATTCGTTCCACTTCTGCGGGTCGTTGATCACCTGCAGACGCAGATTGACCGGCAAGCTTTCGAGGGCTTCGCTGAACAGCGGCCCCGGCAGAATGCGTCCTGCATAGAGCGGATTGGCATTGAGCCGGGAACCCTGCATCAGCTCCTCCTTTGAGAGCAGCAAGGCCTGGGCATCGCGCAGCGGCTGGCCGTAGGCGTCAATGAACAGCAATTGCAGCCGATCCTCCAGCCGGGTCATGCGAACGCTGTTCCAGTCGGGGGCATCGGCCAACTCGTGCAGGAGCGCCGGATCAACCAGACGGCCGGCATCCTCCCCCGGCAGCTGTCGGTACAAGGCAAGAAATTCGTCGCGGGAGAGTTGATAGCCGGTCTTGAAGGTCACATAGGCCACCAAATCGTCGAAGGAGTGGATATACCGTTCCCATGCCGGCCGGGTCCGCAGGGAATCAATGCGGGTTGAGGCCTGCCGCTGACCGTTGAGATCGCGTTCCTCTTCGGTCCACAAACGGCCCACCTTGGGCCGTTTATCGTTGGTCCATAGCATGACCGTACCGATCATTCGCTCAAAGAGATCAAAAAAAAGTTCAAGCAGGAGGATCAGCAACAGCAGTCCCAGCAGGATGCGGATGGTGCGGCTCAGGGAATTCCAGCGGCTCTTGATCGGCATGGTGCGGCTCCATCTAGGGTTGGAATGGGAAGGGAGTAAAAGTGACGATGAAGAGCAAGAGCATCAGATAACCGAGGAAGCGGCGGCGCGAATCGAGGGGCGTTCTTTCATCCAGCGGTGCAGGGTGACGGCGGCCGAAGAAGAGCAGCAGGATAAAGAAGAGGCCCCAGCTGTAATTAAAGAAGGTCAGCACGCCCAGGGCAGCGATCAGTGCCCAGGTGACATGGCGGACATTTTGGCCGAAGAGGGCATACATCACATGGCCGCCGTCAAGCTGACCGACCGGAATGAGATTGAGCCCGGTGACAAAGAGACCGGCCCAACCGGCGTAAGCGACCGGATGGAGCATCACCTGCATCTGACTGGTATCGACGCCTAAGATGATCCAGGAGAGGGCTTTGAAGAGCAGGCACTCGCCGAGGGTGATCCCTTGCACGGCCGACTGGTTGAGCGGGGTCACCGTCGATAGCGCCAGGCCGATCGCCAAAACAGGGAGGGTGACCGCCAGTCCGGCCAGGGGGCCGCCGGCGCCGATATCGAAGAGGGCCTTGCGGCTGGGGATAAAGCCCCGCATGGAGATCAGTGCACCCAGGGTGCCGAAGGGATTGTAGCTGGGCAAGGGGAACGGGATGAAGTAGGGCAGTGTCGCAGGCACCGCATATTTGCGGCACATCAGGAAATGGCCCATCTCATGGGCGCCGAGGATCGACATGATGGCCAGGCTGAACCAGGGACCGCCGACCAGCCAGGTGGAAAAGATCGTCGCCAGAAAGAGCACGAGATTGATGGATTTGCGGCCGACGATCCGCCAGGTCTGCCGTGGCAGATACCAGGGGAAGAGGGCCGGATCAAAGGGCGGGGTATAGCGATCGTTTTCCTGCATTGGTTCTTGCATCGGCTTCACTCGGCTTGTGCGGTACGAAAGGCCAGTTCATGCCCCTTGATCTGCGCGCAGATGGCCGCAAAATCAGCCGTCGATTTTTCAAAATCGATCTTGTCAGCCTCAACGACCAGCACCGGGATGGTCTGCTGAATCTCGGCTATCCAGCGTTCGTACGCCGCGTTGAGTTCATAGAGGTATGCGCTGGTAATACTCTTTTCAAAATCGCGTCCCCGCTTGCGGATGCGGGTGATCAGGGTCCAGGTGGAGGCCCGCAGGTAAAGGATCAGATTGGGTTTGCGCAAATAGTCGGTCATGGTGTAAAAGAGGTCACGATAATTGTCATAATCCCGGTCGGACATGTTACCCTGTTTGTGCAGAATATAGGCGAAAATCTCGGCATCTTCGTAGATGGTTCGATCCTGTATGCACGACTCCTGGCTGGCCGAAATGAGACGCTGGTCCATGAAACGGCGGGAGAGAAAATAGACCTGCAGGTTGAAACTCCACCGGTTCATGTCGGCATAGAAATCGTCGAGGTAGGGATTGTTGATCACCCGCTCGAAATAGGAGCGCCAGCCAAAATGCTCGCTGATCATCTGCGTGAGCGTGGTCTTGCCGACACCGATATTGCCCGCAATGGCCAGATAGAAGGGCTCGTGTTCACCCTTCAGGCTGGGCCGTTCTGGAGATTCCGGCATAACGAATCCTCGGAAGATGGAAGTGAATGATTGAGCTGCTTGATCCACAACAGCAGTTCGGCCAGTTCTTCCCGGGAATGGCGCTGGCGCCATAAGGGAAAAAGCGAGTTATTGGTCCACAACAGATCCTCGCCGGTCTCCCACTCGCCCCGCTCGAGCCCTTGCAGATAGGCGCGCGTGCCGGGGATCGGCGAGAAGGAAGCCAGATGGATGCGGGCACCCAGCTCATGCACCCGGCGGGCGCTTGCGCGCACCTCGCTCATCGGCTGTCCGGGCATACCTGCCAGAATATAGACGCCGGTTTCGGCCGGCCGCAGCCCTGCTCGAGTGAGGTGATGCAGCGCCGATTCCAGCTCACTGGTGGTCACCTTGCCCTGCTGCTGCAAGTGGCTGCTGCTCTCGTAGCTAAGGCGCAGGCTTTTTATTCCGGCGGCAACCAGCAGATCGGCGAGTTCCGCATCGATACAGCGTGGCTGTACGCCATTGGGCGTATGCAAGGACAAATCCTTATCCGCGGCAGTGATCAGCCGCAGCAGGGGTTTGGCGTAAAGCTCCGGCTGGTGAAGCAGGGCATCATCGAAAAAAGCGATCTGGCGGATGCCGCGGTGTTCCTGCCAGTGAAGGATCTCCTGAAAAACGGCCGCGGCCGTCCGGCGCCGGTAGCCGGCCGCCAGCAGCCTCGAGGCGCAGTAACTGCAGGAATAGGGACAGCCGCGCGAGGTCACCAGGGCGATGCTCGCCAGCACCGGATACCCCTGGTACCAGGGGTAGGGCAGCTCGTCCAGCTGATCAAAGGCGAAATCCCCGCCGGGTCCGTCGCAGAGTCCCGCGATCAGCCGGATCGCTGCCTGTTCACCCTCCCCTGCCAGCAGATAATCGGGGCGAACGGCTTGCCGGGCATGCTCCGGGCACAGCGTCGCATAGACGCCGCCGAGCACCAGGGTAGCGTGCGGAACATGCTTGCGCAGCAGTTCAGCCATCTCAACCACCCCGGGGTACCAATAGGTCATGAACGAGGTCATGAGGATGATATCCGGTGGGGGTTGGCTGCCCAGCCAGGCCTCAATCCGTTCCCGTGGCGCACCGTAGCGGCAGTATTTGCGGGGGATCTCCGCCAGCGCGGCGGGTTTGACGATCTCCTCGCGCGGATATTTGCCGGCTCCCTCGTGATCCGCGCGGCCGTCACAGGGAGCACCCGGCTCCAGCCACGCCGGCTGGTATCGGTCCATACAGTCTAGCAGCGAGACCGGATAGCCGAGTGTTTCGAGGATGGCGCCGATATAGAGCAAGCCCAGGGGTTTCTGCCGGAAATCATAGGCTGAAAAATCGTGGATCCAGGGATTGACCAGCAGGATCCTGGGGAGGGATTTACGTGACTTCATGGCAGTGGATCAGCTCAACCTGGCGACCATCATCAGGACATCATCCCCCAGCTCGGTCCGGGTGAATTCGACAACCTGGCGAATGATGGCCGCGGAGGTTTGCCGGGCCCGCTCCTCCCTCCGTTGCTGGCGGATGATCCGCTGCAGGCCTTGCAGGCCGAGGATCTTGCCCTCCCTGGTTTCGGCCTCGACGACCCCATCGGTATAAATGAAAAGGAGATCTCCCGGCGCGTAGGGCAGGCAAACCGAGCGAAAGGCGGAGCGTTCAGCATGCGCAAAACCGATGATGGCATTCTGCGGGTCCAGCCGGGAGATACTCTCGTTGCCGGCGTGCCAGAGCAGCGCTGCCGGATGGGCACTGCCGGCAAAGCGCAGGGTTTTCTGCTTCAGATTGCACTCGACGGCCATGATCGTCAGGAAAAGCGGTGTTTCCGCAAAGGTGTTCAAAAAGAACTCGTTGAGCTGCCAGAGCAGCTCGGCCGGATCCGCTGCGCTTTGCACCCGGCTGCGCCATTCGTGGCAAATACGGCTGACCAGCAGCGCGGCGGCGATGCCGTGGCCGGTGACATCGATGACCACCAGATAGATCCTGTCATCATCCACGACATGGATATCGGCGAAATCGCCTCCCAGGCCGATCATCGGCTGATAGGTGATCCCGACATCGATGAGGGAGGAGGAAAAACCCTCGGGCACCAGGCTCGCCTGCACCTGACGGGCGAGGCTGAGGTCGCGTTCGATCATGTTGTGGTGCGCTTCGAGCGCCGATTCCTGCTGCACCAGGGTTTGCAGCAGACGCCGGCGTTCGCAGGCATTGCGCACCTTGAGGGAGAGGGCCTCGGGCTGCACCGGTTTGGTCAGATATTCAAAGGCACCCTCGCGCATGGCGCGCACTGCTGTGCCCACAGAGGCATAGCCGGTGATGATCAGCACCTGGGTATTTGGATCCCTGGCCAGCGCCGCGTGCAGGACATCGAGTCCGCTGAGCTGCTGCATTTGCATGTCGCTGATGACGACATCGCAGGCGGTGTGCTCGAGCAGGGCCAGAGCGGCTTCGCCGCAGTCGGCCTCTAGCACATGATAGGCATCACGGCGCAGGATTTCGGTGAAGAGGCGGCGGAGGTGGGGGTCATCCTCCACCACCAGAATGGTCAACGGGGCTGGATCCTTCTTCACTGCTGCCATCGGACCGCCATCATCGTCAAATCATCCGACTGCGGCATGCCGGTGCAGTGGCTGCGCACTGCCTCGACCACCCGGTCGAGCAGCTCGCGCAGCGGCAGATCGAGGCCAGGCCGGAGCACCGCCTCGAGTCCGGTCTCTTCGAAATCCTCATCGGCCGAACTTTTGGCCTCGGTGACACCATCGGTGAAGAGAAAGAGGAGATCGCCCTTGCGCAGGGCGATGCGTTCGGACTGGTAGGGCATATCGGGCAGCATGCCGAGCAAGAGTCCGCCGGTTTCGAGGCGTTCGACTGTTCCGTCTGTATGAAAGAGGTAAGGCAAATTATGACCGGCGTTGACATAGCTGAAGCTGTTGTGCTCGAGATCGAATTCACCGTAAAAAAAGGTGATGAACTTGTCGAAGCCGGTATTGGCCTGAATGAAATTATTCAGCCGGCCGACCATGGCCGGGATATCGCCGCCGGGTGTGACCAGGTTATGCAGGCCGGCGTGCAGTGAGGACATCAGCAGTGAAGCGGGGACACCCTTGCCGGAGACATCGGCGATGGTGATTGCGACGTGTTGCGGATCGATCTCGATACAGTCAAAATAGTCACCGCCGACCTGGTGGGTCGGAATGTTCAAACCATGGATCTCGAATCCCGCATAATGCGGGCATTCGTGCGGCAGGAGTCGCTGCTGGATATCGCGGGCGATGTTGAGTTCCTCCTCGATGCGCTCCTTTTCGAGTGCCTCCTCAAAGAGCCGGGCATTTTCGATTGAGATCATCGCGAGGTTGCAGAGGGTCGAGAGGAACTCGACTTCGTCGGTCTGGAAAGGCTGCTGGGTGATCTTGTCTCCGATGGCGAGCAGGCCGCGGGTCTCTTCCTGGATCTGCATCGGGATGAGCAATCTGAGCTGGTGGGAGCCGAGGATCTCCAATCCATCGGGAGATTGCTGGCCGTCCACGGCGGTGAGATGATCGATGCGGCTGAGGGCGGACAATACATCCGGGGCGGAGAGTTCCTGCCGGGTCTGGTCATCAACCCGCAAGCCGCGGGCGGCGCAGAGCGTCATACCTGCTTCCTCGCGGAGAAAGAGATAGCAGCGGCTGACGACCAGTTCGCCCATCACCGCATAGATGAGCAGATTGATGATGCGCTCCCGCTCCAGTGTGGCGTTGAGTTCCTTGCCGATCTCGAAGAGGGTACGCAGCTCCTGGACTTTTTTGTCCAACCGGCGGTTGACCAGCTCGAGTTTTTGGTACATCAGGGCATTTTCGATGGCAGAGGAGGCGATATTGGAGAGGGAGATCAGGTATTCCACCTCCGAGGGGGAGAAGGGGACGCCGCCAAGTTTGGCGCCAAGGCCCATAATGCCTACGGTCCGTTGGACGCTGAGGAGTGGAATGATGAGGCTGATGTTGTGCTCGAGGAAAAAGGCCTTGAGCGGGAGATTCTCGGGAGAGAGTTCGCTCACGTCCAACGGTTCGCTGATCTCGCCGGTGAAGGCGATTTTTTTGCCGGCGAGAGCGCGCGGCAAGCCTTTGAGCGCCGCCAGTTCGAGGAGCTGGTTATCGTGCGCCACCAGCACAACGCCGCGGCTGATCATCATGCGTCCCATTGGCGTCAGCAGCAGGTTATTGAGGGTGGTGCGCAGTTGCAGGGAGGAGTTGAGGACCTGGCTCATCTCAAAAAGGGACTGCAACTCGACCAGCCGCTCGTCTAGCTCGCGGGCCACGGGATTTTGCGCTAGAGGTTGTTTCACCGGGCGACCATCATCAGTTGATGACTTTCGAGCTTTTCCGATTGATCAGATATTTCACCATGCGCACCTGATTGCGTACACCGGGTTTGATATCATAGTCGACCTCATCCATCAGCGTCCGCATCAGAAAGATGCCCAGGCCGCCAACGCGGAGTTCCGCCAGATACTCTTTCATGTCCGGCGGCCGGATCGAATCGGGATTGAATCCCTTGCCATGGTCGGTTACCACCAGGGTCAATTTGTGGTAATCGATCCAGATCGCGACATCGAGGGTCTTGTCGCGGGTACTGTCGGTATAGGCATGTTTCATCACATTGGTGCAGGCCTCATCCACGGCCAGTTCGATCTTGCCGACATCATCCTCCACAAAGCCCACCTTTTCGGCGACTTTGCCAACAAAGAATCGGATCAGCTCCAGGTTCTCGGTCTGACTGGGAATGCGCAGCTTGTATTCAATTTTTTCTTTTGGCATCGAGGGTTCCACCTAATTTACTTGGAATAGTTCAGGACCTTTACGATCTGGCATCAGCCCGGAGAGCAAGCGGGCGTCCTGTCACTCATCCGAAGCGGCTGTCGATTTTTTCAGGAACGTCGCAGCGGCTTCATCCTGTTTGTCGAAGATCTGGTAAATGGTCGGGAAACCCAGCAAATCAAAAACGCGGTAGATTTTGGGAGACATGCTGCACATCTTGATGTCGCCGTTCCGGCTGCGGACCTCCTCAATGAAGCCCATAAAAACCCCGAGTCCGGCGCTGCTGATGTAATTCAGCTCCTTAAAGTCGACCAGGATGTTGACCTTTTGATCGTCAATCAGCTTCTGGATCGCCTCCTCGAGGGTCGGAGCGGTATGGGCGTCGAGAAAGCCGATGACTTTGAGCGTCGTCAGATCAACTCCATCCTGGCGCACTACTTTAAAATTCTCCATTCAAACTCCTCCATCCATGAACCTTCAACAACGGTTTTCTAAACAGCCTTGAGGACCACAAAGGTCAAATCATCATGGGATCGGGCCGATCCGACAAAGGCATCGATTTCGGCCACCAGGCGATCGATGATCTCGCGCGGGCACTGCTGGTGGTGGTGCTGGAAGAGCGCGACCAGTCGGATCTCGGTGAACTCTTCACCGCGCGGGTTGCGGGCTTCAATGGCGCCATCGGTATAAAAAAGATAGGTATCACCCGATTGGAAGGGCACTTGCAGCTCCTCGATGGCGCCGGCAAAAGCCGCTCCCCCATCCAGCCCCAGGCCCATCCCCGGCGGCTCGAGGATCTGTACCTCTGCGACTGCGCTGGAAGCCAGCAGGATCGGGCATTGCCCTGCACGGCATAGTCGCAAAAGCCGATCGCGGGTATCGATGATCCCATAGATCAAACTGACAAAGATATTGCGGTCTATGTTATGATAAAGGGTCTCATTGGCCGCAAGCAGCAGTGCTTTCGGCGAATCGTGTTTGGGGGCAAGGGCCTCCATGATACCCTTCAACTCCGCCATGATAAAAGCCGCCGAGGCGCCCTTGCCGGAGACGTCGCCGATCACCAGACCAAGGCGATGGTCATCGATCGGGAAAAAATCATAATAGTCACCGCCCACCTCATTGGCCGTGATGCAGACCGCCTCAACCGCAAGCCCGGGGAGCTGGGGCATCTTTTTCGGCAGCAGCTTCATCTGGGCATCATGGGCGATGCGCAGTTCCTCCTCGAGCCGCTCCCGGACGAGCGAAGACTCCACCAGTCGGGCATTCCGGATGGCGATGACGACCTGATCGCTGAAGGCGCGCAGCATATCAAGGTCATCCTGTTCAAAGCCATACTCAATATGTTTGGCGACATAGAGGCATCCGACCGCCTCCTCCCCGCTCTTGAGCGGAACGGCGATGATCGAGCCAACGTCGCGTTTCCAGACATTCAGGGCGACATTCAGGCTGCTTTTGCCGACCTGGTTGATGAGCTTGGGCTGCACTTGCGCCAGCGCCCAGACCGCGACGGGCGGCGGTACACCCGTGGCGAGTTCCTCCGGGGTCAGATGGCGCGCGGCGGCCAGGTGTTCGGGCTCGCCGGGGCCATCGGCCAGCGTCAGCCAGCAGCTGTCGGCCTCCGTGACCTGCAGTGCCAGATCCACCGTGGTCTCGGCCAAACGGGTGAGATCGAATTCCGAACTGATCGCGCGACTAAGCGAGTGCAGCGACGAGAGCTGCTTGTATTGCCGGTCGAGAAGAGTGGCGGTCGGCAGGCGCGATATCAGGGCGATGAACGCCATAGAGATATAGATGGAGAGAAAAAGAAAACCCAGATCGACAAATCGCCCGAGCACCGGGCTGAAGAGGGCGGCCGGATTCGAACTGTGATATTTCACATAGAGGAGCCATTCAATGGGCACGAGGATAAGGCCGCCCCAGAAGAGCGTCAGCTTTTGCCGACGGTTGAGAAAATTGAGCCAACCGAGGCGAAAAGAGTTGAGCACCATCAAATTGATCACGATGAAAAGCAAAAGATAGCCGATGTTTTCGCCGCTCAGTTTGTAGGAGAAGCGAACCGTAAGATCCCCGATGGTGATGACACTGAGGATGGCATAGAACACCAGTACGAGCATGAGCAGCAGGAAATGGAGCGCGGTATTCTTTTTGCGCTTGATAAAGATCAGGTTGCGCAGGGTACCCAGGATCACCAGAACAAAGAGGGTCGAGAAGAGGGTCCAGGCGGTCAGGATCAAGTAGGTGACCATGTTGCCATACAGGACGTTGTGGCCGGTGCTGATGCTCTCCGCCGCGAAGGGTTCGAGGTCGGAGAAGAGCAGCAGCAGAAAGGTTCCCAGAATCAGGAAAAAGAGGGAACGCAGGCCGCGTACGATATTGCGATCCGAGGCCCAGCGCTGATTGTAGATCACCGGCAGGGAGAGAATCAGCGCCAGAGTGATCAGTCCCTCACGGAGGTAGCGCAGTGGGGTATTGTCGAACAATCCCCCGAGGAGATTGAGATCGATCAGCACACTTCCGAGGAAGAGAACCAGAGGCACGATCAGGGATATGTTGCCGAACCGTTTCATGGCGCGCTCGTCATGTGGGCAGGATGCGCATGATGACCATGGTCATGTCGTCATGCTGGGGTGAGTGGCCGACGAAATGGGCCACCTGGGTTTTGGTCTTGGCAAGGATCTCTTCGGCCGGAAGATCGGCATGGCGCCGGATCGACTGGGCGAGGCGCTCCTCACTGAACTCGTTGGCGTACTGATTCATCGCCTCCGAGAAGCCGTCGGTGTAGAGGACAAAGAGGTCGCCCGGCTGGACAGAGAGGCACTCCTCATGGATGATCTCGTCAAAGATCTCGCCCGGCTCCAATCCCAGGGCGATACCCGGTGGCAGCAAGCGCTTGAAAAAATCATCCTGCGGCCGGTACCACAGGATGGGATCGTGGCCGGCTCTGGCAATGGTCATCTTTTTGGTGGAGAGATCCAGCACGCCGAAGATGAGGCTGATAAAGTGGCCGCGCTCGACATTCTCATAAAAGAGCCGGTTCATCTCGATCAGGATCTGGGCCGGACTCCAGGTGGTGCGGCTCAGTGAGCGCAGGAATCCCTTGGTCAAGGTCATGTAAAAGGCGGCCGAGACCCCCTTGCCGGATACATCGCCGATCGCGAAGCCGAGACGGTTGTTGCCAAGGTCGATGAAATCGAAATAATCCCCTCCCACCTCTGAGGCGGGCACGCAGGCGCTGGCAATTTCCAGACCCGGCAGCCGGGGATTGCTCTTGGGCAAAAAGCTCATTTGCACGCGTCGCGCGATCTCCAGCTCCCGCTTCAGGCGTTCGTTCTCGACCATTTTTACCGCCTGTCGCGGCAAAAAGTTGCGCAGTTGCTCCCGGCTCATGTAGACCGGCCAGGCCCAGGCCGCGTAGACCATCAAGCCCAGCAGCGGCGTCAGCAGGAAGAGCCCGGAATACCAGAATGTGGGATGCCCCAGTGTGATCAGCCGCGCCGAGGCGAAAAGAGTAGCAAAGGTAAAATGGGCCGTGATCACCGCGATGAAATCATGACGCAGGTAGATCAGGGCATAGGTTAATCCCAACACAGACCCGATCAGGATATTCACTGCCAACGGCTGTCCCGGCAGATGAAGGGAGTCATGCAGGCCGATGCCCACCATCAAGCCAAAGAGCGGCGCCGCCCAGGCCGGACGCGGCAGCCATTTGGCCAGCAACGAAACCACCGCCAGAACCAACGCGAACTGATACCACAGCACCTCGTCGAAAACCCGGAGAATGCTGAAGAGCAAGGGATTGCTGCTCGCATCGCGATGCAATTCCGCCCCCCATTCCGCCAGACTGACCGTCGAGAAAAGCGAGGCTGTGGAGAGCAGCAGCGCGATCAATCCAGCGAGACCCAAACCATAGCCCACGCCATGCAGCAGCGCCTCGGCCAGGCTGCGGTGGCGGATCTGACCTCGGAGCATGGCATCCAGATTGAGCAGTTTATCGCCAGAGAGCGAACGGGCGGAGGATTCGCCGATCGCAACCGCCATCAGCATGGTCATGCCGACCATAAAGGCCGAGACCGCCGTACTGAAGATCAGGGTGGTCAGATCGCGGTGATCCGGATCAAGCAGGATCATCAGGACGGTCAGGCTGCTGGCGATCAGGGCAGGTGCCGTCGCATAACGAAAGTTGATGCTGTCACTGCGCAACCGGCGGATCAGCTGGATCAGATAGATCAGGCTGAGGCCGATCATCAGCAGAATGAAGGGGAACAGACGCAGCGCCCGGCCGTCCTGCCAGGAGGACGAGGTGGCGGGCGGATTGTATTGCCGGGCAAATTTGCTCACCAGGGGGCCGCTGACGACAATATTCAATTGCTGCTGCAGACCGCAAATCAGGTCGCGGCGGGTGTAGGTGAACTGGTGTTCGGTATAGGATTCGAGCTTGCTGCTGCTCGAGTGGCTCAGTGTGTACTCCTCCCGCTCGGAGCCCACGGCCTGCTGCAGGGTAGAGTCGGCGAGCGCCCGCGCCATCGAGTCGGTCAGATTGACGCCCAGGCTCTCCTTGTTCAATTCGGACCAAAAGGCGATCGGCTTGCCGTAGAGATCGAGCTGGAGGGCAAACTGACGGAAATTCGAGGCCGCAGCCTTGCCGGCACGCCCGGGTGCCAGTTCGAAATCCTCGGGGCGCGTCCAGCTGATCTGCCAGGTATAGGCCGGCAGCTGGCGCAGGGCGGAATCACGTGCGGCTGGCTGATACTGGGCTTCGATATACTGGATCAGATCGCGCCGGATTTGCATGGTGACATCCGGACGATATGCATCGGGCTGCAGCCCAAAGGAGGAGAGATATCGCGTTGCTGTTTTCAGCGCCTCGGTACGGTTAAGGGCAACGTGACGCGGCAAGATGGAGAGGATCCGCGGCGCAAAGAGCGCGAAAACCAGTACACCGGCCAGGGCAATGCCGAGCAGCAATGGCCAATGATATCCTTTCTTCTCGCTGGACATGGGTAAACTAGCGATCCCTTCGCAAATGAAGCCTGATGGCGACAAATTTCTTAATAGTACTGAAATTGCAGCTTGAAATCAAGCGAAATATCAGCAGGCCACCGCGCAAATTCTGCTGCCGACCCGGTCTCCCAATCTCGCACTCGCCTGGCCCCCCTCCCAATCTGGCGCCGACCCGGCGATCCCAGGCCCGGCGCCCGGTACAAAGCACTTAATGAAGTACGCTCTCGTCAAAAACCTGGGTTTCGTAGAGGTAGATTTGCGCCCCCTGCTTCCAGCCGTCCCGCGGCAAGCCCGCTTTCTGGCAGAGGCTGGCCATCTCCTCCTCCTTGCTGCGCCAGCCAGCCTCGAGCGGCACCTCCGGCAGATAGGTAGCGCCCCGCCCGCCCTTCATCAGGATAATGCCGTGTTTGCCCATCACAAAATCGTCGAGAGTGGCTTCATAAACATTGCTCAAATAGACGGAGATCTTGATCCTGATTTGCTCCAGTTCCTCCTCCTTCAGCGGCATAAAGCGTGGATCGTCGAAAGCTGCTGCGACGGCGCGGTCTGGAACCAGCTTGCAGAGCGGCAAGTCGGCCTCATGCATTCCGATGCAGCCACGCAGGTCACCCTTTTTGGTAATCGTCACAAAAACGCCGCGCCGCTGCGCCAGTTCGGGATTGCTGCTTGAATTCTCCGGAAGGGTGCCATGTTTCAAGTAATACTTTATCCCTTCCCGGGCAAGCACCATTAGTTCTTTCTGAGCAGCGATTGAAAGCGGAGGATAGGTCTTCTTGTTCATGCTCTTCTCCTGGAGATAATAGGCCACTGCAGCATAGCCGACCACATAGCCGCCGCGCTCGCCGGTCACATCATTGGAGTTGGTACGGGCGAGAACCCTGGCCGCGCAGGTGCCGCGCTGATTCAGGGCAACCTGCATCACCACGACGGGCAAGCCGCCGCACGCCTGAACCGTCTCCTCTTGTAGTCCAGACCAGAGGGCGCGCGGATTCATCTGTGTAAAGGCGGCCAGGGTCGCCGCATCCCTCTCCTGGCAGGCGGTATAGGAGTAGCCATGGTAGAGGTCGGTGCTGGCAATCATCAGGCTCTTTCGCCCCTTGAGCAGGGTCGCCAGCGCTTTGCCCATCCTCTCGCACTCCTCCCGACTGCACTCTCCGATCTCCAGCGGCAATAGGCGGCTCTCCGGAAAGAGGATCTGCAAAAAAGGCAGCTGGACCTCGAGGCTGTGTTCCCGATCGCCATGTCCGGTCAGCGAGAGTTTGAACAACTCGCAGCTCCGGCTCAGCTGAACCGCAGCAGTGTGATCGACCAGGAGGCGTCCGAGCGGAGTTTCGTAGGCCTCCCCTGGAAAGACAGCGCCCCCCCTGAAATACTCCTGGTGGCTGGGGGCCAGGACGATGATCAGATCGTAGGGCGTACCGGCGGCTGCTTTGAAACCAGCCGCTGCAGTGGCTGCCGAATAGGGATAACCGGCGTGCGAAACGCTCAGTCCGAGCACCGGGCCCGGCAGCGTCACGGCGGGGGCCTGTTTCAGATAAGCGTCGATGGCGGAGCGCAGCTGGGCGGGATCAGCGGGATAAAATGATCCGGCCACGGCCGGCGGACGAACCTGGGCATGAAGAATACAGCAAAGCGGCAGCATCATGGCCGCCAGAATCAGACCAGCTGAACCCCTCTTCCAGGGCATGATGCCCTCCTTCTCAGACCGACCCGTTCGCCGGATCGTACGGCGGGTCATTTCCAGACGCCGGGAATTGCCCGGCCGCAACCGGGACAGCTTCCCGCCTTGAGATGATTCTCTGTCACGGTGTATCCCATCCGGCCGATGAGCAGCTTGCCACAGCCGGGGCAATAGGTGTTCTCGCCCGTATCGCCGGGAACATTCCCCGTATAAACAAAGTGTACGCCGGCTTCGAGTGCGATGTTTCGTGCCAGCTGCAGGGTCCTGATCGGGGTCGGCGGCAGATTGGTCATCCGGTACTGCGGGTAAAACCGGGTAAAATGCAGCGGCACCTCTGCGCCTAGCCGGTTGACGATCCAATGGCATAGGGCGGAGAGCTCCTCCGGGGCATCGTTCTCACCGGGCAGGACCAGATAGACCATCTCAAACCAGATCTTTTGCTCGCGCAGCAGGATGAGCGTATCGAGGACAGGCTGCAACTGGCCGTCGACCAGATCGCGGTAGAACCGCTCGCTGAAGGCCTTGAGATCGATCTTGACGGCCGCGAGCACCTGGCAGAGATCCAGCATCGGTTCTTTCTGGATATAGCCATTGGAGATCATCACACTGCGCAGTCCGCGCCGGCCGGCCACCCGAGCGATGTCGTGCAGATACTCGGCAAATACGACCGGCTCATTGTAGGTGAAGGCGATGACCGGGCACCCCTGCCGGCTGGCCATAGCGGCCACCTGATCGGGTGACATGTCGACCGACTCGACCTGCTCCGGCCGGGATTGCGAGATCTCCCAGTTCTGGCAGAACTTGCAAAAGACGTTGCAGCCGGCCGTGGCGAGCGAAAAGGCGCTGCGCCCAGGGAGAAAGTGGAAGAGCGGCTTCTTTTCAACAGGGTCGGCATGGATGGAGCAGGGCCGGCCATACACCAGGCTGTAATAGGTCCCGCCGCGGTTCTCGCGAACGCCGCAGTAGCCGCGCTCGAGGTCGTCGATGAGGCAGCGACGCGGGCAGAGCTCGCACTGGATTTTGCGATTGGGCAGTTTTTTATACCAGCGTGCCTCGACTGGTGGACCGGCAGCAATACCAGACCGGACGACTGCTGAACGGCTCTGGCTGGTGAGCAGCCAGCAGCCTGCGCCCGCCATCGATCCGATGAAGGCTCTGCGCGTCATCATAGGCCTCTCCTTGCATAGGTCACCGCCAGCGCTCCCGCAGCCTGTGCGCAAGAGCCAGTGGCGACGGGATCATACGGTTAAAAGCTCGATTCGGCCAGGGTCGTCGATGCCAAGGCCGGCCAGGGCGGCGCTTTGAATATAGCGGGGCTCACGGTTTGCCTCCTTGAGCGAAGGCAGGCCAGCGCTCTTGCGTTTTTCCTCAATCAGCTGCCAGGCCATTTGGTCATGCGCGACCACATCGGTCGCCAGAATCAAACGCTGCAGGGGCCAGCACCACTGCGGCATATACGGGGGACCTCCCTCGTATTGAGCGGTCATGGCATCACAGATTACCAATCGGGTTTTTTGCTGTAAAAGTGGCAGCCGGCTGACATCCGCAACGAAAGGATTGCCGGCATGGCCGTGGTACTTGTTCGGATTATCAATGGCCCCGAAATAGTTCTTCATGCTGCCGCTCAGCCCAACGATGCCATGGTCCTTGAGAACCGGCATGTTGATGAGGGCCGAACACCATTCGGTCACCACCCGTGAGAGCCGGCTGCAGATCATCCCCGATTCGTAGAGGCGATCCGAGTAGCCGGCGGTGTCATTGCCGAAGCAGCGTACCCTGGACGGATCTGTGACGATCGAATAGCCGGCGCGTCTGAGGTCATCGTTCAGCCGGTCCCAGATCATGATGTGGTTGGCGGGGAGGCCAGCCTGCATCAACTTGGCAGCAACAACCTCCGCCAGGGCCGGTGTGGTGGAAATGCCGCGGCCGGCGAGGCCGTTGATCTTGAGTCCGACCACATCATGCGGTGAGAAGAGGCTTTTCCAGGCCTCTTGGGCAGGAAGACCGGTGAGGGCGGCGAGTCCACGATCGAGAGCCGCGGCGAGGGCAGCTCGATCGGGCGATCGCCCTGGAGGAGGAGTCCGGGCGAGGATGACACGGGCTGAAGCGGGAGCCTTCTCCGCGCCCGGGAAACCACGGCCGGCAAGCAGCCAGCTGCCGGCACCGAGCAGAGCCCCCTGACGCAGAAAGTGCCGTCGATCCATGGTGGTCACCATCCCAATAAAAAACCGTGATCCCCTCGCAGGCCACACGAGATCACGGTTGAACTGGAAACAATGCGGTCGTATACTGGTCAGCGCAGAAAGCGGTCCACCAGCCTGCGCAGTCCGCTGCTGCTCTCTTCAGGATACTCCTCGGCCGGAGGCGCCGGAGCCGGTTCGTCCGGCATCGGTACTGCTTGCGGCTTTTCCCGGGACTGGACATAGAGCATCCGGTTGTCAATGGCAATCGCCACCTGATTGGCCAGGATCTCAAGGATCTGTACGCTTTCGGTCGTCGGCAGCCGTCCGTCCGCCGGATCATCCGCCAGAATGAAGCCGATGATCTTGCCCTCCCGGCTCTTGATAGGAACGAGCAGCAAGGCGTAGCGAGGCCATCCGTCGATATAATGGCCGTTTGTGAGACTGCCATAATAGACCTGTTTAAGATGCTGCAGCACCTTTTCTTCACTGCTAATGAGGAAGGACTTGCCGCGACGATACTCTTCCCGCAGGAGGCCACTGAACTCCTTGAGATCAAAGGCCAGCTCCTGGATCTGGCCGAGTTTGATACGATCATCGCAGGCAACGGCTTTGGTCTCCAACTGGCCGCTTTTTTTGCTGATCAGGACAAGGCTGACCATGTTGAATTCGAGCGAGAACTTGACCGACCAGACCACCTCTTTGAGCAGTTCATTGAGGCTCAGATAGAGTTTGAAGATGTTGCTGTTGATCAGAATCTGCTTGAGACGGCGGCTGCGCCGCTCCATGGTGGAGAAGCGGTAGTAATTTTCGATCACCATCGCGGCCATTTGGCTGAAGAGCTCAAGATTGTAAAAGAGCGTGCTGGAGGGCGCGACACTCTCGAGTGGCTCATCGATAGAGATGTAGCCGAACTGCTGGGCGCGGTGATCAGCCAGGCGGAGCAGCACAAGATCCCGGGGATGCCAGCGGGTTTCAGCCGGCACCGCAGGCTGACGAATCAGCGCGGCGGTGGTCTCGAGAGCATCGAGGCTGGCATTGGCAGGGCCGCCCTCCTGATTATAATAGATCACCTTGACCGGCGAGCGGTCGATGAAGAGGCGATCGAGGAGATCCTGCGGGACCTCGAGGATCCTGTTCTCTCCCTCCGATGGAGGACGGGTGCCAAAGCCGATCATCGCCTGCTTGACATAAGCCTTTTTACGGCGATCAAGGATGGCCAGAGTGGCGCGCTGGAAGCCGAAAAGCTGGCAGGCCACCTCGCCGATACGCTTGAGCAGAACATTGAGCGACTCGGTGTAACTCATCTGCACCAGATCCAGCAGATCATGGATCATGGCTTGCTGGTCTACTGCGCTGGCGAAGGCGCCGGTATCCGCAAGCTGCGGGGTGATGAGAGTGACACTGCCGCGAAAACCGATGATCCGCTTGTCCTTCGATTCATCACGCAGCATGCGGATCTTGAGATTGACCGGGCGGCGTTCACCCACCTTGTCGATGAAGGCAAGCTGCACGGGAAAGAGCTCCCGGCTGGCCGGATCGGCAAATATTTCATTGAAGAGGCGGGTCTCTTCCTCCCGCGAGAGCAGATCGGCCAGTGACAATTCGAGCAGTTCATCCTCGGCGTAATTGAGCATCGTCTGCAGGATTTTGTTGGCTGAGAGAAAACGGCCCCGACGGTCACAGATGAAGAAACCCTCCTCGGCCGGCTGTGATGGGGCCGCCGGTTCCGGGGTTGCTGCTAACCTCTGACGCCGGGCTTGCTCGGCCTCCGCAGCCAGGCGGGCGTTCTCGGCTTTCAAGGCCTCTGCCTGGAGCGCCTCCTGGCGCAGGGCCTCGGCTCTGGCGGTTTCGGCGCGCAATGCTTCGGCTTTCAGGGCTTCCACCCGGGCCGCTTCGAGGCGTTCAAGATGTTCAGTATGGGCCTGGCGAATGGCCTCGGCCAGGGCAGTGAGGTAGCCCTTGCGTTTGTAGAGCAGGGTGAAAGGGCCGCTGCTGGTCAGGGTTTCGCCGAGTGCCTCCTCATTCTCTTCGATCATGATGATGGCTGGCACCTGCCGGCTCATGGCAGCGAGTTTGGCAAAGGTCTCCTCCGGCTCATCCCTAAGCATGATGCTGTCAATCACATAGACGTCTTCACGATTCTGCGCGCTGGCCTCGAGAACCTGGGTCAAGGAGGTAGCGCCGGCGAGCTCAAAATCCTCGCCCTGCGCTTTCAAAAGCTGGCTGGTCGCATCAAAATATGAGGTGATGGGGTGCGCTAATCGGACTTTCATGCCACCGTATTCTCCCGTTTTCCCGTCACAGCACGTCGCCGGCGTTAGTAGTAGTTAAAATTAGCGAAAGATTAAAAAATAATCAAGCGAATAATAAATAATAAATTATTTAACCGCCCCCCTCCTGTTTATCCGGCCATGAAGAGGGAGAGCGTCCCCGCCTGCAACAGGCTGCGGCTGGTCCGGCCGAGACGCTTCTGCTCCATCAGGCGGTGTCGATGGGGCGCGAGGATCAGGTGATCCGGCTTGAGAGTCGCAGCGAGTTCGAGCAGGCGCTCGGCCGGATCGCCGGAAAGGGCCAGAGTTTCAACGGTTGCGCCGTGCGCCTGGATCAGGGCGCTACCCAGGTCGAGCAGCCATTGAGCGCGTTCGGGGTCACTGCCGATATGCAGGAGCTGATAATGAAACCGGGGACGATGGAATAGCTGCAGATGCAGTTTGAGCGCCCGTGCGCTGGCGCCAGAACCATCCCAAGCGACGGCAACGGACCGTATTCCGGGTGAATCGTCAGCGGGGAGCATCACCGCGCTCCCTCCCCGGGTCAGGAGCTGCACGAGGCGCTTTTCGCAGCGCGCTGCGGTGTCAGCCCCGGCCGCGGGCAGAATCGTCAGATCGCAGCTGCGCGCCCACGCAAGGCTCTCCCTGAACGGCGCGGGGGTAGCTGTAACTACCTGCGGATCGATGCCCTCCTGCCCGGCGTCCCGGATGAGCGGTCCGAGCCATTCTTCTCCGGCCCGTGGTGGTTGCGTCCCGGTTTTTTTGTCAACAAGGGGATAGAGCAGCAGCTCGCTGCTGTGATCCCGGGCCAGTTTGCGGGCGCAAGCGGCGGCAGCCTCCATGTGAGTCGAGTTGTCGAGTAGCAACAGGAGACGTTTAAGCATGGTGCGGCTGCTCCGAAAGGATGTGGTGAAAGGCGAGGATGTGGGCTGGTGTGGTGCCGCAGCACCCACCCGTCAGCGAGGCCCCGGCCTCGATCAACGCTGGCAGCTTGGCGGCCATTTTCTCCGGAGTTTCGCTATAGCGCGTTTCGCCGTTCACCAGCTGCGGTAATCCCGCGTTGGGCTCTGCGAGTACCGGTCCCTGCCAAACGCTGTGGATCTCGCGCACAATGGCGATGGCGTCTTCGATGCCGGTGCCGCAGTTGCAGCCCATGACCGCCACCCGGGCCTCCGTCATCGCGGCAGCGACCTCGGGGATGGCGTTTCCCATCAGGGTGCGATAGCCGCGTTGGCCAGGCGAAAAGGTAAAGGAGGCCAAGACCGGCAGGGAGCAGCCGGCCCGGGCGCCGCGGATGGCCAGCAGGGCTTCCGCCAGATCGGACATCGTCTCGATAAGGATGAAATCGGCGCCGCCCTCGGCCAGGCCTCGCGCCTGCCGCTCAAAGCCGGCCTGAATCGCCTCCACCGGATGGTCGTCCAGGGCGAGCATGATCCCGGTCGGCCCGATCGAGCCGGCGACCCAGGCGTGCTCACCGGCGACCTTGCGGGCGATCCCTGCAGCGATGCGGTTGATCTCTGCCGGATCGCCCGGGACCTGATCCATTTGCAGTTTGTGGGGCGAGGCGCCAAAGGAGTTGGTGGTGAGAATATCGGCGCCCGCCTGGAGGTAGTCCTGATGCACGGCCGCGATCTGCTCCGGATGGAGCTGGTTCCAGAGTTCAGGCGAGGTGCCGACCGGCAGGCCTCTCGCCTGCAGTTGGGTTCCGAGTCCGCCATCAAAAAGCAGGGTTCGTTGTTTAAGGGCTTGAAAAATATCGGGTCGCATGGGGGTACTCATTCGTTTTTAATGATGCTGTATTCCCGGGTCACCTTGGTGATGAAGCGCCGGGCGTAATCCTCCGCCGCTGCGCGGTCGGTGAAGCGTCCGATCCAGACCAGATGAAAGGTGCGGCTGCCGACTGTTTTTTGCGAGATCATGCCTTCGTAACCCACCTTCTCGAGGCCGGCCAGGATGGTACGGGCATTATCCGGGTTGGCAAAGGCCCCGACCTGGATGGTATACCAGGGTGTTTTGGCAGCGCTGGTGGAAGGATCCGGCTGACTGGTGCCGGCAGCCGACTCCGGCTGCGCCTCCAGATCCGCCACAGCCATGTCGCAATAGGGCGAGCGGGGGTAGCGCTTGACAAACGATTTCCATTCCATCCGTGCCGAATCCGGCTTGCCTTCGGCCAGATAGCACTGTCCGGTCAAGTAAGCGCTGTCGTCGAGCCATTTGGTCTGGGGAAAGCGTTTTTGCAGCATGCGGTAGTATTTGCGCGCGACCGCGTAGCGTTCCCGCGCATAGTAATATTGCGCCATCTTGAAGAGGGCGGTATCGGCATAGCGGCTCATTTCGTCGCTTTCAAAGACCTGTTTATAGCTATTGACCGCCGCTTCGGCATCCGACTGGACCAGGGCGCGAAAAAAAGCGACACTGGGATTTTTCGGTTCCTCCTTCTCGGCGGCTGGCAGCAGTTTTTCGATATCCTCGAAGCGGTCTTCCTGCCAGGCGAGTTCCAGCGCGGCGAGGTTGTTCTGGGCGGCGCACGGTTGGGTCATCCAGCCGATCAGGCCGAGGAGGATCCAGCAAAGAGAGCAGCGCCAACGGGACATATAGAGTGACCTCACTTTCCCCGGAACATGATAGGGGTTGCGACGCAATGTATCACAATTCCCGGACATTTCAAACAGCTTTTTGCCGGGCGGGGACAAAAAAAGGAGCCGAATTCGCAGGAATTCGGCTCCTTACTGGAACTGGTCCTCTCAGCCGGCTCTTACTCGGCTTTTTTCTTGCGGGCGCGTTTGGGCTTTTCGCTGCCGTCGTCAGCAGCTGCCTCACCTTCGTCCGCTGCGGTGGCCTCCACCTCTTCAGCGGCTTCAGGCACCTCAGCCGCAGCACTTTCAGCAGCAGCGGCCTTTTCGGCAGCGGCCGCGGCGGCGCGGGCTTCGCGATTTTCCTGCTTGATCGCATTCTTCTCGGAGAGGACGATCTTTTTATTCTCCTTGTTGAATTCGATCACCGACAGGGTGAGGGCATCGTCGATCTGATAGGCGTCGGCCGGTTTGCTGAGATTATCCTTGGCCAGCTGGGACATCGGCACAAAGCCATCCACAGCGTCCGGCAGCTCAACGATCAGTCCTTTCTCGATCAGGCGCACCACCTTGCCCTCAACCAGGGCGCCGGGGTGGTACTTGTCCTCGAAAAAGTCCCAGGGATTGTCCTGGGTTTGCTTGTAGCCCAGCGAGATGCGGCGATTGTCGCGGTCGACATTGAGGACGACCACATCGATCTCGTCGCCCTTCTTGACCACTTCGCCGGGGTGGCGAATCTTCTTGGTCCATGAGAGATCGGAGATGTGGATCAAGCCATCGATGCCATCCTCCAGCTCGACAAAGGCGCCGAAGTTGGTCAGATTGCGCACCTTGCCCTTGTGGCGGGAACCGACCGGGTAGCGTTCCGAGAGGGTCTGCCAGGGATCGGGCTCCAGCTGCTTGAGGCCGAGGCTGATCTTGCGTTCCTCTTTCATGATATTGAGCACCTTGGCGTCGACCATCTCGCCGACCGAGAGCACCTTGGAGGGATGCTTGATATGCTGGGTCCAGGACATCTCCGAGATGTGGATGAGGCCTTCGACGCCCTTCTCCAGCTCGACAAAAGCGCCGTAATCGGAGATGCTGACAACCTTGCCGCGGATGACCGAGGCCACCGGGTACTTTTTCTCGACATCCTCCCAGGGATGGGGCTGCAGCTGTTTAAGGCCGAGGGATATGCGGTCCTTGTCCTCATTGAAATCGAGGACGACGACCTTGATCTTCTCATCGAGGGCGACCACCTCGGAGGGATGAGCCACACGGCCCCAGGAGAGGTCATTGATATGGAGGAGGCCATCAACGCCACCGAGGTCGATGAAGACGCCGAAATCGGTGATATTCTTGACGGTGCCTTCGAGGATCTGGCCTTTCTGCAGATCTTCGAGGATCTTTTCGCGCTGGCCCTTCATCTCCTCTTCTACCAGTACCCGGTGGGAGACGACGATATTTTTGCGCAAATTATTGATCTTGACGATCTTGAAATCCATGGTTTGGCCGATCAGAGCATCGAAATCGCGGATAGGACGAACATCGATTTGCGAACCCGGGAGGAAAGCATCGACACCGGAGAGGTCGACGACGATACCGCCCTTGATGCGGCGGACACATCGGCCCTGAATGATCTCACCCTTGTCGTAGGAGCGGTTGACCATCTCCCAGACGCGCATGAAATCGGCTTTTTTCTTGGAGAGAATGAGCATGCCATCCGAGTCTTCGATGTTATCGATAAAGACCTGGATGTTATCGCCGACGTTGATCTCTCTGGGATCGGCGAATTCCTCGACCGCGATTGTGCCTTCCGACTTGAAGCCGATATCGACGGCCACTTCCTTGTCATTGATGGCGAGCACCTTGCCGGTGACCACGACGCCGGAAACAAAGTCTGCGAGGGTCTCCTCGTAGAGCTTGAGCATGCTCTCCCGTTCCTGGGGGGTATACTCATTTTCCAGCTGGTCGAGTTCTTCGAGGGTGGTGGGCTTTTCCACCGGCTGCATGACCGGTGCGGCAGCGGGTGCGGCCGGCGCAGGTGCCATCTGGGGTTCGGGTTCGGTGACGGCGGCCGGCGCTTCCGTTTCGGGTTGCGACGGGGTTTGTCCAGCCTCTTCGGCCGGGTTGATGTTGGTTAGTTCGTCCATTGGTTTTATTTCTCCTTTTGTATGAATACTTGCCCAACTGGGTCAAGTTTTTTTAACGTGTTCGGTGTGGAGCGCATCCCGTAGCAGCAAATCGCGGATCTCCTCAAGCTGCCATAACGGGGTAGAGGCGCCGCCGGTCAGACCGACGGTCTCCCCGGTGCCAATCCAGTTCCGCTCGATCTGCTGCGGCGATTCGATCGCATAGCTTCTGGGATTGGCCTGACGGCAGAGAGCGAAGAGGACCCGCGAGTTCGAGCTCTCCTTGCCGCCGACGAAAAGTATAACATCCACGCGCGCAGCAAATTCCCGTATCTGATCATAACGCCGGTCGATATAGCCGCAGGAGGTGTCCTCGACGATCGTGTGCGCCGCGCGGGTGCGAACCTGCTCGCTCAGGGTGGCGAAGCGTTCCCGGCCGATGGTGGTCTGGGCGACGACGAAAGTCGGCCGATCCGGTGTAATACGGGACAGATCAGCCAAATCCTCGACCACGATGCCCTGCTGATCGCAGTGCCCCAGCAGTCCGGCCACTTCGGCATGTCCTTTTTTACCGATGATCACGATCTGCTCGCCACGGGCATAATGTTCGGCGATCAATCGCTGGACCCGTTTCACTGTGGCGCAGGTGCCATCTACCAGGCACAATCCCGCGGCCGCCAGATCGGCACGAACCTTTTCGCCGATGCCATGGGTGCGAATGAAGAGCCTCTCTCCCTGCAATCCGATCCGGGTGGCGGGATCATCGGCGGCCTCCTGGGCGATGATCTGCAGGCCGAGTGCCCCGAGGCGCGCCATTTCACGCGGATTGTGGATCAGGCTGCCGAGTGCCGTTACCGCCTGGCCCTTCTGCAGCGTTTCTTCCACCGAGCGAATCGCACGGCGTACGCCCGGGCAAAAGCCGGCCCGGCTGTCGATGAGCACTTTCATCCCTGCGCGCCCCGCTCCCGCGCAAAAACGACAATCCGGTCCACCTGTTCGTCGACGCTCAGATGGGTGGTATCGAGTTCAAGCGCATCCGCGGGTTTGACCAGGGGACTGACATCCCGCTGGCTGTCATCGGCGTCCCGTTTGCGGATCGCGTCGACCAGCTCTTCGTACTCCACAAACCGGCCCTGTTCGGCCAATTCCTTTTGCCGCCGTCGGGCGCGCTCGGCGATCGATGCGACAAGAAAGATCTTGACCTCAGCCCGCGGAAAGACCACACTGCCCATATCACGCCCTTCTGCAACGATACCGCCCTCATCCCCCATGCGGCGCTGCTGTGCCAGCAGGGCCTGGCGGACACCGGGATTGGCCGCCACCGGGCCGATCGCTGCCGCGACCTCGGGCGTCCGAATCGCCGCGCTGACGTCCTCACCCTCCAGCAGCACCTGCAGGCCGGCCGGCCCGGGGACCAGCTCGATCCGGCAGGCACGGGCGACCGCCGCCAGGGCCGCAGGATCGGCAAAATCACACTGCCTGCGCAGGGCGGCCAGGGTGACCGCGCGATAGAGCGCGCCCGAATCGAGGTAGAGATAACCGAGCCGTGAAGCCACCTTGCGGGCGGTCGTACTCTTGCCGGACCCGGCCGGTCCGTCGATGGTGATGGTCACTTTTTTTGCGGCAGCATTCATGAAAAGGGGTTCTTTCAGGCCAGCCCGACGGTCGTCCGCAGGTTAGCCACCTCCTGAGCATCCAGTATGCGCCAGGCGCCGCGTTCAAGCCGCCCCAGCGGGATGGGACCGAAGCGCACCCGTTTCAACTCCCTGACGTGGTAGCCGAGAGCGGCGAACATGCGGCGCACCTGCTGCTGACGGCCCTCCTTCAATTCGATTTCCACCTCATTCGGCGAGGGTGAATAAAACTGTGCCTTGCAGGGCTGGGTGGGTCCATCTTCGAGAACGAGGCCGCCGGTCAGCCGGCCGAAATGGTCCGGATCGAAGGCCTCCTCCAACCGGGCATGGTAAAGCTTGGGCACCTTGTAGCGCGGATGGGTCAGGCGAAAGGCCAGCTCGCCATCATTGGTGAGCAGCAGGGCGCCCGAGGTGTCGTAATCGAGCCGTCCCACCGGAAAAAGGCGCTGCGGCAAGGAGACGAGTTCGAGAACGGTACGGCGGCCGCGTTCATCGTGGGCCGTCGTGATATAGCCTTTGGGTTTGTGTAGTAGAACACAGACTTTTTCGGTCTGGAGTGCAAGCGGCTGCCCGTCGAGGGCGACCTGATCGCTGCTCTCATCGATTTGTGTGGCCAGACTGGTCACGACCACCCCGTTGAGGGTGATGTGTCCCTCCAGCACCAGGGCCTCGGCGGAACGCCGCGAAGCCACGCCGCAAGCAGCCAGATAGCGGTTAATGCGCATCGCCATCCTGGGCCGGCACTTCCGGCGCCTCCGGGACGGCCACAGTTGAGCTATCCGCCTCGGGGGTTGGCGCAGGGGCGTTCTCCGCTTCTGGCGGCGCGGGGGCGTTCTCCTCTTCCGGCACCTCGGATGCAGCCTCCTGCTCGAGGATCTCCTCTTCAGGGATCTCCTGGATGATCTTTTGGCCCTCGCCACTGGCCAGCAATTCCTCGATCTCCTTGGGTTTGGGCAGATCGGCGATGTCGTCGATGCCGAAGTAGAGCAAGAACTCCTTGGTGGTGCTGAAAAGCAGGGCGCGTCCCTGCCCCTCATCGCGGCCGGTGATGGCGATCAGCTTGCGTTCAAGCAGGGTTTGCATGACGCCGTCAGAGTTGACACCACGGATCGCCCCCACCTCCACCCTGCTGATCGGCTGCTTGAAAGCAATGATGGCGAGGGTTTCCAGTGCAGCCCGGGTGAGGCGGTTGCGTTCGCGGCCAGCGAACATCTGTTTGATCCAGCGGTAATACTCGGGCCGGGTGGCGAACTGGTAGCCGCCGCTGACCTTTTTCAGGAAAAAGGCCCGTCCCTTGAGGTCCTCCGGCAGTGCGGCCAGGGCCTTTTCGATATCCGGCTTCTCCACCCCTTCAAGGATCACCTGGAGCTGATTGAGAGAGATCGGGACGTCAGAGGCAAAGATCAGCGCCTCAAGAACCGATTTGAGTTTCTCCTGTTCCATTTATCCTTCTGATCATGATTTCAGCAAAAGGTTCATCCTGGACGGCGCGGATCTCGTTGCGCTTGATCAGCTCGAGGATTGCGATGAAAGTCACCACCAGCACAATCTTGTCGGTGCCGGACGCAAAGAGCTCGCGGAACGCCATTTCCGGTGTTTTGTCCAGGGCGTCGAGGATGCGGACCATACATTCCTCGAGGGTGACGTTGATCTCGATAACGCGATGAACCGTGACCTTTTTTTGCGATTGATCGACGATCTGCTTGAAGGCCGCGACCAGATCGAAAAGGGTGACCTCAGAGCTGGCCTGGAACTCCTCGCCGAGCACCTCTTCCTCGACCTTGTAACTGCCGCGGTTGTACTGTTTGAGGGATCGCGTCTCCTTGTCGCCGAGGTCCTCCGCGACATCCTTGAAGCGTTTGTATTCCAGCAGTCGCTGCACCAGTTCCTGGCGCGGGTCGGTGATCTCGGCCTGCTCTTCGCCGAGATCGGGTTTGGGAAGGAGCATCTGTGCCTTGATCCGCATCAGCGTGGCGGCCATGAGGATAAAGTCGCTGGCAGCCTCGAGATCAAGGAGCTGGATGATCTCGATATATTGCAGGTACTGCTGGGTGATCTTGGCGATCGGAATATCATAAATATCCACCTCCTCCTTTTTGATCAGGAAGAGGAGCAGATCGAGCGGTCCTTCAAAGCTTTCCAGTTTGACCTTGTAGCTCATAGGGGATCAAGGGTACCATTTGGTGCACTGCAGTTTTGCGCGCAAGGCCTGCCGGCAGCGTTATGTCCGCCTGACATGACGAAGGCCGCTAAAAGCACGGCCTTGGCAGCAGAGAAGGAGAAGCGCTGGTTCTGAATAGGCACGATCAATTCAAAAAAATATAAGGTTTCCAGCAATCGTCGCTGACACCCATGTGGTGCTGGATAAAAAAGAGATGACTTGGCCGTCGCGGTGACTTGACCAGTTTGAGATTGGCCTGTTCCGGGGTGCGATCTCCCTTGCGGTTATTGCAGCGCACACAGGCGCAGACCAGGTTTTCCCAGCTCTCCCCGCCACCCTTCACCTTGGGGATGATATGATCGACCGTGAAGGGCCCCTTGGTGGTGCCGCAGTACTGGCAGCGGAAATTATCCCGTTTGAGAATATTGCGTCGTGACAGTTCGACATGCTGGTTCGGAATGCGGATGTAGCGCAGCAGCCGGACAATGCTCGGCAGGGGCAGGGCGGTGTGCTGCGAATGAACCCAGCGATCGTGGCGTTCAACGATCTCCACTTTTTCAAGAAAGGTCAGGATGATCGCTTTTTGCGCACTGACCACCGTCACCGGTTCGTAATTCTGGTTGAGAAGCAATACCTTGACATTTTGCATGGACGATCCTTTCTCAAGGATCCTGTTGGCCTCTGCCAAGTCCGGCCGCATGCCGGGCACTCCGCACCGGCCGTCTGCCAGGCAGAGATGTCCCAAAAATATTAAAAAATATATGATTAAATATTCAAATAGTCAAGGCTTTTCTCAAGACAAGCTCATCGCGGCAAAGGGGTCGGCCCCAGAGGGGGGCGTCCAGGCTGTTCTCGAGACAAGACGCACCGTCAACACAGGATCGCTACAGGCGAATTTTTTCCGCCTCATCGATGAGCATCACCGGAATATTTTCCTCAACCCGGTAACACAAACCCACCGGCCTCTCCCCTTTCCGCCCGCACGCGCTGTCACTGCAATCACCTGTCGCAGAGCAGGGCATGCCACAGGTCGGGCAATGGGGTTGACGGCAGGTCAGGGTATCGGCTGCCGCATCATAATCGAGTTCGCCCTGACAGGACGGGCAGATCAGTATCTCGAGAAGTTCCTTGCTGACCATCGTTTTCTCCAGTTATTCTTCCCAGACGCCCATACGGGCCAGTTTATCGATACGCTGACGCACCAGTTCCGCCGGTTTATTGCCAGCCAGGGCATCCAGCTCCTGCAGGATGGCCTCCTTGACAAGGGCGGCAGTGCCTTCATGATCGCTGTGTGCGCCGCCGCGCGGTTCCTTGATAATGCGGTCGATGACGCCCAGTTCCAGCAGATCGGCCGGCGCCACCTTCATCGCCTCGGCAGCCAGAGGCGCATTGGCGCTGTCGCGGTAGAGGATGGCGGCGCACCCCTCCGGAGTGATGACCGAATACCAGGTATTTTCAAGCATGAGGATGCGGTCGCCGACGCCGATACCGAGTGCTCCGCCGCTGGCGCCCTCCCCGATGATGACCACCACGATGGGGACCGGGAGGTGGGCCATCTCGAAGAGGTTGCGGGCGATGGCTTCCGCCTGGCCGCGTTCTTCCGCGCCGGTCCCGGGGAAAGCGCCGGGGGTATCGACCAGGCAGATCACCGGACGTTTGAAGCGCGCGGACAACTGCATCAGGCGCAAGGCCTTGCGATAGCCTTCGGGATTGGGCATGCCGAAATTGCGGCGAATCTTTTCGCGTGTGTCGCGGGCCTTCTGATGACCGATAAGGGTGACCAGCCGATCGCCGAGGGTCCCGATGCCGCCGACAATGGCGGGGTCGTCGGCGTAGGCGCGATCGCCATGGAGTTCCATAAAATCGGGCATCATGCAGCGCACGTAATCGAGGGTATAGGGCCGGTTGGGGTGGCGGGCGAGCTGAACGCGCTGCCAGCGGGTCAGATTGCTATAGACCTCCTCGCGCAGCTGGCGGGCCTTCTCCTCGAGGCGCTCGATCTCGTTGTGCATCTCAAGATCCTCGCTCGAGGAGTACTCCCGCAGTTCGGCAATCCGCCGCTCTATCTCGGCAATGGGTTTTTCAAATTCAAGCATCAATCCAGCCATAGCCAAACCTACTCTCTTTTTTTCCCATAATGGATCAGGGACTTGATCATGATCTCAGCGTCGAGAAAGGGTGAATAGTTTTTCAGATAGTAGAGGTGCGAGCGCTCCCGCTCTGCCACACGGGCCGGTTGTGCATAATTCCCCTCTTCAAGTCCGGTCAAGCCCGGGCGCAGGTCCCAGGCGAGCGGCGCCGCGGCGGCTAGCGACTCCGGGCGTGGGCCGACAAAGCTCATATCGCCCCGCCAGATCGCGGCGATCCACGGCAGCAGGTGCCACCACTTGCGTGGTACCGCCGGCACATCCCATTCATGAACGACAAAACGCTGCTGCGGGCTGCTGCTGTAGGAGACCGCCTTTTGCGGCACCCTGCGGATCAGCCGAAGCCACAGCCAGACCGGCCAGCTGAACAGCAAGAGCAGCGAGGCGAGCAGGAGATCGCACGACCGCTTGATCAGCCGATAGAACGGACTTTGCAGCTTGTAGCGAATCTCCATCAGGGGCATGTCCTCGATGTATTCGACCGAGGCCTTGCCGATGATGACATCCATGCTGCTGGGGACCAGCTTGAAGCTGACGCCGGAGCCGGTCGAGGCCGAGATGACCGCGAGCATCTCCTGGTAGGGCAGCCGGTCCGTCGCAAAAATGACCTCCTCCACCCTTTCCCGTTGCAGCAATTCGCGCAGATGGTCTAATCCGGCATAGACCGGGATACCCGCGATCGAGGCGACCTCGCCGGCCTGCTCGGGCAGAACCATGGCGCAGATCTCATAGGCGGGATCGGTGCGGCGGCGCAGGCGGGCGCTGAGGGCTTCGCAGCTGGGGAGGTCGCCGGCCAGGATCACGGAGCGGTGCAGGCCCAGGGTGCGCAGGCTGCGGCCGAAACGGCGGCCCTGCAGCTGGGCTGCGAGCTTGAGCAGCAGACGCCAGCCGGGCAGCGCCAGCAGGTTGAGGGCGCCGGCATAAAGGACCACCAGCCGGGAAAAGCCGATCTCCTTGAAGAAGAAGGTGATGGCGCTGTTGAGGACCAGCCCGGTCAGCACCGCAACCCCGCTGCGGGCCACCGAGAGGCGCCAGGCGCCATAGGCGCCCTGGGCCGCGAGTGCCGCCAGCCAGATCGCGCTGTAGACAACATGGACGATCAAAAAGGCCTCCCAGGGGAAGCGCGGAGCAAACCGGAAATAGATCGCGGCGCCAAGGGCCAGGGTCATCAGGGCGAGGTCGAGCAGCGGCCAGGCAGCGCGCCGCAGCAGGGCGCTGCCAAAGGCTGCCAGGGCGCGCAGGCGGATGGCGATGACCAGGGCCCAGGAGGGCATCCAGGCGCGGTTCGAGCCGAAATGCTTGTTGACGAAGAGGCGCATCGCCTCATAAAAGAGCCGCCTCTGTTCGAAGGGGCTGCGCTTCGAGCTCTCCCCCTTGAAATGAATGATCCGGGTCTGCGGGACATAGTAGATTTTCCAGCCGGCCGAATGGATGCGAAAACAGTAATCGAGATCCTCGCCGTACATGAAAAAGGCATCATCGAGCAGGCCGACCTGCTCGACCACCTCGCGCCGAAGAAGCATAAACGATCCGGAGATCGCCTCCACCTCACAACAGGTATCCTCGTCGAGATAGGTCAGGTTGTAGCGGCCGAACAGACGGCTGCGCGGAGAGAGGGTTGCGAGCCCGACGATCTTGGTGAAGGCGACCCATGGGGTCGGAAAGCTGCGGCGGCAGGCGAGCTGGAGGGTACCGTCGGGATTGAGGATCTTGCAGCCGAGCAGCCCGGCCTGTGGATGGTTCTCAAAGAACGCGAGCAGCGAGGTGAAGGTATCCTCCTGCACAATGGTGTCGGGGTTGATCAGGCAGATGAAGCGTCCACGGCAAAGGGCGATCGCCTGATTGTTGGCGCTGGCAAAGCCCTGGTTCTGCTGGTTGGCGATCAGGCGGACCGCGGGAAATCGACGGCGAACGAATTCGGCGCTGCCATCCATGGAGTTATTGTCGACCACCAGGATTTCGTAATCCAGAGTGCCGGCCGCCCGCTCGATGGAGATCAGGGCCTGTTCGAGGAATTCGCGGACATTATAACTGACGATGATAATACTCAGGGTCATGCCAGTGCCGATTTTCGCGTCCACCTGCTGCTTTGATCTTCAACATACAAAAAAAGTCGCATTTTCGCAATGGAATAGTGCGACCAGAATGAGCGGGATTCATTTTTCCCGGCATAAAATAAAAGGGCGGCCATCAGTGCCGCCCTGTACGCGTGTCCCCAAGGGGATTCGAACCCCTGTTACGGGATCGAAAATCCCGAGTCCTGACCCCTAGACGATGGGGACGACAAAACAGGTCATTGCAAATCAATTCAAGAATAATAATTTATCAATTTTTTAAATTTAAATCAAGAGAATTTTGTCATTTTTCCGAAAAAATAGTCCAGGCCCGGTGATAACGGTCCGGATAATTGGTGATGATGGCGTCCACGGCAAAGGCCAGCTGCCGGCGGATCGCCGCGACGGAATTGACGGTCCAGACGCAAACCTTGATTCCGCGCTCGTGGGCACGCTGAACGATCGGGCCGGTCAGCAGACTCTGCTCCACGCTCCATATCCCCCACTCCTCCAGCAACGCAGCGGGCGGCCACTGGTGCGCGAAGATCAGCCCCAGACGCGCTTCAGGCAAAATGGCCGCGAGTTCGCGCAGGGATTGAGGATCGAAGGAGGTGAAGATCAGTCGCTCCGGGTGCAGTACCTGATCGACTTCGTCTGCGACCTGCTCGGCCAGGCGCCGCGGCGCTGTGGTCTGTTTAAGTTCGATGTTGAGGCGCCAGTCGGCGGGTGCGAAGTCAAGGATCTGCTGCAGGTCAGGGATCGTCTCGCCGGCATAGGCACCGGAAAACCAGCCGCCGGCATCGAGCCGCTGCAGTTCCGGCCAGGTCAGGCGGTCGAGGCGCTCCGGCTGGCCGGTGGTACGCTGCAGTGTCTCATCATGGAAAACAGCGATATGACCGTCCGCAGCGAGCTGGACATCGAGTTCGCAGCCATCGGCGCCCATCTCCGCCGCCAGCCGGAAGGCGGCCATCGTGAGTTCGGGGGCATGCCCCGAAGCACCGCGATGCGCGAGCAGCAGCGGCCGCTGCGGAATGAAAAAGGGATCCATCGTCTACCTCCCCGCTGGCAATGCGGTCGCTGCCTGCCGTCCAAGGGCAAGCGGCACCCGGTGAGCGGTCATTCAGCGATCAAGCGGGCCACGCCCTGACTCAGCTTTTCCTCGGAAGCGGGACCCGAGCCGATCGCATAGTCGCGCACAATACCCTTCTTGTCAATGAGGACCATGTGCGGGATGCCATAGACGCCATAGCCCAGTTCGTTGGCGGAGGCCTGCTCTCCTTCAGCGACGGCGTAGGCAAAGGGAATCTTGTGGAACGTCTTGAATTTCTTGATCCACTCGAGCTCCTCGGCCGGCTTGAGGTCACGCAGGTTCTGGCCGAGCTGATTGAAACGGCCGTAGTAGCGCGTCAGACCAATGATGACCAGGCCCTTGTCGGCGTACTCACCATACAGCTTTTTGATATGCGGGAACATGGCCCGGCAGGGGCCGCACCAGGGCGCCCAAAAGTCGAGAAAAACGACCTTGCCGCGCAGTTCCTTGAGCTTGAAGGGACGGGAATCGATCCACACTCCGGCTTGCCATTCCGGCGCCGGGGTCCCGACCAGTTTGTAAAGGTTCGTCTTGGCATCGACAGCGCGCATCATCCTTGGATCGAGCGCCTTGTTCGTCTTGAGCGCCTGCAACAGCGCGAGGGCACCGGCCTTGTCGCCCTTGAGGTTGAGCAGCTCGGCCTTTTCGAGAGCGATACCGGCTGCAGCTTCCGCGGGCAATTCAGCCATCGCGGCATCCGCCAGGCTCAGTGCCTTGTCGAGGGCGTTCTGCTCTTCATAGCCGTAGATCAGCTCCATGTACATCGCCTCTATTTGCTCGCCGGCGACGGACTTGAGTTTTTCACGGAAGAGCTGCTCCGCCTTGTCGGTCTGGCCCTGCTCCATATAGAGGCTGAAGAGCAAGCTCAGGGGTTCAGGATCGCTGCCGGCCGGGGCGTATTTTTCCAGCACAAGCCTGGCGGAGTCCGCCTTGCCGGCCGCATAGAAAAGACGGGCGGCGGCATGGTAATTGGCGGCATCAACCCGGGCGGGATCAACACCGAGGATATAACCAAGTGCCTTTTCCTTGCGGACGGCGCGCAAGCTGTCCAGGTTGTTATGGCCCGCGGCCCTGGCCTTGATGATCAGGCTGTCGACTTCGACAGCCTTTTTGCCCAGATCCACATAGGCAGCATTTTTACAAGAAGTTACAATAAGAGCCAGCAGCAGACTCAGTGTGAGAATGAGACGGGTTTTCATCCTTTTCACCTTTCCAAGGTCGATACGAATGGTTTACTGTTGAATGCCGATCTCCTGAAGCAGTTCCTGCGCCCCGGAGATATTCTGCAGAACCCAAAGAATAAAACGGACATCGAGGCCGATCGAGCGGCTATAGTCGGTGCTCCAGGCATAATCATTGATGGTCGCTTCATAGGCGCGGTCGAAATTGAGCCCCACCAGTTCGCCGTAACGATTGAGCACCGGACTGCCGGAGTTCCCGCCGGTGGTATCCATATCATAGAGCATGTCAACCGGCACATCGCCGAGATCGGGATTGGCATAGCGGCTTTGGGAGCCCTGCCCGGCCAGGGCCAGCAAGGCAGCGGGCGCCTGATAAGGATCGCGGCCGGTATTTTTTTCGACCATGCCGTGCAGGGTGGTGAAAGGCGAGAAATAGACCGCATCCCGTGGCGAATAGCCGCGGATGGAGCCCCAGGTCAGCCGCAGGGTGCCGTTGGCGTCGGGAATGAAGCCATGCCCGGCGCGGGCCTGCTTGACGTCGGTATAGTCGGCCAGCAAGCGCTCGAGGCGGGCGCTGTGAATGCGCCGGACCTCGCGCTGGTGGACGAAATCAGGATGGAGCCCGGCGGCCAGGGCGATAAAGGGATCGCCGCTTTTGAGCAATTCCGTGACCGGCTGGCCAAAGTGCTGAAGGGCCCACTCACCCTCCCTCAGCCGGCTTTTGGCGAAATAGTGGTCAAGGGTAGATAGGAGTTTTTTCCCTTTTGGCAGCTTGCGGATGGCTTCAGGCTGATCCGCCGCGGGCAGCGACTGCAGTTTTTGGAGGATCTGGCTGAGGAAGAGTCGCTCCTTGGGCAAATAGAGCGAGCCGAGAGCCAGCGGCAGCCGTTCTTTGGTGCGGGTGAGGTTGCGCTCCATAAAGGCCGTGTCGCGCTCAAGATCGGGTTTGGCCATCTCGAGGCCGGACTGGTAGAGGGTATAAGCCGTCGAAAGCAGTGTGGAGCTGCCCAGCAGCGCATCCATCAGCTTGTCCCGTTCAAAGCGGGCCGAGCTTTCGTCATAACAGGCGTCGATATCGGAGAGTAACGGGCCATAGCGCCGCTGCAGCAAGGTGTCGGCGGCAATGAAACGGGCCAACTCCCCATCCTCCGCCTGGCGTCGGGCAACCAGATCGAGTCTCCGGAGGCCATCAAGCTTGCCCTGGTAATTCTTGCAGGTATTGGCGAGGCCCTTGATCGCGGAGGAGAGGGTAATGGCGACGCTGCGGTCCTGCCGGCTCATCATTTCCATGCTTTCAATTTGGTAGCCATACCACTCAACGATCCACGGCATCCGCTGTGAGCTCTCGAATTGGAGGTAGCGGGCGGGAAAATGCCGAAACGTACGGCCGGGGTAGCCGAGGATGAAAGCGAGATCGCCCTCCCGCACGCCTTGTGGGGCGAGGGGGAGAAACCTGCGCGGGGAGTAAGGCACATTCGCCGCCGCAAATTCAGCGGGTTTGCCGTCCGGGCCGACATAGGCGCGCATGAGTGAAAAATCGCCGGTATGACGCGGCCAAACCCAGTTATCCTCTTCGCCGCCGAAATTGCCGATGCCGAGCGGCGGCGCGTAGACCAGGCGGACATCGGTGAGATAGGTATAGAGAAAGAGCATATAGCTTTTGCCGGGGAACATCTCGGCAATTTCAGCGCGTTTGCCCGGGTTCGCCTTCTCGGCTTCGGCAATCAGCTCTTTGTATTTTTTCTCCTTGGCCTTGCTACGGGCGGCAAAATTGTCCGCGGCACTCATGGCGTCAAGAATCGACTGCGAGACCTCGCGACAAGATTCCGTGATGCGCACGGTGTAGCCTTTAGCGGGCACCTCGGCCTCCCTCCTGCTGGCGTAAAAGCCTAGCTGGAGATAGTCGTGTTCCTTGCTGCTGGCGCGCTGGATTGCGGAAAAGGCACAGTGGTGATTGGTCAGGATCAGCCCGCCGGGTGAGATGAAAGAGCCGGTGCAGCCGCCGATATTAACCACGGCATCGGTCAGGCTGATACTGTCCGGATTAAAGATCGTCCGCGCCGGCAGGGCAAAGCCGGCGGACTTGAGGTCGAGCTTTTGCAGATCATTGACCGGATACATGCCCTCCTCAGCCGCGGCCAGTACTGTGAGGCCGAACAAGAGGGTGAGAACACGGGTGAAACGCATGGACTCCTCCATGGTGGGGTGATCGGCTGTCAACAGGGCAAATTAGGCAAATTTCAGCAAAGATGAAAGAGAAAACCGGCGGGGCAGCAAAGAAAAGGCCCGGTCGCGTGGTCGTGCGAACGGGCCGGCTGCTATGAAGGATATGGCGTTGGAGCGAGCCGAGTCATGCACCGCTCCCGTGCCGGGGGCGTGGGTTACTCGCTCCCCATGATGAATTCTTCCTTGCGGATGCCCAGTTTTTTCATTTTAAAGCGGAGGTTGGGTTCGGAGAGGTGCAGCACCTGGGCTGCCCGTGACTGGTTGCCGGCAAAGCGGCGCAGAGCGCGTTCGATCATCTCCTTTTCGAGCTGAGCGACGGCGCGGTTGAGGCTTTGCAGCTCAACGCGCTGGAATTTTTCGGCCTCATCAACAAAGGGGAGTGCTTCCATAAGCAGGACCCCTTCCGGCGAGGAGACGACGACGCTGCGCACGGCATTTTCCATCTCCTTGACGTTGCCGGGCCAGGTATATTTGAGAATCTGGTGAAAGATCTCAAAGGGCATCGGTGGAACGGTCCGCCCCATCTTGCGGCAGAAGAATTCGAGGTAGAATTCGAAAAAGGCGACGATATCCTGTTTGCGCTCGCGCAGGGCCGGGAGTTTGACGGTCATGGCGCTGAGGGTGAGGAACAACTCGGAGTTAAAGAGGCCCTCCTTGGTGTATTCCTGCAGTTTCCCGGTGGCGGTGGAGATGATGCGAAAGTCAGCTGCCATCGGTTCGCTCTGGTGCGGCAATTGCAGATAGCCCCCCTGGGCAAAGCTCATCAGGCGAGCCTGTGATTCCCGGTCGAGATATTCGAGATTCTGGACAATGAGGGTTCCCTGCAGGCTGCCTTCGCGTGGCTGGTCGCTCTGCTGGATGAGCGACTGGATCTCCTGATCGAAAGTTTTATTGAGTTTGGCGGCATCGGTAATCAGGA
>CAYTCI010000028.1:0-42294 GCA_964436305.1 uncultured Cytophagia bacterium | reverse complement strand
CACGCGCCCGCGCGGGGCGCGACAGTCGATGGGATATGTTTGTACCCATCAGCAGTCGTTTCAATCCACGCGCCCGCGCGGGGCGCGACTGTATCACTTTTTGATCATTGATATTATTAAAATTAAAGTCTTAATAACGCCAATAAGCCATATTTGCATGTTGTTTTAAGGTATTTTATTAGACTATTTACACTTAACTAATTAATATTATTGATCCGCCGACTGAAGCCACATTGGAGTGGAACTGGCGGTTAGCGCTCATACTACTAACGGACCTTCCGGATCATAGGTTGCTTTAGCACCATGATGCTCAACCCTGCGCTGCCAGTTTGCCCCTAAATAATAGAAGCGCAAACTATCCACCTCCGGTTTATAAATCTTCATGAGACGGTCTTTGAACTGTTCCCATTGATCGGGTGCAACTTTACACTCGAAGACACTATTCTGCACACGCTGGCCATAGTTCTTGCACGTCTTTGCAATACGTGCGAGGCGCCGTTGACCTTCTCGTTTCACGGTTTCTACATCGTAGCATACAAGCACCATCATAACTTATTCCTCCACCCCTTATCTCCACACCATGGCCGGATAGTAATCGATATCTCCCCGGATGCAGCGTGCTAAAAGGCGCGTTTGACTGTGAAAAACCAGTCCAATCTCCATTTTCTCCTCCAGAAAGGGATGCTCAATCACCTCCTTTTTTCTGCTCTGATAGGCAACAATGACCTTTTTGCGACCCTCTGGCGTCATCAGAAAGTCTGTGCCTTCTGCCTCAAAATCGCTGACCTGGATTTGCTTGAGATTGATAAGATTGAGAACCAGACGATCAGCAAAAGCGGCGCGGAACTCTTCCATCAAGTCGAGAGCCAGACTGGGGCGTCCTGGCCTATCCACGTGGAGGTAGCCCACATAAGGATCCAAGCCCACTGATTCCAGGGCTGACCGCAGATCGGCTGCGAGCAGAGTATAAACAAAGGAGAGTAGAGCATTGACGCGGTCGCGCGGTGGTCTGCGGTTACGGCCGGAAAACTTGAACACATCCTTTTGCTGTAGGATCATTTGATCGAAGACACTGAAATAACCATTGGCGCTTTCGCCCTCAAAGCCTCTCAAACGCTCTATATCCGTGCATTCAGCGATCTGGGATAATATATTGGCAAGCGTCCGTATCTGTAATTCCACCTCCTCGTCACCTGCAGAGCGATTGCGAAGCCAGCGCTGCAAATTAATCCTGCTATTATTTATTTTTGCAGCAACGATGCTGCGTGCAACCTCCAAAGCTTTTTCTTTCGAGTCCGCCCAACGATATTGCTCGCGCCGCAAAAGTACATTTCCCTTTACTGGTCCTTCAACCTTCCCCAAGAATTTTCCGCTTTCCGAAAGCCAGATAATGCTCACGCCGTTCTCGGAGCAGAAAGACATCAACGGTGGTGTGACATAGACAGTATATCCGAAACAGATGATCTGACCAATGGTATGAATCGGGATCTGTAGCAATTTTTCATTATCCTTCTTCACCACAACAGTTTCGCCTTCTTTGAAAAGAGAGCTTTCAGGCTGAGTGATAAAAAGGGTATTGAGTATATGTTTCATGCCATGGGATCCTGTGGATTGAAAAGAATCTGGCGATACCTGTTTTTTACCTGCGACAACTTTTGCGGCAAACAAGTTTCCAGCAAAGAACATGACTTGCACTTTGCCGAATAGTTCGGCGGAGGCGTCTTGCCGGATAAAAATAGTTCATGCAAATCCTGTGCAGCCCGTTCAGTTTTACAGCGTATTTTTTCATCGAGGAGGACATCTTCACGCCGCTTTATTCGTTGATAGAAAAGCGAAGCACCTGCAATCGAAATGGAGAACATCTCTTCCAGACATATCGCCTGGGCACACAGCTGAATGCGATCACAGTCATTCGTTTTAGGCTCGCCATGTTTAAATTCAACCGGGTAGGCGGACCATTCTCCTTGAAGCCCCAATGCCTGCAAGTTGTTTGCTCCATTTTGATCGATGAGTTCTATTTCAAGTACATCGAGCTTGCCTTGAAGGTGCAAGCGCTCGGAGCGGATTACCAAACCGCTGATTTGACGTCTGCCCCGGCGGAATTCCTTGTATCCTTGATCGACACGATCATGCTCGATCCTGCCGCGTGCGGTCAGAACATTCTCTTGCCATTGGCATTCGATGTGGATGAGCGCGCACTGCCGCGGACAAAAAAGTAAATGCTGCAGAGCCGAGACTGGGAGAAAATCATCGTCCACATTGATCATTAATTTCCTCATCGGCGCACTTTAGAACGCACTTGTTATTGCGACTCTGAAACACCGCCTTCTTTGAATAACTACTGTTCCAGAGCACACGACTGCTGATCATGCAGGTGATCGGCCTTAGTGCATCGGGCCAATTGCGGCATTAGCGGCCACCTCAGCTGAGCCGATCGCAATAGATCACCGCCGCATTGTGCATGATCTCAGCCATCCGATAGGATCTCAGATTGCATAGCTGCAGTAAGGCTGAATGGCGTGGGGCGATTCTGTTTTTATTGTTTTAAGACGTTATTAAATGTAAACCACCTCTTGTCAAAATTGTCGTGCAGCATAGCGAATACCTTTATAAAATCATACAGATTAAGCTTAACGCGCTGCATTTGCAGCGAATTTACAGCTTCTCTATCAATGTCACGCCTTGATGAACGCCGGCCTTATTCACAGTAACCTCGTAATCCCCAAAATGACGTGGAACGATCACGCCGTCTTTTTTTGCGACTTTCACCAATTCGAACAACTTGTGCGAGGGCGCATTGCCCAGTTCACTTTCATGCTTAAAGACAATCAGCCGCCGCGTAGCCATCTTGCCGCGAGCGGCCGAATGGTCATGCTCGAACATATTGACCAGTGCATCCCAAAAGAGCTCCAGATCTTCTTCAGAGAAGCCTGTGCCTTTTGCCCGGTCATTTGCCAGTTTGGCGGAGATATAACCTTCTACCTTGTATAAACCGTAAGGGACGATGTGCTTGCGCCCCATCGTACGTTCTTTTTCCGCCTCTTCTTCGCGAGTAACGGTCAAGCGAGTGATGGTCACTTCCTGCTGAACAATAGGATCAATGCTATTCGAAAAGTTGATTTGTACTGGTCCACGTACCTGTCCGCAGTTCAGGCCCGTGCTCATCACTGCACCAAATGTACGGACATCAAAAAAATTGGCGCAAATCCAGGCGCGGGCGCGTTGTACGTCATCAGGCTTGACTTTAAAGTTTTTGTCATCGGTGGGCAGACTGACGGCTTTGTAGGCTTCGGCATGGTTTGTGTTCAGCGGAATGCCTTCCTTGATGTAAATGCGGTAGCCGGCTGCATCACCCTTGACCATCTCCACATAATTGCGGATTTTGCGCTTCAGACAGACATCGGTGACGAGGCCGTAGCCGGTTTCGGGGTCAATGCGAGGCATATTGCCCGCGTCGGGGTCGCCGTTGGGGTTGCCGTTTTCCACATCATAGAGCATGATAAACTCGTAGCGATTGGAAATGGTAGTCATGGTATGTATCTCCTTATAATGGATTCTCAATTTGCAATTGACTGTTGGTGATTTCAAGATTGCATATTTTCGGTTTCAGTAGCATCAGCCTTAGTGCTGCTTTTGATGTAGAACGCGGCGCGCTGATGATAGTAACCCAACACAAAAACGCCTTGTTCATCCAGCGTCAGACGGGAGGGAAATGGTTTAGCGTCGAGCAGATCCAGCAAGTCTTGAATTCTTCTGTCTGATATTCCGCCATACTCTGCTTTTGCAATATGATGATGCGAGAGCCGCAAAAGTGTAGGGAACACGCCGGAAGGTGATGCACTGGCGGATGTAAAGTAACGGTCTTTGATTGTGGCGTTGACGTTCGGCCCCAATGCGTCTTTCTGTGCTTTTTCCAGCACAGCGAACAATCGTCCAAGCACATATGCGGGATGGGTAAACGATTCGTTAAGTGACATTTGTAAAGCCTCCTGATAAGGATTTTGCTCTTGACGGCGGAATTTGCGCAAAAGATGCGCCTTGATGTAGGCGGCGCGTACATAATTGATTTTGACGTTGCGTTTTTCTTCGTCGCTGTCATGGCGGATGCGGTTGATGATGGCGACGTACAGGCCTTCGGGATAGGGTGCACCCGTGAGAATGGCGCGCATCAGCGCCCCGCCTAAGAGCGACCAGGACTTTTTCACTTCATCATCCCGCCGCGTCACTTTGGGCGAAACGCACTCTGCAAGGATGCGGTAGGGCGAAAGGTAATCAGGCTGATTGGCGAATTCTTTCTCGATTTTCAGATCTTTGTAATGCTGCATGATCCGCTGGGCAAACACGCCAAAGGGCTCGTTGAGATAAAAGCGCACTGCCAGGCGCGCTGCGTTGGATGCCAGTCCCAGCACATAAAAGTGCGTGCAGTCATCCAGCCCCTCGCGCAATTTATCGACATCCAGCGCCTGCCCTTTCTGAACTTTCTCAGCCGTATCGCTGATTTTCTTTTCCGCTTGTTTGCGCGCGCTTTGGCCTTCGGCGCTGTCGCCCTCCCAAAACTCTGGATTGATAAGCGCCGCAAACGCGCTGGCATAGCCTTTGTTTTCGCTCTCCGCCCAATAGACCACCGTTGTATCGCCCAGGTAAATTTTTCGATTGGGATTCTGAGTAGAGAGCAGGTAGTTGAGCGCAACGCCATAGCCTGAAGCCACGCGCTGACTGACTGGCGAGTTCAAACCCTGCCCTTTCATGCGGTTGTAAGATTCGTATGCACGTTCGTTGAATCCAACCAGTGATGCCCCTGTGGGGTTAGCGTCTCGCACACCCTGAATACTGGGGTGCAGACGGGCAATTGGTTCAAACGCACCTGTCACCAGGCATTGCATTTGGACAGCCTCCTGACCCAATTTGTATTCTTCCCATAAGCGCTTGATTTCAGGGTCATCCAGCGCATTTTGCCCATTGACCTGAAAAATAAGATTACCGCCTTCGAGCAGCGCTGCCAGATGGCGGGAGATGACGGGATGTTGGCAACCGGTTTGCGGATCGTGTTTTTTCAGAAAGGCAACCACTGCACGGGCAATGCCGCTGTTCGCTTTGGCAAGAATTTCGGTGTTGAGTTCATGAAAGGATTCAAAACGTTTTTGGGCATAATTTGAATCTTTTGCTTCTTTTCCAGAAAGCCCTAAAACATAAGCAGCGTTATCACACAGAAAATTAGCTGAAATACCTACGGTTCGTTTTACCTGTTCCGGCACGACCATGCGGCGGTAATTTCTCTCGCGCTCTTTTTTGCCGTCAAAAAACTTTGTGGTAAACGGGAAAATATCAAGCAAGTCTCCGGTTGACGAAAGATTGAGCGCAAAACTGACGTTTGCTGCGCTGTATCCTGGCGGAGCGATCCCCAGCGCATCGTCTTTGAGTAAAATCTGATAACAATTGTAGAGTGCCTGTAAAATCATTGCCGCACCTCCACATCCGTCAGGTCAAGCACGCCGTCCACCATTTGGGCTTTGAAAAATTTGGGACAGATGTCGCGCGGGTCGGAGAAATCCAAGTCGTAGAGCATCCAGCCGAGATCTCGCGCACCCGTCAGCGGACTTGGGGGAATCATACATTTGTCTTCGATAGGTTCCACTGTTGCGCCGAATTCGCGCGTCCCCAAACAAGGGGTGTGGAAACGTTGTCCCTGCCGCAGGCGGCGCAACACGATGTTGAAGTGCTTTTCTTCGGTATCCTCCGCTCCTGCCTTGTCGGTCATCTCAAAGTGCGCTTCGATGACGTACTCCACGTCCTTTAAAACCATTGATGCGCGCTGCTGGCGGTTATCCACGGCGGAAATATAAAGCGGCTTTTGCGAGCCTTTCATGACCTGCATGGCATTTTCCACAGACGCTTTCTCACTCACCTCGTTGCGGCGGATGTTGGTGAACTGAATTTCGCGCATGACGTGGATTTTGTCAATAACCCAGCGGATGGCTGGCTTCCAGTAGACCGCCTCGATGATGCCGCGCGCCGCCGAAGGGGTGATAACATCGTAGCTGACCCGTTCCACCTTCATTTCTGGACGGGTGAACAGGGCATAGGGTCCGCTCACGCGGACGACGATACCATATCCCATTAGTTGAGCCTCCTTTCGTTTATTCAAATCTTAAAGATCTTGGAGATTATTAGCGTTTTGATGGTTGTTAGCAAAACAAGGCATCACCGCCGATGTCGGCGGGAACGAGCAAACCTCGATCGAGTGAATAATAATCTTCGAACCTGTTTGGGTTCAATATCGCATACTGCTCCGCAATCGTCATAATCGCGCCTTTACTGCTGATCGCCTCGAACTCACCTGAGTAAATCGAAACCGTGTACGGCTGAAGCTTCCGCAGGGTAGAGGATGGGTATTGGGTGTATTTCAACTCCTCGATTAAGACTCTCGCCTCCTTGTTGAAGGGGATAATCACTGTCTCAGTCACACCTTCGATGACCTGAAATTCGCGCGCCGCCGTCTCAAAACTGAATTTGCCATCACTGTCATCTAAGCATTCCATAATGCACTTGAAATCGAACGTCCGCGGGTCCTGCAAAGAGAAGAGTTGACCAAAGTAAGCGTCGATTGCAGCGATGGAAATCGGCATGGCGGCATGGTCACGCAAAACGCCGCGGGCAACCTCGATAGCCTGCGAAATATAACGCGGCGTACGTTTGATGAACTCCGAATCCGGCTCGAAGATGAACATCTCACTCATGCCGCGCTTCATCTCGCGGTTGATACGCCCAGCCGCCTGATTGATAGAATCAAGCCCTGTCAAGGCGCGGTAGCCGACGGGAAAGTCCACATCAATTCCCGCCTCCATCACGGACGTGGAGATGACGCGGCACACCTGGCCACCATCCAGCCTGTGGCGTATCTCCACCAACTTTTCCCGACGATGCGCGGGACACATCAGCGTTGAAAGATGATAGCCGCCATCTCCACCTAACATCCCAAACAGTCCGCTGGCGTGCTTGCGCGTATTGACGATGCACAAAACCTGCTGGTGGGCGTTCAACTGTGTAATCAGGTCGTCATCGGACAATTTATCTGCCAGATGTTTAACTTCCACCCGTTTATAGAAATCGAACAATCCTTGCGGGTCTGGTGCCAGTTCGGTGATTTGCGTCCCTTCGGGCAGAAATTGCCCCAGTTTGGGCTGCGTTGCGGTGCAAAAAACCGCGCTTGCGCCGTAATTCGTCACCAGTTCCCAAATTGCGCTCATGGCGGGGCGCATGAAATCGCGTGGGAACATTTGGGCTTCATCAAAAATGATGACGCTTTTTGCGATGTTGTGCAGCTTGCGGCAGCGCGACGACTTGTTGGCATACAGCGACTCGAAAAACTGCACGTTGGTCGTGACCACGATGGGAATATCCCAATTCTCCGCCGCCAGTTTCAGTTTGGCATAGACGCTGTGCGTGCGGTCATCAGCTTGTTCGCCCGCCTCACGTTTATTCTTCTCCCAATCGAAGTTGGAATGATGTTCCAGCACATTATCTTCACCTAAAATCTCTTTGAACACGCTCGCGTTTTGCTCGATGATGGTGGTGAATGGGATGACATAGATGATGCGCTTCAAGTCCTGCGCATAAGCGTGATTCAGCGCAAACGCCATCGAAGCCAATGTTTTGCCGCCGCCAGTGGGGACGGTAAGTTTGAAAAAGCCTGGCTTCTCCGCCGATCTCTCCACGCAAGAATGCAGCGTCTCGGTGCGCTTTCGGTTGATGTCGCTGGTCGGGTCCTGGAATTTTCGCAGGTGAGCATTCAACTTATCGCGTAGAGCGGGGATGTCTTCATGCCCGCCGCGTGGTTTTTTGCCCTGTATGAATTCTTCGGTTTCCTGAAAATCCGCGTCCACCAATGCCGAGTAAATCATGCGCGTCAGGAACGAGATAGAGAACCCTGACTGACCGTTCAATGGACGAATGGACAAACGCTGCGGAAACGCCAACGCCGAGAGATTCAGTTCGGTTTTGAAGACGCTGTAATCGCACACATCGGTCTTCAAACGAGCCGTCAGTGTGCCGTCGCCTGGGAGGTCGCTTGATGTGCCGTAATTCAGCAACCCGCTATGATGCCCGCTGACACAGTAGGCCAGCAGGGTGGCGAGCGCTTCCTGCGGCGTTCCTTTGAAAACTCGAGTTAATTCTATCGCGCCTGCGGTAGCATGGTCTACTTTAATTTTTGATCCTCTCAGCCGCGCCTGAAATACTTTGGAGTACTTCCCCAGGTCGTGAATCCGGCCTGCCACCTTTGCTAGTTCTGATACGCCCGCGTCGCACCCATACATGGCGGCATAGTCTGCCACGCGGATCAGATGTTCATTCAAGAGCTGCCATTCGGATTCGTCAGCACCCTCTTTGGTGTGAGCATAAAATTGAGTGTTGGATGAATTTCCCATCTTCAACTTATTCATCTCCAATATATTAGCTAATCAGCTCGTCGATTCTGCTGCGAAGGTGTTAATGTCCAGGCAAATGGGCTATTCGTTGCGGATATCGGCCAGGGCATTATCAATTGGCCCATCTGCAGCAAACTTCAGCGGGGAAGATAAAACAATACCAAAACGGTAGAGATGGATCCTGCTTCATCATAGAGGAACTGCATTATTGCTAAACGCTCTTTATCAGTTCTGCCAGATATCCTGTGCTTTTTCAAGTTGTAGCTAATAGGCTGGCATGCTGCATACGACTGCATGATTGGAAAGCTGCGCTGCCAGGGAACTGCTCGCGGCCGCAGGTGCTCTCGGCGATAAAATATATATGCGGCTTCTTCTGAGCAAACTGCTTTGCCATATCTTTTTGCCTACGCATCGTTTGCCTAGAGGACGATTATTTGTCCTTGGTTCGTTTCTCATCTCTCATTAAGAGAAGAAAATATGATTCTGCAGTAACACGACTGCATCTGGAAGAGAAGGTTTATCTTTTTGTAAAATAAGGCTTAATCCCTCGTTTATCATTCTGCTACTATCGAACTTTGGCTATCCCGATACCTCGATGCGGATCAAGTTTCAATCCACGCACCAGCGCGGGGTGTGACAGTACTCCATTTTGCCTGCTGATATAAAAAAAAGCCCACAAAAGATGCAGCAGCATCCTCTATGAGCTTTTAAATTGCCTTTCCATCACCCCACCCCGATGCCCCAACGAAAGAGTCGTCTTACTTCAAACTTACAAAATATTATCGAAATAGCAAGCAAAATATCAAAAAAAACAAAAAACAGCCAAAAAATTACCCCCGAGCCTGCATCAATTCACCCCAGTGATTATTTGCTCGCGTTCTCCCCCTATTTCACCAGCACCAGCTTGCGCGTCAGCGATTGACGAACGCCGGCGCTGCCACTGAAATCGAGCCGGTAAAAGTAGAGCCCGCTGGCCAAGCCCGCAGCATCGAACTCCGCCCGGTACACTCCCGCCTGCGGCAGACTTGTGCGGATCACCTCGCGCACCCGTTGGCCGCGGAGGTTGTAGACGGCCAGCTCGACCCGGCCAGGCTGCGGGATCGCATAGACAATCTGCGTCACCGCATTGAAGGGATTCGGATAGTTCTGCCGGAGCGCCAGCTGCTGCGGCACCGCCAGCTCCGGCGTGGTGCCAACCCCGGTGGTCCGGTTCGCCCGCCCCGGTGATCCGCCGTAGGCCGCCGAGCGCGCCCAGCTGGCGGCCTGGCCGTGGTTGCCACCCGGATTGATCAGCTCCAGACTGTAACCCTCCCCATCGGTCTGGCCCGGCCAGGGGGCGGCGCTGGCATAGCCGACACTGTCGACCCGGCCGCCCCAGGCGGTGTACAGCCGCACCTGGTCGGCGCTGCCGAGGCCGAAACTGAGGTTGCCGCTGTAGTGCTGCACGCCGGGATGGACTTTTTTGAAGGCGGCGGTATCGGCGCACAGCAGCCAGTAGCTGAAGGCGGGAAGGACGCTGCCCGCAGGAATCAGAAAGCGGTGCGATGCATTGTCGTCGCTCAGGCGCCAGCCCGAGATATCCTGCGGCTGCGGCTGGGGATTGTAGAGTTCGATCCAGTCGCCGGCGTCCAGGTCGGCCGGCGACTTGTGCATGATCTCGTTGATCACCACCGCGCCGGTGGTCAGCACCGTCGAGTCCGCCCGCCCCATCGCACTGCCGCCGGTGCCCATGCCGCTGCCGGGTGAGCCGGGCAGCAGGTAATAGAGCGGATCGAACTGCGGAATGCCGGTGAGGCAGCCGGGAGAGGCGTCATAGTCGGCATCGTTGGTCATCGACCAGGAAATCTCGAGCGCCCCGGCCAGCGGCGCCTTGGTGCTGAGCAGATAATTCCAGATGTTGTCGTGATTGTCGTAGAGGACCGAATTGGTCACCCGCATGCGATCCTTGTAGGTCCAGGTGTAGCTGTCACCGATGCGCAGTCCGACCTGGTTGCCGACGGCGACGCAGTGGTCGATGAAGACGTAGGGCCCCTTGCTGACCCCGCTGTCGGTCCAGCCGGCCTCGAAGCCCTGGTCGTTATGCAGGGCGACGGTGTTGAAGATCCGCACCGTGTCGCCACCGGATGCGGCAACACCCTCGTGGATGAAATCCTCCAGCCAGCAGTTGGTGATGCGCAGGCGCGAGGCATGATGATCGATGGCGTCATCCTTGCCGGTGACGAACCAGCAGCGGTCGATCACCGAATACTGCGGATAGTCGGGATGGAGGTAATCGATATGGAATCCGTCGGTATCGATATCCTCGACGAAAACATGATCGTCATTCGGCAGATTGAGGAGATGGCTGTCCTGGTAGAAGAGCAGGGTATGGTGGAACTCGCCGCCGAGCCAGACAAAGGCGGAGACCGAACGGGTGACGGTTACCTTGCTCTCCTGCGCACCGAAGACCTTGCCGGGAGAATAGAGGAAGAAGCAGTTGTCGAAAGTGAACTCGGAATTCTCCTTGCCGAAGAAGAGGTGCTGATGCCCGGTGTGCCAGCCGTCGTCGGTCGGGTAGCCCCTGGAGGCGTCGCCGCCGCCGTTGAGGACGAAGCACCAGGCGAAGCGGGCCTTGCCTTTGCTGAACTCCATGCCACCCCAGGGTTCCTCCCATTTTTCGGAGGTGATGACCACGGGCTCCTGCATGCTGCCCTCCACCGCCACCTCGCCCTGGACCAGAATATTGCGGTATTTTTGCAGCACAACCCAGGTGCCCGCCTTGATCACCAGACGGCAGCCGGCAGGGACGGTCAGGTCGCCGGTGATGAGGCGGTCGGCGCTGCTGTCCCAGAGGATCTCGCCGGCGGGCAGGGTGCCCGAGTAGCGCTGGACGGGTCTGGCCGTGACCGCAACCGGCTTTTGCGCTTCCGGAACTCGATCGTTGCCTGCTGTGAGGAGGAAGCCGCTGCTGCCGCCGATGCGCATCCGCGCCGTGCCGGCTCCGCGTTTGATCTGGATCGCCGTGTCGCCGCGGGCGCTGCTGAAGCCGAGCCGGATGGGGGTTTGCTCGATGGGATCGATCTGCCAGCCGGCATCGCGGATGCGCACGACCACCGGCAGCATCTGGCCGGAGGGAATACGGGCCGGGGCGATCAGCTCGGCGTTGACTGCACCGACCGGCACAAAGCGCGCGGCCAGCGCCCGGTCGCCGCTCAGGGTCAGGGTGATGCTCTCCTGCTGCGGCAGGGCTGGATCCGACCAGCCGGCGAAACGGAAGCCCGGCGACGCCAGGGCGGTCAGGGTGAGGGGGAGGCCGGTGAAATAACGCCCCGACCACGGAAGGGAGTCGGGCGTGACCGAATTGACGCGGATGCGGCCGCGGCCGGACTCGACATCGACGGTCAGGGCGGCCGGACCGGCAAGCTTGAACCACGACTGCATCTGCTGGCGGACGATCGCCGGGCGCCGGTTGGCGAAATCCTTCATTGCCGCCACATTCGCCTGCCATTGCGCCTCGGTGTTGTCCCACTTGGCGACCTCCGCCGGGATCTCGGGGGCGATCTCCGCTGCCAGGGAGTCGATGATGCCGTTCACGCGCGCAGGCAGAAAGAGGGTATTGAGCAGGTCGCAGAGGCGGTTGATGTAGCGCTGTTTGAAGGCCTGGTTCTGCAGCAGCTTTTTGGTGATCAGGTTGTCGAGCTGGATGCCCAGGGTGCCGTAGGGCGAGGTGAAGCCGTTCCAGTTCAGCTCGCTCCAGGCGCGGTCGGCATCCCATATGGTCCACTGCCAGGAGGCGGCCGGGAGCTTGTTGCGGAACATGAAAACGCCGTAGCCCCAGCTCTTGTATTCGGTCCCGTGCACCAGCCCCTGCAGGGTGATAAAATTGTCCAGGTCCAGCAGCTTCGCCGCCTCGGCCACTTTGGCATCGCTTTCAAAGGTATTGTTTTCGAAAAAAGCGATCAGCTTGCGCCATTCCTCGCGCGAGCCATAGACCAGCTCGGTGGAGTCCCAGCGGGTGCGCATCAGATCGACATCGTTCCAGCCGAGATGATCCATGACGAAGGTCTCGTCGATGCTCTGCTTGAGATCGTAGATCCCGTGAAAGCCGGTATTAAGGTAGAGGACGGCGAAGCGGTCGAGTGAGGTCAGCCCGCCGGTACGGCGCCACAGTTCGGTCACCAGGGGATCGCGCAGCAGGGTGCCGCCGGCGTTATCTCCGCTGCTGGTCGGTTCAATGCTGTCGTCGTAACCGGAGCGGAGGACAAGGCGGGTGAAGGCTTTGACCGAATCGCGGGCGAAGAGCGGATAGGCCAGGGTGGCGTCGCCGTAGCCGGGGCGAAAATAGGCGCGGAAGGACTTTTTGCGGTAATCCCGGGGGCCGGTATTGCCCTGGATGCGGATGCCGCAGTCTTGATGAAACTGCAGGGCCCCGCCCTGAAAGTACTCCAGCTCGGCGGCGCGTTCCCAGGCGCGGCCGTCGAAATCGTTGACATAGATGCCCGTGGCCGGATCGTAGAGGTTGGCGGGATCGGTGATCAGGGCGAGCACCGGCAGCTGGTGCGGCTGATGAACAAAGAGGGCGCGGCTGAGGATCTCGCTGGGCAGCTCGCCGGGATTGACCGCCCGCGCCCGCAGGATGGCCGTCTGCGCGACCGGGATGGGCCCGGCATAAAGGGGCGAGGTCGCCGAGGGCTCACGGCCATCCAGGGTGTAATGCAGGTGATCGCCGGGCCGGGCCGGCTGCAGGGTGAGGCTCAGGCCGCCCGGGTAAAATCCGGCGGCCGGGGTCGCGGCCGGCGGCAAAGCATAAAGCGCATAGCCGGTCTGGTTGTCGCTGCCGGGCGTGAAATCTGGTGTGTAGACCCAGGCGGTGCCGCCATCGGGCGTGCGGCTGAAGGAGATGTCGCGGAACTGGCCGGGATAGGAGACGCTGTCGACCAGAGCGAACCCGTCGGGTTGGAGGAGAAGGAGGGTTTCGCCCTCCCGGGAGAGCTTGAAACCAAGGTGATCGGCGCCGAGCACAGGACTCTCGTCGGCGTAGAAAAGGCGGAACCCGCGGGCGGGGACCACGGTCCGGCCGGGCTGGCCGCTGGGAATCCGCCAGGTGGCGGCCCCCTGCGGCTGATCGGTCAGGTAATAGCCGGCGAGATCGACCGGAGCGCTGCCGGGATTATAGATCTCGATCCAGTCTTCGTAGGCGCCCTCGGCATTGCCCCAGGCCAGCACATTACTGGCCATGAATTCATTGATGCAGAGGCCGGCAGCCCCGCTCGCGGCGGTACTGCACAAGCTGAACAAAAGGGCCATCCGGCCCCATACACTCCGGTAGTTGACAAGCATACCCATACTGCTCCTTCCCGCCCCAGGCCTGCAGCCGCGTCACCGGTGCAGGTGTTTGTCCGTCGCCGCCGTCCATACGGCGTGCACCTGAAATATAGCGGTCCTGGATCAAGCGGTCAAGCTATTTTACCGGATACGGCCGGAAATCGCTTGATTTCTATCGCCCGATTGGCTAATTTTTGATTGAATGAACCCTAACATGGAGCCGAGCCGATGAAAAGTGCAAAACGTTTTGTCGTGATTCTTGCTGTCTTCTTTGCGGCCCTGTTGCAGGCCCAGGAGACCCGTCCCTGGTATCAGGACGCCCCGTTCCAGCCGCCCAAGCTGAATCCCAAACTGAAGGTGCTGCCGCGCATCCAGGTACGGGGAAATCATTTCGTCGATCCCCAGGGTCAGACGGTGCTCTTCCGCGGCATGGCCATCTCCGATCCGGACAAAATCGAACGGCAGGGGCACTGGAACAAGGCCCATTTCGAGAAAGTGAAGGAGATGGGGCCCAATGTAGTGCGCATTCCGGTCCACCCGGTCGCCTGGCGTGAGCGCACTCCGGAAAAGTATCTCCAGCTGCTCGATCAGGCGGTGGAGTGGTGCACCGAGCTGGGGATGTATGTGATGATCGACTGGCATTCCATCGGTAACCTCCAGACCGGGCTCTTTCAGGATCCGATGTACAACACCACCAAGGCGGAGACCTACGAATTCTGGCGCAAAATCTCCCGGCACTTCGCCGGAAACAATACGGTCGCCTTTTACGAGCTCTTCAATGAGCCCACCACCTACCGCGGCCAGCTGGGTCCCTGCTCCTGGGCCGACTGGAAAAGGCTGGTCGAAACGATGATTACCATCATTCGGGCCCATGATCGCGAGGGGATCCCGCTGGTCAGCGGCTTTGACTGGGCCTATGACCTGACCCCGCTGCGCGAGGAACCGATCGCGGCGGAGAACATCGGCTATACCACGCATCCCTATCCCTTCAAACGCTCCGAGCCGTGGCCGCCCAAATGGGAAGAAGATTTCGGTTTTGCCGCTGGCCAGTACCCGGTGGTCGCGACCGAATTCGGTTATTTTGAAAATCCCCGGGTGCCGGGTGACAATCCCGCCCACTACGGCGACGAGATCGTCGGCTATCTCGAGGGCAAGGGCATGAGCTGGGTGGTGTGGGTTTTCGATCCCGAGTGGGGTCCCTCCCTGCTCAAGAGCTGGAATTACGATCTGACCAATGGCGGACTCTATTTTAAAAAGGCCTTGCAGGGCAGCCTCGACGTGCAGCAGCGCAAGCCGTAAGCGGAGAGAGACCCGGGCCGGGCGCTGGAGGCGTTCATGAAGCGCTGGTTCAGTCTCTTCCTGGTGTTGATCAGCGCAGGCGCGGCCCTGGCCCAGCCGCCGCGGCCTGCCGAATTCCGGAGGCTGACAGCGCCGGTACCCTCGTGGCATTTACTCAGCCGTTTGATCGCGGAGCGGGGGCAGGCCGAAAAACGGCTGGTGCTGGTACGCTGAGCACGCGACAAACCCGTGTCTCCGGCCGGGCATCAACACAGCGTTCCACGAAAGGAACCGACCATGCAACGTAAATCGCACGCCGGCGGCGGCAGCCGTTTCGCGTGGGCAGCCGTCGCTGCCATCGCCCTTGGCAAACTGGTGCTCAATATGGCCTTCGCCGGTCGTTACGGCTATTTCCGCGATGAGCTCTATTACATCGCCTGCAGCCACCACCTCGCCTGGGGCTATGTCGATCAGCCGCCGCTGTGCGCCGGGATCCTCGCCCTCAGCCGGGCGCTGCTGGGGGATTCGCTCTTCGCCCTGCGCTTCCCGGCGGCTCTGGCCGGCGCTGCGGTGGTGGTGCTAACGGGACGGATGGTCCACGAGCTCCGCGGCAACCGATTCGCGCAGATTCTCGCCGCGCTGGCGGTGGCGCTCTCGCCGGTCGTTCTCGGCAACGCCGGCCGCTACTTTTCGATGAACGCCTTCGATCTGCTCTTCTGGGCCCTCGCGGCCTGGCTGGTCCTGGTAATCCTCCGCGAGGATCGCCCGCGCTGGTGGCTCTGGTTCGGCCTCGTCGCCGGGCTGGGGCTGCTGAACAAGTATTCGATGGGATTTTTGGTCGCCGGCCTGACGGCGGGATTGTTGCTCACCCCGCAGCGCAAGCAGCTGGCGTCGCGCTATTTCTGGCTGGGTGCCCTGATCGCCTTTATTCTTTTTTTGCCGCATCTGCTGTGGCAGGCGGCCCACGATTTTCCTTCGCTGGAGTTCATGCGCCGCGCCGCCGGCGAAAAGAATGTCAGCCTGACCTTCGCCGAGTTCCTTTCCGGCCAATTCATGCAGACCGGCCTGGCTCAATCCCTGCTCTGGCTCGGGGGAGTGGCCTTCTTCTTTTTCACCCGCAAACTCGCCTCCCTCCGTCCATTCGCCTGGTGTTACCTGATCGTCCTTGGGATCATGCTGTTGACGCACGCCAAGGCCTACTATCTCACCCCCATTTATGGGATCTATATCGCCGCCGGGGCGTTCGTTTTTGGTGCGTTCACGGCGGCCGGGCGCTGGCGGCTGCTGCGCCCGCTCCTGACCGTTGCCCTGATCGTGCTCAGCCTTATCGCCATGCCCTTTGCCATCCCGGTCCTCACTGCGGACGATTTCATCGCCTACAGTTCGAGGCTGGGCATGAGCCCCAGGGCGGAGGAGCACAGTGCCCTCGGGGATCTGCCGCAGTATTATGCGGATATGTTCGGCTGGGAGGAGATGGTCGCCCAGGTGGCGGGGATATACAATCGGCTGGGGCCTGAGGAAAAGCGGGGCTGCGTAATCTATGTGCGCAATTACGGCGAAGCCGGGGCCATCGACTTTTTCGGCAAGAAGTACGGCCTGCCGCCGGCCCTCTGCGCCCACAACAATTACTGGTACTGGAAACCGGCCAAAGTGGAGTTTTCCGTCGGCATCATCTTCGGCGCGGAGGGCAGCCTGGAGGCCAACCTCGCCGACCTGCAAGGTCCCGGCCGCTTCGAACAGGCCGAGCTGGCGGCCACCACCGGCAGCCGCCATGCCATGCCCTTCGAGAACAACCGGCAGATCTTTCTCTGCCGGCGTCCGCATTTTACCTTTGAGCAGCTCTGGCCGCGGGAGAAGAACTTTATCTAGGGAAGCAGGTTTTACCTCAGGGCAGGGCCGTCAGTTGACCAGCAGCAGCTTGAGGGTGGCAATGCGCGCATCCGCCTGCAGCCGGCAAAAGTAGAGGCCGGCGGGCAGTCCGCTGGCGTTCAGGGTGAGGGTGTGGAGGCCCGCGTCCATCCGCTGATCGAGCAGAAGGCGAACCTGCTGGCCGATGAGATTGTAAAGCTGCAGAGTGACCCGGCCGGCCTGCGGCAGGTCGAACGCAATGCGGGTTTGCGCATTAAAGGGGTTGGGCCAGGCCTGCAGGGAGAAGCGGCGGGGGAGGGCCGCCTGCTGATGAACCGCGAGGGGCGCCTGGTTGGGCGCGCCGGGTGAAGGCGTCATGCGCTGCCAGCCGCCGCTGCCATCCGGCCAGCGGCCGAGGGCGAGGTCTCTGCTCTGCGGCCCGAAACTGAGCGAATCCAGCACGGTCACGCCGTCACTGCCGGTGAGGGCGATGAATTCGCCGCCGGTGCTCAGTTTAAAGTTGGTGTGCAGCGGGCCCTGCTCCGTCTGCTCATCGCACCAGATGATCAGGCAGCCGCCAGGCGCAACCATCCCGCCCTGGCTGATGCGCCACTTGGTCAGCCGATCCCTTTTGTCGCTCAGATAAAGCCCGTCCAGGGAGAGAGCCTCCGGCCCCGGATTGTACAATTCGATCCAGTCATCGTATTCTCCGGCGGGGTCGGCTGCCGCACGGCTGTTCTCGGCCATGAATTCGTTGAGACGTACGCCGCTGACCGCGCCGCCTGGAGCCTGCAGCTGAACCGGCCGGCCGAGCGGATAGATCCGCTCCACTTGCAGCGAATCCAGCAGCCTGATCCGCAGCGAGCCTCCGCTTCCCGCGGTCAGGGGCGGCAGCACGCCGATCCAGCGGTCCGCCTCCTCGACCCTCGTCGTGCCGGGGAGCGGCCGGCGCTGCATGGGATAGAGCTGCGGCGCGGCGGCACCCGCCGGGGTGAAGAGCAGGGTTGCCTGTGCCAGGCCGGCGCCGGCAAAACAGGCGGCCTCGATAGGGATCGAATCCCCGGCCGCCGGCACCGGGGGAACCACGGCGAGGCGATAGACGATCGGCCCCGCGCCGGTATAGCGCAGCTGCCCGGGCAGACTGGCGCTGCGGCGATTGATGAAGGCCTTGAGGCCGAACTTGACATGCTGATTGCTGTAGCTGCCCGCGGTGTACGAGTTGGACCAATCCTCTGCCGTAAAACGATAATCGAGGGTGCGGAAGTCATCTTCCAGGGCGGCCGTCCGGGTCAGCGCCTGCTGCCGGTCGATCCGTGCCTCCTGGCGGGCCAGGTCAAAGACGCGGGTGCGATAAAAATGGAGGAAATGGGTATAGAGATCGCGCCAGGGGCCATACGCCAGCAGCCTCTCGGCCAGCGGGCGGCTGCCGGAGGCAATCTTGGGGAAATTATAGGGGTCTGCCGCCGACCAGTCGATGCCGAACCAGTCGACGCCAAAGGTGTTGTCATAGTCGTAGGGGATAAGGGTGAAGCGGGCGGTTGACGGCTCATAGTAGAGGTAGTAATTGTTCATCAGGGAGCGATAGTCGTCCCAACTGCCCACCAGGGTATTGATCGCCAGATACTGCAGCACCCCCGGTACGTCGAGGAGCGTCTCGAGTGAATCCGGCAGGGCGGTGGAGGTCAGGTTGAGGACGCGAATGAGACGGGCGAGCGGCTGGAAATCGGTGGTCGTCTCGTTGGCCGTCAGCTCATAGACGGGGCGCCCGTTGTCGGTGAGCGCCGCATAAAGCTGGGGGTTGTTCCCCTTGTAGGTCAGATCCGCCGGGTAGAGGCATTTCCACAAGGGACCGCTGTCGTCGCTGAAGCGCTTGCTGAGAAACTCGTCATCGATGTGCTCGACCGAGATATAGAGGCCCTGGTAGCGGTTGTTGATATAGAGCCGGGCATGGCTGGCCCGCGAAGCGACCCGGCCGATATCCCGATAGAGGTCGAAACAGAGTTTGCTGCGGATGATCGAGGGATCGTTGTGTTCGCCGTTGAGGTTGAGCTTGTCAAGGCCGTGGAACTGCCGGCCGCGGATGAAGGTGTTGAAGGAGATCTTGAAGGATTTTTTCGCCGATTCCCGGGAGGTATTGCCGCGCAGACGGAATCCGATCGAATCGACCTGCTCATCGATCAGCCGGTTCTGGAAATGGCAGCTGGCCAGGAATTCACTGTCGCTTTCGGCATGTGCAAGGATCCAGGAGAGATCGTCCGGCGCGATGGTGACCTCGATGCGCGCCAGGCTGCTGTCATCATAGACCTGCCAGCTGTCATCGATCTGACTGAAGAGCAGGGCGGGCGACAGGAAAAGGGTAGAGAATAAAAGAGCGTGCAGACGAGGCATGGGCGGTGAATCCTCCAGGGATGGCCGGGGTCTTGGTTGTTTTCATCCCCCAGCCATGCAAATTAGCCAAAGGCCGGGCGAAAAGCAAGAGCAAAGTTACCGGCCGGCCATCGGCTGATCTGCCGAACGGCTCGCACGTTCATACCTGTCCGGTCTGCTGCGCGATGCAGCGGGCGCTGATGCGCCGGGCCAGGGCCATGATGGTGAGAATCGGGGGGTTGCCGAGTGAGGTGGGAAAGAGGGTTGCATCGGCCACATAAAGATTCTGCGGCAGCCGGGAGGGATGCAGGGTTGCCGCATCGGCAGTAGTTAATGGCAGCATTCCGCCGGGATGGCCGGCGTTGAGGGTGCCGAGGATGATCCCGGCCTCTGCCACGCCAACCCGCAGCAGGATCTCCCGACAGAACCGGACACCCTCATCCAGACGCGCCTGGTCCCGGGCTGTCAAGGCCTTGCCGATGCCCGCCGCTGAAACCGTACCCTCCTCACTGTCGGCCAACTTGATCATCATCGCCAGGGTGTCCTTTGCCGGGTAGCGCCAGCGGCGGTTGAAGAAGAAACTGAGGTAATCGAAATAGGGGGAGAGGATATAGCCCGGGCGCTGGACCACGAAGGGCATCGCAATTTCCTTGTTCTGCAGGGCGCCGGGCCAACGCCCCGCGACGCAGAGGACGGGATCGACAAAGAGGCGGGGTTCACAGGCGATGCCGGAATTTTGGAGGATGACCGGGGTGGCCAATCCCCCTGCCGCCAGGACGATGAGGTCTGCATGGAGGGTCTCCCGCCGCCAGCCGTGCCGGTACTGGACGCCCACAGCCTGCCCATGCTCGATGACCACGCGTTCGACCCGGCAGGCCGTTTTCAGGTGTGCTCCCGACTCGATGGCGGCTGTGATCAAGCGGCGGCTGTCCCATTTAACATCGTGTGGGCAGCCGAAGACACAGCGGCCGCAGTGAACGCAGCGGTCGTACGCGCCCAGTTTGGGCAATGGCGCGGGATCCAGTCCCATCTCGGAGCAGATCTCGAACAAGCGTCGCGTCGCCGGCCGCCAGCTGTTCTGATGCGCCGTCGAGAGCGGAATCTCCTGCTCGAGCGCTGCGAATTCGGGAGTGAGGTCGATGCCAAGGGCTTGCAGGGCGCCATCGCAGCGGATGCCGTTGCCCGTAGCCAGCGTCGTGGTACCCCCGAGGCCGATGCCGTTGACCAGAACCATCCGCTCCGCGGTCTTGCGGATCTGCATCGCCGGAAAGAGCAGTTGGATCTCCCGTTCATCGAGCAAAAGACCGGTCTTTTTAAATTTCTCCACCAGGCCGGTATTCCAGCCGAAAGGGCGAAAAGCCTTACCCGCCTCGAGGATCGTGACGGTAAAAGCCCCCTGCAGCTCTTTGGCTGCGACAGCGCCCCCGGCGCCGGTGCCGACGACAATGGCGTGTCTTCCGGATTTCATGCGTTCCATTCCATTCGAGCCTGGCAGCAGTCGGCTCCTTCCGTGATCCGCCGGACAAAGACAAGCTTTCCGCCGCCGGAGAGGCCCGACAGCACCCCTGCATCCAGCGCGGAGATCAGCCGGCAAACCTCGGGTGTATAATAGCAGCTGAAAAAACAACGGGAGATTTCGATCGCTCCCTCTGCGTCGCCCCTGAATTCGATGCCGATGGCGCGATACAACACCCTGGCCGCGCGCATGGCCTCCTCCCGCGTGGTCAGGCGAAAGCGCCGGCGCCAGAGCGCGCCATAACGCTGCGCTCCGGCGAAAAGCCGCTCCTGAAGCGCTTGTCCCTCCTCATCCTCTTTGAGCGCATCCTCAGCGGCTGTCCCGGTGAAGCGGGCGTAGGCTGCGAGCGCCGCGCTGGCCGACAGCCCGGCCAGCGGCGGAGCGGCCCTGCCAAAGGCGGCAGCGGTCAGGCCGGCCAACCTTACCAGCTCCCGCTTGCGAATGCAGGCGGGAAGGGGACCTGCGGCCAGGCGCAGCAGCAGGTTCATCGGGCCGCCCGTAAAAGCGGACGCGCCAGTAAAAAGACCGCAGCAGCGATGGCGCCATCGATGATAGCGTTGGCCAGATAGATGAGGAAGGGCCCGTGAAACAGGAAAAGCGCCAGGGAGAGCAGGGCACTGGCCGCCTTGCCATGAATCAGCAGCGGCGGATAGAGGGGCTCATCAGGATGGAGGAACATCATCATCGCCAGCACCCCAACCAGGTACATATATGCTGCGGCGAGGATGAGATAAAATCCCGCGCCCTGAACAGGGGAGGGTGCAAACCCGAGTGCGGGTGAAAGGCGATTAAAGAAGAGAAGGACCTGCTCCGGTATGAGTAAAAAAAGCACCCCGACCAGCCCGAAGGTGATCGACATACCGAGGCTGATCGTCCGGCGCCACCCCTCTCCCGGTCTGTTCTGCTGCATGGCGGAGGCCTCTGGTCAATGGTATTGCAGTTCAAAAAACCTGGCCTGCGGCCCGAAGGTGATCTTGTCCATCACGTGCGTGGCTTCCGCGTCAATGACCGGGGAGCCGGCGGGCCGGAAGGTTTGCAGGATGCGATAGTTGCGGTTGATGAAACAGCCGTTTTCACCCGGGAAACGCGCCGCCATCCTGGGGTAGATTTCCCGAAGTGAGGTGCGCTGCACATTGCCAAACGTCATGGGGATGAAAACGCAGGGGCTGACCTCGCCGAAGGCATCGACATAGACCATCTTTTTCCCCGCCGAGCAGCCAAAATGAGAAGCATCCTCGAAATGACCGAGGTAGTTGACAGTCATTCCATCCTCGCGATTCCAGCGGTCCTGCAGCGCCATCAGCATGGCGCGTTGTTCGGGTGTGATGACGAGCTCTTTTTTCTGGCAGGCAGCGACCGCAGGTTTGGCTTCGCTCAGCCAGGCCTCGTGGATGCCGAGGCCGTGGAGAAAATCGAGAAACTGCTCGGCGGTCTCGCGCAGCAGCAGTCCAGGCGGCAGCACGGCGGAAACACTGACATGCAATCCGGGAATTCTTTTGCAGAGCTCGATCGCCCGGAGAGCGGCGCGAAAAGCCCCCTTGCAGCCGCGCGCCCGATCGTGCTCCTCTTCGCGCCAGGAGTCGAGACTGACGGCGACTGAAAAGAGCCCGGCATTACGCAAATCACGGGCCAGCGGTTGTGTCAGGGTGCTGCCGGTGGTGAAGAGTTTGATGGCACAGTTGCGGCTGGCATACTCGATGATACGGGGAAGGTCGCGGTTCAGCAGCGGCTCGCCGCCGGTCAGGCCCAGCCAGAAGACCCCGAGCTCCTGCAGCTCCCGGATGGTCCGGAGGATGGTCTCCTGGTCCAGCGGCCGCCCGGTGCGGTCCTTGTTGTAGCAGTAGGTGCAGTGTTGCGGGCAGGCGCTGGTGACGCCGATCTGGGCATGCGACGGCCCGGGGATTTTAGCCAGGAGATGTTCCTTGACGAAACGCGCATAGGCGGGGCTGTTCAGCGGCGGCAGATGAGAGTGGATGATCAGGTTGCCGTCGACATCGAGCATCCGGAATTTTTTAAGATAACGGTACAAGAAACGGTTGACCGATGGCCTGGCCAGAGCGATCTGTGGTGTGGCCAGGGTGGCACGGAGGATTTGCCAGTTCGTGGCACGGCGGACCATGGTAGCAGACCTCTGTTCTTTCTCCGGTTACCGCTCTGGAAAAACGGCGGATGCGAACCGGATGCCGGATCGAAGCATAATATGGATTCTTACGCTTCATACGAAAATACCGCCGTAAAGTTTCCCGAAAAGGCTCGGAACGCCATGCCTCACCACTCGAGGTCATCCTTCTTGCCCAAGAGCTGGTCGAGGCGTTTCCTCACGATCTCCTCCTTGTGAGAGCGCCGTTCATCCAGCTTTTTCTTCATTTGGGTCAGGTCGCTCTCCAGGCGCGTGATATCCCTTTCCCGCTGCGCCTCGCGGAGGTCGAAGAGCTGAGCGACCACGCCACCCAGCTCCTGTTCGATCTTTTTTTGTTTCTCAGGATCCTTGTTTTCCTTGAAGAGGCTGGAGAGTTCCATGCTGCGCGACTCGAGCATCATGATCTCCTTGCTGCGGGTGACCTGTTCGGAGTCGGCGAAATCCATCAGACGATCCTTGTACAATCCGGCCATTGCCAGCTCTTTCTGCAAATCGAACTGCATCCGGGCCCATTCGGCCTGACGTTCCGGCGAGAACTTTAAGGAGTGCTGCAGATCAAGGGCTTGTTTGGCGTATTCCTGCGCCAGACGCGCCTGCTCCTCGTACGCCGATTTATCCGAAAGCAGCCGGCTTTGCATTTCCTGCAGGCGCTTTTGCATCTCCTCGGCGCGTAACTTTTCGGCCTTGATCTGTTCTTCGCTCGGAGGGCTCGGCGGCCTGGGCGTTGGCCGTGGCGCAGCCGGCTCCTGGGCCAGGGTCAGGGCGGAGAAAGCCAGCAGCAGTGCCAATGTCAGTTTGGTCTTCATTGCAGGTACTCCTTGTTTTATTCAACCAGCATACCTCTTGCCAGATCGTTCATTCGGCTGCGGATGGCCTTCAATTCATCGTCGATCAGGGCATCCGACCATTCCGCATTCGTCAGATCGGAACCGGGCTTGATGCTGCCGGTCGCCAGCAGCAGGGTTTTGCGCTGCATCTCCTGCAGCTGCGCCTCCTCGACAATGGCCGCCGGATGCAGCCCGACCGCCGTGGCAGCAGGGTGGGGCGTGTTGAGATTTCTGTAGAGCACGGCAGCGAGGATCAGCAGGGCGATCACCGCCGCTGTTTGCAGCCAGCGCCGCTCGGAGAGCAGCCAGGCGGAGAGGTGTTGGTGATGCTCCGGCTGCATCTGCCGGGCCCGGGTACGCAGCCCAGCCAGCAGCGCCGTCGGGGGGGCGGGCTGGTCGATTGCGTCGTAGTCACGCAGCAGCTGCTGGATCTGTTGCAGGTCGGCTTCGCAGCCGGTGCAGTCGCGAAGATGGCGCTTCATCGCCTCCCGCTGGCGGCGGGAGAGTTCGCCGGAGAGCGCCAGCAGATGGAGATCGAGGGTGTGATGTTCAGACATATTCTTTCCCGATTTGATGGCGTAAAAAGAGAATGGCCCGCCGCATCTGGCCGAGCACCGTATTCAGCGGCCGGTCGACGATACCGGCGATCTCGCGAAACGTGAGCTCGCTGTGCTGACGCAGCAGAAAAACCTCGCGGCTGGCCAGTGGCATCGAACCCAGGGTGGCTGCGATCCGTTCCTGCAATTCTCTCTTTTCCAGTTGTTCCTCTATCGATTCATCCTCCCCTGGGCCATTGGGCAGCTCTTCGAGTCCGGCCTCACCTAGGCGGCTGATCTGGCGGCTCCCGTTCTTGCGGTGATGATCGATGGCCAGGTGATGGGCGATGCCGAAGATCCAGCTGCCGAAGCGGGCGCGTTCCTGATACCCGGGCAGGGCTTGAATCACCCGGAGAAAGGTCTCCTGGAAGAGATCCTCGGCGGCATGGCGCTCCTGGACCAGGCGCAGCAGATAGGCAAAGAGCGGCCCCTGATAGCGCTGCAGCAAGCGGTCAAAGGCGCTGGCATCACCCTGCTGCCAGGCGCGGATCAGATCGGCATCGGATGTCGGGTCGGCAGTTCTCATACATACTAGTAAACGGGATTCGGCTTGATTTATTGTACGAAATTTTCACCAGAATGGTTGCGCTCCTATAACTTTGCCGCAGGGAAACCGGAGGGCGGGCAAAACTCCTTGTTTTTCTGGAGGAGGTTGGCTATTTTATACCCGGCGCAACGTGTGGCTCCGCGCCGGAAACGGACGCCCGGATCGGCCTGATCTTTCTCCCTTCCGGGCCTCTTTCACGATGCAAGGAAAGTATGCCATGAACTCTTTGCGCCATCCTTCTCTCTTCCTGATTCTCCTGATCCTGGGGCAAACCCTGCCCGCTGCGGCCGGCCGCACGACCACAGCGCCGGCCGACAGCATCGCGCCGGATCATTCGGAGATGCGCGACATCAGCTCCTATGCCCTCTCGCAGGAGATGGTCCCGGGATGGAACCTCGGCAATTCGCTCGAGGCGATCGGCGGCGAGACCGCCTGGGGCAATCCCAAGGTCAGCCAGCGGCTCATCGATTCGGTCAAAGCCGCCGGCTTCAAATCGGTGCGCATCCCGGTGGCCTGGAGCCGGTTCACCGACCAGACCAACTATACCATCGATCCGCTCTGGCTGGATCGCGTCGAGGAGGTGGTCAACTACGTCCTCAGTTCGGGCCTCTATGCCATGATCAACGAACACTGGGACAACGGCTGGCTCATCCCGACCAACGACCAGCAGGCGGTAGTTAACCAGCGCCTGGCGGTCATGTGGCAGCAGATTGCCGTGCGGTTTCGCGATTACGACGATCATCTGATCTTCGCCGGCACCAATGAGGTGCATGTGGATTACAACGCCCCCACCGCCGAATACTATACGGTCCAGAACGGCTACAATCAGACCTTTGTCAACGCCGTGCGCTCGACCGGCGGCCGCAATACCTACCGCTATCTGGCGGTGCAGGGCTACAATACCAATATCGATTACACCAACCGCTATTTTGTCATGCCAGCCGATGCCCAGCAGGCGCGGCTGCTGGTCGAGGTGCACTATTACGATCCCTATAACTTTACCATCAACTCCAGCAGCACCATCACCCAGTGGGGCAAGAACGCGACCGATCCCGCCCGGACCGAGACCTGGGCCAACGAGGCGTGGGCCGACGCCCAGTTCCAGAAGATGAAAGTCAAATTCATCGACAAGGGATTCGGCGTGCTTCTCGGCGAATACGGCGCCCAGGCGCGGCTGAACCTCGGCAGCGCGACGCGCAATAAGGAGCATGCCGCCTACCGGCTCTACTGGATGCAATACATCACCCGCTCGCTCGAGCGCCACGGCCTGGTGCCGATGTACTGGGATAACGGCCCGACCGGCAACAACAGCATGGGCCTCTTCAACCGTGCCACCGGGGTCAGTGCCTATCCCGATCTCATCCGGGCGATCGTCGACACCACCAGCCTGAATACCAGCGGCGTGCAGCCGCCGGCCGGGCAGCGGCCGCTTGAGAGCGCGCTGCAGCAGAATTATCCCAATCCCTTCAATCCGGTGACGACCATTCCCTTCACCCTGGCGCGTCCCGCCGAGGTGAGGCTGCGGATATTCGATCTGCTCGGCCGGGAGGTGGCGCTCCTCTTCGCCGGACCGCTGCCGGCGGGCGCCCATTTCCGGCAGTGGAATGCGGCCGGCGTCGCCGGCGGACTCTATTATTACCAGCTGCAGGCCGGCTCTTTCCGCGCGACCCGCAAGCTGGTGGTGCTCAAGTGACCTCCCGCCGGCCGGCACTTCGCCCGGCCTCTCCCTCTCACTCCTCCAACCGGCAAAGGAGAGCCAGATGAATTCCCGTGAACGGGTACAGAGCGCGCTGACTTTTCGGAATCCGGACAAAATTCCGATCGATTTCGGCGGCCATCGCTCCTCTGGCATCTCCGCCATGGCCTACGCCCGGCTCAAAAAGGCCCTGGGCGTCACCACCGGAGATATCTATGTCTACGACATGATGCAGCAGCTGGCCATCATCGAGGAACCGGTGCTGGCCGCCCTCGAGGTCGATACCATCGAGCTCGGCCGCGCCTTTTTTCTCGAGGCCCGGGATTGGCAGGAGTGGCGGCTGCCGGATGGCACTCCCTGCAAGATCCCCGCGGCGGCAAACCTCGAGCAGCGCGGGGCGGATTGGGTTCTGCTCGCCCCGGACGGCACCGCGGTCGGGGTGCAAAAACCGGGCTGCGACTTTTTTGAGCAGATCCATTATCCCCTGCAGGAGAGCGAATTCGAGCATTCCGACTTTGCCGAGGTCGGTCCCGCCTCCCGCATCAGCATCCGCGCCGCGGCGCCGGTGCCGGGCTCGCATCTCGGCACCGACGGGCAGGGCCTGGCCCTACTGGCTGAGGGGGCCAAACGGCTGCGCGCCTCGACCGACCGGGCGATCCTGGCCAGCTTCGGCGGCAAACTGGTTGAAGGACCGCAGTCGCTCTACGGCATGGAAAACTATCTGATGTACACCGCCCTCTATCCGGAGGCGGTTCTGCGCCTCTCGGAAAGGCTCTGTGAGGGCTACTGCCAGACCCTGCGCAAATGGTTGCCGGCGATCGCACCCTGGATCGACGTCATCGGTTTCGGCGACGATCTGGGTTCCAACCATGGCCCGTTGATCAGTCCGGAGAAGTACCGCCTCTATTACAAACCCTATCACGCCCGGATGTGGCGGCTGGTCAAGGAGCTGGCGCCGCACGTCAAGATCCTCCTCCACTGCTGCGGCGGCATCGAGCCGCTGCTGGAGGATCTCATCGAAGCCGGCCTCGACGCGGTTAATCCGGTTCAGATCAGCGCCCGCGGGATGCAACTGGAGATCCTGAAGGGCCAGTACGGCGGCCGCTTGACCCTTTGGGGCGGAGGATGCGACACCCAGAGCGTCCTGCCGCAGGGCACACCGGATGAGGTGCGCCGCCATGTCCGCGGCCAGCTCGAGATTATGCACGGTAGCGGCGGCTTTGTCTTCCAACAGGTTCACAACATCATCGGCCGGGTCCCGGTCGAGAATATCCTGGCGATGTTTGAAACCGTTATTCGTTATCGCTGAGCTGCTGGTTTTGTGCCCGAATTCGTCGGAATGACCTTCCGCTGCCTTGCCATCAACCCGGAAAGAACCTGCATGATCCTGCACCCCTTCGCCAAACGACGTCCCGCGCTCTCCTCCATGCTCTGCCGTATAGCGTTGCACCCCTGCTGTGTTCTCCTGCTGCTGCTCCTGACCGCCCGGAACCTGCCGGCGGCGGATCCTGCCGTGCTGGAGGAACAGCCCCTGATCAAGAGCGGCCTGGAACTGCTCAATCAGGGCCAGCATGATTCGCTGCTGGTCCTCAGCAGCCGGCTGATGGTGCACGAACCGGAGAGCCCGGTCGGCTACTTTCTCGCCGCGGACGTCTACCAGACGATGATGCGCGATTTCCGCGTCAAGCGTTATTCAGCGCAGTTCGACAGCCTGATCCGGATCGCTGCCGCCCGGGCGGCTGTCCGGCTGGAGCATATGCCGACCGCGGAGAATCATTTCATCGCCGGGACCGTGAACGGCTATTACTGTCTGGCGCTTTTTCAATCCGGGAGCTATCTCAAGGCGCTCAAGACCGCCGAGAGCAGCATTGCGCTGATGCGCAAGTCCGCCGCGCTCGATCCCGAATTCACCGATCCCCTTTTTGCCATCGCCCTCTATGAATACAACAAGAGCAAATTCCTTTTCGGCCTGCTCGGCGGGGATGCCACCGAAGCGGCGGCCAAGCTGCGGCGGGTCGAGCAGAGTGGCCGCTTCGTGGCAGCCAATGCCAGCTATGCGTTGCAGGCGATGTACTTTGACCATGCCCAGTACGACAGCGCGCTGGCGGTGAATGACCAGCTTTATCAGCGTTATCCGGAAAATCCCTCGTGCCTCTATAACCGCGCCCGGCTGCTGGAAAAGAAGAACCGGCTGCCGGAGGCCCTGGCCATCTGGCAGGATCTGATCGCGATGGTGCAAAAGCGCAAGCCGGCGAGCAACGGCTATCTGGCGGAGTGCCATTATCATCTCGCCTGGATCCACCGCCAGCAGCAGGAGGGGGAGGTGGCCCGCCAGCTGCTGCATCAGGCCGCGCGTTATGCCGCCCGGCGCAACGAGGCGGAGGAGGTGGAGGGCTCTTTCATCAAGTTCAAGGAGATCAAGAAGGCGATCAACACCGCCCTGCAGGAGTGGGGTCAGTAGTCCCGTTTTCCCCACTCGCCCCCTCTTCGCGCCGACCCGCCCTGTTCACGCCCCCTCCCCTCGCGCCGGCCCGCCCGGCCGCCCTCGATTCCCTCGTGCCCAGCCGCACTCTCATCCCCTCGCGCCGGCCCGCCCCGTTCACGCCCCCTCCCCTCGCGCCGGCCCGCCCGGCCGCCGATAACGCCCAACCCCCCCTTGTGCCGACCCCGCCCGCTGTGCCTGCCAGCCCTGCCCACGCCCAGCCCCCTCGCGTTGTCCCGCCCTTACACCAAAAAAAAGCCCCATTTTAATAATATGTATTGCATAGTACTATAAAATAAATTATATTATATCAATAATACTAAATTGCAATGGAAGGTATTCTGGTGGAAGCACTATGAGGATGGCGATCGACGTTACCCTGGGCGGGCAGGCTTTTCATGTGGATGAAGCGGCCTATCACGATCTGCGGGCCTATCTGGCACGTCTCGAAGCCCTTTTTGTGGAGGAGCCCGGCAGGGAGGAGATCATGAGTGATATCGAGAGCCGGCTGGCCGAGCTGCTGCGGCCGCGTCTCAACCGCTACAAACAGGTCATCCTGACCGATGACCTCAGAACGGTTCTGGCGGTGCTGGGCTCACCGGAAGACATCGGCGGCGAGGGATCGGCCACGGCCGGCACAGCGGCCCCTCGCTGGCTCGCGCACCGCTTTTACCGTGACCCGGATGAACGGCTGGTGGGCGGCGTCTGTTCCGGCCTGGCGGCTCACTTCTCCTGGCGTCCGCTCGTTTTCCGGATCCTCTTCGTGGCCCTGACGCTGGCCGGCAGTTTCGGCCTCTGGCTTTACCTGATCCTCTGGCTGCTCCTGCCCGCGGCGGAGACCACCGCCGAGAAGCTGGAGATGCGCGGCGATCCGGTGACCATCGGCAGCATCACCGCTTTTGTCAAGAACCGGATCGGCAGCGTCCGCAAGAAAATCAACCTTTAAATCACGAAACTTCTCATCCTTTGAACAAGCTGGCGGCCATGAATAGCGAAAACACCAAGGCGCAGATGCGCAAGGGCATCCTCGAATACTGTATCCTCGCGCTCCTCTCGCGGGGCTCGGCCTACGCGGTGGACATCATCAACGAGCTGCGGAAGGCGGAAGTGATCGTCGTCGAAGGCACGCTCTATCCGCTGCTGACCCGGCTCAAGAATGCCGGATTGCTCGGTTATCGCTGGGAGGAGTCGCCCCAGGGACCGCCGCGCAAGTATTATCAGCTCACCGCTGCCGGCCATAGCTATCTGGCCGAGCTGGATCAGGCCTGGGAAGCGCTGGTCGATTCCGTCCAGCAGATTCGCACTCAATCATAGGTGAACCCCCATGAAAAAAACGATGAATGTTCATCTGGCAGGGCAGCTGTTCCGCGTCGACGAGGAGGCCTTTCATTCCCTCTCCCGCTATCTGGAGAAAATCACCGCCCGCTTCCGGGATGAGCCGGGCGGAGAAGAGACCGTTGCGGATATCGAGAGCCGCATTGCCGAGCTCTTTGGCGGGGGGCAGGAGCCGCCGCTGCTGGTCACCCGGGTGATGGTCGACCACATGATCGAGGTCATGGGCGCCCCGGAGGAGTACGCGGGCGGCGATGCGGCCGGCGAGGCCCCCGCTCCCGGCCAGCCGCTCTTTCATCCCAAAGCCCTTCTCTCCCGTGCGGGCAAGATGCTCTGGCATGCGTGGAAGGCCCTGCGGCCCCTGCTGGCCCTGCTGCTCCGGATCGTCGCCCTGCTGCTCGGGATCGGCTTCACCCTGGTCGGTTTTTCGCTGCTTTTCACCTTCGGTCTGGTATTGTTCTTCAACCATTCGCCGCTGCTCACCGGTCTGATCGAGCCGCACATCGTCAATCCGCCGATGCTCCTCTCGCTGGTGCTCAGCCCGGAGCTGGTCCGGCCGGTTTTCATCCTTTCGGTCCTGGCCCTGCTCATTCCCCTGGCGGTATTGACCTATCTCGGGATCAAGCTGATCTTCCGGCTGGGCGCCATCACCCGGCTGGTCAAGATCCCGGTTTTTGTCCTCTGGACCGCCTCGGTGTGCGGGCTGGTCGTTTTTCTCGCCTTCCAGCTCTCGGCCTATGGCAACCGCGCGCAGGTGGCGGAGAAAACAGCGATCGCCACGCCGCTGAAGACGCTGTGGATTGCCCCGCTGAAAAAGATCGCCGCGGTCGATTACGACGAGAGCGCGGTGTTCGACGACCTCACCTTCAGGCGCAAGGGGTCGAGCGGACCGCTCTATGGCACCGCCGACCTGAACATCTACGGCAGCGACACGACCACAGCCTGGATTTCGGTGGAAAAGTGGGCGCGCAGCAGCTCGCAGGAGGGGGCCTGGGCCAACGCGCGCAAGATCGGGTTCCGCTGGAAGGTCTCGCGGGATACCCTCTACCTCGATGAATACTTTACCCTACCGGCGGGCAGCCCGTGGCATGGCTCGTCCGTCGAAATCGAGGTCGGCCTGCCTGAGGGCACGGAGATCCGGCCGGTTGCCGGCGCCGCACTGCCGGTATGGCGTTTCCGCAGCGACGCGCCCGAGGTGAAGCGGTTTCAGATCCGGGAGGGTCAGGTTGAGGAGATCAGCAATAACGTCTCTCCCGCGGCCAGCCGTTTACCTGCGGCCGCGGGAAGAGTGTCTCGATCATTCAGGTGAGGGATAACGGGGGAAACGGACGATGCCGCGGTTGCGCTCCCGCTCGAGCTTCCAGAGGTGCAGGCCGGCCATGACGGCATAACCAGGCTCGAATTTACGGCACCGCACCAGGCGACCCACTCTGGTGCCGACCACTCTATTTGCCTCCTTTCAAGGATCGCTCGGCCATATTTTACCAACATTCGCCTATTTTACAGGTTATTGCGGATCCCTGTCCGATTGCCTGCCACTGCGCTCAATCGGGTCAGCCAGGGGATAAGGGATGCAAAGCGGTGGCGTTCAACGCTGTCATCAACTCTTGCGTTTAAAGGACCATCCGCCCTGGAGGCCGGCGACAAACCAGGCCAGGGCGAGAATCCCGATCGTAAAGATGCTGTCACCGATCATACGCAGCCAGCGCAGGGTCTGCAGGGTGCCCTGCTGCATGAACTCGGCCGAGCGGGCATACCAGAGTCCGTGCTGGACGCTCGCCATGGTCTGCAAAATTCCCACCGGCAGCACACTCAACAGCACCATCAGCGCCAATCCGAGATTGATCCCCCAGAAGGCGACCCGCAGGCTGCGCTCTTCCCACTCCCGCTCGATGGTCATGCTGCGCAAGACAAAAAGCATCAAGCCAATGCCCAGAATCCCATACACGCCAAAGAGGGCGGTATGGCCGTGCACCGGGGTTGTGTTCAGTCCCTGCATGTAATAGAGGGCGATGGGCGGATTGATCAGGAAACCGAAGATGCCAGCCCCGACCAGGTTCCAGAATGCCACGGCGATAAAGGAATAGATCGGCCATTTGTATTTCACCACCCAGGCGCGGGCCTTGCTGAGACGATAGTTTTGCAGGCCATCGAAGCCCATCAGCACCAGCGGCACCACCTCGAGGGCGCTGAAAGTGGCACCCAGGGCCATCACCGCGGTCGGTGTGCCGGTGAAGTAGAGGTGATGAAAGGTACCGAGGATGCCACCAGCGAGAAAGACCACCGTGGAAAAGAGCACCGCCGTGGTCGCGCTCTTGATGCGCAGCAGTCCAAGGCGGACAAAGAGAAAGGCGACCACCACCGCGGCAAAAACCTCGAAAAAGCCCTCCACCCACAGGTGTACCACCCACCAGCGCCAGTACTCGGCGACGGCCAGATTGGTCTGTCGCCCCCACATCAAACCCGCCGCATAAAAGGCCGCGATCGCCACCGAGGAGATGAGGAACATCGCGAGCAGGCTCTTCTGCTCACGGGCATTCCTCAAGGCGGGCCAGATGGCGCGCCCCATCAGGAAGAGCCAGATGAAGAGCCCGGCGAGGAGAAAGATTTGCCAGAAGCGGCCGAGATCGACATACTCGTACCCCTGATGGCCAAACCAAAAGTTACTGACCAAACCCAGCTTCTGCATCACCCCCATCCACTGACCCACCATCGATCCCAGAACGATGACCAGTAGGGCAGCAAAGAGCAGGTTCACCCCGAGGCGCTGGTATTTGGGCTCACGCCCCGAGACCGCCGGGGCGATGTAGAGCCCGGTTGCCAGCCAGGAGGTGGCGATCCAGAGGATGGCCAGCTGGACATGCCAGGTGCGCGAGACCGCATAGGGGAGCAGCTTGCCGAGGTCCAGGCCGTAAAAAGCGCCGCCCTCAACTCCGTAGTGGGCGGTGATGATGCCCATGAGGACCTGCAGCAGGATCAAGGCGGTGACCACCCAGAAATACTTCAGGGTCGCCTGCATGGAGGGCGTCGACTTGAGCCCGAGCAGGGGATCCTGGTCCGGAAAGTCCAGCCCCTCCAGGCCCTCCCCCTGCTGCCGGGCATAATACAAGGCGAGCAGGGCAACCCCGAGGATGAGCAGTATGACGCTGAATCCCGTCCAGAGGATGAGATCGGGCGCCGGCCGGTTGCCCACCAGCTCGTCGGCGGGCCAGTTCTGGGTGTAGCTCACTTTCCCACCGGGACGCTCGGTCACGCTCGCCCATGCCGTCCAGAAGAAAAATGCGCCAAGCAGCCGGGCTCTGGCCGGATCCTTGATGCTGTTCTCCGGGATTGCATAAGCGGTGCGCAGCTGTGCCAGGGCCGGGTCGTTCATAAAAAGCCCGGTGAAGTGTCGGCTCACCGCTGCGATGGCCTCCGCGCGCAGGGGCGAGATGAGCAGCTCACGGGCCGCCGGGTTGTAGGTGTTCCGGCGCAGCTCCTGCTGCAAGCGCACCTGCAGACTGGCTTGTTGTTCGGTGCTGAGCTGGTCATAGGCGAGACCATAGTTTTCGCTGGCCAAGCGGTCGCGGATGAAGGTGGCCTCGCGATGCAGCCAGTCGGCGCTCCAGTCCGGCGCGACATAGGCGCCATGCCCCCAAATGCTGCCCACCTCCTGCCCACCCAGCGACTGCCAGACATTCTGGCCATCGCGGATCTCCTGGCCGGTGAAAAGAGTCACGCCAGCGGTCGTCACGACACGCTCAGGCAGTGGCGGCTTTTGCTGATAGATCTTGCTGCCGTAAAAGAGGAGAACCGCGAACGAGCCGAGAAGGACCAGGAGAAAGGCCCGCCATAGTGTCTTGTTACTCATGCAAAAACTCCTTTCGACAAATCATGACCGCCTTCTCCTGACCAGCCCGGTTATGGAAAGATGAGCCGGGACTGGTTGACTGTGACAGGAGTGGAGCCTGATCTTAATATAAGACAAAAGACTCTTCTATCTAATATAAGGCCATTTGTGATCCAAGTCAAGTCTATTGTTTCGTATTAACGAAATATATACGGCAGATCGGCACGAAGGGTTTCGGGAAAAAGGCAGCATGCCCTCGATATCGGACGAGCCTTCGAGTCTAACGACAGGATATCAAAGGACCCGGGTCGGATATACGTCGGCTAAAAAGTTGCCTCATCGTCCAGATCATTAATGAGGCACGTGGTGGATCTCGAGCCTCGAGTCCGGGATCACCCGCATCCGGTGGATGACGTGAAGCAGGATTCGATCGGCCGGCAGCCAGAGGGAGCGGGTCGGCGCCAGAGCGAACGGCTCGGCGGCAGGGCAGGGTGGCGGGGAAAATGTGCTTGAATTTCACCCGCCGGTTGGCTACATTGCTGCGAGGGCGGCCCGGCCAGGGCCCTGAACTGCAACGAATGGAATGTGAACAGAATGGAGTCCCCCCATGAAAAAAGCCCTACCCCTCGCGGTTATCCTCCTCAACGCCCTGATCGTCCTGCCGCTGGCGGCGCAGGAGATGCCCTTCGTCTACGAGGTGGAGAATACCGGAGTGGAGTGTCCGCTGCCCTATTTTCCGGCTTTTACCGGTCTGCCGGTCATCGAGGCCCTGCCGGATCCCTTCGCCTGGGCGGATGGCCGCGGCCGCATCGCCCACCGGGCGGACTGGTCCTGGCGGCGCGCCGAGATCAGCGCCCTGCTGCAACACTACCAGCTGGGCGAGAAGCCGCCAGCCCCGGACAGCCTGCAGGCCGCGCTGGACGGGAACCGACTCACCGTGACCGTGACTGAGGGCGGCCGATCACTGACCCTGACGGCGGTGATCACCCTGCCGGGCTGCGGCGCGCCGCCCTATCCGGCCGTGATCGGCGTCGGGGGAGGCAGCGGCAGTCTGCCAGTCGACCTCTTTACCAGCCGTTGTGTGGCCACCATCAGCTACAATTTCATGGAAGTCGCGCCCTGGACCCAGAGCGGCCGCGGGCAGGGGGGCTTTTATACCCTCTATCCGGATACCCGGGTGGGCTATTTCACCGCCTGGGCCTGGGGCGTCAGCCGGCTGATCGACGGCCTGCAGCGGGTCGCAACCGCGCAGATCGACACCCGCCATCTGGCAGTGACCGGCTGCTCCTTTGCCGGCAAGATCGCCCTCTATGCCGGAGCGCTGGACGAGCGCATCGCCCTCACCCTGGCACAGGAGCCGGGCGGGGGCGGCGACGCCGCCTGGCGTGTCACCGAGACCCTCAGCGGCAGCCGCGAGACCTTGCGCAACGCCCAAAGCTACGGCTGGTATCTGCAGGATCTCAACCTGTTCAACAATGCCGTCACCCGCCTGCCGATCGACCAGCATGAGGTGATGGCCCTGATCGCCCCCCGGGCGCTGCTGCTGCTCGGCAACCCCGACATGGAATGGCTCGCGGAGGAGTCCGGCTACGTCAGCTGCATGGCCGCCCGCGAGGTCTGGCGCTCCCTCGGCGTGCCGGAACGCTGCGGATTCTCCAAGGTGGGCGGACATTCCCACTGCAATCTCCCGGATAGCCAGCGCCCCGATGTCGGGGCCTTCATCGACCGCTTCCTCCTTGGCAAGGAGCAGACCCCGACCGATTATGCCATCCAACCCGGCTATACCACCGATCTCGCCAGCTGGATCCGGTGGAGCACCCCGCTGCTCGGCAGCGGCACCTCCTTTTTCGGCAGGACATCACTCGTCGAGCCGCCCGATCAGCAGACGGATCTCGGCGCCGGGGTCACCTGCCGCTGGCGGCGCGTGGAAGGGGCGGCGCGCTACTTTTTCGAAATGGCGACCGATCCACTCTTTGCCCATAGTGCCCTCCGCGACTCCACCGCCGATTCGCTGCAGGTCCTCACCGGTTTGCCGCCGGGGAAGCAGTATTACTGGCGTGTCCGGGTCAAGGATGGCGCGGGATCCGCCGGGCCATGGAGTACCACCTGGAGCTTCATCACCTACATCCCCATGCCGGGAGAAACGCAGCTGGTCGCCGCTGCGCCGCTGCCCAGCCGAGCCGACTATATCAATCTCAAATGGCGCCGGGCGGAAAACGCCACCGAGTATCTGGTACAGCTCTCCGCCCTGCCGGGTTTTACCCGGATTCTTTCCTCCGCGGTGACCGCCGACACCGTGCGCAATCTCAATGGCACCGCCGAAGGGACGCACTACTACTGGCGGGTGCAGCCGCGCAACGTCGCCGGTACCGCCGCCTGGAGCGCGACCGGCGAGTTCACCATCCTCATCGCCCCGACCGACCTTGCCGTCCAGCTCAACCGCACCTATCAGGCCGAGCTCACCTGGAAAGACCGCTCCAGGGTGGAGGAGGGCTATGTGATCGAACGCAGGTCCGGCGGGCAGGACAACTTTGCCGTTATCGGCACAGCCGCGAGCGGCACCGTCGCCTTCACCGACAGCAGCGTGCAAAAGGGAGCGAGCTATGCCTGGCGGGTCAAGGCCCGCAAGGACACGGTCACCTCGGCGCCCAGCAACGAGGTTTCGCTGACGCTGACCTCGGTGCGAAGGGATGTGGAAAGCCCGCTGGTCTTTTCGCTGAGCCAGAACTGGCCCAATCCCTTCAATCCCTCAACACGGATTGCCTTTTCACTGCCTGAGGCGGTGCGGACCCGGATCGCTCTCTACGATCTGCTCGGCCGTGAGGTCCTGATCCTGAGCGATGCGGAGCTGGCGGCGGGTCAACATGAGGTCCAATTCAACGCCGGAGCGCTTCCCGGCGGAATTTATATTTGCCGCATGCACGCCGGCGCCTTCAGTGACGCCAGGAAGATGATTTTGCTGAAATAAGTTCTCCTGCCCTTGCCCCCCGATTGGCCTCCCCGCTGCATGGCCGCCCACTCTCCGCCCAAGGCGCCGGCAACGATCGCCGCCCGGGTTGCATAATCCGGGCGGGATAGGTGCGGAATGGCCTCCTCCTCATCCTGTCTGCCGCTGTAAATCAGCAATCTGCCGATGGTATTTGCCGCGGCCTTTGGTTATCTTTAGCCTGTTACCACATCCGGCCAGGTCACTCGATTGCGGCAAGGGGGAACGGGGGTTCCCCCCCCTGCCGCAGCGAGCGGACCAGGGAGCGGGGGGTTCTCTACCGGCCAGAGCGAGCAAGGGGGAAGGGGGGTCCTCCCCCAAGCCGCCGAATCCGGCAATGCTGGTTCAACGCTGATCTCTTCGCGGCGGCCGTTTGCCACCGCTGGAGAGTTCCATCTTTGGTGTCAGATTTTTCCGCCCAAAGCAGACAGCCATCTCTTTACTCTTAATGCCCCCCGTTGCATTTTGAGAGATGGCTGTTTGCTTTTTTGGGGGCTCGCTACCGGCTCTGATTCAGCTGTTCACCGGACATACTGCCGCAAATTTCGTCACCGGCAAGATTGATCCCCGTGCCCCGGAATTAAGGCCCACACCGTTCTGTTGCGATGAATAAGCATCCGAAAATCCCGACCCCCCTCATCCACCCATCCGCCGCGCCCAGACGCACAGCCAGACCGGGACCACTTCCATCTTGTATAGTACCGAATAGTCATTCAAGCAGTGGGGACGATATGCCTGGAATGATCAAGACAACAGTTATTGTACTGCTCCTTGGCGCCATGCACTGGCCGGTGCAGGCGCAAAATCCGCCGGTCAACCCGGACAGTGCTCTGCTCAACACCCTTGGCCGTCTCAAGGGGGCCCGGCTGCCCATGCAGGAGGCTCTGCGACTGGCGCAGAACAACGCGACCGGCTTGCGCACCGCCGAGGCCGGACAGCGAGCGGCCGAGGGTGCGGTCCGGCGCGAGCGGGGGAATTTCGATCCCGAGTATTTCCTTGCCTGGAATCGCCAGGATCAGCAACTGCCCTCGGCCTCCTTTTTCGCCGGTGCCGACGTCCTGAAAACCGTGCAGAGTGATGGCAGCACCGGCTTGCGCTGGTCGCTGCCCACGGGCACCAGCCTGCAGCTCTCGCTCAACTCCAACCGGATGGAGTCCAATTCCGCCTTCGCCTTTCTCAATCCGCAGAACACCCTTTTTGGCAACCTCTCCGTGCGCCAGCCGCTGATGGGTGGTTTTGCGGCCACGGCGCGCAAGAATCTTGAACGGGCGGACCATGACCTCGCCGCAGCCAGAGCGCGGTTTGAACAGCAGACGCTGGTCACGCGGGCGGTGGTCGAGAGCTATTACTGGGACCTCTATCAGGCGGAGCGGGATCTCGCCGTGCAGCAATTGACGGTCGATCAGGCCCGGGCTTTTTTGCAGGAGGCCACCCTGCGTGCGGGCGCCGGCCTGATCGGTCCGGTGCAGGTGGCGAATGCCAGGACCTTCCTGGCCCAGCAGGAGCTGCTGGCGCTGGATCTGGAAGAGCGCTGCACGCGGGTTTCCGACCAGTTGGCCAGCCAGATCGGCAGCCGGCCCGGTGAGGGGTTCGAGCGCTTCATCGCGGTCGATGAGCCCCCGGCCGATTTCCCGGTCGTGGATGAGGAGCGGCTCGTGCGCCAGGCCATCGAGGGCAATCTCGATCTGCGGGCGGCGCAGTACGATATCGCCGCCCGGCAGGTGCTGGCGCAGGCGGCCTCCTGGGAGTCGCTCCCCCAGATCGATCTGCTCGGCTCTCTCGGCGGCAGTGGCCTCTCCGGCGTGCCCAATGAGGTCATCTTCGCCGGGGATACGCTGCGCACCACGGTGCGGGGGAGCATGAGCCACGCCCTCGATCAGGCCGTCCGCCGGGAGTATCCGGCGTGGATGGTTGGCCTTTCGGTGCAGCTGCCCATCGGCATGCGGCGTGGCAGGGGCGAGCAGCAGCGGCTGCAGGCGGAGGCGAATCAGGCCGAACAGCAGCGCATCGCGGCGGCCCGTTCGCTGGAGGAGCTGGTCCGCGCCAATTATCGCGAACTGGTGAAGGGCGCCGCGCGGATCCAGGTCGCCCGGGCCGGGGTGGAAGCTGCGCACGAGCAGGTGCGGGTTGGTATGATCGAATTTCAAAACGGGCGTTCGACCGCTTTCGAATTGACGCGGTTGGCGGCGGATCTGGCCTCGGCGCAGCAGCGCTACTCCGAGGCCCTGGTCCGGCGCGCCAAAGCGGCGGCGGCCCTTGCAACTCTGACTTCTGGTGCCTTTACAGGCGGGAGTGTGCAAAGATGAGAGCGAGCAAAAAGATCGAGTCGGTGGCCCTGGCCGTGCTGCTGGGTCTGCTGGCGGCCTCCTGTACCAGCAAAAAAGCGGGCGGAGCCGGTTTCGCCATGCCGCCCACCATGGTGGAGGCGAGTCCGGTGGCGGTCCAGCCAGTGATGGACAGGTACGAGGCGGTCGGTACCATTGAAGCCATCGAGGCGGTGACGATCGTCAGCGAGATGGCCGGCCTGGTCAAGGCCCTGCCCTTCAGTGAGGGCGGTAATATCCGCAAGGGGGAGCTGATTGCGATGATGGATGATGCGCAGCTGGCTGCCGAGGTGGCGGCGGCCGAGGCCCTGCAGAGCCAGAGCCAGGCCGCCTATGAACGCATCCGCAATGTCGTGGAACAGCGGGCGGGGTCGGCCCAGGATCTGGATGATGCGGCCGCCGCGCTCAAGGTCGCCGATGCCAACCTGCAGCTGGCGCGCGCACGCTTCGCCAAGTCGCGGATCGTGGCGCCCTTCAGCGGCATGATCGGCGCCCGGCGCGTCAGCGTCGGCGCTTATATCCAGCCTGGTGAGGCCATTGCCAGCCTGGCCAACATCGATGAGATCCGCGTCACCTTTTCCGCGCCCGAGCGCTTCCTCGGGCAGTTGACCCGCGGTTCGGAGGTGCATGTGACCACCACCGCCTGGCCGGGCTACGAGGCGATCGGCCGGATCACCGTCATCGAGCCGGTGATCGAGCCCTCCATGCGCAGCGCCCGCGTGCTCGCCCAGGTGCACAATCCGGAGCGCAAGCTCCGGCCGGGCATGTCCGCCGACATTCATGCCATCCTCGGCGAGCGGCCCAGCGCCCTGACCATCCCCAACGAGGCGGTTTTCGGCAGCGGCGACCAGACCTTCGTCTATGTGATCAATCCAGACAGCACCGTCTCCCGCAAGCTGCTGAGGCTCGGGACCCGCCTGGCCGATGTGGTCGAGGTTCGCGACGGGCTCCAGTCCGGTATGACTGTGGTCTGTGCGGGGCACCAGAAATTGTACGAGGGCGGCAAGGTCTGGCCGGTCCTGCGTTCGGCCACACAGACCGCGGCCGCCGGGCAAACGGCCCGTGAGGGCATGGCCTCGCTGGGTCAGGAATAACGGCCGGACCCGCGTCCGGTCCAGAGCAACGGTCTGTTCTGTTGAGCACTAATCTGGGGTGAGACAACCATGAAAATAAGCACTGCTTCCATCAAGCGCCCGGTACTGGCGCTGGTCATGAGCCTGACCATTCTGCTCTTTGGCATCATCTCCTTCACGCGCCTGCCGGTGCGGGAATACCCGGATGTCGATCCGCCCATCATTTCGGTCGTCACGCTCTACCGCGGCGCCAGCCCGAGCGTGGTCGAAACCGAAATCACCAATGTGCTGGAGGAGCAATTCGCCACCCTCGAAGGGGTCAAGACCATGACCTCCTCCAGCCGGGAGCAGGGGTCGGTCATCACCATTGAGTTTGAGCTCGATCGCGATGTCGATGAGGCGGCCAATGATGTGCGCGACCGTGTCTCGCGGGCGCGTGGTGAGCTGCCGCGCGAGATCGAGGACCCGGTCGTCTCCAAGGTGGACGCCAATGCCCAGCCGATCTACTGGATCGGACTCTACAGCGACGCTTACTCCACGCTGGAGTTGTCGGATGTGGCGGAGCGTATCCTCAAGGAGCGTCTGCAGCGCCTGCCCGGCGTCGGCGGGGTTCTGATCGGCGGCGAACGCCGCTATGCCATGCGCATCTGGCTCGATCCCTTGCGCATGGCGGCGCGCGGATTGACCACCGGCGACATTGAAAACGCCGTTCGTGCGGAGAACACCGAGATTCCGGCCGGCAGGATCGAGGGGGTGGATCGCGAGTTCTCGGTGCGCACCCGTGGTGAACTCGCCACGCCGGAGGAGTTCGGCGCCATCATCGTCTCGCAAAAGAACGACAACATTGTGCGGCTGCGCGATGTCGCCGAGGTGCAGGTGGGGGCTGAGGACGAGCGCTCGGTCGCCCGCTATAACGGTCATCCGGCGGTGGGACTGGGCATCATCAAGCAGTCCAAGGCCAGTACCGTCGATGTCGCCGATCAGATCCGCAAGGCGCTGCCTGAGCTGGCGGCCCTGATCCCGCAGGGGATGGAGATGCAGACGGCCTACGACTCGTCGATTTTCATCCGCGAATCGATCGCCGAGGTGCGCCAGTCCCTGCTGATCGCCATGGTGCTGGTGATCCTGGTCGTGCTGGTCTTTCTCAAGAGCGTGCGCGCCACCGGTATTCCGACCGCCGCCATCCCGATCTCGATCATCGGCGCCCTGACTGTGGCCTATTTTTCGGGTTTTACGCTGAATATTTTGACCCTGCTGGCGCTGGTGCTGGCCATCGGACTGGTCGTCGATGACGCCATCGTCGTGCTCGAGAATGTCTACCGCCACATCGAGATGGGCAAGAGCCGCTGGCAGGCGGCCCTGGATGGCAGCAAGGAGATCGGCTTCGCCGTCGCCGCCACGACCATCGCCCTGGTGGCGGTCTTTGTCCCGCTGGCCTTTTTGACCGGATCGGTCGGGGTGCTCTTTAACGAGTTTGGCGTGACCCTGGCGGTGGCGGTGGCGATATCCGGCTTTGTTGCCCTCAGCCTGACGCCGATGCTCTGTTCGCGAATCCTCAAGCCCCTGCACGGCATGGGCAGCGGCTGGTCCACCCGCTCCTTCGATGCCTTTTTCACCTGGCTGAACCAGACCTACAACCGCACCTTGCGCGCGATGCTGGCCCATCGCGCCGTTGCGGTCGGAGGCGCCCTGCTCATGCTCCTCCTCAGCGTCTTTCTCTTCA
>CAYTCI010000027.1:0-43142 GCA_964436305.1 uncultured Cytophagia bacterium | reverse complement strand
CGGCGCGAGAGGGGAGGGGCTCTGCGCCCTCTGTGCCTCCGTGTGAGCCGGTTTGAGGCCGGGCCGGCGCTCCCCCTGCTCTCGCGCCCACCCGGCGCATGAGTTCAGGTCGGCGCGAGAGGGGAGGGGCTCTGCGCCCTCTGTGCCTCCGTGTGAGCCGGTTTGCTCTCGCGCCCACCCGGCGCGAGAGGGGAGGGGTGACGCAGGGTACTTTTTTGTTGGTTTTCGCCCTCCGTTTCGTTAACTTTAGGCAAAGCAGTCTTGCGCCCTGAACCACCCAACCCCCGGCTGCGAACCGGCAGGAGATCCCGTCCCGTGATCAAGGAATTCATCGACATGCCGCGCCTCGAGCGCTGGATCGGCAAAACCTTCGCCTTTCTTTCGCCCAACACCTGGACGACCCTCTCCCTGCTGCTCGCCATCGCCGCCTACGGCGCAGTGATCCGCGGCTCGTCCGGCGGCGCCGCCCTGCTCTTCACCCTCAGTTGCTTTATGGATCTGGTAGACGGCAAGGTGGCGCGCCACACCGGGCGTGCCACCGGCCTCGGTGCCTTCTGGGATGGCACCGTCGACCGCTTCGTCGATGCCCTGATGATCCTCTGCCTCTTCCGGCTCCGGTTTCCGCCGGCGATCCTGCCGCTCGAGATCCTCCTCTTCCTGCTTCTCTTCTGCACCCTGCTGCCGCCCTTCATCGTCGCCTATGCCAACCATCGCGGCGCGGTGCCGGATCCGACGGAAAAGGTGGTCTGGCGTTTCGCCCTGCGGGTCGAGTATCTCGTCTTTTTCATCGCCGCCATTCTGGTCAATCCCTATTCCGCCGCCTGGAGCCTTGGCCTGGTTTATGCCGCCCTGGTGTTGATGGCCGCCACGGTGGTGCAATCGATCCTGCTGGTCTTTATCAAATCGCGCCATTATGTCTGATCCTGGGCTGGCGAGCTCCAACGCCGGGAGGCACCCGGCGGTTTGCGGCGCGCCGCCTTCGCATGATAAAATTGGCTTTGTCTTTCTCCCCGGAGAGCGTTAATTTGTGACCGGCCCCTGTGCCCGGCAGCCATGACATTCTTCTCAACTGAGGCACCACCTTGCGTTCCGGAACCGGTATCCTCCTGCTGATCGGCCTGGCGGTTTTCCCCCTGGCGGCCCAGAACGGCGCGCTGCAAATGCGCCTGACCGGCTTGATCCAGGAACGCCTGCAGCAGCTGCCCGCCGGGAACCAGCTGGCCACCCCGTACGGGGTCGAGCCGCTCTCGCCGGATCTGCTGACGCTTTACGGCCGGCGCGGATTCCGGCCGGTCTGGATCAACGAAAGGGGCATGCGCAGCGAGGCCGATACCCTGCTGGCCATGATCCGCAACGCCGGTGCCCATGGCTTGAATCCCGGCCGTTATCATCTGGCCGCTCTGGCCGGCCTGCTCAGGAGCAGGCGCGATCGCCTCGCCTCCGCTCCGGTCGATCCGGCGCAATTGACCGATCTCGAACTGCTGCTCAGCGACGCCTATCTCGTACTCGGCCTCCATCTGGCGGCGGGCCAGTACAATCCCCACGAGGTGGACGCCGAGTGGTATCTCCACAAGAACGAGGCGGACCTGGTCACCCGCCTCAACGCGGCGGCTGAATCGGGCAACCTGCTCGAGGACTTGTGCCATCTGCCGCCGCAGGAGGAGGAATACCGCCGTCTGGCCGAGGCCTATGGCTATTACCGCCAGCTGGCTGCCGAGGGCGGCTGGCCGCTGGTCACCGAGGGGCGCAAGCTCGAGAAGGGGATGTGGGACGAACGGGTGATGCAGGTTCGCGCCCGGCTGCGCGCCACCGCCGATCTGGGCCTCAAACCGGCCCCGGTCGAGGGGACCTACGACGCGGAACTCGAGCAGGCCGTGCGCCGCTTCCAGCTGCGTCACGGCCTCGATCCCGACGGCAAGATCGGCAAGAGCACCCTGGCCGAGATGAACGTGCCGGTCGAGGCGCGCATCCGCCAGCTCGCCGTCAATCTCGAACGCTGGCGCTGGCTGCCGCGCAACCCCGGGCGCCGCTACATCCGGGTCAACATCGCCGATTTCCAGCTGCAGATCTACGAGGCGGATACCGTCGCCCTGGCGATGCGCGTGGTCGTGGGCAAGACCTACCGGCGCACCCCGGTCTTCAGCGACCTGATGACCTACATGGTGGTCAATCCCCATTGGTCGGTGCCGACCACCATTCTGCTCAACGACATTTTGCCCAAGGTGCGGCGGAATCCCGACTATCTCAAGAAGGAGCGGATCCGCGTCTACCAGGGATGGAGCGAAACCGCCCCGGAACTGGATCCGGCCGTGGTCGACTGGAGCACCGTTTCGAAGAACCGGCTTCCCTATCGTCTGCGCCAGGATCCCGGGCCGGGTAACTCACTGGGGACGATCAAGTTCATGTTCCCCAATCAGTTCGATGTTTATTTGCACGATACGCCGCATCATGAACTCTTCAGCCGCTCGACCCGGGCCTTCAGCTCCGGCTGCATTCGCATCGAAAAGCCGCTGCAGCTGGCGCTCTATCTTCTCGATGATCCGGCCTGGGACGAGGCCCGGCTGCGCCGCCTGATCGCCTCGCGCGTCGAGACGGTCCTCAAGCTGCCCCGGCCCATTCTGGTCATGCTGGTCTATCAGACCGCATGGGTCGATGAATCGGGCCTCGTCCAGTTCCGCCAGGATATCTATGAGCGGGACAAGGCGATCCCGCTGGGCCTGACCGCAGCGCCGGCGCTGGCGCAGCTGGCGGCACCCTGATGCTGCACCCGGCGCGGCTCGCACCGCCCGGTTAACCCAAAAGGTCCCCCGATGATGAATCCCAGACACCTGGCAGCGGCTCTGCTGCTCGCCCTGCTGACCGCTGCCCGCGCCTTTTCGCCCGGCGAGGCCGGATTCACCCTGCACTACAAGGATGAGATCTCCCCCTTCTCCTGGTCGCCGATCTTTTTGCTGCCCGGCGACGAGATCTCGCTGCGCGTCGAGGAGAATGCCACCCATCATCACTTCGCCGTCCAGGTCGACAGCGGCGCCCTGCGCTTCAAGGGTCTGAACACCTGGCTCTATACCGCGCCGGCCGCGCCGGGATTCCACCAGGGGCGGATCATCAGCCTCGACCGCGCCGACACCATGCACCTGCAGATCTTCGTCATGGTGCCCCGCAGCGCGATGAAGGGCGAAACGCTCGATGGCTACCTCATCGGCCATTATCCCACCGTCGCCCTGCGCAATCTCGATGTCTACCGTCCGCCCGAAGGCTTTATCAAAGCCACGGCGGCCGATCTGGAGCGCCGCCTCACGCCTCATTTCACCCTCGGCCAGTTCCTTTGCAAACAGCACGGCGATTTCCCGAAATATATGGCCCTGCAGGAGCGGCTGCTGATCAAGCTGGAATATCTCCTGCAAAAGGTCAACGAGAAGGGCTATGCCTGCGAGACCTTTGCGATCATGAGCGGCTATCGCACCCCGGCCTACAACCGCCGCATCGGCAACCGCAAGTACAGCCAGCACTGTTACGGTGGCGCCGCGGATATCTATATCGATGCCGATCTCGACCAGATCATGGATGACCTCAACAAGGACGGCCGGCGGGATTATGCGGATGCCGGCGTGCTCTTTCAGGTGGCCGACTGGCTCTCGCGGGCGGAATGGTTCGCGCCCTATATCGGCGGGCTGGCGCGCTATCGTGCCAACCGCCGCCACGGCCCCTTTGTCCATGTCGATGTGCGCGGCTTCAGCGCGCGCTGGGGGGATTGAATCCCGCTATACATGCAAAAAGCCCGCCTCTCGGCAGAGGGGCGGGCTTTTTTTTTGCGATGGACCGTGCTAGTTGATCTTGGGGATGCGCAGCTTTTGCCCCGGATAGATCAGATCCGGATTCTTGATCACTTCGCGATTGGCCTCAAAAATGACGGGGTATTTCATGGCATTGCCATAAAAGGCCTTGGCAATTTTGGAGAGGCTGTCTCCGGACTTGACCTCGTAATAGACCGTCTCATCCGCGGGTGCTACCGGCGGGGCGGTCAGATAGACGTCGTTGACCTTGGCGACGCCCTTGATGTTGCCGGCCAGCAGGACCGCCTTTTCCTTGACGGCCTGGGATTCGGCCTGGCCATAGAGATCGACCACGCCGTCATCGAATTTGACCTGCAGATTGGTGATCTGGTTCGGCAGTTCGGTGTTGAGCAGATTGGTGATGGTGGTGGCTTCGTCCTCGCCTTTGCCTAAGAGATTTGCGCCAACATTTTTGATGAAATCGATGAGTCCCATTATGCTTCCTCCGGGTTAGGTTCGTGTGCTGCACGCGTTGATTAGGTAAAGTGCCATTACTTTAATAACAGTATGGGGGGAGAATTTCTTCCCGGCGGGCCTCAGGCAGTCAGGATGAGCCAGAGGATGCCCCAGAGGAGGGTCAGTAGGGTGATGGGCACGCCGGCGCGCAGGTATTCGCGGAAGGAGAGCAGCACCCCGCGCTGGCGCGCCGATTCGGCGACGATGAGGTTGGCGACCGACCCGAGCAGGGTGAGGTTGCCCGCCAGGGTGGTGGCCATCGCCAGGGTGAGCCAGGCAAGCTCGGGCCGGGCAAAGTGGGGGATGAGAGGCCGGAAGAGCAGCACAGCCGGCACATTCGAGACCAGATTGCTGAGCAAAGCGGAGGCAACCGAAAGAGGGGCGACGCCGCGGTCGGCGACCGGCGCGATCCAGCGAAAGAGCCGTTCGCTCAAACCGGCCGCCTCGATGGCGCCGGTGACGACGAAGAGCCCGCTGAAGAAGATCAGCAGCGACCAGTCCATCTCGCGGAAAACCCGTTCCGGCTTGAGCCGGCGGGTGATGAGCAGCAGGGCCGCGGCCGCCAGGGCGGCGAGGGGAATCGGCAGGCCGGAGAGCAGATTGACCAGCATGAAGAGGACGGCGGCGCATCCTTTGATCAGCAGGGCCTTGTGCCAGCGCGCCGGTTCAAGCGGCGGCGCCTGCAGCCGCTCCCGGCTGAATTCGCCGCGATAGAGCAGCACCAGCACGCACCAGGCGAGGCCCAGTCCGACGACGGCCACCGGCAGCAGGCGCATGGCGAAGCGGGCATAGCTGAGCCCCGAGGCGATGCCGATGATCATGTTCTGCGGATTGCCGGTGATGGTGGCGGTCGAACCGATGTTGGCGGCGGTGGCCAGCCCGATCAGGTAGGGGAGGGGGTTGCGGCGCAGCGCCAGGGTGATCTCGAGCACCAGCGGGGTGAACATCAGCACGATCGTGTCGTTGAGAAAGAGGGCGCTGAAGAGCCCCGAGACGGCCATGATCCAGGCGAGCAGCTGCCGCGGCGAGCGCGCCCACTGCATCACATGATAGCCGGTGAGACGGAAAAAGCCGGCCAGCTGCAGATTGGCGATGATGATCATCATCGCCAGCAGCAGGAGCAGGGTGTCGAGGTCGAGGGCGGCATAGGCCTGGCGCAGGGGCATGGCGCCGAAGAGCACCAGCAGGGTCGCCCCGCTCAGGGCGATGGTGGCGCGGTTCATGCGCAACCGCGGCAGGCGGCCGATCGCCACCCCGGTCAGGGTGATGATGAGGAGGACGACGATCACGGCGGTTGAATCGTGCGGCATGACGAATTCCTTGATAAAACTATAATGTACAGGTTTTATCCTTCCCGCGCCAGCTTTTTATCGCCGCGCCGGCCTCCCTGACCCGAGGGTGCGCATTTAGGACTTGCTTATCAGCGAAAATCATCGTAAAATAGTTCAACAGTGGTCTGTACGCAAAGGAATCTGCATGGTTACCCGTTCGCAGAAAATACGCCTCGGCCTCTTCCTCACCGTCGCCACCATCGCCCTGATCGCCCTCCTGGTCGCCGTACTCGCCCCGCGTTTTATTCAGAAACGGGAGACCTACAAGATCGGCTTCAGCGATGTCTCGCTGACCGGCCTGCTCGAGGGGGGGACGGTTAAGTACCATGGCCTGAATGTGGGTTTTGTCAGCCGCATCTATATCGATCCCGATAACATCCGCCGCGTGATCGTCGAGGTCAGCCTCGATCCGGCGACCCCGATCAAACGCGACACCGAGGCGGAGATCACCTTTCTCGGCATCACCGGTCTCAAGGTGGTCGAGCTGCACGCCGGCAGCGACACCTCGGCTTTCCTCCAGCCCGGTGATTTTATCCCGACCGGGCGCTCGCTCACCGACGAGATCACCGGCAAGGCGGAGGTGATCGCCGACAAGGCGGAACGGGTGCTCAACAATATCGCCCTGCTCACCGATGCCGCCAACCGCGCCAAAATACTCACCCTCATCGACAACGCCAACGCCTCGCTGGCCGAACTCAACGATATCCTGGCGAAGAACAAGGCGCCCTTCACCCAGGTGATGGCCAACGGCGAGGCGATCTCGAGCGATCTGAAGGAGAGCGCGGTCTCGGCCAAATACGCTATCAAGAGCCTGCGCGGCTACGCCGAGTCCGATTCCGTGCGCGAGATCATCGGCAACCTCGCCCGCTTTTCGCGGACCATCAACGAGGCCGATCTGCTCAAGATCGTCCATGACCTCAATCTGACCCTGGATCGCACCAATTCCATGCTCAAGGAGATGGGCCGGCGCTATACCGAGAGCGAGGCGGAGGTCACCGCAACCCTCAAGGCGACACAGGAGACCCTGGACAACCTCAACGAATTTTCGCGTCAGATCAGCGAGGATCCTTCCATCCTGCTGCGCGGGGGCAAGCCCAAAGGCATCCCGGATTACCAACTGGAGAAATGAGATGAGACGGATGCAAGGGATCGTGGCGCTGCTGGCGGCGCTGCTGCTGATCCACTGCGGCAGCCGTTCGACCCAGGTGCGCCGCTATTACCTCATCGAATCCGATGCCCGGGTCGACACCCGCCTGCTGGCGGTGCCCGCTCCCTTTCTGGTCAACGCCTGGATCAGCCCGGTGCGGATCGCCGATCCCTACCAGGGCTTGCGCATCGCCCGCCGCAGCAGCTCCAACGAACTGGTCTACTACTATTACCATTACTGGGCCGACAAGCCGGAGGAGATGATCGCGGGGGTGGTGGAGGATGCCTTTTTGCAGGCGGAGATTTTCAGGAGCTGCACCCGCCAGAACCACACCGCGGCCGACGTCATGATCGCCACCCGGATCGACGCCCTCGAACGGGTGCTGGAGGCCAAGACGGAATTTGCCCGCGTCGCCGGCCAGTTCCAGATGGTCTATCTGCCAACCAATACGGTCATGCTCAGCTATCCCTTCGAGCGCCGCACCCGCCTGCGCAGCGACCGCACCATGAATGGCTTCGCCGATGCGATCAGCCGGGCGCTCTTTGCCGAGGCGGAGGAGTTCATCTTCCGGGTCGCCGACTATTATCAGTATCCTCCGGAATAACCATGCTGCGCGTGATGCTCACCGGCGACAGCCTCAGCCTGGACGGCATCCTCAGCCGCACGGAGGCGGCTGAGGCCCTGGCCGAGATCCGTCAGCGCCTGGAGCGCTGGCAGGGGCAGCGGCTGCAGATCGATCTCACCGGACTTGAGCGGATCGACAGCGCCGGCGTGGCGCTCCTCGATCAGCTGCGCGCCGAGGTCGAGCAGCGCGGCGCCGCCGCCGAACTGCTGCACGTCCCGCCACAGGTGCACGAGGCGATCAAGCTCTTCTCCGGTCCGGGAGCCCCGTCGGCGCCGCCGCCAGCGAAGGAGAGTTTCCTCTATCGTGTGGGCGATGCCGCCCTGGGCACCGCCCGCAGCGCCCGCACCATTCTCTATCTCATCGCCGATATCGCCGTCTTTGCGGTGATCGGCCTCTTCAACCGCAAGGGCATCCGCAAGGGCGAATTCGTCAATCAGAGCATCCTGATCGGCGTCAACGCCCTGCCGATCGTCGCCTTGATCGCCTTCCTCATCGGTTTCATCCTCGCCCTGCAGTCGGCGGCCCAGCTGCGCCAGTTCGGCGCGGCGATCTACGTCGCCGATCTCATTGCCATCTCGATGACCCGTGAAATGGGACCGTTGATCACCGCCATCGTCTTCGCCGGGCGCAGCGGCTCATCGATTGCCGCCGAGCTGGCGACCATGGTGGTCACCGAGGAGACCGACGCCCTGCGCTCGATGGCCCTCCATCCCACCCGCTACGTTGTCGTACCCAAGGTCTACGCCATCACCCTGACCATGCCCCTGCTCACGGTCCTTTCGATCCTTATCGGCATTGGCGGGGCCATGGTCATCGGCTTCACCTATCTGGGCATCGGCCCCAAGCCGTTTTACCAGGAGGTGATGACGGTCCTCTTTTTCCGCGACATCGTCACCGGGCTGGTCAAGAGCCTGGTCTTCGCCCTGATCATCGTTCTGGTCGGGGCCTATTACGGCTTCAGCGCCCGCGGCGGCTCCGAGGACGTCGGCCGGGTGACCACGGCCGCGGTCGTGGCCTCGATCTTTTGGGTGATCCTCGCCGACAGCATCCTCGGCCTGATCTTTTATTTCGGCCAGGGACTGGAGTACTGAGTGATGGCCCGCGAGATCGTCAAAGTGGAGGGATTGTACGCCGCCTACGACGGTGAGGAGGTGCTGCGCAACGTCTCGCTGCAGGCGCTGGCGGGCGATGTCACCGTCATTCTCGGCGCCTCGGGGTGCGGCAAGACCACCCTGCTCAAACACCTCATCCGCCTCTATCTGCCGGTCCAGGGCCGCATCGAGATCTTTGGCGAAGAGATCACCAGCATGGATGAGCCCGAGTTCGATGCCCTGCTGCAGCAGGTCGGCGTCCTCTTTCAGAACGGAGCGCTGCTCAACTCGATCAGCATCGCCGAAAATGTCGCCATCCCGCTCGAGCAGCATACCAAGCTGCCGCCGGAGCTGATCCGGCGGCTGGTGCGCACCAAGCTCCGGCTGGTCGAGATGGAAGGCGCCCTGCACAAGCTGCCGGCCGAGCTCTCCGGTGGCATGCGCAAGCGCGCCGCTCTGGCGCGGGCGATCATCCTCGATCCGCCGCTCCTCTTCTGCGACGAGCCCTCGGCCGGCCTTGACCCGATCACCAGCGCCGGTCTCGATTATCTCCTGCTCAAATTGCGCGACGAACTGGGGATGAGCATGGTCATCGTCACCCATGTGGTCTCGAGCATCAAGCGTATCGCCGACCGCTGCATCTTTCTCGACCGCGGCGAGGTGCTCTTTTCCGGGAGCCTGCGGGAGGCGGAAGATTCCGGCATCGAGAAGATCGAACGCTTTTTCAGGGAAGGCTGAAGCGGACCAATAAAAAAAGCCCCGAATGGATCGGGGCTTTTTTGTTGTCGCTTTTGCTGGGGGGACAGCCTGGAGCGGGCGACGCAGTGCAAGAAATATAGCCCGGCTGCATGGTCGAGAGGCGGAGTCGGATTCAGAGCCCGGGGTCGGGGGCGAGGTCGTCGGCAGAAGGGCGCTGCAGCCGGGTTTTCAAATTTCAGAAAGATAGAACAAAACCGGATTGGCGGCCGTCTGCAGCCCAACCGGCTGAAAGCTCTGGCGGTTCGGCAGCGGAACCGCGGTGTTCGAGAGATAGACCACGTCGTCGTAGGGCACGGGATCGACATAGCTGTAAAAGGTGGCCGACTGGCCCGGCTGCAAGCGGTGGCCGGGGACGTCGGCGAAGGCGCGCTGGTACTGCACCAGCTTGCCCGCCCTGTAGAAGCAGATCAGCACGGAGGGATAGGCGATCACAGCCGTCGAGTTGTTGCGAAGCTGGCCGACGATCTTTTCACCGGCGGCATAACGCACCGTGCGGGCGCGCAGCACCTTGAGACCCTCCTTGTCGAGCAGGGGCTTGCCGGTCCCGCTGCTCTCAAAGGCGACGCTGAAGGCGATGCTGTCAAAATCGGTCCGGCGCAGGATGCTCGAGAAATAATTCTCCATGCCGGGCTGCATGCCGCTCTGGCCATAGGTGCCATAGTCACCATAGAGCTCGGCCGTGCCCGCGGCCATACCCCGCTTGAAAAAATGACAATCCAGTCGCACATAGTCGACCGGCTGCTGGCCGGTATAGAGCAGGCGGGAGTAGCCCATCAGATACCCATCCGAGTAGGCATAGAGGCAAAAGTCCCGGATGATGAACTCCGGGGTCACCTCAAGATCCTGGACCGACCAGGCGGTCCTTTCTCCGGCGAAAAGCGGCCAGGCGCAGAGCAGCGCCAGCAGCAGCGTGTGGAAGGACTTGCTCATGCTCTCCTCATTGAACCCGTATCGCGGAACCGAACGCTGGTGAGCTGCACTCTCGAACGGATGCGATGATGTATTGCGGCAGAATCGTGCTGATGCGCCAAGCTGGAACTCAGCAGCGAAACAAGGGCGCCCGCGCAGAGAGCGGAGAGGGTCGGTGCAAAAAGGCATGGCGCGGCGAATGAGATCCGCGCGGACGCATATGGATTACTCTGAGTTGCTGGAGATCATCGGATGCTGAAATAGGTGTCCTGGAGGGGATAATGGGCGCGGCCGGTCACCCGGCGACTGCGCCTCGGTTCTGCACTCCACCCGTCCCCATCCCATCCCAGGGAGCAGATACCTGTCAAGCGAGTTTTTTTCTGCAGCGAATCTAAGAACTTGCAGTAAAAAAGGCAAGGAAAAACATTAAATAATTTATTTTCGCCACTATTGAAATTATTGGGCTTGGCCGGACCCTGCAAACGGCGGAATCCGGCGGCAGGGGGAATTTGGCGCCAAATTCCGCGGGCGGATTATACTGGATTATCTCCAATTAAATCAGTGTATAAGCGCGCTGTGGATATCGCTGAAAACTGGAGTTAGCTCGCGGATGGCGGCGAATTTTGCCAATAGTCATGGATCGCCAGCACCGACTCGGCGATCTGGCTTTGCATGGCCAGATCCAGTTCGAAACGCGCCTCTTCGTCGGCCGCCTCCTCGAGATAGAGGGGGGTGAACCGGCCCGGCTCAATGAAATAAAAGATCGGCACCAGCAGTTCCGCCACCTTTTTGTCCTTCTCCGTGAACCAGCGCCCTTCGGTGAACTGCATGCCCTTGGAAAATCCCACGCACCAGAGCCCGAGATTCTGCAGCAGATTTTCCGTCTCCTCGCCCAGCCAGGGCTGGAAGCGGCATCCGGCGATGTCGGCGACGGTATCGTTATACAAGCCGAAGAGGGAGAGGATGAGCGACTCGAGTTCCTGCTGGTCGTGGCCTTCCGGCAGCTGACCGTTGGCTGCGAGAGCGAAGGGGATCCAGCGCTGCGGCGGCAGGGGTTCGGGGCCGACGATGACGGCGGTCATCAGACCATGCGCGGCGGCAAGGGGAGGGGTGCTGCTGCCGAGGGCGGCGAGCCGCCGTTCCAGCTCGGCGGGTTTGATCAGGGTGGGTGAAGGGGCCATCTCTTTCTCCTCAGGCTAAAAAAAAAGGAATGGACTGTGAGATCCATTCCTCAGGGGGATTCAGGTCTGGAAGTCTCAGTCTGCGCGTTTGCCGAACTGGCCATCGAGCATCATCAGGGCATGCGGGGCGTTCTTGGCCATTTTGACCAGATGCAGTCCCTTGTCCATATTGCCCTCCTCCTCGATCTGCTCCTTGACGAACCAGTCGAGCAGGCCTGCGGTCGCATAATCGTTCTCCTTGACCGCCTGTGCCATCAGCTCGTTGATCGACTTGGTGACGAACTTTTCATGTTCCAGGGTCAGCGAAAAGATCTCCTCGACATCCTTGAAGCTGGTCTGGGGTTTGGCAATGGCATCGAGGACGACGCGGCCGCCCTGATCGTTGACGTAGGCGTAGAACTTCATGGCGTGTTCCATCTCTTCTTTGGCCTGAACCTCAAAGAAGCGGGCGAAACCATCGAGATATTTTTCCTTCAGGTCCGCGGCCATGGCAAGATAAAAGTAGGCGGAGTAGAGTTCCTTGTTGATCTGGGTGTTGATCGCAGCTTCCATCTTCTTGGAAATCATGGATAGTCTCCTTATGGTGGGCCGGTTAGGCGTTGACGGATCGATTCATTGGTATAACAAAAAATCGGCTGAAATAGTTCCGGAATTTCATAAAAGCGAAATGATCTGGGCGCAGATGATCGTGCAGACCAGCGCCACCGGATAGACCGTGGCGTAAGCGATCGCCGGCGCACTGCTGTCGCTCATGGGATCGAGGGCGCCCAATCCCGGGGTGCTGGTCATCGCGCCGGTCATCGTGCCAAGGATAGTGAGGATGTTGATGCGCAACAGGCCATAGCCCACCGCCATGCCGACGATCATCGGCAGCAGGGTGATGGCGGCGCCGATGAGAAAGATGCTCGCTCCATACTGGGTGATCGCCTCCGCGATATGGCTCCCGGCCTCGGTGCCGACCGCTGCCAGAAAGAGGAGCAGACCGAGCTGCCGCAGCACCTGGTTGGCCGTCCCCGACAGGCTCCAGATGATCGGCCCGGTCTTGCCGATCCGGCTGAGAATCAGGGTGACCGCGAGCACACCGCCGGTCAACCCCAGACTGAAGGAGAGGCCGCCCGGCAGCGGAATCGCCACCCTGCCAAGGAGCACCCCGGCGACAATCCCCAGCGCGATCGGCAGAAAATCGGCCTCGGAGATGCGCTTGTCATCGTTGCCCAGCAGCTTGACCACCTGGTGCATGTTCTCGCTGTCGCACGCTACCAGCAGCTTGTCGCCGAAGCGCAGGACGCTCTCCCGCCGCGGGGCGATGTCGATATCGCTGCGGCGGATCCGGGTGATGCTGGCGTTGTAGTTGGTGTGCAGATGCAAGGCCGCAAGGCTCTGGCCGACCACCGCCCGGTTGGTGACCAGGATCCACTGCACCTCATAGCCCTTGGCCAGGGGAATCTCGCGCGGGGTCTCCGGGCCGATGAGCAACCGGGTCTTTTCCAGCGCCTCCGCCGGGCCCACCGCCTTGATCAGATCGCCGAGATGGAGACGGGTATCGGGCGAGGGGGTGACAGCGATCCCGTTGTGCATCACCCGCGAGATGGTCGCCCCGGTCATCGAGCGAATCGTCAATACCCCGATCGGCTGGTTGTCGATGTTGGCGTTTTCGACGACAAAATTACGGTTGAGAATCTCCGGATGGGCGATGAAGGCCTCGGCGGCATAGTCGCGCGCCGCCTGGCCGAGATCGGCACGTAACAGCCGCGGCATCAGCCGGACGAAGAGAATGACCCCGACCACGCCGAAGGGGTAGGCGACGCCGTAGCCGATCGAGGCGAGCGGCGACCGGGCTGCCTCGATCGCCGCCGCCAGACCGGGAGTGCTGGTGAGGGCGCCGGTGAAGAGGCCGCTGGCCATTTTGAAATCGACTCCGAAGAGATAGGCCAGCACGACGGTCACACCCGCGCCGGTGACGACGATCAGAGCGGTCGTCAGAATCAGCTGCAGCCCGCGCCGCTGAAAGGAATCGAAAAATCCCGGCCCCGCGGAGATGCCGATGGTGAAGATGAAGAACAGCAGTCCGATCGTCTGAAAATCGGCAGGGATGCGATAGCCGTAATGGCCAAAGATCAGGGCCACAAAAAGCACCGCCGAGACATCAAGGGAAATCCCCTTGATCCGGACATGGCCGAAGAGGATGCCGATCGCGACGATGAGAAAGAGGATGAAATAGCTCGACTGAAACAGGGCTGCCATGAAGCTCCTTTCACAATCCGGCAAATTAGCCAATTTTTCGCTGATTTCAAAATTATTTTGCCGATGACGATGCGGTTTTCTATATTATAGGACCAATCCCCTTGCCCACAGGAGGCCTGTGTATGTTCTCCCGCTGGATCCCCGCCTGGGCTGTGCGCCAGGCTCTGCTGCTCCTGCTCGCCGCCGGACTCACCGGCCTGGCCGCCAACCAGCTTAATCCGCACCGCGTCGCCTTGCAGGCTGCAGGCTCACCCGTGGTCGCCGGCATCGCCGGGCAGGGCCAGGCGGCGACCATGCCGCGCCCGGTCACCCTCGATGAACTGCACGCCCTGCTCCGCTCCTCGGCACCGCTGCTCATTGACGCGCGCGACCATGAAGCCTGGCTCGCCGGCCACCTCCCCGGCGCGATCAGTCTGCCCTTCGAGAGCTGGCCCGGGCAGCTGGAACGGGTCAAAGGCCTGCCCAACGACCGCTGGCTGGTCTGCTACTGCGACGGGGGCGGCTGCGAACTCTCCGAGCTGCTGGCCCAGGCGCTGGTGCAGCAGGGCTTCACCCGGGTCGCCGTCTTTCGCGGCGGTATTGCCGAGTGGCAGGCCTCCGGTGGCAGCGTGACCGGCGAGGAGGTGGCGCATGAATGATGGGGTCAACCACCACCACGCCGGGCAACCGGCGCACAAGCCCGCCGCCGGTCTGAGGCAGCCGGCCACCGGGCTCGCCACCACCGTGCGGCTCGCCCTGGCTGCCCTTTTTATCTATGCCAGCCTTGACAAGATCGCCCACCCGGCGGCCTTCGCCACGGCCATCGGCCATTATCAGCTGCTGCCCTGGTTCCCGGCCGCCCTCCTGGCCGCCATTCTCCCCTGGCTCGAACTCTTTTGCGGCCTGGCGCTGCTTTTCAACCGCGCCACCGCCGGGGCGGCCCTGCTCGTGGCCGGGATGAATCTGGTCTTCATCCTCGCCCTGACCGCGGCCCTGGTGCGCGGGCTCGATATCTCCTGCGGCTGCTTTTCGACCTCGGCCGCGGGCAGCCGCGTCGGCCTGACCCGCCTTGGCGAGGATCTGCTCTTTTTCGCCGCCGCGCTCTGGCTCTATCGCCGCGCCGTGGCCGCGCCGCGTCCCGATTTCACCTGATCCACCGGCCCGGTCCTCACACCACCAGCAGCTGCATATAGTCACGGATCGTCAGGGGCTGCTCGCCCAGCGCCCAGGTCGCCGCGATCAAGCGCTCCCGCTGCGCCGCGCTCATCGCGCCCTCCGCATTCGCCATGAATTTGGCGATCACCTCCTCATCACTCATCGGATTTTCCGGACTGCCCTTGGCATGGTCCACCTGGGCCGCGTGGGTGCGGCCGGCGGTGTCGCTGATCTCGACAATCGCCCGCTTGGTGCCGGGGAAGATCCGGTCGATCTCCGGATCGGCTACGACCTTGATCTTGCCCAGCATGCTCCAGATGCGCGGGTCCTTCAGCCGCTCCTCATCGAACGAGGAGGGGAGAACATGGCCGTCGACCAGCGCCGCGGCAATGCAATAGGGCAGACTGTGGTCGGCGGTCTCCTTGGTCGTCGGTTTGTATTTGCTCGGGTCGGAGAGGATGTCGGCTCCGCGGGTGGTCGTCCGCACCAGGACGCTGGCGATGGTGGTGTCGGTCAGCTGATGTTGCTGCCGCAGCTTGAGCGCTGCGGAGATCGGCTGGTGGGTGAGGGCTTCGGTCGGGAAGGGCTTGTAGCCGCATTCGTTGATGAGCCACTTCGTCCCCAATCCGTCGAGCAGGGCCTCGGTGGACCACTGCACGTTGTGCAGGACGTGGCAGAGTCCCTCCTTGCCTTCGATGACCTCGACCGGGCCGGTATAGTTCTCGGCGGCGAGCAGGGCGGCGTCGACGCCCGCGGCAGTGGCCATGGGATCGGCGGTGTTCTTCATGTTGGTGAGATGGCCGGCGACCACGCCGCCGAGGGTGAAATGGCTCGAGCCGCAGATGCCCGCGGCGGCCACGGTCTGCTCTTCGGTCAGGCCGAACATACGTGCGGCGACGAAGGGGGAGACAAACTGGGTGAGGGTGGCGTGATGCCAGCCCACCTCGCGCACGCCGGGGGTGGCGGCCAGGCACCAGCGCATCTCCAGTTCATAGGCGATGAGGATGCCAACGATGAGATCGCGGGCGTCGCGACCGGCTTTTTCGCCGGCGGCCAGGGCGGCCGGAATGATGTCGGAGGGATGGCTCGGGTCCTGTTTCCAGTAGATGTCGTTATAATCGATGGCGCGGATCAGCAGGCTGTTCATCAGGGCGGCGTTGGGGGCATTGGTGCGCAGGCCGCTGCCGATGACGGTGGCATCGGGGGCTCCGCCGAGTTTTTCGATGTAGCGATGGGCGGCGCGCATATCCTCGTTGCCGAGGGCCGCCAGGGCGCAGCCAAAGCTGTCGAGGAGGAAGCGGCGCGCCTCCTTGCGGGCGGACTCGGGGATAGCATCGTAGTGCAGATCGAGGGCGAAGCGGGCCATCTGTCGGGTGATGCTCATCGGGATTCTCCTTATGTGAGGGGTGGGCAAGTCTTCAGGCAGGGCTAATATAAAAAAACTCGCCGAGAAAGCCAAGCAAAACGGCAGGGCTCTCCGCCTGTCGCCTCATGCCTCACACCCCCATCCCCACACACCGCCCCCGCTCCCGCCCCGGCCCGCCGCCTCACCGCCCCGGCTTGCGCGCCAGGACCACCGTGTTCGCCGAGGTCGCTGCCGCGAAGGGGCTCTGCCCCAGATCGCCAGATAATTCGACTTCGCCAAATCCCGCGATTCGCAGCGCCGCTTCCACCTCGCCCGGGCGCCAGGGATAGAGCGGCACGCTCTGCAGCCGGTGCGCCGGCGGCCGCTGCCCCCAGTCGATCTCGAGGATATTGAAGCGCAGCAAGGGCTCACCAAAATCATAAAAGCGGATGAATTCGCGCTCACCCTCGCGGCCGACGGCGATCACCCGCCGCTGCCAGGCCAGGACCGCTGTATAATTGATCAGCTGCAGGAGGAGATGGCCGCCGGGCGCCAGCAGCCGGTGGAATCCGGATAGGGCCGCCGCCAGCGCATCGGCATCGAGCAGATGCGGCAGGGAGTTCCCGAGACAGAGGAGCAGATCGAAGGGCGCGTCGACCGCCTGGTCGAGGCGCTCCATCGCTGCCGCCACCCACTGTACGTGCACCCCCTCCGCCGCTGCATGGCGGCGCGCCTGCGCCAGCATCTCCGGCGAGAGATCGGCCCCGGTCACCGCCACCCCCAGCTGCGCCAGCGCGATGGCGTGCAGTCCGGTGCCGCAGGCCACATCAAGGGCGCTGGCAAATCCGAGCCGGTCGCGCCAGCGCGCCAGCATCTCGCGTTCGCCCGGCAGGCGCGCCGCGAAGCGCGTCATCGTGTCGTACTGCTCCGCCATCCCGCGGTAAAAGGCGGCGGCCTCCTGCTCCGCCGCCTCCCGGCTCGCGCCGGCCGTCTGCTTCTCATCGCCCTGGTTCATGCGTTCTCCTCACTCGCTTCCCTCAGACCTTGCAGAAATAGCTGCGGAAGAGGTCCGCCTCCTCCTGCAGGCTCCAGACCGCGAAGCCCTTCTTGCCCACCGCCTCAAGCATCGGCGCGGGCAGAAAGGGCGTGGTCAGCTCATAGATTCCCTGCGGCGGCAGCTCCTGGATCTCGCGCAGGACCTGGTTGAGCGGGTGTTCGCCGGCCGCCAGCAGCGGGCGGGCATCGAGGCGCCGGGCGATCCGCTCCGCTGCGAACCAGGCGGGGCGGTCGTCAGATCCGGCGGACTCGCCAAAAGTGCCGCCCTGCTGGCCGACTGCGCTGCGCAGGGTGTTGATCAATTCGGCCAGGGGCACCTGGCCCACCTGCGCCACCTGGCGCAGGGTGGCGATCCGGGCAATGGTGGCCCGCAGCACGGGATTGCGCAGTTTGGCGTACTGCGGCGACATCGCCAGCAGCGTCTCCTCGAGCCGGGGCCAGGCCTCCAGCAGATCATGCAGTTTGGTCTCGGGGGTGATGGTCAGACTCATGGTTTACTCCTTTGCATAGCTGAGCAGACGCTGGTCGCCGGTCAGCTGCCGTTTGCCGGTGAGGTCCTGGGTGACCTCGAGGGTGCCGAGATACTCACCCGCCGCGTTGCGCAGGGCGAAATACTCGATATGAATGAACTTGCCGCCCATGTTGATCCAGAAGGGGGCACGGCTCTGCCGGCCGCTGCGGAAATCGTCGAGAATCTGCTGTACGATGTGCATCGATTTGGGCGGATGGCAGAGCTGCACCTTGCGGCCGATCACCGCGAGGTTGCGCTCGAAGACCCGTTCACGCCCCTCCGAATAAAAGCGCACCGTATCCTCGGCATCGACAAAGGTGACGTCGAAGGGGAGGGTGCTCATCACCGCGGTGAGTTCCTCCAGCGAAAAACTGCCGGTGGGCAGCTGGATGCGCCCGGCCAGCGGTGCCCCCTCTGCCGCCGCCCCGCCCTCGGCCGCAAGGGCCTCCGGCGCGGGCGTCCAGACCGCGGTCGGGGCGAAGAGGCAATATCCGATCTCCGCCGAGCCGGCCAGGATCCGCGCCCACTCGCTCTCGCTCAGGCTGTCAAGGCACATCGGGAAGAGGATCTGCTCTTCCTTGTAGATCATCTCCTCGACCGCCTCGCCTGCCGGCCGCAGCAGCAGATCGATGGTGCCGGTCAACGCCTCCTGGTCCGCCCCGGTGAGGGTCAGCAGCGCCTCGCGGGCGGCCTTGAGCTGGGCGCGCGCTTCATCATGCTTGCCCCACATCACCGTCGGCGGACCGGTGATCCCCTTCTGCTCGAGGATCGGGAAGAGGAGGTACTCCTTGCGGCGGTAGTGCTTGTCCACCTCCGCCAGGGCGTTGAAATGGCCGATCATCTCGTAGACGAGGTCGGCACTGAACTCGGAACCTGCGCGGCCGTAGAGCGCCTCGAGCGCCGCCACCTCCAGCTGGAGGGCGCGGTTCTCCTGGATAAAGGTGTCCACCGGATGGCCGGCGGGCGCGATCCGGGCGCCGCTGTGGTCGATCTGGCCCTTGAGCACCGCTCCGTGGATGTCACAAAGTTTGAGTACCTCCTCGGTCGGCAGCCCCTCGGCGATCAACTCCTGCTCGACCGCCACTACATCCTCGTAGGGCACCTGTCCCATCAGCTCGGCGAGCTGCTTGCGCACCGCCTCGGGCGCCACTCCCTTGTGCAGCTGCAGGATCATGTGTTTGAGCAGCTCCTGACGCTGGCGATCGTTACGAATCATCTCATGCATGGTTGGCTCCTTTTATCTTTTATTCCTGATTATTGGGGTTGGAAACCGGTTGCGCGCTCGCTGCCGGCGGCGGCGTTTTGCCGCGAAAATGGTTGTAGACCGGACTGTTGATGTTTTGAATATGCTGACGATACTCTGCATTCGAAATGGAGCTGTGCCAGCGGCCGGCGAGGCGGGCGGCCCCGATGCCGGCGACGAAGAGCAGCACGACCAGCACGGGATACCATCGCCGCGGCAGAACCCCTCTGTGGGGCGTGAGCGAAAGGTGCAGGGTCTCCTTGACGGGACAGGCGTCGACACACTGCAGACAGCCATTGCATTCATCCGACCAGACCGTGCGCGCCTTGTCGACCTTGATGTTGGCGGGACAGACCCTCGTGCATTTACCGCAATCGATACAACTCTCGGCCTTGCGATGGATCTTGAGGGGACTGAACCAGCTCAACACTCCGAGCAGGGCGCCATAGGGGCAGAGGTAGCGGCACCAGAAGTGGCGCACCAGGATCGAGAGCAGCACCAGGGCGGCCAGTACCTTGATCGTCAGCGCCGAGGCCTGGGCGAAGAAGAGATACATCTTGACGTCCGCGGCGCGGTTGTAGGGGGTCTGAATGAAGGCGGCCAGATCGCCTCTCTCCATGCCCCAAAAGATCGCATAGGCAAAAAAAACGAGCAGGAGGTACTTCAGGCTGCGCAGCGGCCAGTCGATCCAGCGCGGCAGCCGGCGGGGACGGCCGAAGATCCATATATGGATTTTGCCGAGGTACTCCGAGAGCAGCCCGAAAGGGCAGACCCAGCCGCAGAATCCCTTCTTAAACAGCAGGGCGGTGGCCGCGATGATCAACAGCAGCACCAGGCTGGCCGGATGGATCGTATTGAAACTCCCAGTGAGCAGCCAGTACTTGAGGCTGATCAGGGCGCTGATCGGCAGAAAGGCCTCGACGCCGGGAGGGCGGGTGACGGTGATCGGCCCGCTGCCGCCGGCCTGGTGGACGAAACGGATGAATTGCAGACCGATCCAGAGGATGAGCAGGAGAAAGCCCCACTGGACCATGCGGCGGATCCGCTGTGGTGACAGGATTCTCGACTTCATTTTACAGCACCTCTGTTTCAGCGGGGTGCAGATCGGTCAGCCGCAGCCCTTCCTGCTGGACCCGCTCGGCCAGAGTGGCCAGGGTCGTCTTCGTGAAGAGCTCCTCCAGACGCGAACGCAGCCCGCTCCATTGTTCATGCATGGGGCAGGGATGATCGTCGTCGCACTGATCCAGACCAATCATGCAACCGCAAAAGATCCGGTCGCCGTCGATCGCCAGCACGATCTCTTTCAAATCGATCTCCGCGGCCGGGCGTGCCAGGGTCACCCCGCCATTCGGCCCCTTGAAGGAGGCCATAATGCCCACTTGCGTCAACAGCTGCAGGATCTTGGTGAGAAAATGGAAAGAGATCCCCAGCGTGGCGGCGATCTCACGGATGGGCACATAGGCCCGGTCAGCGTGCAGCGCGACGTACAACGAGGCGCGAATGGCATGGTCACAACTGCGGGAGAGGATCATCGGCGTCTGCCCTGTTATAAGATAAAAGAGTATTATGTCTTAAATATAAGACAAAAACGGCAGCAATGCAAGCTCTTTTTTGCCTCAGCGCGGAGAATTCCGCGGCAGGGGGTCGGCGCGAGGGGGCGCGCGGCGCGAGGAAGCGCGGGCGCCGGCAGGAGCCGGGTCGGCGCGAGGGGGTGGGCGGCACGAGGAAGCGCGGGCGCCGGCAGGAGCCGGGTCGGCGCGAGAGGGTGGGCAAGCGCGAGGAAGCGCGGGCGCGAGGGAGGCGTGAGCGGGGGGAGCCCGCTCACGCCGAGGCGAAATCGATCACCGATTGACGATAGGCGGCCGGATTGCCGATATCATAACGCCGCCCCCTGACCACACAGCCGACAAAGCCCTCTTCCTGCCGCAGCCGGTCCAGACACGAGGTGAGCTGGAACTCGCCCCGCTCACGCAGGTTCAGCCGGATGTTCTCCTCCAGATAGGCGAAAATCTTCGGGTCGAGGACATACTGGCCAAAGACCGTCAGGAATTCATCCTCACCCATCCCCTCCATATGGAGGTGCTGGCGGGCATACTCAGGGGTCGGCTTTTCGTAAAACTCGGTGATCGAGAGCGAGGCGTGCGGTTCCTTCCACACCCCGGTCATGCAGCCGAAGTGGCCCACCTCGGCGCCGGGATTGATCTTGGCCCCGACCACGCTGACGCCGACCCGCTCGTAGAGGTCGAGCAGCTGGCGCGAACACGACCGCTCGATCTCCGAGGCATAGAGGTGATCGCCGAGCAGCAGCAGGAAGGGCTCCTCGCCCACCCACTCGTGCGCGCAATAGACGGCGTGGCCGAATCCCTCCTGCACATCCTGGGTGAGAAAGGTGATGCGGTTGCCGATCTCCATCAGATAGCCGCAGTACTCCTGGTCCTCGCGCGAGAGCTTGTTGAAATTCTCGATCGGCGGCGGGGTGCAAAAGATCTCCTCGAAGAGCTCGCGGTCCTGGCTCTGGACGATGATGCCGACCTGCTCGACCCCGGCGGCGAGGGCCTCCTCGACGATGGCCAGGATCACCGGCTTGGCCCGCCCCTTGCGGTCGATGATCGGGAAGAGCTCCTTCTTGACCGCCTTGGTGGCCGGGAAGAGCCGCGTCCCGAAGCCGGCGGCCGGGATGACCGCCTTGCGCACGCGCCGGCCCGCCTTGATCACGAGCTTGAGGCAGGACATGCCCCTCTCCTTCTCGATCAGCTCGATGGCGCGCGCCTGGCTCTTCTCGTCGCGGCAGATGAACTGGGCCGAGCCGTCGCCCTGCGAGCCGACCCCCTTGCCGCCGTAGACGTAGGGCTGCAGCTTGTCCCAGCTCAGGAGCTGGTGCAGCACCGGCGCGGTCAGCTGCGCCGGGCAGGCGGGCTGGAGGTGGCGGTCGAATTCGGCCTGGGCCTCGGTCATGCAGGCGCCGAGGCGGGGGGCGTCGCCGGCATTGAGGGCCTCGGCGGCGGCGGCGACGATGCGCTGGTTGATCGGCCCGAGATAGGTCTGGACCTGGCGCTGCTCCTCGTTCTCCGCAAAGGGGTAACAGTGGTTGAGCTGGTTGAGGATCTCGCGCGTGTCCTTGCTGGCGTGGAGATCGACGATGATGAAGTGGAGATCGTTCGGCACCGAGATCTCGTCGACGTCCATGCGGTCGCCGTCAAAGGTCATCAGGATCGGGCGGTTGCCGTAGGCGCAGCCCTGGTCGAGGCGTCCGCAGCGGGAGGGGGTGGTGATCTCGCCGAAGTAGGCCAGCTCCATCTCGCCGCGCAGGGTCAGCTTGAGGTCATAGACGCGGTTGAAGGCGCGGGCCACCAGCACGCAGACGGCGGCGCTGGAGGAGAGCCCCTTCTTGACCGGCAGATCGGTGAGGAAATTGTCGATCTCGAGTCCGCGCACCCGGTGCTTGGTCATGATCTGATAGGCGACGCCGGCGGCGTAGCTGAAAAAGCCCCCCTTCTCGGCCTCGGCCAGCAGTGCGTCGCGCTCCATGGCGACCTCATAGGCCTCCTGGCGGGTGCCGTCGCCGAGGGTGGCGCGGAAGATGAATTTGCTCGGATGGGGTTTGACGTTGGCATGGAGGCCCTGATTCGTGCCGGTGATGAGGGCATAGCCCTTATCGATGGCTGCGTTGATTCGGCGATACCCGCCCGCCCAGTCACTGTGTTCGCCGAACAGGCAGATGCGCCCCGGCACAAATAGCTTCATTGACTTCTCTCCTGCGTTGTGGATGATGGACTAGAATCCCCGCTGGCGGCGGGCCTCGAAAAAGAGCAGCGCGGCCGCCACCGAGACATTGAGCGAGCTCACCTTGCCCTGCAGCGGAATGCGGGCGACGAAATCGCACTCTTCGCGCACCAGGCGGCGCAGCCCCTTGCCCTCGCTGCCGAGCACCAGCCCGGTCGGCCCCTTGAGGTCGAGCTCGGTATAGAGCTTCTCCCCCTCCTTGTCGGCGCCGGCAAACCAGACGCCGCGCTCCTTGAGATCGTCGATGACGCGGCTGAGGTTGGTGACGCGGGCGACGGCGACATGGGCGGCTGCGCCGGCCGAGGCCTTGAAGACCGCGGCGGTCATCGGTGCGGCGTTATCCCGCGGGATGATCACGCCGTGCACCCCGGCGCCGTCGGCGCTGCGCAGGATCGCCCCGAAATTATGCGGATCCTGGATGCAATCGAGTATGGCGATCAGCGGCGGCTCGCTGCGCCGCTCGGCGCGGGCGAGGATCTCGTCGACCTCGACGTAATCGGGCAGGATGATGCGCGCCGCCACTCCCTGATGATGGTCGCTGCCGGTGGCCCGGTTCAGCTCGGGGCGCGCCACCGATTCGGCCTGTATCTGCCGCTCCGCCAGGAGCTTCTCGATCTCCTTGAGGGCGGCGCCGCTGAGCTCGCGCGAGAAGAGCAGCTTCTCGACGGGGTAGCCGGCGCGCAGCCACTCGAGCACCGGATTGCGGCCGTAAATGTAGGCTAACATCGCATTTCTCTCCCTGTGATTCCGCTTCGCCGCCATGACGCTCGTCGCGGCGGCCTCGCTACTTGGTCTTCATCTCAAAAACCCCGTCCCACTCCGCGCCGACCGGATTCTCCTTGAACCAGGCGCAGCGCTCGATATAGGTCCGGCTCGGCCCATCCTCGGGATGGAGACTCAGGGCGCGTTCGAAGGCGGCGATCGCCGCGTCCCACTGCTGCGCGCGATAGAGCGCCAGCCCCTCCTCATAGATCCTGACCGCCTGCTGCACGGCGGCCGGGACCTCGGCGGCGGAGCCACCGAGCAGCTCATAGACCCGCACCGGCTGATTCTTGCCCTTGACCCGCAGCAGGTCGAGTTCGCGCAGCGGGAACTCTTCGTTGAGCAGCTCCCGGGTGAACTCGCTGATCATGATGCTGGTACCGTAGGCCTTGTTGGCCCCTTCGAGGCGGGAGGCGAGGTTGACCGAATCGCCGATGACGGTATAGTCAAAGCGCTCCTTGCCGCCGATGTTGCCGGCGATCATCGGCCCGGAGTTGATGCCCATGCGCACATAAAATTCGGGCTTGTTCTCCGTGCGCCAGCGCTGCCGCAGCAGGACCAGCTTTTTCTGCATCTCGAGTGCGCCGAGGCAGGCACGGCGGGCATGGTCCTTCATCTCGACCGGCACGCCGTAGACCGCCATGATCGCATCCCCCTCGTATTTGTCGAGATAGCCCTGGTAGGCAAAGACCACCTCGGTCATCCCGGTGAGGTAATCGTTGAGCTGCGCCACCAGGACTTCGGGCGAGAGGTTCTCCGAGACGGTGGTGAAATTCTTGATGTCCGAGAAAAAGGCGGTGGCCATCCGTTTCTCGCCGCCGAGCTTGAGCATGTCCGGCCGCTTGAGCAGTTCATCGACCACCGAGGCGGTGATATAGTGCTGGAACATGGTCTTGATCATCCGCTTGTTGCGCTCCTCGTCGATGAAGCGGTAGAGGAGGACGAAGAGATAGGCGATGACGATGGCCATCACCGGACGCACCAGCTCGAGCCAGAAGGCCTGGTCGGCGAACCAGTGGCGGCCGAGCAGGGCATAGCCGGTGATGATCAGGGCGCCGAGCAGCCCACCCAGCAGCGGCTTGAGCAGCACCGTGAGGAGGGCGACCAGCAGGGCCAGCCCGACCAGGGTCAGCACCGTGTGCAGCAGATTCTGCTTTTCGATGAACTGGTGCTGGAGGATGTTGTAGAGAACGTTGGCGTGGACCTCGACGCCGGGAAAAGAGTCCTGAAAGGGGACCGGCCGGATGTCCGAGAGCCCCGCCGCCGAGGTGCCGACCAGGATGATCTTGTCCTGAAAGGTCTCCGGCGGCACCCGCTGCATCAGCACATCGTAGTAGGAGATGTAGCGGAAGGTCTGGAAGGTGCCCTGATAGCTGATGAGCATGCGGCCTGCGGCGTCGATCGGGATGCGCAGAGCCGCTTTGCCGGCCGGGGCGATGGTAATGGCCACGCCGGGCGTGACCGTCAGCTCCTCCGGGCGCGCCCCCAGCATGCCCATGGTCATGGCCAGGGTGAGGGCGCAGTAGGGCCGGCCGGCGAACAGGATGAACATCGGCATCGTGCGGATGACGCTGTCGTTATCGGGCGAAAAGTTGGCAAAGCCGATGCCGGCGGCGGCGTTGTAGAGGGGGACAAGGCGGCCGTCCATGCGGTCGGCGCTGCGGATGCCGGTCAGGGTGGCGGCCGGGAGCTGCAGCGCGAGGCGGCCGGCGTCGAATCCCGCGGGTGGGGCTGACATCGGGTAGAGAAAGGCGTCCGGATTGGCGCTGGAGAAGGCCATGGCATGATAGACGATGCCGGCGCGCGCGGTGGCGGCGACCAGGGCGGAGTCCATCGCCGCATCGCGGTCGGGTTCCATGAAGAGGACGTCGAAGCCGATGGCGCGGGCGCCGCCGCTGGCGATATAATCGACGAGGCGGGCATGATAGTCGCGCGGCCACTGGTCGAAGCGGCCCAGTTTTTCCAGGCTGCGGTCGTCGATGTCGACGATGATGATATCCTCGATGGTCGCCCCCTGACGCCGCTCCCAGAGGGTCCTGAGGCGGCCGAGGTAGCGCCAGTCAAGGGACTTGGCCTCAAAGGCGTCGAAGAGCCGGGGCTCGACACCATAGGTGAGCAGCAGCACCAGCAGGGCGGCAAGGAGTCCAAGAGCTCCGCCGGCGAGCGAGTGGCGCAGGGGTGAACGGTGCATGCGAGGGCCTCCGGGTCAACGATCCCTATATGGTACCGACAATATAGACATCCTGGCGAAAAGATGCAAGACCAAGCTTGGCGCCGGGCGGCAGGTCGGCACAAGAGGAGGGGCTGACCCCGGGCGGCAGGTCGGCACGAGAGGGGGGGACTGGCCCCGGGCGGCAGGTCGGCACGAGAGGGGGGGCTGGCGCCGACCCGGCCGCGCCGCGGCCGGGCCAAGAAAAGGGCTTGCGAAAGAATCCGGAAATGAATAAGTTAATAGTTCAACCCAGAGGAGAACCACCATGCACCTCAAACTGCTCCCCCTCTTTGGCCTCTTCTTTCTGCTCGGCGCCACCGTCAATCTGGCGGCGACCTTCAGCAAGGAGAACATCACCAGCGCCAAACTCGACAATGGCCTCAAGATCCTCCTTTTTGAGGATCACGCCATCCCCAACATCGCCTACTTCACCTTTTTCCGCGTCGGCTCGCGCAACGAGCGGCCGGGGCTGACCGGGGTCTCCCATTTCATCGAGCACATGATGTTCAACGGTACGGCCGAAACCGGGCCGGGTCAGCTCGACAAGATCATGGAGTTCAACGGCGGCTCCAACAACGCCTACACCAGCGACGACCTGACCGCCTACACCGACTGGTTTCCCGCCGCGGCCCTCGAAAAGATGATGGCCATCGAAGCCGACCGCATGCAGGGGCTCGCTTTTGTCCCCGAGGTGCTCGAATCCGAGCGCGGGGTGGTCGCCTCCGAGCGCCGGATGAGCGTCGAGAACGACAACGCCAGCCTGCTCGACGAGACCGTCCGTGCCACCGCGATCATGGCCCATCCCTACCACTGGTCGGTGATCGGCTGGATGAGCGATATCCAGAACTGGCGCCGCGACGAGATCATCGCCTATTACCGCACCTACTACGCCCCCAACAATGCGGTGCTGGTGGTGGTCGGCGATTTCAGGACCGCCGAGATCCTGCCGATGATCAAAAAGTATTACGACAAAATCCCGGCGAGTCCCGCTCCGGCCCCGGTGACGACCACCGAGCCGGAACAGATCGGCGCGCGCCGGGTGACGCTGCACAAACCGGCGCAGTCGCCCAACTTCCAGATCGCCTGGCACGCCCCGGCCTGCCTCGATGACGAGTTCCCCGCGATGCGCATCCTGGAGATCGCCCTGCTGCACGGCGAGAGCAGCCGCCTCTACCGCAGCCTGGTGAGTGACCGCCAGCTCGCCATCGATATCCATGGCGGCATGCAGGAGAGCGTCGATCCCCTGCTCTTCAATATCTATGTCGAGCCCCGCCAGGAGGCCGATCTCGATACCATCGAGGCGGCGATCGATGCCGAGATCGGCAGGATTGCCGCTGCGGGAATCAGTGAGGCCGAACTGACCAAGGCGCGCAACGTCATCCGCACCGATTTCTATCGTCCGCAGGAGAGCATCAGCGGCAAGGCCAACATCCTCGGCACCGCCGAGCTGCTCTTTGGCGGCTGGGAGAAGCTCTTCAGCTGGCCCGAGCGTTTTGCCGATGTGACCGTCGCCCAGGTGCAGGAGGCGGCGAAAAAGTGGCTGGCGCCGGCGAAAAAGACCACCGGGGTACTGGTTCCGGAAGAGGGAGGTGCTGAATGAAACCGACGTTGATCCTGACCGGACTGATGGTCGCCGCTGCCGTGCTGCAGGCGGGGGCTTTTGAGCTGCCCAAACCGCAGAAATTCACCCTCGCCAATGGCCTGACGATCTATCATCTCGACCAGCGCGATCTGCCGCTGGTCAGCTTCCGCCTGATCATCCCGGGCGCGGGCAACAGCGCCGTGAATGCGGAGCAGGAGGGACTGGCGGATCTGACCGCCGAGATGCTGATGAAGGGAACCAAAGCCAAATCCGCCGCCGAGCTCGCCGAGGCGATCGATTTTATCGGCGCCGATCTCGACACCCGCGCCCGCGCCGAGTACGCCGAGATGAGCGGCAGCGCCCTGAGCGAGAACCTGCCCACCCTGATGGCGCTGGCGGGCGAGTGTCTGCTCCAGCCCGCCTTTGCCGCCGGCGAGTTCAAGCTGGAGCAGGGACGGCGCATCGATGACCTGATGACGATCAAGGACAATCCCCAGGATGCGGTGCGCTATTACTTCCAGAAAGCCTGGTTCGGGGCGCATCCCCTCGGACGGCTGAGCATCGGCAACGAGACCAGCCTGACTGCCCTGACCCCGGCGGCCGTCGCCGCCTATTACCGTGATCACTATCACCCCAACACCGCGGTGATGGCCGTGGTCGGCGACATCCGGCTCGCGCAGCTCAAAACCCTGTTGCAAAAGCATTTCGGCGGCTGGAAGGCCGCAGCCGGCGCCAGCCAGACCGCCAGCCTGCCCGCGCTGCCGCCGCGCAGCAAGAGCCGCTATCTGCTGATCGACAAGCCCGACGCCACCCAGGCCTACTTCATGCTCGGCGCTCCCGGCCTGCCGATGGGCGATCCGCAGATCCCCTCGGCGACGGTGATGAACACCCTCTTCGGCGGCCGCTTCACCTCCTGGCTGGTCACCGAACTGCGCGTCAAGCGCGGCCTCACCTACGGCGCCCGCGCCAGCCTGCAGTCCTGGAACCATCTCGGCCTCTACGCCATCAGCTCCTATACCCGCAATGAAAAGATCGGCGAGATGCTGCAGGTGACCTTTGAGCTGATCAACAAGGCGCGGCAGCAGGGATTCAGCGACGAGGAGATCACCAGCGGGCGCAATTATATCCTCGGCCAGTTTCCGCCCAGCCTCGAGGGGCAGATGGCCAAGGCGCAGGCCTACACCGACCTGCACTTTTACGGACTCGGCGGCGGCTATTACACCCGTTTCCTGCAGTCGATCGCCGCGGTGCAGCCCGCCCAGGTCCGGGAGATGGCGCAAAAGCTGATGCCCGCCGAGCCGGTCGTCCTGGTGGTGGTCGGCAAGGCGGCTGAGATCCGCAGTCAGCTGGAACAATTCGCCTCGTTCGAGGTGCGCTCCATCGAGGAGGCGGGATTTTAAGTTGATCTCACACGGTGGCACAGCGCCACAGAAAGAGAAAAAAAGACGAAGCCACTGGCTCTCTTTGTGATCTCTGTGCCCCAGTGAGAAGGGCTACCGTTTTAGACTTGGAGGCTGATATGAAAAAAATAGTCTGCATCCTTCTGCTCATGGTCGTCGCTGCCTGGGCGCAGCAGCCTGCGCCGGCGGCCGGTGCCGCGGCCGACAGCGCCAAACCGGCTCCCCCCTGGACACACAAGCTGGTCGGCTCGCTGCTCGGCAACCAGGTCGCCTTCACCGACTGGAAGCAGGGCGGTGAGGATGCCATCGCCTGGAATGTCCTGCTCGATGGCAAGTCCGCCTTCGAGGAGGGCCGGTCCAACTGGACGACCTCCTACAAGATGGGCTTTGGCAACACCAAACTGGACGGCAAGGGCACCCGCAAAACCGATGACCGCATCGAGCTCGAGAGCATCTATACCCGCAAGCTCAGCCTGTATATCAATCCCTATGTCGCCGCGACCTTTAAAACCCAGTTCGCCCCGGGCTACACCTACGACGCCAGGGATGTGCGCACCCAGGTCTCGCGCGGCTTCGACCCGGCCTACCTGACCCAGACGGCGGGTATGGGCTGGCAGGCCCTGCCGCAGGTCAAGATCCGCCTCGGCGCCGGTGTGCGCGAGACGGTGGCCAGCGACTACGCCGCGATCTATACCGACGATAAAAATACCAGGGACAAGATCGAGAAATCGGTGGTCCAGGGCGGCGCCGAGTCGGCCGTCAATCTCGACTGGAAGCTCTCGAAGAACCTGCTGCTCACCTCGCTGGTGGAGACCTTTGCGCCGTTCAACGATTTCAATCAGCCGATGCTGCGCTCGAACAGTGCCCTGGCGGCAACCGTGAGCAAGTACGTCACCGTGATGTTCAATGTGATCACCATCAACGAGCCGCGGGTTTCGCCGCGCGCCCAGATCAAGCAGGCGATCTCCTTCGGCTTGAACTATTCCTTCTTCTAGACCGCCTGCCTGCTGCGCATAAAAAAAGCCCTGTACGGCGTCCGTACAGGGCTTTTTTGTTTACTCGGCCGTCTATTGGAAAACCGTCATATCCACCGGGCCGTCGAGCACGGCCGTCTCCAGCCGGGTCTCCGAGGCCTTTTGGCCCTTGTCAAATCCCAGGGTCTTCCAGGCCACCTGGATGCCGTTGACCTCCCGGTAGTCCTCATAGCGCTCCTCCACCTCGGTCGGCCCCATCTGGCCGACGGTGGTGTACTGGATCCCGAGCGGCAGCAGCGACGTCGCATCGATGAAGAGCCGGTAGTTCAGCTTGCCCTTCGCGACGATCACCTCGGTCGCCGGCTTGCCGGCAAAGGGGGCCTCGCCGACGTATTGCAGCTCGACCTCGCCGAGCTGGCGGGCGAGCATGAAGGGATCGCGGAAGAGGTTCTCGACCATGTTCTGTTTCACCGGCTCGGGGGCGGGCATGCTCCCCTGCGGCGCCACCAGCAGCCCCTTATCCCCGTTGAGGATCATCTTGATCTCCCCCTGCGGCAGCTTCATCACGCTGCAGCTCTTGTCCGGAAAGACCACCGTGATCCGGGCGTCCATGGTCATTTCGCCCATCGGCGAGGACTGGACCAGCTTGGCGGTATATTCGGCGCTCTTGACCGCGGCGAGTTTGTCGGTACCGCCCATGGCCTGCAGCATTGCAAGGACCGCCGTCTTGCCGCGCTCTTTAGTCGCGGCGGTCGCCTCGGGCACAGCCGCGCCGCCCGGCACCGGGATGGCGATGTCGATCTCGTTGACCGCACCAAGCGTGGTCAGCGGCTCGCCGAATTCCGCGGGATTGCCGACCACCAGGATCTGCACCGCATCCGGATGAAGATACTTCTGGGCCACCCGCTGCACATCGGCCACGCTCACCTTTTCAATCTGCTGGCGCAGCTGCTGCAGGTAATCGAGCGGCAGGCCGTAATAGGCATAGCGGGCCATGCGGCCGATGACCTCATCGCGGCTGTCGAAATTAAAGACGTAGGAGTTGAGCCAGCTCTCGCGGGCGTAGCTCAGCTCCTCTTCGGCCACTGGCGTGGTCGCCATCAGCTTCATTTCGCGCAGCATCGACTGGATCGCCTCCACCGTGCGGCTCGATTGGGTTTGCAGCTGCATGAAAAATATCCCGGGATAGAGGATTTCGGTGCCATACGCGCCCGAGACGTTGTAGGCGAGCCCCTCAGTGGAGCGCAGCCGGCTGAAGAGCCGGCTGGCGAAGCCGCCGCTGAGGATCTCGTTCATCATGATCAGTGCCGCTTCATCGGGTGTGTTCTGCAGCCCGCCGATATGGCCGAGCCAGATGTTGCTCTGGTTGACATCGGTTTTCGGCACAAGGTTGACGGTGTGGCGGAACGCATAGTCGACCCTGGGTGCCGTGGGCATGGGGGCCGCTGTAGCCGGCCAGGCCTCGAAGGTGCGGCGCAGCTTGTTTAGCATCTCGGCGGTCTTGAAATCGCCCCAGACCGCCATCACCATGCCTTTGGGCTGGACGTAGCGCTGGTGGAAGGCGATGAGGTCGTCGCGGGTGATGGCATCGATAGTGGCGTACTCCTCATCGCGGGCGTAGGGCGAATCGGCGCCATAAATGAGCTGGGTGTACTCGCGCTGGGCTATCTGGTTGACCTGATCGTTGCGCCGGGAGATGGAGCTCTTGTATTCGATCTTGGCCAGCTCGATCTTTTCGGGAGGAAAGGCGGGCTGGCGGAGGATGCCAGCGTAAATCGCCAGCACCTTGTCGAAATGCTCCTTGAGGGTGGAGAGGCCGGCGCTGCCATCGAGGGTGCCAATCCCGGTCTCGACCGAAGCGGCGATTTTTTCAAGCTCCTCATCCACCTGATCACCCGGCATGGTCAGGCTGCCGCCGGTGCGCATCACCATGCCGGTGATGCCGGCCAGGCCGGCCTTCTCCGCCGGCTCCCAGGCCGATCCCGCCACAAAACGCGCCTCCATCTTGATGAAGGGCAGCTCGTGGTCCTCAAGCAGAAACAACCGGATGCCGTTCTTGAGCTTGACCTCTTTGGGCTGCGGAATGGTGACATCGTTGAGCTTGCCATACTGCAGATTCTTGTAATAGGTCTGGCCGGAGGAGAGCGGGGCCAGGCTGAAGATCAGGGCGCAGAGGAGCAGCCCTGAGAGCATTCTCGTTCTGTTTTTCATTCCTGTGCCCTTTCCTTAATCGGCTTTGGCCGGGGGGACGATCTCGGCCACCGTGCAATTGCGTTTGGTGAAAATCTCCGCAGCGACGCGCTGAATGTCGGCGGCCTGAATGGCTTCGATCCGGGGGACACTTTTGAACATTTCGTGGAAATCGGTAAAGCGCGCTTCGGCGCCGGCCAGCTGCTGGGCCAGGCCGCTGTTGGAATCGAGCCCCTCGAGGAACCCCGCCTTGGCGCGGGTCTTGACCGCGGTCAGCTCTTCGGCGGTCAGCGGTGTCGTCTTGAGGCGGTCGATCTCCGCGAGTATGGCGGCCTCACACTCGGCGGTCGTATGGCCCTGGGCCGGCACCGCCAGGAAGAGATAGAGGTTATCGTATTTTTCGGTCAGGCCGGAGAGGGCCAGGATGGCGACCGCGATCTTTTTCTCCTTGACCAGGCTCTTGTAGAGCCGGCAGGTGCGGCCGGAGCCGAGGACGTCACTGATGGCATCGAGCACCGCAGAATCCTTGCTGTAGACACTCGGACGATGGTATCCCATCAGCAAAATGGGCTGCATGGCATCCTCCACCTCGATGCGCTTCAGGCCGAGCTGCGGCGGTTCCTGCGTGAAGACCGGGCGGCGCTCCGGCCCCCGCGGCAGGCGGTTCCAGTAGGTCTCGGCCATCCGGATCACCTCGGGCGCCTTGACATCGCCGACAATGGCGACCACCAGATGCGCCGGCGAGTAATTGGTCTGGAAGTATTCGCTGGCATCCTGGCGGCTGAAAGTCTTGAGATCGGACATGTGGCCGATCACCGGTTCGCCATAGGGATGGGCCTTGTAGGCCGCCGCAAGGAACTCCTCGAGCAGCTTGCCGACCGGCTGGCTCTCGGTGCGCAGCCGCCGCTCCTCCATCACCACCTGCTTTTCGGTATAAAACTCGCGCAGGACCGGATTGAGAAAGCGGTCCGATTCGAGCGACATCCACAGCTCGGTCTTGTTGGAGGGGAGATTGTAGAAATAGACGGTCTGGTCGTAGCTGGTACCGGCGTTCATGCCGGTGCCGCCGGCCATCTCGATCGCCTGGGCGAATTCATTGCTGACGACGAATTGTTTCGCCGCGGCGATCGCAGCCTTGTGCTCCGCTGCCAGCGCGGCCAGCCGCGCTGAATCCGCGAGCGCCCCTTTGGCATACTCGTTGCGCCAGGCGTAAAAGGTCTCGTCCTCTTTGGCCATCGCCTGAAGTTCGGCCTCGATATCCTTCGTGCCCACCGTGCGGGTGCCCTTGAAGGCCATGTGCTCAAAGACATGCGAGATGCCGGTGATGCCGATCCGCTCGTTGACCGCGCCGACATCGGCCCAGGTGACGAACGAGACCACCGGAGCGTCGTGACGCTCGAGGACCAGGATGCGCAAGCCGTTGTCGAGGGTGTGCTTGACCACCTGGTTCTGGAGGTCGAGATACCCCTGGGCCTGAAGCCCGGCGGCTGCGCAGAGCAGCAGCAGAATGGTTTTTCGCATGGTTCTCCTCCTTGGTTAAGATATATCCCTTCAGGCCGATTCCCCTTTGCCGAGGTCAGGCCGAAAAGAGCTTGTTCACCGCCTCATAGGAGGCGAGGTCGCCGATATCGTAGCGCCGGCCGGGCAGCTCCCAGGCGTGCATCGGGGTGCGGCGGCAGAGCCAGGCCGCGAGGTGGCCCGGGGCATCGGGGCCGCAGCCCTCGGCGAGGGCGCCGCGGATGAGGACGAGATCTGCCGCCCGGTAGAGGTAAAAGGGCGGCACCGCCCAGTGCGAGGCCGGCTGCGGCGGCTTTTCCTGGATCGCCTCGACGCGCCGGTTGGCATCCATCACCAGCACCCCGGTCTTTTGCAGCGCCGTGAGGGAGGGCTCGTGATGGCAGGTGATGCAGCTCGTCCCTTTTTCGCGCGCGAAATCGGCCAGACCCGCGAAGGAGAAATCGACGACGTTGTCGCCGGCCAGTACCAGCAGATCCTCGTCGAGTTGGAGGGTCTCAATGGCGAGGAGGAGGTCGCGGACGGCGCCGAGGCGGTTGTCGTTGCTCGTGGTGCCGTCGTTGAGCAGGAGGATCTCGTGCGCATAGCGGCTCGCCTCTCGCCACTGCGCAAAGTGGGGGTAAAAGGTGGCATTGGTGACGACGATGTGACGGCCGATGGCCGGGATGACATCGAGATCGTCGAGCAGGCGGTCGAGGATGGAGCGGCCGCCGACCGGCAGCAGGGGTTTGGGGAAGTGCTGCGTCAGGGGATAGAGGCGGGTGGCATAGCCTGCGGCGAGGATGAGGCTGTTCATCGCACCCTCCCCCTCGCGCGCAAAACTCTCGTGCCGACCTGGCTCGCGCCCAAAACTCTCGCGCTCAAAACTCTCGCGCCGACCCGGCTTGCGCCCAAAACTCTCGCGCCCAAAACTCTCGCGCCGACCCGGCTCATCCCTTCACCTCCACCCGGCCCGCCCCATCGGCCGTCCTGCAGACGTGGGCCGAGTACTGGCCCTCGAGCCCGGGGAATCTCTCCAGGTAGCGGGCCCCGACCGTCGCCAGGATCTCCTCGCGCCGCGCCGGGTCCGCGATCGCCACGCAGCACCCCTTGAATCCGGCGCCGCTAAAGCGCCCGCCATGGATCCCCGGCGTCTCGCGCATGATCTCGTAGAGAGCGATCATCTCCGGGCAGCCCGACTCCCACTGCTGGATCGAACTCAGCCCCGAGGCGAACATCACCTGGCCGAAGCGCTCGAGGTCGCCGGCCTGATAGGCCGCCACCGCCTCGTCGACGCGGGCGAACTCGGACATGTAGTGTGAGGCGCGCCGGGCCAGCGGCGCCGGCAGCTTCTCCTTCCATTTCTCGAAGACGCCCTGGTCCACATCGCGCAGATGGGTCTCCGCGAGCAGGCCGTAGGGCAGCCCCTCGTAAGCCAGCAGGTCAAAGGCCGCCACCTTGCACTCATCGGTGCGGGTGTTATAACCGGTCTGCATCAGGGTGCGTGTCAAGCCACTGAAAAATATAAGGATATCAAATGGAGGCATCTTCGGTCCGGGCGCGATCAGACGGTAGGACTCGTCCTTGGTGTCGAGATAGAGCAGGTGATCCTTGCGGCAAAGCACCTCGCAGCTCTGGTCGAGCTTGCCGAGGTTGAGGCCGATGTACTCGCGCTCCGCCTCAAAAGCCAGCTGGATGAGCGCCTGCTCCCCCACCTCGATATCGTTGACATCGGCGAGGGCCATGATGTAGCAGAGCAGCACCGCGGCCGAGGAGGAGAGGCCGCCGACCGGCAGGGAGCCGGCGATGAGCCCCTGGATGCCGACGGTCAGCTTGTGCTGTTTGGAGAGGGCGTAAATGGCGGCCTGCACGTAGCGGCCCCAGTGACTGTACTTGTGCGGGACGTTTTCGAGGGGAAAGAGCACCTGCTCCTCGAAATTGCGGCTGAAGAGGTTGATGACGGCCGTTTCGGTTGGCACATAGAGGAGGTCAACGCCATGATCGAGCGCAAAGCCGGTGACATGGCCATGCTGATGGTCGATGTGAGCGCCCACCGGGCAGACACGGTAAGGACTGTAGACATGGCGGATCTCGGATTTACGCGTTCCCGGGAAGAGAGAGTGGAAGTGTTTGAGCATGATCCGTTCGCTTTGGCTGTGAATGAAGGACATCGGATTGTACCCCCTGTGGGCGGAGCCCGCGTGTGCTACAGTTTAGGCAATATTCCGCTGCAATTCAAGGGAAAAAATCGCCACCAGAGGGAGGAGAGCCGGGTCGGCGCGAGGGGGGGGATGCGGGGCCCGGTGTTCTCCGTGCCTCCGTGTGGGCCGGTTTTTGGCCGGGTCGGCGCGAATTCCCCTTGCTATAATGACCCCGATCCCCTATATTTCAGTTTTCAATCCCACAGGAGGGGAACCCATGCGCGTACTCAAATTCGGCGGCAGCTCGCTCGCCGACGGGCCGCGGATCGCCGCGGTGACCGCCATCGCCGTCCGGGCCGCCGCGGAAGAAGGCATCGTCCTTGTCCTTTCGGCCATGCAGGGCGTGACCGACCTGCTCATCGCCGCCGCGCACCAGGCTGAGCAGGACGCGGAGAGCGAGCGCAGCGCCCTCGCCGAGATCCGCGCCCGCCACCTCGCCGCTGTGCGCCATCTCTTCTCTGCCCCTGACCAGTCGGCGGTGATCGCCCCCCTGAGCTTTTTGCTCAATGAACTCGAGGAGATCCTCCACGGCATCGAGCTGCTCCGCGAATGCTCGCCGCGCACCCTCGACCTGGTGATGAGCTTCGGCGAGCGCCTCTCCTGCACCCTCGCTGCGGCCCACCTGCGCAGCCGCGGCCTCGATCCCCTGCTCATTGACGCGCGCGAGCTGATCCGCACCGACGACCATTTCGGCGCGGCGGGCGTCGATTTTCCCGCCAGCTATGCCCGGATTTACAGCCGCTTGCAGGGATTCCAGGGCGTCGCCCTCCTGCCCGGGTTCATCGCCGCCACCGCGGAGGGCGTCACCACCACCCTCGGCCGCAACGGCTCGGACTATACCGCCTCACTGATCGGCGCCGGGGCCGGCGCGACGGTGATAGAGATCTGGACCGACGTCGACGGTATCCTCTCGGCCGACCCCCGTCTCGTCCCCGACGCCTATGTCATCCCGGAGATCAGCTACGAGGAGGCGATGGAGCTCTCCTACTTCGGCGCCAAGGTGCTGCACCCCTACACCATGCTGCCGGCGGTGGAGAAGGGCATCCCCCTCCGCATCCGCAACAGCCTCCATCCCGCCGCGCCCGGCACCCTGATCGGCGCGCCGCACCACCTCGAGGGCCGCCGCAACGGCCGCGCCGCGGAGAACGGCCACCCGATCACCGGCATCGCCTCCATTGAGGGCATCTCGCTGATCAACATCGAGGGCGGCGGCATGATCGGCATCCCCGGCATCGCCGCCCGGGTCTTTTCGGCTCTTGCCCGCGAGCGCATCAACATCATCATGATTTCCCAGGCCTCCTCCGAGCACACCATCACCCTGGTCCTCGGCAGCAGCGAGGCCGCCCGCGCCCTCGCCGCCCTCGGGGCCGAGCTGGCGATGGAGCTCTCCAGCCGCCGCATCCAGGCCCTCGAGCGCATCGACGACCTCCTCATCGTCTCGGTCATCGGCGAAAAGATGCGCGGCAAACCCGGACTCGCCGGCCGTCTCTTCACCGCCCTCGGCGGCGCAGGCGTTAATATCCTCGCCATCGCCCAGGGCTCGGCCGAGCGCAACATCTCCATCGTGATCGAGCAGGCCAGTCACGCCCTGGCCCTGCGCGCCATCCATGCCGCCTTCCTCGCCGCGCCCGAAAGCCCGGCAAGCCGCCCGGCAAGCCGCCCGGCCAGCCGCCCGGCAGCCACTCCAGCCGGCAGGGGAGAGGCCTGATGGAGCAGATCCGCGTCTTCGCACCGGCCACCGTGGCCAACGTCGCCTCCGGCTTTGACGTCCTCGGCTTCGCCCTCGAGCAGCCCGGCGATATCGTCACCCTCACCCGCAGCGCGCAGCCCGGCGTGCGCATCACCGCCATCGAGGGCGATCAGGGGCGTCTCCCCTTCGATCCCGGCCAGAATACCGCCGCGGTCGCGGCCGCCGCCCTGCTGGCGACCCTCGGCGATCCCTTCGGCCTCGAGATCGCTCTCGAGAAGCGCATGCCCCTGGCCTCGGGCCTCGGCAGCTCGGCCGCCAGCGCAGTCGCCGCGGTGACCGGCGCCAACCTCCTCGCCGGCCGCCCCTTGCGCCGGGAGCAGCTGCTGCCCTTCACCCTGCTCTCCGAAAAGGCCGCCTGCGGATCGGCCCATGCCGATAACGTCGCCCCGGCCCTGCTGGGCGGATTTATCCTGGTGCGCAGCACCGACCCCCTCGACGTGATCCAGCTGCCGGTGCCGGCGGGACTCGCCTGCGCCGTCGTCCATCCCCACACCGAGGTGCGCACCGAGGATGCCCGCCGCATCCTGCGCAAGGAGATCCGGCTCGCCACCGCCATCCGCCAGTGGGGCAACCTCGCCGCCCTGGTCGCCGCCCTCTACCGCGGTGACCTCGCGCTGCTCGGCCGCTCGCTCCAGGATGTAGTCGCCGAGCCGGTGCGCTCGGTGCTCATCCCCGGCTTCGACGCGGTCAAGGCAGCCGCCCTCGCCGCCGGCGCCCTGGGCTGTTCGATCTCGGGATCGGGCCCCTCGCTCTTCGCCCTCTGCACCGACCTGGCGGCCTGTCAACCGGTCGGCGCCGCCATGACCGCAGCGTTCCGCCAGGCCGGCCTCGATTCCGACCTCTATCTCTCCCGGGTCAATACCGCCGGACCCAAACTGCTCGAGCCCGCCGGCCAGGGAGGCGCGGCATGAAATTTGTCAGCCGCCTCCATCCGCGCGAGCCGGTCAACTTCCGCGCGGCCCTTTTTTCCGGCCTGGCCCCCGACGGCGGACTCTATTTTCCCGCCGACCATCCCGATCTCACGGATCTCATCGCCGCATTTGACGAGTCCGTCACTTTTAACGACCTGGCGGCCGCGGTCAGCGCGGCCCTGCTCGCCCCGGAGATCGATACCGCCGCGGCGCAGCGTGTCGCCGCCCGCGCCTTTTCCTTCGCCCCGCGTCTGGTTCGTCTCGACGACCGTATGCTGCTTCTCGAACTCTTTCACGGCCCCACCTGCGCCTTCAAGGATTTCGGCGCCCACTTTCTCGCCGCGGCCATGGAGGAACTGCTCGCCGGCGAGCGCTGCCAGATCCTCGTCGCCACCTCGGGCGACACCGGCAGCGCCGTCGCCCATGCCTTTCACAACCGCGCCAATATCGACGTCATCCTGCTCTATCCCTCTGGCCGGGTCAGCGCCCTGCAGGAGCAGCAGCTCACCACCCTCGGCGGCAACGTCCACGCCCTCGAGGTCAAAGGCAGCTTCGACGATTGCCAGCGCCTGGTCAAGGCGTCCTGCCGCGATCGCCACCTGCGCACCGCACTGCGCCTCACCTCGGCCAATTCGATCAATATCGGCCGCCTCCTGCCGCAAAGTTTCTATTATTTGTACGCGGCCGCGCAGCGCTCCCGGCTCCGCCAGAACATGCCCTGGTTCTGCGTGCCCAGCGGCAATTTCGGCAACCTCACCGCCGGCCTCTACGCCTGGCATTGGGGGATGCCCGCGGCCGGTTTTATCGCCGCCACCAATATCAACGACGTCATTCCCGATTATCTCCGCAGCGGGGTTTACTCGCCGCGACCCTCGCTGCGGACCCTGTCGAACGCGATGGATGTCGGCCATCCGGGCAATTTCGAGCGCATGGAGCAGCTGTTTGCCGGCGACTGGCGGGCGATGCGGGCGGTGGTGAAAAACGGGGTGGTGACGGACGAGCGGACCCTCTGGAGCATCCATCAGGTGCACCGCCGCTTCGGCCAGCTGGTCGACCCGCATACGGCGGTGGGATGCGCGGTTGCGCAGGATTTTATCGGGGAGAAAACGGGGGGAGAGGCGCAGGTGGTGGTCCTCGCCACGGCGCACCCGGGCAAGTTCGCGGAGACGGTGCAGCGGGCGACCGGACAGGCGCCCGAGCTGCCCGAGCGGCTCGCGGCCTGCCTCAGCCTGCCCAAACAGGCCGTGACGATCGCCGCGGAACTTTCGGATCTCTCCGGATTTTTGCTGGAGCGGTTTGCCTAGTATCCCGCGCCCGCCCTGGCCGGTCGCAGGCGTTCAGGCGGGGACGAGAGAAAACAGACTCACACGGTGGCACGGAGGGCACAGGGAAAGTACGGGTCTTGTCAGGGTGAGAAAGTATGTATTAGCGCTGCTCTGCGCCGGGTCGGCGCGAGAGGGAGGGGCTCTGTGCCTCTGTGTGAGCCGGCGTTTGCGCCGGGTCGGCGCGAGAGGGAGGGGCTCTGTGCCTCTGTGAGACAGCTCCTATTCCACCAAATAGCCTTTTGCCAAAGCCGTATACGCCTCCACCTGCCCGCGCGCCCAGGCCGCATCCTTCCCCAACTCCCGCGCCATGATCTCCGCCACCGCCGGGGCCGCGGCGATGCTGCTGCGCGCATCGAGAAAGAGCGCCCGCACCCGGCGCGCGAGAAAATCCTCCACCCTCCGCGCCATCTCGTGCCGGACCGCCCAGACCACTTCCCCCTTGAGATAGGGAAACGCCGGATGCAGCCTTTCGCGGTTCGCCGGCGCCGCTGCCATCACCGTCTCCTCCAGCACCAGCCGGTCCGATCCGTAATAGCTCAGGGGGGCGTCGAAATCCATGTTGCGCAGATAGCCGTGCACCGGCAGGGTTTTGGTGGCGCACGCCTTTTCGGGCAGGCCGCCGACCTGCACCGCCTTGTCGATGGCATCCTCGGCCATCTTGCGGTAGATGGTCCACTTGCCGCCGGTGACGGTGATCAGACCGGAGGGGGAGATGAGGATCTGGTGTTTGCGGGTGACATCCTTGGTCGGGCCGCTCTTCTCTTCGGGCACGGCCAGGGGACGCAGCCCGGCGAAGACGCTGAGGATGTCCGACGGCCGCGGGTCCTTGTTGAGATAGGCCTCACAGGTCTTGAGGATGAACTCGATCTCCTCGGTCGAGGCCCGCGGCTCCAGCAGCGGCTCCTCGACCTCGGTGTCGGTCGTGCCGACGATCACCTTGTCGTGCCAGGGGACGGCGAAGAGCACGCGGCCGTCCGAGGTGTGGGGGATCATGATCGCCGCCTCTCCCTGGAGAAAGGAGTGGTCGAGGACGATATGGACCCCGCGGCTGAGCAGGACGGCGCGATGGGCCTCCTTTTCGGCCATCGCCTGGACCTCACCGACGAACATCCCGGCCGCGTTGATGATGACCCTGCCGAAGGCGTGAAGTTTCTTTCCGCTCTCCTGGTCCTCGAGCTCGACGCCGTCGAGCAGTCCGCTGTCGTCGCGGGTCAGGCCGGTGGCGCGCAGATAATTGAGGCAGACCGCGCCGTTGTCGGCGGCCGTCTGGGCGAGATTGACCGCCAGCCGGGCGTCATCGAACTGGCCGTCGTAATAGATCACCCCGCCGAGCAGCCCCTTCTGGTCGAGATTGGGGATGGCGGCCAGGGTCTCCTCGCGCGAGATCTTTTCCGAGGGGCCGAGACCCATCCGGCCGGCCATGACGTCGTAAAACTTCATGCCGACGTTATAAAAGGGGCCTTCCCACCACTCATAGACCGGGATGATGAACTGCTGGTTGCGGACGAGATGGGGGGCGTTCTGCATCATCAGGCCGCGCTCGTGCAAGGCTTCGAAGACCAGCGAGAGATCCCCCTGGGCGAGGTAGCGCACGCCGCCGTGGATGAGTTTGGTGCTGCGGCTGGTGGTGCCTTTGGCGAAATCGGCCTGCTCGACCAGCAGGGTGGCGTAGCCGCGGCTGGCGGCATCGACCGCGCAGCCGAGGCCGGTCGCCCCGCCGCCGATGATGATCACATCCCAGATCCTGCCGGGATCGGCTGTCAGCTGCTGCAGAAAGCGGTCTCTGTTCATGATGTTCTCGAGGAATGTGCACCGGGCATGAACTAGTGCTTGTCAGGATCCAGCATTTTTAGAATATGGCGGGCCAGGCTTTCTGATATTTCCTTATGCCTGGGAATCGGTTGGCACATTTTTGTCCTGGGATTCTGATACCAGTCATGTTTGCCGCCATGGCGGATCAGAATACATCCCATCTCTTCCACGATTTTTATCAACTCTTTTCGCTTCATTCAACAGCCAATTCCCCGACCTGATGAACCAACGGAATCGCGCCGCTGGTGAGCTCGCTGTAGATCTCGAGCAGGTTTTCTTTCAGTTCATCCAGAGACTCACCCTGGGTGCGGTAATCAGGGTACTCCTCCAGCCAGCCGATGAACCGGCCCTCTTCCTGGTAAAAGACAAATTTCTTGGTCATCATGACTCGGATTTCTCCGTACAAATTAATCTGATTAGTGTATTGACTAATGATTTAGTATAGACAATGCACTCATCTAAATCAAGAGGAAACTGCCTCGGAACTGTTCCGACCAACTCATCTGCGATACTGGCGGGGCGGTGCAGGGTGGCTCTGCGTCTTGGCCCCTCTGCGCGGGAACACTCTTTTTAGGAAAAAAGGGCCCGGCGCATCGATCCCGCCAGGCCCTGATAACGCTATCGCGTGTACCCCATGGTGCCGATTATGCCGAGTGCTCCGGGGCGGGCGGGATCCCCCCGCGCGGAGTCCAGTTCTCCACCGGCGGCGCCACCTCGGTGCCGTGCTTCTCCTTGCAGGCGCCCAGCTTTTGCATGAACATGAACTGCTTCATCAGCTGGATGGCAAAGGCCGGGTCGACCCCCTTAGGGCAGACCTGCGAGCAGGCGCCGGCAAAATGGCAGCGGAAGGCGCCGTGGCCGGAAAAGACCTCCTCCGCCCGCTCGGCTGCCCCCTCGTCACGGCTGTCGGCGATGTAGCGCCAGGCCTGCGCCAGTGCCTGCGGCCCGAGATAGCTGTCGTCGGTCGCCACCGTCGGACAGGCCGCCAGGCAGGCGCCGCATTTGATGCAGTAGGCGAACTGGATATAGTTGACCAGCTCCGCCTGGCTCTGGAAATACTCACCGGACGGATGCTCGAGCTCCTCGACCTGCTTGCGGATCAGCCAGGGCTTGATCGCCGCATGTTTGGCGAAGAAGGGCTCGAGATCCGGCACCAGATCGCGGATGATCGCATAGTTGGGCAGCGGCTTGACCACTACCTTGTCGCCGCCGAGGTGGCCGACCTGATTGGCGCAGGCCAGCCGCGGCAGTCCGTTGATGAACATCGCGCACGAGCCGCACACCCCCATCCGGCACGAGGAACGCCAGCTCAGGGTCGGATCGAGATTCTCCTTGATCCAGAGCAGGCCGTCGAGGACGGTCAGTCCCTTGGGCGCCGGCACCTCGTAGCTCTGCATCCGCGGTTTGGCGTCCACCCCCGGGGTGTAACGCAGGACTTCAAAGGTCACTTTGCTCGGGGCCTCGCTCATGACACCACCTCCTTCATTTTATAGACCGCGATGGCGACATAGGTACCGTAAACGAAGAGAAAGAGCCCGCCGAGGAGGAAGAGCCAGGTGATCAGCTTCTGCGTCCCCTTGCGCAGGTTGAGCTCGAAGAGGATGGTGCGGAAACCGTAGAGACCGTGATAGAGGGCAGCGCCCAGCAGCAGAATATAGGTCACCATGAAAAAGCCCTGCTGGCTGCGCGCAAAGACCGTCTGCCAGCTGGTGGTATTCATGTAGAGGCCGAGGATATCGTCCAGGTGCATGATCGCCATATGCATGCCGAGCAGCACCAGGATCACCGCCCCGGCGATGATGTGCCAGAACCATAATGTGGATTCACGCATTCGCAATTCTCCTTATCCGCAAAGACAGAGTCCGGGGAGGAGCTCCTCCT
>CAYTCI010000026.1:0-45226 GCA_964436305.1 uncultured Cytophagia bacterium | reverse complement strand
TAATATATTTGGTAGCGGGCAAACTTGCATTACCCACACGATACTGACTAGAACCATTTTTTTCAGGCGGACAGCAACCGGGTGGTCGGCAATTATATCGGCTCCAACCGCACCGGTTCGGGGGCGCTGGGCAATCGCGATTGCGGCATCGATATCTGGGGAGGCAAGGGAAACACCATCGGCGGGACGCTGCCAGGAGAAGGGAATCTTGTTTCGGGAAATGTCCGCTACGGGATTGCGATCTATACCGCCTCGTCCAGTGGGAACTGGATTACCGGCAACCGGATAGGCACCGATTACACGGGGAGCCGGGCGTTGACCGACCAGGGGGTGGGCATTTATATCGAAGCCGGATCGAAGAATCGGATTGGACCGGACAATCTCATCCAGCATCACCAATTCGCTGGAATCTTTGTTCTCGGCGCCCAGGCCCTCGGCAATACCATCACGCGTAATACCATTTCCGACAATGCCGGAAGGGGTATTTATCTGGTGGACGGGGCCAACAGCAATCTGGCGGTTCCGGTCACAAGCCTCACCCCGGATGGTATTAAGGGTACGGCTCTTCCTGACGCCGTGGTGGAGATTTTTTCGGATCCGGTCAATGAGGGCCTGGTTTTTGAGGGCTCAACCCTCGCCGGCCCGGACGGGGCTTTTTCCTGGAAGGGCACCATCACCGGCCCCAACGTGACCGCCACGGTCACCGATGCACAAGGGAGTACCTCTCCATTCAGTCAGCCGATCACTATCACCAAAGTGGCCAAGGCCAGCCAGGTCCGGCCATCGGATTTCCGCCTGGAACAGAATTTTCCCAATCCCTTCAATGCTGCGACCACCCTGCGTTTTACCCTCGATGATCTCGCCCCGGTGACCCTGCAGGTGCTCGATCTGCAGGGACGAGTGGTAGCCGCACTGGTGCAGCAACCCATGGCCGCTGGTGATCACGCCGTTGTTTTTGATGCTTCCGGACTCGCCACCGGGATGTACCTGATCCGCCTGCAGGCCGGACCACAAACGGCAACGCGGCGGATGATCCTGTTGAATTAACAGAATGCCGATCCGGGTGCGGCCAGCTTGCAGGCGGATTCACCGCTGCCGGCGTCACTGCCGCAGAATCTTATCCATCTTTTTGCCCTGGGCAAGCTCGTCGATCAGCTTGTCCAGGCAGCGAATTTTTTGCATCAAGGGATCTTCGATGGTCTCCACCCGGACGCCGCAGACAACCCCCTTGACCAACGTACTGTTCGGATGATAGGCCGGGGCCTGGGCAAAAAAGGTCGCCAGGTCGTTTTCCTGCTCGATTTGATGCTGCAAGCCGGCCTGGTCGTAACCCGTCAGCCAGCAGATTATCTGATCCACCTCTTCTTTCGTCCGCTCTTTGCGTTCCGCCTTGGCAATATACAGGGGATAGACGCTGGCAAATTTGAGCGCGAAAACCTGTTGTCTGGGCATCTCTTTCCTCCCGAGTGCAGGCACTCTCTTTTCTTTGCATCATACATAATTCTGGATCGAATTGCAAGCAAAAACCGGGGGGCGATCCAGGGCTGGCTGGCGCCAGGCCGGTCGGGTCGGCGCGAGGGGTGGGGGCGGGAACCGGGTTAGCGCGAGGGGTGGGGGCTGGCGCCAGGCCGGTCGATCCGGCGCGTGAGTAGCGGGGCGGCATGAAGGGTGCGGCCGGGCACGGCGAGAAGCCGGCCCGGCCATGAGGAATCCCCGCTCAGAGCACCGAGAGGGCAAAGGTGGCAAAGGCGACCACCAGCGCCGCAATGGCGATGACCAGCGACTTGAGCTCGACCGAGAGCAGCGCCCGCTGGCTGCGTTCATCAAGGATCTGCCCCGCGAGGATGAAATTGCGATGATCGGGCGGAAACTGGAGCTGAAGATCAAAGAGCTCCGCATCGCCCTTTTTGTCTAATTGCTCATAGGTGTAATCCATATCCCTGCCTGCCTGTTCCGCCGAACCGCCCCCCGCACGGGGCTACTCGGCAAAATCGAATCCGATCGGAACCGAGGGCGGTGTCGCATCGATGACACTGCCCTCGTTCTTTTTCACCAGGACCAGATACATCGAGGTCTTGCTGGTCCCTTCGTTGCCGCCGAGGACCACCTCCCCGGCGGCAAACGTGCGGCTGTAGAGATGCAGGGGCGAGTCGTCGGTGGTGGCGATCTCGGCCCCGGTGTCACTCCACCCGTCCAGCCAGGCCGGGCGCGTGCTGGCGCCGTTATCATAAGCGACCATTACCGTCGCCGCCAGATTGGTGCGAAAGGAGAGCCAGTGGGCATCGCTGCGTTCCTTGTCGTCGTTCTCGGTCATGATCCAGGAAAAACCCTGGCAAAGGGCAGGGATCGAGACCAGCTTGAGGTCGCGGTCGGTGTAGTAGGTGGCGTTGACCGCCAGCTGAGCCACACGATAGGTCGCCGGGCTGAGCTCGCTGATCTGCAGGGTCGCCTCGAACTTGTAGCCCAGACTCTGGCTGGCCATGGTGTTCGCCACCCTGGCCTGGTCCTTGACGCCGGCAACCGTGACGGTATAGCTCTGGCCGGCGATGTGTGCTGCGGTGGTCAGGGTGACCTGGGTGCCATCGCTGGCGAGGAGCGCGGCGGTGACGGCCACCGCCGGGGTGATGGCATAATTGGCGAGCGACTGCGCCGAGGCGCTCTCGACCTTTTCATCAAAGACGAGTGTCAGCTGGGTCGCGGAGACAAGGGTCACGGCCGTCACCTTCGGCGCCTGGGTATCACCGGTGGTGGAGATCGTCAGCTCGACGGCGCTGCTCTTGTTGCCGGCGTCGTCCAGGCTGCAGACCGCGTAGCGGTACGAAGAGGATTCCTCCAGCCCCTGATCGGTGAAGGTCGCCGCGGTCACCGTGGTCAGCTGCACGCCGTCGCGCGAGATCGCGTAACCGCTGGCGCCGTCGCCGTCAGAGGCGGCTGCCGGGGCGGTCCAGGTCAGGGTGATGCTGTGCATCGTCCGGTTACTGCCCTGGAGCCCACCCGGAGGATTGGGGGGGAGGTCATCCGCGCGCAGCCCCGCGCCGATGTGGAGCGCCCAGTCGCCGCTGAAGGGCGGGGTCAGGGTCTGCTTCCCGCCGCCGGTCACGCTGCCCGCTGATTGGCTGACACCGGCGCGGGGGTCGAGCCACTCGACCGGCAGGGAGCCGCTGACGGCCGAAAGGTCGATCGTCACCGCGCCGCCGCTGCGGTTATAGGCCAGGTACTCCGCTCCGGGCTTGGCGAGCAGCTGCCCGGCGCTGGTCCACTCGGGATGGGGCGCCATCTCGGCGATGGGCAGGCGATCCATCAGCTTGTTGAGAAACTCGACCCAGCGCTGCTCCTCGGGCAGTGCCGCCGGATCATAGCCCCCCTTGTCCGGGGCATAGGTCGTGAAAAAACCATTGGTATAATATCCGCCGGTGGTGACGATCTCCCAGAGGCCATAGCGGCTGGCGGCATTATCCTGATCGGGATACATGTAGCCGAGCTCGGCATTGACCACCGGTTTGCTATAGACCCGGTCGCGCTGGATGTCGCGCGCATGATAGGGGGTCTGCTGCATGACCACATCCATCCAGCTGCTCGAGCCGAACTCGGCACTGCTGGTGCGGCCGGTCGGATGGAGGGTGATGGGATGGTCATAGGGATCGTACTTTTTCACCAGGGTGCCCCAGTCGGCGAACTCGCTGGTGGGACGGCTGTAATCGGTGGGGATCTCGTTATACTCGCCGCAGAGCACCCAGATAACATTTTTGGACGAGAAGCGCGCGATCAGATAGCGCAAGTACTTCTCCCACTGGTCTGATGAAAAGTTGACATACTCCTGCGCCCAGGAGAAGAGGATGACCGGGACGATCCCCTTGCTCAAGGCATAATCGATGCGTTTGTCGATCCAGTGGAAATAGCCGGGATTGAGCTGGTCGTAATCCTTGGCCTCGCCATCCTCAGCGAAGCAGGTTCCGCCTTCGTTCTTCCAGAAGCCGAGGCCGTTGATATAGCTGTTGACGATCGACTGCATGGCGGTGTAGCCCTGACTGCTGCGGAGGTCGATGATCTCTTTCCAGCGGCCGTCATAGGGCAGCAGCGAGGTGAAGCCGCGCCAGCTGGTATCGCCCCTCCAGAGCCAGGCGGTGCCGTCGTCATACATAAAGGAATAGGGCCGCGCCGGATTGGGGCGGACGAAACCATGCGAGCTGGAGGCGACACAGGTGAAGGTGCCGCTGCGGTTGAGGGCGGACGAGGAGCCGCTGATCTGGTAGCTCCAGGCGCCGGTTTCGGTCGGGGCCATGCGCACCTTCCAGAGGTCGTCGCCGTCCCAGAATCCTTCGATTTCGATGGTCCGGGTCGGGCCCTTGAACACGCCCTTGAGGCTGACATCGCGGTAAGGCCGGCTGCCGCCGATGCCGGGGGCCTTGATCGTCACCTCGAAGGGTTCGTAACGCCCGACCTCGGTCAGCTGCTCGCCGCGGGTCGTGAAGGTGGCGCTGAAGGGTGCAGTCAGCGCCAGGCCGGCCTTGTCGGTGGCGGTGGCGGCCACGCGGACCGTATAGGTCGTATTGGCCTGCAGCAGGGCGCTGTGCTCCCAGGCCAGCGCCGAACCGATCCAGCGGAACGAGCCGGCGACTGCCGGGGTGATGCTGAACGCGGCCTGCGTCATGCTCTCAGCCATCGGTTCGCTGAAATAGACCAGGATGTCCGCATCCGGCGCGACGGCGCCGCTGCCAGCGGTGGGCTCGATCCCCTTTACCTGCGGTGGGGTCTCGTCCTTGTAGCGATAAAACCTGAAATCGGTGTAGGTCAGCCCGTTCGGTGAGGCGTACCCGCCGCTGCGGCTGTTGAGTCCGGAGCCGAGACGAAGGATATGATCCGGCGGGGCGTACTCAACGCCAAAACTGGAGTAGTCCCAATCCTTGATCTGGACGCCGTCGAGGTACCAGGTCATATGACCGTTGCCCCAGACCAGGCGATGCTGATAGGCATGCTCTTTCTCCCATTCAAAGGGACCGGCCGGCGGATCCTCGAAGGCATGCGGATCGTCCTCATAGCCGCCATTAAAGGCAGCGACATTGAGGCGCAGTTTCATCCGTTTCCATTTGAAGAGATCACCGGCGGTATAGCCGTAGAGGTGCATGACCGTTTTATAGGGATTATGCCACTGCACGGTTCCGTACCAGCTGTTGTCATCGTCGCGGTCGTACATGCCAAACAGGGTATAATGGACGTTGTCCGAGCCGGCAACGACCTTGCCATCCCGGTCATAGCCGACATTCGGAAAGACCTCATTGGAGGCGTAGATGCCCTTGACCTTGAACTGGATCTCGCCGGCGGCGCAGGTCGGGATCTTGTACTCGATATTATCAAAGGCAGTCTGGGTGGTCCAGCCCGTCGCGGTGAGCTTGCCGCCGTGCTGGGCTCCCCGGGTCGCACCGGCCAGGGGATCGTCGATTTCGAGAACCTTGGAGACCGACTGGGCGGCCGCCGCCGTGATGCCGATCAGGGTGCAAAGGGTGAGAATGCCGAGCCGGATGCTGCGTGACGCCATGTCGATACCTCCCGTTCCATGCCGGAGTTTGGGTTCATTAGGCCTGTTCTTGAAATTATCCCGCTGACTTGCCATGCAAAGTCCTTGCCAAATTTTTTGAATTGATTTTAAATGAGTTGTATTGGGATCCCCCCGCTCTCCGCTTACATTTTTTGAACTGCCAATTCCATTTTTGATCAATAGCCGCCAAATTACCGGATTTGCTTTCTGCGAACAGGGGGATGAACCTGTATACAATTATCAGCCATCTTGTTGATTCTGCATCCGTTGTCTCGAGCCACGCTTCTCCTTGACAGGAGTCTGCTATGCGATACCGATTGCTGCTGCTCGCCCTCCTCGTAGCGGGTACCCTCTTCTCCCAGACCATCCCGGTGCACAAGCGCCTGCTCTATTCAGACAGTCTCACCAGCGGCGCCTCGACCAAAATGGGCCTGCTCACCAACAAGGGGGGTGAGTTCCTGCCGGGACGCGGCTGGAAAGCCTCCACCCAGAACAGCCAGCTCGTCATCACCCTGCCGGCCGATCTGCCGGCCGAGGGGACCTTTATCATCAACGTCACCAATTTCGATCCGGTCACGCAGAGCGTCGATGCCAAACAGAACATCCTCAGCATGGCCTCGCATCTGGACATGTATTCAACGCCGCAGTACGACACGGGTTCGTGGTGGCTCTATCGCACCGGCACCGGTTATACCGACGGCCCGGGGATGGCGGGATTCCGTATCGATTATGCCCCCCGGGGCGTCGACACCCGCAGCGATGGCCGGGCAATGCAGAGCTCAACCTGGAATTACAAGCGGACCTACGAATTCAAGGTGATCTGGCAAGCGAGTTGGATCAGTTTTTACATCGACGGCAACCTGATTATGGATCCCAAAATCAGCGGCACCGGCTGGTCCGGCCAGAACCAGTTCTTCCGTTACATTTTTGTCAATCGCGACAGCAAGGGCTATCCCGGCCAGCCGGGGCCGATCTGGTTCAATGCCCGCATTCTGGTACCGGGCCCCTCCCTGGCAATGAGCAAGGTCTCCGGCGACAGCCAGAGCGCCGACACCGGAGCCACCCTCGCCGCGCCCCTGGTGGTCAAGGTTGCCGATACCGATGGAAATCCCCAGGCCAATGTGCCGGTGACCTTCACCTTCACCTCCGGCAGCGGCCAGATCGTCGAGGCCCAGCCGGTCTCGACCGACGCCGCCGGCCTGGCGGCGATCCATGTCACCCTGGGAGCCACAGCCGGGCCGTACACCCTGCAGGCGGCCGTGGCGGGAGCGGCCGGATCGCCGGTGGCCTTTGCCGCCACTGCGACCGTCCCGGCCAGCCGCACCCTCCAGCTCGTCAGCGGCGGCGGACAGAGCGGAACTCCCGGGCAGCCGCTTCCCGCGCCCATTGTCGTCCAGGTCCGCGATCAATTCAACAATCCGGCGGCTGCCCACAGTCTCCTCTTTTCTGTTGCGGCCGGCGGCGGCACCCTGCAAGGCCAGAGCACCCTCACTCTCTTGACCGACAGCGAGGGCAAGGCGGCGGCGCTCTGGAGCATGGGACCCTACCGCGGGGTCGCGCAGCTGATGCAAATTAGCAGCAGCTTCAACGGCCAGCCCATGCAGGGTTCCCCCCTGACGGTTGAGGCGGGGCTCGGCGCCCCTCCGGACAGCGCCCGCTCCTCGCTCAGCGCCACCTCACCGCTCCTCGCCAACGGCAGCGAAACCTCGAATATCACCCTCACCCTGCGCGACGCCACCGGCCAACTCCTCAGCGGCTATCTCGTCCGCCTCGCCGCCAGCGGCACTGGGAACCAGTTTACCATGGCCGACTCGCTGACCAACTCTTCCGGGCAGGTCACAGCTACCCTGACCAGCACGGCCGCCGGGAGCAAAATCATCACCGCGCGCATAGCCGGCTTCGAATGGACCCTGACCGCCACCGTCCTGTTCAATCCTCCGCCGCAGACAGCCGCCAGCATTCAGCTGGTCTCTGGCGACAATCAGACGGGCACCGTCGGCTCTCTTCTGGCCGCAGAGCTGGTCGTCAGGGTGACCGACAACAAGGGTGCGGCGGTCACCGCCTATCCCGTCGACTTTACGGTCCTCTCCGGCTCGGCGACGATCTCGGGAGAAACCACCCACCGGGTGATGACCGACGCGCAGGGGCTGGCGCGTGCAGCCCTCACCCTGGGCACCACCGCGGGGACGATCAGCGTGACCGCCCGGACAGCGCCGTTAGCCACCCTCGTCCCCTTCACCGCGCGGGCGACCAGCGGCGCGGCCTACCGCATGAGTGCACAGAGCGGCTTCACCCAGAGCGGCACTCCCGGCAGGACCCTGACCAATCCGATCGTCGCCGCCATCACCGACCGCTACGGCAACCCGGTTGCCGGCTATGCCGTGCAATTCGAGGTCGTCTCGGGCGGAGGCAACATGAATGGGGCTCGTGCGCAGGTGGTGGTCAGCGATGCCGCAGGAACCGCCTCAGCCTTCTGGACCCTTGGCCGCTACCTCGGCGCCTTCAACCAGCTGGTGGTCAGCAGCACCAGCAGCGAGAGCGTGCTCACCGGCGCTCCCCTGTTGATGGAGATCGCGCTGCCGGTGCTGCCGGAGAACACCCTGAGCACAGTCTCGGCCACGACCCCGGTGATCGCCGATGGCAGCGCCTGGTCGGACATCAGCGTCACCCTGCGCGATGCCGCCTCCCGTCCCCTGGCGGGGTTCACGGTGGATATCACGGCCAGCGGCCAGCGGAATGTCATCAGCCTCACCGACTCGATCAGCAGTCGCGACGGGCTGGTTCGGGCCAAACTCCGCAGCACCACGGCTGAATTAAAGAGCGTCAGCGCTTTCATCAAGGGCGCCGGATTCACCCTCGCGGATACCGCCCAGGTGCGCTTCGTGGCGCCGGCCCTTCTCGACCAGCTCCTGTATGTCTCGGGCGACGATCAGACCGGACGCATCAACACGCCGCTCCCGGCGCCGCTGGTCCTGCGCGTGCTCGGCCACGAAAAGGAACCCAAGGGGGGCGTCACCGTGGAGCTGAGTGTTGTTGCGGGTGGCGGCCTGGTGAACCGCAAGACGACCTGCAGTGTCTTTTCGGATACCGCCGGCTATTGCCGGGTGCTCTGGAGCATGGGACCGGTGGCGGGCCGGCGCAACAATCTGCTGACGGCCCGCATCCGTGGGCTGGAACAAACCACCCTCACCCTCAAGGCCTCCGCGGCGGCCAGCGAGCCGGCGCAGTGGGCCATTGTCAGCGGTAACCAGCAGAACGGCATCGTCGGCCGGGCGCTGGCGGCCCCCTTCATCATCCAGATGGGCGACGCCAATGGCAATCCCGTCGCCGATCTGGCCGTCCTCTTCAAGGTGACCCAGGGCGATGCCCGTTTTGCCGGATCGCCGGAATTCGCCACCCGCAGCGACGCCAGCGGTCTGGCCTCCGCCCTGCTGACCCTGGGCGAGCAGGCGACCACCAGCGTGATCCAGGTCTACGCGGGGGATGCCCCCTTGCCGCCCCTGCTTTTCACCGCTACTGCGGCTCCGGAGGCGCCGGCGGCGCTGGTCAAGGTGAGCCCGGACAGCCAGCGGATCGCCCTGCCCGGAGCCGATGGGGTCAAACTGACCCTCCGGCTGACCGATCGCTTCGGCAATCCGCTGGCCGGGGTGCAGGTGAGCATCGCCGCGCCGGACGGCGGCCATGTGCTCTCGCAGCCCATCCTCCTCACCGATGCCAGGGGCGAGGCCCTCTTTCAGGTCCGGCCGGCTGATTCCCCCGGCCTCGTCCACTTTGACTGCCAGAGCACCGGCGGGATCTCCACCCTCTGGACGCTCATCGGTTACTTTCCGGAGAGCAACCGGGCGCCGATCATCGCCGGCTTCTCACCCGCCGATACCGCCCTGGCCCTGGTCGCACCCGGCACCTCCCTCTCCTTCGCCTTCAACACCGTGCTCGATCCCGATGGCGATGCGATCCTCTTCGAGTGGCGCGTCAACGGTAATCCGGTGGACCATCAGCCGAGCCTGACCCTGGTCGTCAACCCCACCCTGGCGGTCGACGAAGATGGAAACTTTACTGTCACCGGCAGCGTCAGCGACGGCAAGCTCACCACCGAGGTTCACTGGCGCTTCCTCCTCAACCGGACCGGGGTTGCGGCCGAGCCCGCGACCATTCTGCCGCAGGTGATCGAACTCGGGCAAAACTATCCCAATCCCTTCAATGCCACCACCACCTTTACACTCTCGCTGCCCTTGCGGCAGAGTGCCGCGCTACGGATTTTCAACCTGAGCGGCGAACTGGTGCAAACGCTGTGCGAAGGGGAAAGGGCGGCGGGGATCCACCGTTTAATCTGGCAGGGCAGGAATCTCAAGGGAGAAGCGGCACCCTCCGGCGTCTACTACGCAGTTCTCCAGACCGGGGGGATCCGGCAAACCAGAAAGCTCGTCTTGATGCGCTAGCGATCAGCCCGAAAAAACAAACGCCGCGGGATTACGGCCAAAGTCCCGCGGCGTGCTGTCAGGCAGTGAAAGAGGGATCAGCCGATCGGATGGTTGGCGATCCCTTTCTTTTTCATCAGCTTTTCGATCTCGTCGATCGTGCGCGGGGCGTTGGAGAGCACCCGGTGTCCCGCCGGCGTCACCAGGACGTCATCCTCGATGCGGATGCCGATGGCACGGTAAGCGGCCGGCACCCCGGTCATAGCGGGGCCGATATAGATGCCCGGCTCGATGGTGATCACCATGCCCGGCGCCAGCGGACCGTTGCCCTCGAGGTCGTGCGCCTCGAGGCCGAGCTGGTGGCTGATCCCGTGCGGCAAAAATTTCGCCACCTCCTCGCCCTCCTTCATCAGGCCAAGCTGACTCAGGCCGCGGCCGACCACGGCTGCGGCCTTTTTGTTGAGCTCGGCGATGGTCGCCCCCGGCCGGATCAGCGCGATCGCCGAATCATGGGCCGCCAGCACCAGGGTATAGATCGCCCTTTGCTCGGGAGAAAAGCGGCCGCTGACCGGGATGGTGCGGGTGACATCGGCACAATAGCCCTGGAACTCACCGCCGACATCCATCACCACCGTTTCGCCCGCCTCCATCCGCCGTTCGTTGGCGTCGTAATGCAGGATGACCGAATTGGGCCCCGATCCGACGATCGAGGGGAAGGCCAGCGCCATGCAGCCGCCGCGTAAAAAGCCATACTCGATCACGGCCTGGAGCTCGTATTCGTACTGCCCCGGCTCGCAGCCCTTCATCGCCTCGCGCAGGGCCGCATCGGTCGCGTCGATCGCGCTTTGCATCAGCGCCACCTCACCCTCCGATTTGATCAGCCGCAGCGGCGTGAGCAGGGCAGTGGCCGATTTGATCTGCAGACCGGGATACTTGTCCTTCAGGGCTTTCTTGCTGTCGCGATCGAGAAAATAGCCCTTGCCCGCGACCGGATCGTTGATGAAGGCGGGCGACAGGCCGGCGAGATAGAGCAGGCGTTTGCCAGCGAGGATCTGACCGAAGAGGCTCTGGAAGCGGTTATCGGGGAGGGCCGCCTCGATGCCCAGCACTTCGTGCAGTTTTTCCGGCCCGGGGGTCATGCCGGTATAGGCGTTGCTGCGCGCAGGCGGGGCGAAGAGCAGTTCATGAACGATTCGCTCCTCCATGGCAAAACCGGCGGGGATGAGCAGGAGCAAGAGTCCCGGTTCCCGGCTGCCGGTGAGATAGTAGAAATCCTCATCCTGGTGATAGGGATAATTGACATCGCCGGCGCGGGCGACGGTAGCCGCCGCACGCACGACCAGCACCTCGCTGATGTCCATGGTGGCCAGCAGGTGCTGCCGGCGTGCGCGGTACTCCTGCACATCGACCGCCCGGAGGTCCGGCGCCGCCGCGAGGGCCCACAGGGCGAGGAGGGCCAGGGGGAGCCCAGTGATCTTTTTCATAATCCTTCTCCACTTTTTCCGTTACGCGACCCCACCACCCGGGCGGGAATTCCCATGGCGATCGAGAAGGGCGGGACATCCCGGGTCACGACCGCCGCCGCGCCGATCACCGATCCGGTGCCGATGGTCACACCATCGCGCACGATTACCCCGGCGCCGAGCCAGCAGTCATCCTCGATCACCACGCCCCCCTTGCTCTCATAACCCTGGCGCATGATCGGCACATCCAGGCGGTCGAACCGGTGCTGCGCCCCGCCGATATAGCAGTTGGCTGCCAGCAGCACGTGCTTGCCGAACCGGATCCGGCTGGTCGTGCCGAGGCGGCAGTTGGCGCCGATATTGCTGTACTCCCCGATCTCGATGGTGCCGTTGCGGGTCCCCAGCACGGTACCGCGGCCGAGCAGCACCTCGTCGGACAGGGTGATGCCGCTTTGGTCATCCCCCTGGGCCGAAATCGAGCAGTACTCCTCGATGACGCAGCGCTTGCCGATGCTGATCTTGTGAGGATGGCGCAGGGTGACGTTGCGGCTCCAGACCGCGCCCTTGCCCTGGTGGCGCAGCAGGGCCGGCAGGGTGAGCTGCCGCAGGGCATAGCCGATCATCCCCGGCATCGGCAGGCAGAAGAGGGAAACCATCTCGTATTTAAAGAGCCGCCAGAAATGGAGGCGGCCGATGACGATGTCGGCATACTTGTGTACCGGCGATTTTCGCCGCCGCATGACATCCTCAAAACCACTGAAATACTTGACCTCGCCGGCGACGTCCCCCTCGCCGATCTGCCGTTCGGGCTCACGGTCCATGGTCACCTCCTGATCGATGCGAATCCCCAGGGTCGAATAGTAGATACCGCCGAGCAGCCCTGTCACCAGGGCCTTGACGCGCATCAGCAGGGCCACCGAGAGGCCGGCCGCTCCGCCGAATCCCAGGCGGTCAAAGGTGAAGAAATAGGCCCATTCCGCCAGGCCGATCCCGCCGATCGAAATCGGCAGCATCATGATCACCATGATGATCGGGGTGATGATCAGGGCATCGAGGAAGGAGAGGGTACAGTGGAAAGCCAGGGCGCTGACCCAGACGTTGACCACAGCGGCGAGATAAAAGACGAACGAGTTGGCCATCGCGAAGAGGAGGGCGCCGCGCTGATCCCGGATCGAGAGGATCGCCTCCTGGAATTTCCGCAGCTTGACGAAGATCCGGCGCACCAGGCCCGCCGGCACCCTTTTCTCCATCCAGCTGAGATAGCGCTCATTGAGGAGGATCACCAGCAGGACGAGGTAGCCGGCGACCGAGACCGCCATGGCCAGCGCCAGCCAGGCATCCCAGAGAGAGCGCAGGGCGACGAAAAAGGCGGCTACCGCCACCAGGATCAGGGCGGTCAGGCCGGTGAAGCGCTCGATGAAGACCGAGGCGAAGGCCTTGGCGTTCTCGCCCGTTGCCTTGCCCAGAGCCCAGGCGCGCACGACGTCGCCACCGACGTTGGTCGGCAGCACCGTGTTGAAAAAATAACCCACCATGTAGAGCCAGAAGAGACGCCAGCCTGAGGCGTGGATGCCCTGGGCGCGCAGGATGACCTGCCACTTCCAGGAGCTGAGGAAAATCAGCAGCGGGGTGAGGGCGATCGAGAGGCCAAAATAAAACCAGTCCGCCTGGCTGAGCGTCTGCCAGAGTTTGCCAAGATCGACCTTGTAGAGCACCCAGGCGATCAGGGCGATGCTGATCAGCCAGCGGAAGAGAAGCGAAAGTGACTTTTTGGCGGACATACGCTGCGAAGAGTTAGGGTGACGGCGCGGCGCGCCGCGGGCCGGCTGGCCGCGCGGCAGTAGCAGGCCCGGCCGGAATGCACGGGCGACGCCTCAGCCCAGATACTCCTTTAGCACCTCGGCCGAACGGCGCGCCTTCTCCTTCTCGCGCGCGACCTGGGGCAGCATCGCCGCCCGGATGCGCTCCCGGTCGTTCCAGGCCGCATGGATGCGAGCGAAAAAGCTCTCGACCGCCAGCTCCTTGAAATCGACCAGATGCGCCTCCATGCCGATGGTGCGCATATAGCCGCGATTCTTCGGATAGGTGACGATGCCCACCGGCGGGACCCCCATCGCCGAAGAGAGGATCAGGCTGTGGGTGCGCATGCCGGCGAAGAGCTGCAGCTTTTGCAGCACCGCGCAGATCTCGCGGTAGGTGTAGACCTTGTTGGAGATCAGGCGAACCCGGTCACGCTGATGGATCCGCCCGAGCACCTGGGTGGCGATGCCCATGTCCATGTGCTGCGTCTCGACGAAAAGGACATCGACCGCCAGCTCGGAGATCACGCGGTCGACGGTGGCGGCATAGAGCTCGACCAGATTATCGCGGCCGAAAGTGCCGCCCTGGCGGACGAAGGCATCGACATAGCTGTTGACGTTGAAGCCGATCACCGGTCGGCCGCTGTTGAACAGATCAGCCTCCCGGCAGATCTCCGCCAGCCGCGCCTCATCAACCGGCCTGGCGTTCAGGGCGCAGTCGGCCCCCTCGATCACCCGCGGATGCTGGAAGCCCTGACGCTCGAGCAGCTCGGCCGACTCCTGGTCGCGCAGAATCAGGGCACTGGTGTGGTCGAGGATGCGCTGCAGCGCCACATGACCGGCGCTGGTGCGGATCGGCCCGAGGCTGCAATTATACAACACGACCGGCACCCCCTTCTGCCAGGCGCGCGGCAGAAAATGCGACAGGGTCCAGAGGTAGTTGAAGAGCGGATTGTACAACTTGCGGTCGAAGAGAATGGCGTCGGTCACCAGGATCAGATCCGCCTCCCGCATGGCCCGCAGCACCGGATAACCGAGGATCTTCATCGAGCCGTGCCAGGGGGTCATCGGCACTGTCTTGATCCGGTATTCAGCGAACTGCCGCTCCACAAAGCCTGTATTGATGGTCGGGATGGTGAAAAGGGCCTCCGGGTAACGCTGCGAAATATCCTCGAGTACGCCGCCAAGGATGGCGGCATCCCCGGCATTGCGGCCGGAAAAATTACCAATGACATTGATCGTTTTCATGGCACCTGCTGATTAGGGTGTTCAATCCAGATAACCGTTTTCCTTGTACCACTGCGCGGTGCGGCGGATGCCCTCCTCGAGACCCACCTTCGGCTGAAAGCCGAGCTCCCGCTTCGCCTTGCTGATATCAAAGGCGCGGTCCTTGACAAAGATGTCGACGCGCCGGCGGAAGATCGGCGGCTGAACACGCAGGGGGATGCAGAGCTTTTCGCACAGCCAGCCGGCGGCGTAGACCGGCCAGACCGGAGGATGCAGCCGCGGCGGATTGACGCCAAGCGCAGCGGCGACCATTTTGGCAAAATCATTGAGGGTGAACCAGCGCTCGCCGGCGATGATATAGCTCTCGCCGGCCGCCGCCGGAGTCTCCGCCGCCAGGCGAAAGCCCTCGACGATGTCGGTGACGTAGCTGAGATGATAGAGGACGTTGCCGCCGCCGAACATGATGAATTTGCCCTGATAGATCATGCGGTACATCTTGAGCATCCGCGTGTCGCCGGGACCGTAAATGCCCACGGGCCGGGCGATGGTGACCGGCAGCCCCTTATCCCGATGATAGAACATCGCGACCTTTTCGCCCTCGGCCTTGGTCTCCTGATAGATGTCGCCGGGCTTGATCGGCGCAGTCTCGGTGGCCGGCGGCTTGTCGATGTGGCCATGCACGCCGCAGGTGCTGCAGTGCAGAACCCGCCGCACCCCCATCTCGAGAGCGGCGGCCATGACATTCTCGGTGCCGGTGACGTTGACATCCCAGTAGGCCTGATCCGGCTGGTTGGCCGCACGATAGAGCGCCGCAATGTGATAGACCACGTCGATGTTGCGCATCGCCTGCGCCAGGTCCGCCTTGTAGAGCAGATCCCCGGTGACCACATCGACCCCCCTGGCCTTGAGATGGGTGATATCGCTGCTCGGGCGAACGAACGCGCGCACCTGATATCCCCGTTCCAACAGATGATCGACCATGTAGCCGCCGGTGAATCCGGAGGCGCCGGTGACCAGAGCCCTCATCCTCCACCCTCCTGGCTATTTTTTCGCGAGCACGACCGCTGCATGGCCGAAACGGTTGCGGATGCAGCCGGGCAGCAGATTGAAGACCGGAACGAAGAGATAATTGAAGAGGAAGGCGAGAAAACCCTTGCGCGGCGAACGGGTGGCCCGGGTATAATCGAGAAAAACCTCGACCGAGCTGAAATCCGCAAAGAGTTCCCGCAGCTGTTTTTTGTCATAGAGCCGGGTGATGGGGGCATCCTCATGGGCAAACTCGAAGTTGACCCGGCCCAGCTGGGTGAGCAGGATCTTCCACGAATACTTGTAATAGAGGGTGATCGCCGCCTCGCCGCCGGGTTTGAGCACCCGTTTGACCTCGGTCACCGCCTTTTCGGTGCTCTCGGTCTGATGGAGCACGCCAAAGGAGGCGACGATGTCAAAGGTGTTGTCCGCAAAGGGCAGCTGTTCGGCATTGCCCAGCTTTAATTCGGCCGGCAGTTGGTTGTGCGCAAAATTGCCCTTGGCCAGTTCGAGGGCGCCCGAGGAGAGATCCAGGCCGGTGACCTGCATCCCCGCCTGCGCCCAGGCGACCAGCTCCCAGCCGGCACCGCAGCCGATCTCGAGCATCTTGCCGCCGGGATATTTGGCCGCCTCGCTGGCGATCAGCCGGTAACGGTGTTCGTAATTCTTGCGGATAAAGGCACCGACGGTGTCGTAAAATTCGGGCGAGCCGATCTGACGCGGATCGCCGGTCCAGAACTGGGTGGTGTTGACATTGTCGGTCCAGTACCGGCGCACTTCGTCAATGGTTTTTTCGTCGCTGCCCTTCCACAGATAAGAGCCAATGGCATCAGACATAGAGACCTCAGATTGCGAATCAGTGAAGAATTTATTATTTACTCAATACTAGAGATGTTACGCAACTTTTGCGTAATTTCAAAGGCCGAAATCGGCGCCGGCGGGCCGGGTCGGCGCGAGCCGCGATACGGGCTCAGGCCGGGTCGGCACCAGGGGGGTTGACCGGGCCGGCGGGGTCGGCGCGAGCGGCGAAACGGGCTCAGGCCGGCTGGTAGCATGCCCGCAGCGCTGCGAGCTCCTGCGCCACCCGCGCCGCGTCCCATCCCAGCACCTCTGCCATGATCGCCGCCGCCTCGCCGGCCGCAGCATCGCCGGGGTATTCCGCTGAGCCCAGCTCGGTGCGGCGCAGCATGACATCGGCCAGGGTCAGCGCCATCTCGCGGCGTACGGCATGCAGTACCTCGGCGCGCAGGACCTTCTCCTGGCCGGCGAGCGGCCGCAGCCCCCCCTCCATTTCCGTCGCCGTCCTCAGCACCTCGCCAAGGCCGGTGCCGTAATTGCGCGCCAGCTGCTCCAGCTGCCCCGCCGTCATCTCCTGCGGCCGCTCGGCCTGCTGTGTCGCGAGAAAACCGGCAAAGTCGCCGACATCCCCGCCCCACACCGGCCGCTCGCGGCCCTGCGTGACCTGCAGGCGCTTGCCCAGCTTGCGGCCGGCCGCGCGCACCGCGGCTTCTGCCACCCCGCGCGCCGTCGTATACTTGACACTGAGCACGCTGAGCAAGCCCGGAATCCCGTGCTCCCGTTCATGATCGTAGATGCGGAAATGCTTGCTGATGCTGACGTCACCGCTGGCCGCGTTGAATCCCGCCATCGGCAGCAGCCCGCCGTAAAAGAAGGTCACCTCGTCACGGCGGATCTCCGCCCCCGGCATGGCCTCGTTGGCATCCTTGAGGAAGGCGGCGATATCCGCCTCACTCACACGATAGTCGCCGGCTGTCCCGTGCCAGGGCCGGTGGTCGGTGCCGATCATGGTATACTCTCGCCAGGGCACGACGAAGAGCAGGCGCGAGCCCTTCTTGATCAGGGCATCCTGATCCTTGAACTCCTTGCGGCTGTTGACCCCGAAGGCGAAATGCTCGCTCAGCCGCCGCTTGACCACCAGATTGAGGGCGGTCGAAAAGGCCTGGGCGGGCGGACGCTCTTCGCCCAGCATCGCAAAGAGATCGTTGATCCAGGGACCCGCGCAGGTCAGGGTCTGGCGGGCGCGAATCTCCACGGCGCCACCACCGATGGCATCGCGGGCGCGCACGCCGGTGACCCGGCCGTTCGTCAGCAGAAAGGCCTCGGCCGCAAGATGATTGGCCACAGCTGCGCCGTTCTCGGCCGCGGAACGCACAAAGGCCAGCGCCAGTCGCTCGGAATTGTACATCGTCGCGTCATACCAGACCGCGCCGCCGTTGAGGCGCGTCCGGTCGACCGTGGGCACCAGCTCGAGCAGCTGGTCGCGCGAGATCACCCGCCCCATCGGCAGGCGATGCTCGCGGTCGAGCCCGCGGTTGCGGTCGGCGCTGAGGAGATCGTTCATCAGCAGGGCGATCCGCATCACCTCCGGCCCCTTGATCGCATGCCCGTAGGTCGGCATGACGCACGGCAGCGGCTGGATCAGGTGCGGAGCGATCCGCAGCATCGTCCGGCGCTCGGCGATCGATTCGCGCATGCGCTTGAGGTCGGCATGTTGCAGGTAGCGCAGTCCGCCATGGACGATCTTTAAACTGTTGCCCGAGGTGCCGGCGGCGAAATCCTTCGCCTCGATCAACGCCACCGAAAGACCGGCCAGGGCCGCTTCGCGCGCCGCCGTCGCCCCGTAAATACCCCCGCCGACGATGAGCAGATCAAATTCATTTTGTGCAAGCTGGTTGAGGTCGCGTTGCATGGAATCTCCGTTCGTATAAAATGGCAGCCCTCAGGGCCGCATGTAACGGGCGTGCCACATCTGAAACATCAGCAGCGCCCAGAGCCGGTGACTGTGGTTTTCGGTGCCCTCGAGGTGCTCGCGGATCAGACGCTGCACATAGGCCGGTTCGAAACAGCCGGACCGGTCCAGAGCCGCCGGTGAGAGAAAGTCGAGCATCATCGGCCGGAGCTCCTCCTTCATCCAGCGCTTGATCGGGATGCTGAATCCCTCCTTGCGGCGGTTGAGGATCTCATCCGGCAAAATCCCCCGGAAAGACTGTTTGAGCAGGTATTTGCTGCGCTGGCCGTTGAGACGCATCGGTGGCGGCAGGCTGGCGCAGAATTCGACCACGCGGTAGTCGAGAAAGGGCGCCCGGGTCTCGAGCGAGACCGCCATCGACATCCGGTCGACCTTGACCATGATGTCATCGACCAGATAGGTGACAATATCGACGTACTCTTCCTGATCAAGCGGCGCTTCCGCCCCGCTCTCGGCGAAGGCCAGGCGGATGAAGCCATAGGGATCGCGCCCGGCCAGCAGCTCGCGCAGCTGGGGTCGATAGAGCAAGGCCTTTTCGGCCTCCTGCAAAAAGATCATCCAGCGCACATGCTGGAGATCGGCCGGCAGCCGGCAGCCCTCGACGAAGCGTCGCGACTTGTTGAAAAAGCCCTTTTTCTTTTCGGTCGGCGGCAGCAGGGCAACCGCCGGCTCGATCACCCCGTGGCGCAGCCAGCGCGGCAGGCGCTGATAGCGCCGGGCCAGCTGCTCGGCGATATAGGTCTCGTAGCCGCCGAGCAGTTCGTCGCCACCGTCGCCGGAGAGGGCCACCGTGACATGGCGGCGCGCCATCTCCGAGACCATCCAGGTCGGAAAAACCGAAAAGTCGCCGAGCGGCTCATCAAGCTGCTGCACGATCCGTTCGGTCAGGCCGACGGCGTCGGGGGTGAGCATCTCCTCGTAGTGCTCGGTACCGAAATGGCGGGCCACCAGCCGGGCCCAGGGCAGCTCGTTATAGGTGGCGTTGTCGAAGCCGATCGAAAAGGTCTTGACCCCCGTGGTGGAGGTCTGGCTCATCATTGCCACCACCGCGCTCGAATCGAGTCCGCCGCTGAGGAAAGCGCCGAGGGGCACCTCGCTCATCAGGCGGATGCGGGTGGCGTCGCGCAGCAGCTCGCGGAAGGCCTCGGCGGCTTCTGCCTCGGTGCGGTCGACGGTCTGGTACTGCAGCCGCCAGTAACGCTGGATCCGCACGCCCCGCTCATCGAGCGCGAGCCAGTGCGCCTGCGGCAGTTTGCGGATCCCCTTGAAGATGCTCATCGGCGCGGGGATGTACTCGAAGGTCAGATAGGCATCGAGGGCGCGGGGATCGATCTCGCGCGGAATCCCGGGCAGGGTCAGGATGGCCTTGATCTCGGAAGCGAAGACCAGCCGCCGTTCGTCATGGTAATAATAGAGGGGTTTTTTGCCGATGCGGTCGCGGGCGAGAAAGAGGCGCTGGCGCTTCTCGTCCCAGATGGCAAAGGCGAACATACCGTTGAGGTGGGCCGGGCAGGCCTCGCCCCACTCTTCCCAGGCGTGAAGGATGGCCTCGGTATCGGCATGGGTACGAAAGCGATGGCCGCGGCTCTCCAGCTCGCGGCGGAGGTCGAGATGGTTGTAGATCTCGCCGTTGAGGACGATGGCGGCGGTGCTGTCTTCGTTGAAGATCGGCTGCTGCCCGGAGGCCAGGTCGATGATCGCCAGACGGCGCATGCCGAGCCCGGCCGGGCCCGCGAGATGGCGGCCTTCCTCATCGGGTCCCCGATGAATGATGGCGTCGCACATCGCCTGCAGCTCGGCCGGAGAGGCCATGCGCCCCGGTTCGCGTTCGATGATACCGCAGATCCCGCACATGCGCGCTCAGACTCCTGCTGCTTTTTCGACGATCCACTCCACCCGGCGCAGGTACTCGCTGTAGCTGTAGGAGGCTTCCGCGAGCGCCGCGGCCGCAGCGATCCGCCGCGCCGCCGCATCCCCCTCCGTCAGCGCCTGCCGGATGCCGGCAGCAAAGCCCTCCGGCGTGGTCTCGGCCAGGATCGCCACCTCGTCGTTGAGGATCTGGGTATGGGTGATATGCCGGGTGGCCACGATCACCCGCCCCGAGCGCAGATAGGAGTAGATCTTGAGGGGCGAGTTTGTGCCGCTCAGCCGCGGCGAGACCAGCACATCGGCGATCTCGATAAAGCCGGGGATCTGCTGCGGCTGGACAAAACCGGTGAAGACAAAGTGGTCGGCTACGCCATGCTGGCGCGTCAGCGCCCGGCAGGACTCAACCTGCTCCGGGCTGCCGCCGACCAGCAGGAACTTGATCCCGGCACCGCTGCCGTCGGCCAACAGCCGGGCCGCGCTCTCGATCAGCAGCGGAATGCCCTGATAGGCCTCGAGGGTGCCGTAATAGAGGACGATCCGGGCCTCACCCAGGCCGTACTGCGCGCGCAGCCGGGCGGCATCGCCCGGTGCGGGCGGAAAAACCAGGGCATTGTCCGCGACGTTTTCGATCAGCAGGCTGGTCACCCCCGGGAATTTCTCCTCGACATAACTCTGCAGCTCCGGGCAGATGGTGATCACCGCGGCGGCCTGGTTGATGGTGCGCGCTTCGAGGCGTTCGAACGCCCCCACCAGCAGCCGGGATTGCGAGTAACGGAAGTTGTGCAGCTGCTGCGGCAGCGAGGAGTGCATGTCGTAGAGGTGCGGCAGCCGGTGGCGGCGCGCCAGCCCGACCCCGAAAAAGCCCGCCTCCTCATGGGTGTGGAGCAGGTCATAGCCGCCACGGGCGGCCAGCTGGCGTGCACGGCGCCAGAGCGCCACATCGAGCAGGATCTTGGCCTTCGAGGGACCGATCCTGACCTGATGGATGCCGGGCACGCGGGCGGCGCGGTGAATCCGCAGCCCCGCCATCGGCACATCCGCGCCAATGGGGTAGGTGACCAGATCGACCTCGTGGCCGAGCAGGGTCAGCGCCTTGATACGGTGCAGCACGCTGAAAGGGGTGCCGCGCGGCTGAAACCAGGGCTGGGGAGCGATCATCAGGATGCGCAGCTTGCGCGCAACAGGGGGAAGGGTGTAAGGGGTCATCCGCTCTTTCCGGTTATTCGGCGCCGTAGCCGGTCAGCACGACGAAGAAGGTTTTAAAGAGAATCTTGACATCCAGCCAGAGCGACCAGGTGTCGATATATTCGAGGTCCATTTTCATCCACTTGTCGAATCCAATCTTGTTGCGGCCGCTCACCTGCCAGATGCAGGTGATGCCCGGCTTGAGGCTGAGGCGGCGGCGCTGCCAGACCTTGTAATCCTCGACCTCGCAGACCAGCGGCGGGCGCGGTCCGACCACACTCATGTCGCCCATGAGGACATTAAAGAGCTGCGGCAGCTCGTCGATGCTGGTCTTGCGAATGATCCAGCCGATGGTGGTGATGCGCGGGTCACGCTTGATCTTGAAGACCGGACCGTCCATCTCGTTGTGCTGCATCAAATCCTTTTTGAGCGCCTCGGCATCCGCCACCATCGAGCGGAACTTGTAGAGCGTGAATTTGCGCCCGTTAAGGCCGATGCGCGTCTGCTTGAAAAGCACCGGACCCTTCGAGGTCAACTTGATCAGCAGGGCGACCAGCAGCAGCACCGGCGAAAAGATGGCCAGCGAAACCGAGGCGACCGCCAGATCCATGATCCGCTTGATAAAGAGCTGCCACTCCTTGGCATGAAAGGTCTCGAATTCGAGCAGGGGAAAACCGTTGAAATCGGTCTGCCGCGTCCGGGCGATGTGGATATTGAAGAGGTCGAGGGCGATCGAGGTCGAGATGCCCAGCTCCTCGCAGGAGAGGATCGCCTCCTCGATGCGGTGCAGCCAGAGCCGCGGCACGACAAAGATCACCCGGTCGATCACCACCCGCTTGACGATGAAGGGGATGTCCTGGATCCGGCCGATGACGCGATAGCCGTCCACCTCCTTGCCGTACATGCCGTGCTCGTCATCGATCAAGCCGACAATGTGCAGGCCCCAGTTGGAATGGAGCTTGATGGCGCGGATGAAATCGCGCGCCCGCCGGCCGGTGCCGACGATGAGGAGGTTCTCCCGGTTGTAGCCGCGGCTGTGGACGCGATCCAGAAAAAGGAGCAGCAATTTGCGCTGCCCGAGCAGGAGGAGGAAGGCCAGGATGACAAAGACCGAAAAGTAGAGACGGCTGGCCAGCTCGAGCTTGAGGAGGAAGATCAGACTGCCCGAGGCGACGGTCGCCCAGACGGTCGAGACGAAAAGCAGCCAGGTGAACTTGCGGAACGAGCGGGTGCGATAGTTGCGATAGAGGCCATAGAGGGAAAAGATCGCCGTCCAGATGATCGGGAAGCCGAGGATCATCTTCCAATAATTGGCGGCGAAATAGAGAAAACCGGAGAAGGTCGGTGAGACCGCGTAGGCCTTGACGTGCAGCTCGGCCACGGTGCGGATGTACTCATCGACAAAATAGGCCAGGGGAAAGGTCAGCAGCAGGGTGACCAGATCCGCCACCCGCATTACATTCCCGAGGAATCTTTCCTTTTCTGATACCATACGACTCAATCATTAGGATCAAAACCGGCGCGCTTGCGGGCGGCGCCGGCACGGGCCGGGCAGTGGATGCATTATTTGTAATAGTGCTTGAACCAGTCGGCGAAAGCGATAACCCCCTCCTCGATCGGCGTGACCGGCCGGTAATCGAGTTCCTTGCGCGCCAGCGAGATGTCGGCATAGGTGATCGCCACATCCCCGGGCTGCTCGGGATGGAACTCGAGCTGCGCCTCACGCCCGAGGGCCTGCTCGATCAGCCGGATGAGCTGGAGCAGCTCGATGGTATTGGATTCCCCCAGATTGTAGAGATGATAGCCCGCGCAGCGCTCGGTGGCGGCATAGAGACCCTGAACAATGTCATCGATGAAGGTGTAATCGCGGCGCGAGCTGCCGTCGCCGTAAACCGGCACCGGCCGGCCCGCCGCGATCAGCCGGGCGAACTTGTGAATCGCCATGTCGGGACGCATCCGCGGGCCATAGACGGTGAAAAAACGCATGCAGCTCACCGAGAGGCCATAGAGATGGTGCCAGGTATAGGCGATCAGCTCGCAGGCTTTTTTGGTCGCCGCATAGGGCGAGATCGGATTGTCGACCGGGTCGCTCTCGGCGAAGGGCACCTTGCGGTTGTTGCCATAGACCGAGGAGGAGGAAGCCAGCACCATTTTGCTGACATTGTGCCGGCGGCACGCCTCGAGCAGGTGCAGGGTGCCCAGGACGTTGACCTGTTCGTAGAGCAGGGGCTCCTGGATCGAAGGCCGCACCCCGGCACGCGCGGCGAGATGGACCACCTGGTCGTAGTGACGCTGACTGAAGAGCGCCTCGACCATCGGCCGGTCGGTGATGTCGCCCTCGATCAGCCGGTAGGCGGGGTGGCTGAGATAGGGCTGGACGTTGGCCCGTTTCAGGGCCGGATCGTAATAGTCGTTGAAATTGTCGAGACAGTCGACCGCATGGCCCTCATCGAGCAGCTTGCGGGTGAAATGGGAGCCGATAAAGCCGGCGCCGCCGGTCAGGAGAAGTTGCATGGGTCGTGTGAATCCGATGATTAATAGTGATAATAACTGTAATTCTGCACCAGCTGGGTGTCGGAACTGTTGAGCACGGCGCCGACGAGCTTGACCGGCACCGTATGAAAGATCTCCATTTTCTCCTTCGCCTTGCCGATCCGGGTCTTGCCCGCCCGCACCACCATGACCATCGCGTTGACCTGGGTGCCGAGAACCACGGCATCGGTGGCCGCATCCAGGGGCGGCGTGTCGAAGAGGACGATATCGAACTTGCGGCTGGCCTCATCGAGGAAACGGCGCATCAGCGGCGAGCCCAGCAGCTCCGAGGGATTGGGCATCAGGGCACCGCAGCTGATGAAAGAGAGGTTGGGGATATGGGTCTGCTGCACGATCGAGGTGAGGGTGGCGCTGGTGCTGAGATAATTGGCCAGCCCCGGCTCGCGGCGCATCTGAAAGGTATTGTGCAGCACCCCGCGCCGGAGATCGGCGTCCACCAGCAGGGTGTTGGTACGCTGCTGGGCGAAGATGATCGCCAGATTCGAGGCGGTGAAGGATTTGCCCTCCTCGGGGGCGACGCTGGTAATGGCGATCGAGTGCGGGCGCTCGTGGGTCCGCGAAAAAATCAGCTGGGTGCGCAACGCCCGGTAGGCCTCGCCGATCGGCGTCGGCGAATAGTCGTGCGTCACCAGCTGGCGATCGATCTGCTTGGCCTTCTCATGGTCGTGATACTCGGGGATGTCCTTGAAATCGACATTGGGAATCGCGCCGAGCACCTTGAGGTTGAGATGCTTCTCGACGTCACCCGGTGTGCGGATGTGGCGGTCGGCCAGATCAATAGCCAGCGAGAAAGCCAGACCGAGGGCCAGACCCAGACCGGCGCCGATGAAGACCTTGGTCGACTTGCTCGGATTGATCGGCATCGTCGGCTGGATCGCCCGGTCGAGAATGGCGATGTCCTCACCTTCGCCGCCATCGGCGATCTCGAGCTTTTGCAGCTTGGTGTAGAGCGTCGTATAATGATCTTCGCTGATTTTCTTGTTGCGCTCCAGCTCCATCAACCGGTATTCATCATCGGGCAACATCCGCTGCTGCGCCTGGATCGCATCCATCTTGTTGCGCGTCTCGGTCTCTTTCTGCGCCAGGGTGTTGCGATAGTTCGAAGCGAAGGCGATGATGTTGTCCTGCGTCTCGCGGATGCTCCGGCGCAGATTGACCAGGGGGGCATAATCATCCGAATAGTCCCGCGACAGATCGGAGAGCTGACTCTCCTGACTGGCGAGCTGATCGCGCAGCAGGGCCAGCGCGGGCTCCTCTCGCATCGCGGAAAAATTGGCCAGCTGGCGGACGATGAGACGACGATACTGCTCCGGATCCGAGCCCACCACCGGCTCGCCCAGTTTCTGCAGCAGCTGGGTCAGCTGCTCGCGCTGCTGCGGGATCTCGCGCAGCGTGTAGCTGCTCAGCTGCATCTCGTCGTGAATGGTCTTCTTGGCGGCATCGAGCGAGAGGGGATACTTGGCATAAAACGTGCGCAGGTTGGCGTCCGCCTCGCGAACCTTGGCCGCGGCGATCTCGAGACTGCCCTCCAGCCGTTTGCGATAGGAATTGGCATCCCGGTCGCGCAAGCGCAGGGTCTCCTGCACATAGATCTCAGCGATCTGGTTGAGCTGGTCGTCCAGATTCTCGCGGTCCGCCCCCTTGATCGTCAGCTTCATCAGATTGCCGTTCTTGCTCACCTCGGCGGTGACCATACCGTTCAGCTCCGCGACCGCTTTTTCGAACGGTCGAATGCGGAACGTAACGAACTGCGGCTTTTCGACAAATTTCGGATTCAGCCGGAAGATGAAGCCGTTGCAGGTATCCGGCCGCGACAGGACATCCCACACACTCAGGCTGTCCAGCAGGGTTTCGCGCGGATACTCGACCAGAAAGATCGAAAAGGTGCCGCTCGAATCGACCTGGCATTTGTACTTGCCGGGGACCGGGCTGGTGGTGGTATGAAATTCGCTAAAGACCTCGCCCTGCGGCCCCGCCTTGTTCCCCATCTGCAGTGCCAGGCCCATCCGGGCCGCGACGCGCTCGGAAAAGCTGCGGCTGCGCAGCTCGGCCTGCCGGTTCCAGCTGAGGATGCTCTCGGATTCGGTGTCGAAACTGCGGGTCTTGATGGTGGCAAAGGTGCTGTAGATCGGCACCTCATTCTTGGAGTCCCAGTAAAACCAGGCAGCCCCCGCCACGGCCAGAACCCCGATCAGCCACTTCCGCTTCCAGAAGCCCTTGAAAAATTTGCCAAAATCCATGGCGGGGCCTTGCGGCTCGGCTCCACCCTGCAACAGATCCAGATCGTCCATACCCATCAAAGATTGGAGTTGTTTTTGTTGTAATTCATCAGGGTCAGGTAAAAGGTCAGCATCGACATGCCGAACTGCAAATACCGGATGATCGTATCGAAGGAGATGCGGTTGACCCGCGGCGCGACGATCTCGTCGCCGGACTGGAGGCCCAGCTCGTAAAGGGACTGGCCACGGTAAAAGGCATCACCGAACCCACGATAGAGCGGCTCCCCCTTGCGCACGATGTACATATCCTCGAACGAGGAGAGGGTATGCAGGCCGCCCACCTCTTTCATCATCTCCCAGAAAGACATATTGGGATTGAAGCGATAGAGCCCGGGCTGGGAAAAACCGCCCTTGAGCTCGATCCGGATCAGGGGGATGACCAGGATCAGCGGCTCCTTGGCGAAAGGCTTGAATTTTTCCTGCAAGACCTGGGCGACCTCCTCCGGCTTGAGCCCCGCGATCTGAACCCGGCCGAGCGGCCCCAGGGTGATCTGGCCGAGGCCGTCGACGACGAACTCCTTGTCGTGATAGTTGCCGACGAATTTGGCCTTGTCCGAGGGAAAGAGATTCTCATAAATGTAAAGATGGATGGCATCGCCCGGGGTGACGCGCAGCGCCTCCTGACTCAGCTCCTGCGCCACGACCGGGCAGGCCGCAGCGAGGGCAAAGAGCAGGGCGGCCGCCACCAACCCGTGCAAATGAACCAACGGGCCTTTCATTTCAACTCCTTTGCATGGTACGACCAGGACAGCCTGACTGTGGTTGCAGGAAAGGAAGATTCCGGCAGCGCGGCTCCGGGAGGAGCGGCGACTGGCTCAGCGGGATCGATAGAACCGGTACCGCTTGGCCTTGGTCTCGAGCCCAAGGCGCTTGAGGATGCCGCGCAGTTTGAAAAAGCCGATCCGGGTGTAGCCGAAACGGGGGGAATTGAGCTGCCGCTTGATGCCGAAGGGGGTCATCAGCGGATTCTCCGTGACCAGCTTTTTGATCTTTTCATTGAGTGGCAAGTCGACGTCATCGATGGTGCGGCCGCGGGCGACCGTGATGGTGCGCCCCGTCCGGTTCTCCTTGACCACCGGGGGAAGAAAATCGGCGGGATTCTCGACGGGACGATCGCTCTCCCACAGGGGGGTGGCGCCGGTGCTCCCTTCCGGCTCCATCAGGGCAGCGCGCAGATCCACGCCCTGACAAAAGTCATAGTCATCGATGGCCTCCTCGAGGGAGTCATAGCAGGTCAAAATTCGGTTGAACTCCAGCATTTCGAACACTTCGTTCACTTCCGGGATCATTTGAATAATTTTGAGATCCCCGCCCTGCTCGCGCAATCCGCGGATCTCCCCGACAAATACCCCCCAACCCGCACTGCTGACATAATTGACCGCCCCGAGGTCAATGATGATCTGTGTCACCCCCTCCTGAATAAGCCCGGTCAACTGGCGCTGCAGTTCGGGCGAGGTTGTGGTATCCACATACCCGCGAACCCGAAAAAGCCCGATATCGCGCAGCGTGCCGACACGGTCTAATGTAATCTCAATACCATCCATCCACAGCCTGTCTACTCTGTCAAGAATCAATGCCGCGGCACCCGGGCGCTTTTCTCCCCCTGCCTGCGGGCTGCCATTGGCTTTTTTTATGCAAAGTTAATGCCAGTAAATCGCAGGCCGGGCGGGTCGCCTCCCGCCGGAGGGTGAAGGTTCCTCCAGGTCTATCCTATTGTGTTCTATGCTATTGTTGCCGCGTGCAGATACCGGCGCCGGCCGCGTATCAGGCGGAGCGGCGACGGATTGCTGAAAATCTGTCGTGGTGCAAGACATAATTGTATTATCATGAAACAGGGGAGGGCGTCGGCCGGCCAACAGAAGCTCCCCGGAAGGGGGAGCGTTGACCGGCGCCATCGCGGGTCGGAAGATGAAGCGTCAAGCTGTGGCAGAGTATGCGCGGAGCCCATCCATGCTATCTCTTCTTTTTGGCGGTTTCCAGCCTGAGATAGAGCTTGATGTATTTTTCTGCAGCCATCGCCCAGGAAAAATCCTGCTTCATGCAGCGTTTGATCAGCTTTTGCCAGCCCTTGTCGTCGTGGAATGCGGCGACCGCACGGCGCACCGCATCGACCAGGGCCTTGGGCGTGTACTCCTGGAAGACAAAGCCGTTGCCATTGGCGGGATCGGTGCCCGCATCAAGAATGGTGTCGGCCAGTCCCCCGGTACTGCGGACGACCGGGATGGTGCCATATTTCAGGCTGTACATCTGATTGAGGCCGCAGGGTTCATAGCGCGAGGGCATCAGGAACATGTCGCTGCCCGCCTCGATCAGATGGGCGAGCTGATCATCAAAACGCAAAAAGACGGCCACCTGCTGGGCATGGCTCTTGCGCATCTTTTCCAGCAGCTTGTGGTATTGCGGATCGCCGGTGCCGAGGATGACCAGCTGCACCGGCAGCTTGACCAGATCGTCGATCGCCGCCGCGATCAGATCAAAGCCCTTCTGGCTGGTCAGGCGGGAGATCATGCCGACGATCGGCATCTCCGCCTGGTAGGGCAGGCCCGCCTCACGGGCGAGGGCTTTCTTGTTCTTCTCCTTGTCCTTGAGACTGGTGGCGTTGTAGGGTGCCGGGATCAGGCTGTCCTTTTCCGGATTCCAGATGCCATAATCGACCCCGTTGAGGATGCCGAAGAGATCCTCGCGGCGTTCGCTGAGCACCCCCTGCAGTCCACATCCCAGCTCCGAATCCGTCTGAATCTCCTGGGCATAGGTCGGGCTGACGGTGGTGACCAAATCGGCATTCCTGATGCCCGCCTTGAGAAAATTGATCTTGCCGTAAAATTCAAGATCGCTGCCGGCCGCCGCCAGCTCCTTCCCCAATCCGAGCTCTTCGAGCACCGCCGGCGGAAAGGCGCCCTGAAAGGCCAGGTTATGGATCGAGAGGACCGTGATCGCCTTGGCAAAGAAAGGATCGTCCTGGTAAGAGTTATGCAGCATCCATGGCACCAGGGCGGTCTGCCAGTCGTTACAGTGAATGATCTGCGGCTCCCAGTGGAGCAGCTTGATGGTCTCGATCACGGCCTTGGAGAAGAGGAAGAAACGCTGGGCGTTGTCGGGGAAGTCCTTGCCCGTGGCGGAATCGACGTAATAATCGCTGCGTTCGAAGTAGGGTTTGTAATCGAGGAAATAGACCTGTACCTTGGTCTCCGGCAGGAAAGCCGATTTGGCACTGACCACATGCTCCTGCTCGCCGACGCGAATGGGGATATCCTTGAGCCGGATGACCTCCCGCAGGGTGTAACGCCGTTCACTGATATTGCCGTACTTGGGCATCATCACCCGCACATCGTGTCCCTGTTCAAAGAGCGCCTTGGGGAGAGCGCTCGCAACATCAGCCAGTCCGCCTGTCTTTGCAAAAGGAGCTACTTCGGTGGATAAATAAAGAATTCTCAGCCGGTTTTTCATCCTTGTTCAGCCCGATTTGGTTACAGGAATCTAGATGGTGTGTAGGAGACCAGGATCTGTTCCATGCTATTGTTTTATTAAGTTATTAAAAATTCTTGAGAAATGCAATAAAAAAAAGGGTGGCCACGAGGCCACCCTTCTTCAAGGCTATGGGGAATACAAATTAAAGGGTTTGCAGGTAATACTGGGCCCGCGCCCGGAATTCACTGTCGGGATAGCTGTCGAGCAGCTTCTGGAACTCCGCCTTGGCCTTCTCCACATTGCCGGTGCGGGTGTAACAGAGCCCGAGCTTGAGTTGGGCATCGTCGTTCTTGTCCGAATCGTGAAAGGTGAAAACCTTTTCGAACTCGATGATCGCCTGATTGTAGGCAAGCATGCCATAATAGCACTCGCCGACCCAGTACTGGCAGTTGTCGGCCAGCTTGTTATTGGAATCGGTCGCGATCAGGGCCTGGAACTCCTGCGCCGCCTCCTTGTAGCGGCGCGCCTCATAGAGGGCGCGCGCCCGGTCATAGCGCTGCTGATAGGTGCCGCTCGGCGCGACCGTGGTCTTGACCGGTTTGACCTCCATCGGCGGTTCGGTGGACTCGGCGGCATTCAGCTGGCGGTCGCGCTCGGCGAGTTCGGCCTTGAGGTTGGCGATCTCGATATCCTTCTCTTTCAGGCTCTCCTCGAGACGCTGGCGATCGTTCTCCAGCCCCTCGGCGGAGGGCTGGGGCCGGGCCGCATCGTCCGGCTGATTCTTGTTCAGGCCGAGGAGGCGCATCACCTCATCCTCGTCGGTGCTCTTTTTGACTGTATCGGCGGGGGCCTGCGGGCGTTCCGCCGCCCCGGAGAGAGCCGCCTGCTCGGTGGCCAGCGAGACCTGCTTCGAGCTGCTGCAGCCGTTCCACACCATCGCCCAGGCGGCGATCGCCAGGAAGCCGAGTAACCCGCTCAAATACCGTCTTTTCATAATACGCTCCTACCGATTTGGTTGGCTGAAGACCATTCCGTATGCCAAAATCGAGGCTGCCGAGCCGTATTTTGCCGAGTAAAACAGGCAAAAACTGTCTATTTTTTCCTAACTTAAGATATCATTGTCACCCAAAAAAGTCAAGCATTATTTTGCGGCCGGCTGTGACGCCACTGCCGGAGATAGAGCCCGGCACCGATGAGAATAAAAGCCACACTGATCCCCTGATTCATGCTCAGCCCCTTGCCGCCGAGGCGGATGAGAATCATCGAATTCTCATAGTAGCGGAAGAGATCGATGATGAAGCGGCCCACGCCGTAAAAGATGAGCGCCAGATAGAGCAGATAGCCGTCGAATTTGGGTTTGCGGTCGATCCAGAGCATGACGCAAAAGATCACCAGGGCGTAGATCGAGGAGTAGATCTGCGTCGGATGCAGGGTGATCCCCTGGAACATCGCCCCGGCCGGGCTGTCCGTCGGGAAGACCACGCCCACCGTACAGTGGCAGGGGATGCCGTAGCAGCAGCCATTCAGGTAGCAGCCGATGCGGGTGATGGCCTCGCCAAGGAAGAACATCGGTATGATCGTGTCGGCGATCGGCAGTACCGGCAGCTTTTTGGCCCGCAGATAGAGGATCGAAGCCACCAGCGCAAAGACCACGCCGCCCAGCATGGTCAGGCCGGCGATGCCGATCTGGCCGTTGCTCTGAAAGGGATTGAAGGTATCCGTCCAGTGGCCGGCAAATTCGTCCAGATGAAAGATGACGTACATGAAACGCGCCCCGATGATCGAGGCCAGGATGATCACCACCGAAAGGTCCATGATCTTTTCAGGGTCGATCCCCCGCCGTTTGGCGCGGCGCACAGCCCAAAAAATGCCGAGGAGAAAAGAGATGGCCAGGGTGAAGCCATAGGCGCGCATTTCAAAGGCGCCCAGCTTGAAGAGCACAGGATGCATACTATCCTCCGGAAGGATGGTTCAAAAATAACGCTGGGTCGCCGTATTGGAGAGCAGCGCCGCCATGGTCATGTTGGTCAGCATCGCCGATCCCCCGTAACTGATAAAGGGCAGCGGCACCCCCGCCACCGGCATGATCCCCATGGTCATGCCGAGATTGACGACCGCCTGAAAGGCAATGGTGATGACCAGCCCCATCGTCGCCAGACGGGCAAAACGATAACCGCTCGAGGCGGCAATCTTGATCCCGCGCGAGAGAAAAACGAGAAACAGCGCGAGCACAGCCAGCGAGCCGATGAATCCCCACTCCTCGGCCAGCACGGAAAAGATAAAATCGGTGTGCTGCGCCGGCAAAAAACGCAGCTGGGTCTGGGTGCCCTGCAACACTCCCTTGCCAAAAAGGCCGCCCGAGCCGATGGCCACCATCGATTGGATGATCTGGTAGCCGACCCCGCGCGGATCGTCGACCAGTCCGAGAAAGGTGAGAATACGCTGCTGCTGATAGCCGTGCAGCCGATCCCACACCAGTGGCGAGAGGGTACCGACAAAGAGGTTGAGGGCAAAGACGCTCCAGGCCACCCGCTTGCCCCGCCGCGAGAGGTAGAGCACCACGCTGATGAGCAGAATGGCGGCACTGAAGCTGTAATAGTTGAACGAGGCGAGAAAAGCGATCACCGGCGAGACCATGACGAAGATGGTGAAGGGCTGCAGTCCGCGCCAGTAGAGCATCGGAATGATCACCGCCAGATAGACCAGGCTGGTCCCCAGATCGGGCTGTTTCAGGACCAGGACAAAGGGGACCAGCACGATCGCCAGGGCGATCAGCAGATTCCTGATCTGATCGGGATGAACCTGCTCGGGGGCAAAAAAACGGGCGAGGGTCAGCACCAGCACCGGCTTCATGAACTCGGAGGGCTGGATCTTGACGCCGCCCACTTCGAACCAGCGCTGCGCACCGCCGCTGATCGAGCCATAGAGGTCGATGCCCAGGATCATCAACAGGAGAACAGCATAAAGCGGATAGGCCAGCGAGAAAATGATATGCAGCGGCACAAACGTCAGCGTGAAAAAGAGCGCCAGCCCGATGGCCACCCAGACGATCTGTTTGGCAAAATTGTCATGGATCGCCCCCACCTTGCTGCCGTGGGTCGCGCTGAAGACCGCCAGCAGGCTGAAGAGCGAAAAAAGGAGGACACAGATCAGAATGACCCGGTCGACCCGCGTTTTACGAATGTCATCGAGCATGCCTGCCTCATGGACGGGGCGCTGCCGCAACCGGCGCGGCCGCCTTTTTCAGGTCAAAATAACGGCGCAGCAGCGCACCGGCGACCGGGCCGGCTGCTGCACCACCGGCTCCGCCATTCTCCACCAGCACACAGACGGCCACCTCGGGCTGCGAATAGGGGGCAAAGCCGACATACCAGGCGTGCGGCTCACCATGCGGATTCTGCGCCGTGCCGGTCTTGCCCGCCACCACCACATCCGGCAGAAAGGTGCTGTGGCCGGTCCCGCCCGGGACGTTGACCACCCGATACATCCCCTCGTGCAGGGTGGCATAGGTCTGCTGCGAAACCCCCGCGACACTCCGCGGGGCGAGCTCCTGTTTGTAGAACCGCTGCGTCCGCGGGTCAAAGATCCGGTAGACCAGGTGCAGGGGATAGTAGCGCCCCTTGTTCGCGATCATCATCGTGTATTGCGCCATCTGCACCGGCGTCACCAGCAAGTCCCCCTGGCCAATGCCCAGATTGAGCATCATGCCGCCGGACCAGCCCTTCTTGCCGAAGACCCGGTCGAGGTAGGCGCGGTCTGGCAGGTTCCCCTCCTCCTCGGCGGGCAGATCGATGCCGGTCCGCGCGCCAAAGCCGTACTCTTTGGCCGCCGCGGCCCACTCGTCGACCGAAAGGCGCATGCTGAGGCGGTAAAAGTACGAGTTGCACGAGACCTTGATGGCATCGAGCATCGCCAGCGTGCCGTGCCCCTGGCCGCCGTGGCAGAGAAAGGTGCGGTCGCCATAGGTGACTCCACCGGTGCAGGGGAAGGCGGTTTCAGGCGTCGCCTTGTGCACCTCCAGCGCCGCGGTGGCGGCGACCATCTTGAAGGTCGAGCCGGGCGGATAGGCGCTCTGGATGACGCGGTCATAAAGCGGCTTGCCGGGATCGTTGAGCAAGGCCTGCCAGTCGGCGGCGCTGAGGGTGCCGGCAAAGATCTCCGGATCGAAATCGGGTTTGCTGCAGAGCACGAGCACGCCGCCGTCGCGGACATCGACCATCACCGCCCCGCCGATCTTGTCACTCATCAGCGAATCGGCGAGGATCTGCAGGCGCGAATCGAGCGCGAGATAGAAATCCCGGCCGCGCACCGGCGGACGGTCGCCGGCGCCGGTGATATCCTTGACCTCGCGGCCCACCGCATCGACCTCGATCGCATTGTAGCCAACCTGGCCGCGCAAATCGCGATCGTAATAGGCCTCAAATCCCTTTTTGCCCACCAGATCCCCCGGCAGCATCCCCTCCTCCTGGCGCCGCTCCAGCTCACTGCGCGAGACCTCGCCGATATAGCCAAAGAGATGGGGGGATTTGATTCCCGCCGGATAGATACGCCGCGTCTCGGTCTCGTAGGTGACGCCGGGATACTCCAGCTTGTTCTCCTCGAGTTTGACCAGCATCGCGTAGTCGATGTTGTGACGCAGCTTGAGCAGGACGAAGGGATTATCGGCCTGGTCGAGTTTGCGTTTGACCGCGGCGGGCTCCTCCGCCAGCAACCCGGCGAGAAAGGCAATCGACCGTTCGTTGCCGCGCACCTCGATCGGCAGGGCGCTCAGGGTGTAGCTCGGCCGGTTCTCCACCAGGGCAATGCCGTTGCGGTCGTAAATGACGCCGCGCGGCGGCTCCAGCCGCAACCGGCGGGTGCGGTTCTTCTCCGCCTGCAGCTGGTACTTGTCATGCTGAACGATCTGCAGCCGGAAAAGCTGCACGGCCAGCGCGATGAAGGCGCAGACAAGAGCGATCTGGATGATGCGGGCGGAGCGGTCTTGGGACAGCATGAATTGTTATCAGGCGTTAGCGTTAAAAAAGCGGCGTCGGTTCGGTCTTGTAGATCGTTTCCCAGATGGACTGCGGCACAACGGCGAAGATGATCAACGCCCAGAACAGGGTATAGATGGCCGGCAGGAGCACCGCCAGCACCATCCCGCGCAGCACCCCGGCGGCGCCCTGGATGTTGAGGATGTAAAGCAGCAGATTCTGCAGGACCGCCAGCACGCCAACGATCACCCCGGCATTGAGGCTGTAGGCGCTCTGCAGGGAACGATAGCTCATCACCGAGCCGCTGATGAAGCCGACCAGACTGAAGGCCAGGGCGTGGCTGCCGAGCAGTCCGCCGCTGAGGGAATCGGCAATGAACCCGACGGCAGTGCCCCAGAGGGTGCCCTGACCACGGCCGGCGAAGAGCGAGACCGCGCAAACGGCGATCAGGATGAAATCGGGCGAGGCTCCGCGGATGGCCACCAGGTCACTCACCCCGTACTGCAATCCGAAGGCGACCACCATCATCAACAGATAGTAGAGCTGGTTCATGGCTGGCCGCCTCCCTGCGTTTTACGGATAATATAGACCTCCCGCAGCAGCGCCAGGTCCACCTTCGGCTCGACGAAGATCCGGCGGTACATCCCCGATTCCGCTTCGTCGATGAAGGAAATCACGCCCAGCTTCAACCCCGGCACAAAGATGGAATTATTGCCCGAGGTGACGATCAGGTCCCCCTTGTGCACATCGCCGCTGAGGTAGATGCCGGTCAGGAGACCGCGGTTATAGCCCTCCCACTTGAACATGCCCTCGACACGGCTGCGCTGAACGATGGCGGCACAGCTGAAGGCGGGGTCGGCGAAGGCCTGGACCGTGCTGAAAGAGGCGGAGACCGAGTGGATGCGGCCGACCAGACCATCGGCGGAGACCACGGTCATATTGACACGCACCCCCTGGTCGGCGCCGGCGTCGAGGATCAGCGAGGCGTTGCCGGTCTGCTGCTGCCGGCCGGTGACGGTGGCGGCGATGAGGTCATAGGGGGCGGTCATCTTGAAACCGAGAAGCTGACGGAGACGGGCATTTTCGTACCAGGCTTCGGCCATCTGGGCGTTCTTGAGCTGGAGGGCGGCATTGATCTCGTGCAGGCGGCGGTTCTCATCCGCGAGCCCGAGATAGGAGCGGAGGCTCGCCAGGGGCCCGGTCATGCGGCCGACGATCTCGAGGCTGATGGCATGGATGCCACCGAGCGTACGGGCATCGTTGGCGAAAAAGAGGGCGCCGAGCGAGAGCAGCACCGCCAGCAGCAGGATCAGCCAGTCACGCAGGAAGGAAGAAGGTTTGCTCTCTTTTTTCACGACTCATCCGTCCGGAAGGATTGCCCGGGAGTAAAGGGCCGGCCGGCCTCGCCGTCCCACTGCAAGAGGGCCGGCGTGCCGGCGGCAATGCGCGCATAGGTGAAGGTGCTCATCCAGGCCCCGGCGTTGACATACCAGCCGCGGCCGTGAGCATAGAGCGCCGGGACATGAGTGTGACCCATGACCACCAGATCGTACTCCTGCTCCAGCCGGCTGCAGGCCCAGGCGCGATAATCGGCATCTTCATAGCGATCGGTCCGCTGGGATTCCCGGCTCAGATGGGCACAAAAGTGGGCCAGCGGAATACCCCAGTCCGGGTGCAGCAGGCGATAGGCGGAGATCGCAAGGGGATGGCGCAACACCCCTTTCATAAGCCGGTAGAGGTGGTCCTGGCGGCGAAGACCGTCACCATGCAGCAGGAGGAGGCGGCGGCCGGCCTGGCTCAGCTCGAGGGCATCGGGATGAACGGTCACGCCCACCTCCTCGCGGAGAAAGGAGCCGAGCCAGAAATCGTGGTTGCCGGCGAGGTAATCGACCGGGACGCCCGAATCGATCAGATCGGCGAGCCGGGCCAGGGTGCGAAAGTGGCTGCGGGCCACGACACGGCGGTACTCGAACCAAAAGTCGAACAGGTCGCCGCAGAGGATGAGCTGGCTCTCCTTCTGGCCGCGCAGCATGTCGATGAACGAGGCGAAGCGGCGGAATTTCTCCGCTTCGGTCGCAGGGTTCTGGGCGCCCAGATGGGCATCGCCGAGCACATAGATCGTCTGGCACGCGGCGCGCGCCGGGGCAAGCGTCTCCAGGGTCAGCGTATCTCCTATAATAGAACAAAATTTAACGATATGTGCGCATAAAAGCAAGCAGGAACTTCCGCCCGCCGGCAGGGTGGCGAAAAAAAGTTGACAATGAGCAAAAAGTTGCCTAAGTTCTATGTTTAATTTTGCTGCCACCCTCCACTCAATGGCGTGCCGATCCCATGGCTTTCACCTTGCGTCACTACTCAGCCTATGCCAAGATCAACCTCGGCCTGCGCATCCTCGGCCGGCGCGCGGATGGCTATCACGAGCTGGAGACGATTTTCCAGCAGATCAGCGTCCGCGACGTCCTGACCATCGCCACGCAGCCCGGCGGCATCGTCGTCGGCTGTTCCGATCCCGCCCTGCCGGTGGATCGCGAGAACCTGGCCGGGCGCGCCGCTGAACTGCTGCGCCGGCATGCTGGTATAACGCGGGGCTGCAACATCCAGATCCAGAAAAACATTCCGGTCGGGGCGGGACTGGGCGGCGGCATCAGCGACGCCGCCACGGCCCTGATGGCCCTCAACCAGATCTGGGAGATCGACTGGCCGCGGGAACGCCTCGAGCCCCTCGCCGCCGAATTGGGCTCGGATGTCCCCTTTTTCCTGCGCGGCGGCTGCGCCCTCGGCCGCGGCCGTGGCGAACACCTCGAACCCCTCGAGATCCCGCAAGGGTGGTGGGGCGTGCTGGTCTATCCCAACCTGGCTATTTCCACACGCTGGGTGTATGAAAGCGCTAATTTTAGCTTGACAAAATCGTTAAAAAACAGTAAATTTTACAGCTTGACCGGTTTCGCCGATCGACTTTCCGACTGGGACCTCCATCTTGCCAATGACCTCGAACCTGTTGTTTTCAATAAGTATCCGCACTTGCAAGGACTGGTGGAAGGTTTCAAACGAGGAGGGGCATTTTATGCCCGCATGTCGGGCAGCGGTTCGGCGATTTTCGGCCTGTTTCTCGACAAAAGCGACGCCTTGAGCGCCCTGGCAGCGACCACCCGGGAGTACACGACTTTCCTCTTTCATCCGGTCGCACCCCGGCAAAAGTGAGGCGCGCTGGTGTTAACACCACCCTGTGATTGGGGCGTCGTCAAGCGGTAAGACACGGGATTTTGGATCCCGCATGCGGAGGTTCGAATCCTCCCGCCCCAGCCCTTGAACAAAGGGAAGGAAATGGCGAAAATCTGACCGGGTTTTCGTCCTTTTTTTATTTCCGTCCCCCTGGCCGGCGCTGCGAAAGGAAGCCGATGGCGCAAGATCGTGAGATGAAAATATTCTCCGGACGGGCTAACCCCCCACTCGCCCACCGGATCGCTGGAGCCCTGAAGAAGAACCTCGGGCAGATCTCCCTGACCAACTTTTCCGATGGCGAGATCTGGGCCAAGTACGAAGAGAACATCCGCGGCACCGATCTCTTCCTCATCCAGCCCACCCCGGCACCGGCCGACAACCTGCTCGAGCTGCTGATCATGATCGATGCAGCCCGGCGCGCCTCGGCCAAACGCATCACCGCGGTCATCCCCTATTTCGGCTACGCCCGCCAGGACCGTAAGGACCAGCCGCGCGTCGCCATCTCGGCCAAACTGGTGGCCAACCTCATCACCACCGCCGGGGCCGACCGCATCCTGACGATGGACCTGCATGCACCGCAGATCCAGGGCTTTTTCGACATCCCCCTGGACCACCTGTATGCCGCCTCCGTCTTCATCGAGCACATCAGGAAGAAAAGGCGCTCGCCCGACCTGGTCGTCGCCTCACCCGATATCGGCGGCATCCATCTCGCTCGCGCCTACGCCCGCCGCCTCGGCACCGAACTAGTACTGCTCGAAAAACGCCGCCCGCGCCACAACGTCGTCGAGGTCAGCCGCCTGATCGGCGATGTCAGCGGCAAGGACGTCCTCCTCGTCGATGACCTGGTCGATACCGCCGGCACCCTGGTCGCCGGCGTGGCCGTCCTCAAGGAACGCGGCGCGCGCCATATCTACGTCGCTTGCTCCCACGGCATCCTCTCCGGCGAGGCCGTGCAAAGAATCGCGGATTCGGCCATCGATACCTTTTTTGTCTCGGACTCGGTCACCATCCCCGAGCACAAACAGATCGATAAAATCGTCATCCTCAGCGTCGCCGATCTCCTCGCCGACGCCATCCGCCGCATCCACGAGGACCGCTCCATCTCGGATCTCTTCCCGGAAAAGGGTCCGATCATCTAGACAATTCGTTTGCTTTTGGTATAGCGCATAAGACTGGAGAATCCTGATGTCTGCTCAAGCTCTTGAATTGACGGTTCGCGAAAAACATGGCACCCAGCAAGCCAAGAAGGTGCGCCGTGCCGGCGATGTGCCCGGCATATTTTACTTCCACGGCAAGGAAGCCATCTCCTTCACCGTGAACGGCAAATCCCTGGCGACCACCCTCAGCAAGGAACCAACCCTGCTCGATGTCCATTTCAGCTCCGGCGACAACCGCAAATGCATCGTTCGTGACGTCCAGTACCACCCGATCAACCACGCCATCATCCACATCGACCTGATGGGCATCAAACTCGACGAAAAGATCACCGTCTCCGTGCCCGTCCACTTCGTCGGCGTCTCCACCGGTGTCAAGAATGACGGCGGGATCCTGCAGCAGGTCCTGCGCGAACTGGAAATCGAATGTCTGCCCACCGACATCCCCGAGGCGATCTCGCTGGACGTCACCGCCCTTGGTGTCGGTGATGCCCTCACCGTCAGCGATGTGGTGACCAAGAACTTTGTCATCCTCGGCGAATCCGACCGCACCATCGTCACCGTCTCCGCCCCGCGCGCGACCGAGGAAGCCGCCACTGAGGCCCAGGAAGGTGCCGCCGAGCCCGAGCTGGTCGGACGCAAGCCCGAGGGCGAGTCGGAAGAGAAGTAGAGTCGAGCAGCGGACGGTCCCCGGAGATGCGCCGGAAATACCTCATCGCCGGACTGGGCAATCCCGGCTCCCGGTATGCCAAAACGCGGCATAACCTTGGCTTCATGACCGCCGATGCCCTCGCCGGGGCCCTCGGCGCCGGGTTCCGCAAAAAGAACAGCGCCGCCCTGATCGCCGAAGCAGCCTATGCCGGCTGCGATGTGATCATCGCCAAGCCCCAGCTCTTCATGAACCGCAGCGGCGAGTCGGTGGCCCCGCTCGTCCGCTATCTCAACATCAACCTCGAAGAGCTCCTGGTCGTGGTGGATGACGTCGATCTGCCGCTCGGCAAACTGCGGCTGCGCAAGCAGGGCAGCGCGGGCGGCCATAACGGCCTCAAATCGATCATCAGCCATCTCAATTCGTCCGCCTTCCCCCGGCTGCGGCTGGGTTTGGGCAGGCCCGGCACGCCCGAGGAGATGATCGATCATGTGCTCTCCGATTTCAACCGCGGCGAGCAGGAGATCATCCAGACCAGCGTAGAGCGGGCGGTCGAGACGATCCAGCTCTATCTTGAATTCGGCATCGAGCAGGCCATGAACCGCTGCAATGCCGATTGACATCCATTAACCGTTCAACATGCAGTTCAATCCCCAAAGGAGGACAGGTTTGCGCAAATACGAGACCATCATTGTCATCGATTCCCTGCTCAAACTCGAGGAGATCGAGGGCATCATCAATAAATACGAACGCTTCATCTCCGCCAACGGCGGCCAGGTGGAGACCATCGACCGCTGGGGCAAACGCCGGCTGGCTTACGAGATCAAGAAACGCCAGTATGGTTTCTATGTCCTGATCCGCTTCAATGCTCCGCCGGCGATGATCAAACAACTCGATCGCGAATACCGCCTCAACGAGTTTCTCCTGCGCACGATGACGACCCTGATGGAGAAGCGCGCCCTGAAGGCTCTGGCCAAACAGTATGCCGCTGCCGCTGCCGCCGCGGTGCCGCCCGCGCCCGTCGCCGAACCGGCCCCCGTGGAAGTCCCGGCTGAGGCCCCGGTGGAGACCCCGGCGGAATCCCCCGCAGCCGAGACCGAACCCGCCCCGGCGGAACCGGTCCAGGGTGAAGCCGCAGCCGAGTAAACACCGCGGATCCATCCGGCCAGGGAGCGATCCTGTGAGCCGGTGCACCGACCCGGTCAAACCCCTTCACCGCGGTTTGAGGAGTGTATGATATGCCCGATTTGAAGATGCCGGACATCAATAATGTCCTGATCGCCGGATATCTGACCAGCGACCCGGCCTTCCGCAAAACCTCGAATGGCACGCCGGTGATCAACTTTTATATCGCGTCCAATCGCAAGTACCGGGATAACTCGGGAATCTGGCGCGAGAACATCTGCTATGTCGGCGTCGTGGCGTGGCACCGCCTCGCCGAAGCCTGCGCCGAAATCCTGAAAAAGGGCTCCTCGATCCTCATCGACGGCGAGCTGCAAAGCCGCAACTGGCACAACGAGGACGGCACCGCCCGCAATGTCGTCGAACTGCGCGCCCGCCGTATCCAGTTCCTCGACCGCAAAAGCGGCAAGGACGTCGAGGAGATGGCCCAGCAAAGCAGCGACGATTCCCCCGGCAACCCCGAGGATGAACGCGTCAAGAGCAAACCTGTGCCGGAATCGCAGGAGTTCCAGAAAATTGAACCGACCGAATTCGATTTTGGCTATCAGGATTTGAACCTGTAACCCAGCTTTAGCTCAATAAAGGAGTCACTATGTTGAAAAAAAAGCGAATTTGCCGCTTTTGCGAAGAGAAAGTGGAGTATATCGATTACAAGGATGAAAAACGGCTGATGCGGTTCACCACCGAACAGGGCAAGATCATCCCCCGCCGCACCTCGGGGACCTGCGCGAAACACCAGCGCCAGCTCGTCAATGCGATCAAAAAGGCCCGCGAGATCGCCTTAATTCCCTACATCTCTGAATTGACCAAATAATGCGGAAATCCTCATGAAGATCATTTTAAAGCAAGATATCGCCTCGCTCGGCACCGCCGGTGAGACCGTCACCGTCAAGAACGGGTATGCCCGCAATTACCTGATCCCGCAGGGCCTGGCTGTTGCGGCCACCGCCGGCAACATGCGCGCCTTCGAGGTCGAGAGCAAGGCGGCCGCCCTCCGCATGCAGCGCGGCATGCGCGAGGCCCAGGAGGTCGCGACCCGGCTGGAAAAACTCTCCCTCACCGTCTCGGTGCAGGTGGGCGAAGAAGACAAACTCTTCGGCTCGGTCACCAGCCAGAACATCGCCGATCTGCTCGCAGAAAACGGCTTCGAGATTGACAAGAAAAAGATCGTTCTCGACGACCCGATCAAGGCCCTGGGCGTCTATGATGTGCCGGTCAAGCTGCATCCCGAGGTGACCGGTGTGGTCAAGGTGTGGGTGGTTCGCGAATAGTCCGTTGAAGCGCGGCGGAGCCGGGGATGGATTATTTTCAACTGCTGCTTTTGGCCCATGTCATTGGTGATTTCGTCCTCCAGACCGACACCATCTATCGGCTGAAGCAACAATCACCCTGGGGCGTCCCTCTGCACGTCCTGATCTGTTCCCTGGCCACGGCCGTACTCCTCCACCCCCTGCTTGGCCGCCCCGCCCTCTGGCTGGCCCTGTTCTTCATTGCCCTCGTCCACCTGACGCTCGACCGCACCAAGCTCTTTCTCGCGGCCTTTCATGCCAGGGATGGACTGGGCTATTTTTTTATCGACCAGGGATTGCATCTGCTTTCGCTGCTCGGCACGGCGCGCTACCTGCAATGGGCGCTGCCGCAGCAGGATTTCTGGCTCGGCACCAGACTGACTGTCACCTTGACCGCGCTGACCATCGCCGGTTTCGCCGTCCCCCCCATCCTCGCCTACATCCAGCGCGCCCTCGCCCGGCGGATCACGCTGCGCGCCGCCCCCGCCTTTCCCTCGTTCCGGCGCCGTCTGCCCGGCATCCTCTCACGTGTGCTCGCAACCCTCGGATTGCTGCTGGGCGGCTGGTACCTGCTGCTGACACCGCTGCTGCTCTCCGCCCTGGTGGCCCCGATGACGCGGCCGGATCCGGACAAGCGCTACCTCACTGCCGAACTGGTCACCAGTTCCACCCTCGTCCTCTTCTGCGCCCTGTTGGCCTGGTACCTGCGCGCCGGCTGAGCCCCCTCAGCCCAACTCGCCAGCGGCATCGAGCAGCCGCACCGCCGCGGTCAGGGCGGCCGTCTCGCTGCGCAGCCGCCGGGTCCCCAGACTGATCACGCGCGCGCCCGCCGCCACCGCCAGATCGACCTCCGCAGCGGTAAAGCCCGCCTCCGGCCCGATCAGCAGCGTTGCGGCGGAACGGCCCGCCAGCGCGGCCGCCAGCTCCGTCCGCTTCCCCTCCGCCTCCTCCCAGGCAATGAAGAGCGCTTCATCCTGCGCCGCCGCGACCACACCGGCGAAAGGCTGCAGCAGCCGCACCTCGGGGGCCAGACTGCGGCCGCACTGCTTCATCGCCGCCCGCGCCTTCTCGCGCCAACGCTCCTCGCGCCCGCGCGGCGCCGCCACCGTGCCGGCGGTGACCATCGGCTGAAAGATCGAAATCCCGATCTCCGTCCCCTTCTCGACCACCCAGTCAAAGAGTCCGCCGCGCGGCACCCCCTGCGCCAGCGTCAGGCGCAGCCGCGGCTCGCCCGCTCCCTCCTCGATCTGCTCCACCCCGGCCCGCAGGCGTTTCGCCCCGATCGCTAGAATCGGACCGCTGTAGCGGCGGCCGCGGCCGTCGACCGCGATGATCGGCTCCCCCACCTGCTTGCGCAGCACGCGCACGGCATGAATGTACTCCGCCCCCGTCAGCTCGAATTCCTCTGCCCCGGCATCCTCCGGGGCAACATAAAAAAAATGGACATGCGCCATCGCTAGAACCACACCTTCATATCAATGAGATACTCGCCACGGCCAGCAAGATTCCAGGCCCGCTCGAAACGCATCAACTCGACATAGGGGAGCTGCACCGCCAGCCCGGCGCCAAAGCCGCCGCGCCGCCGCTGCTCCGGGCGCGCCCAACTCCGCCCGGCGATGACTCCGGCATCATAGAAAATCGCACCGTGCAGCGCGAAGGGCAGATTGCGCAGATAGCCGAGACGGTCCTCGGGGACCAGGTCAAAAAAGCGCTGACGGATGATCGGCCAGCGCAGCTCCGCGCTCGCCAGCAGCCGCTCCTCCCCCTCGAGCACCTCCGAAAAATGGCCGCGGACGCGGTCGGAGTAGCCAAGATAGAGGAGATTGTGGACCGGGATCCGGCCGCGGCTGAGGTCGGCGCGCAGGCGGCCGGCAAGGAGCCCGCCCCCGGGCAGGGGCTGATAGCGCCGGAGATCGAGGGCGGCAAAGCCGTAATCGGAGGTGCCGGCGAGCAGTTTGAGGCTGAGGCCGGCATCGAGATACCAGCCGTGGCGGGGATAGGCGGAATAATCGCGGGTGTCCCGGTTGAAACCAACGGAAAAATGGGTGATGCGGTCGATGCCGCCGGCCGAACGGGTGAGCTGGAGCCCGGGGGGCAGCCGCACCTCCTGATACCCCATCCCTGCGCCCACCCGGGTGTACAAGCCGAAGCGCTTGCTCAGACCGGCCTGCAGGCCGGCATGACGCTCGCTGAAGCCGTTGAAGCGCGGACTGAGATTCTCGGTCCGGCTCCAGGAGGCCTGGGCGGAAAAGGCAAGGCGGTGGCGGCCGTGAATCCAGGGATTGGTATAGGCGAGATTGAGGCTGGGATTGTAGCCGAGCCAGAAGTTGGCGAGCAGGTTGATGTTGCGGCCGCGGAAATTTTCGTGGCGCAAGCCGGCGCCGTAGGAAAGCTTGCTCCAGTCGCGATCATGAATGAAGAGCAGCGGATAGGGGAAGAGGTACCAGCGCTCGCTGAGGAGATAGAGAAGAATGACCCCGCTGGCGCTCGGGAGCACCTGCAATTCGACGCGGGTGAAGAGCTGGAGGTTCTCGATGCGCCGGCGGTCGGCTTCGGCGAGACGCGGGTCAAAGGGATCACCGGCGCGCTGCTGCATCTCACGGGTCAGGATCTCTTCCCGGGTGTGGTCGTTGCCGACGAAGAGGATGGTTTCGATGAGGGTGGAATCGGCTGCCGCGGTGGAGGCTCCCGGCATCCACAGCGCCCCCACGATCAGCAGCAGATTAATCCTGATCATGATTCTTGTGGGTCTTGGTCAAGATGACCGTGGTGCCGCCGGGATCGAAGCGGTATTCGACGCTGTCCATCATCGAGCGGACGATAAAAATGCCGCGGCCGTTATCCTTGAGCAGATTCTCGGGCAGCAGGGGGTCCGGCACGGCCGTGGGATCAAAACCCTGCCCCTGATCGGTAATATGCACAGAGAGGCGGCCGGGCGAAAGATAGAAACGGATGTGCACCGTCTTCCGGGGATTGCTCTTGTTGCCGTGATAGATCGCATTGGCCACCATCTCGGTGGCCGCGATGGCAAAGGTATCCCGCTCGTCCTCGCTAAAGCCTGCCAGCCCGGCCAGTTCCTCGCACTTTTTCTCGACGTGCTGGATCTGGTCCGGCAGACTCGGGATGATCATCTCATGCAATTCAGTGCTGTTCTCGCTCACTCCATGTCCTTCCCTGCTTCAAGCCTGTCCCATGTAAACCGGCCGCGTGCCCGGCAACCGTCA
>CAYTCI010000025.1:43760-45572 GCA_964436305.1 uncultured Cytophagia bacterium | reverse complement strand
GCCGACCCGGCGCCGCGAGACGGCCAGGCTCCGCCCCTCGCGCCAACCCGAACGGCTCTCGCGCCGACCCGGCGCCGCGAGACAGCCAAGCGTACCTCTCGCGCCGACCCGGCGCCGCGAGACAGCCAGGCTCCGCCCCTCGCGCCGACCCGGCGCCGTAAGGCGGCCAGGCCCTGCCTCTCGCGCCGACCCGGCGCCGCGAGGCGGTATATGGTCTGGATTGGTGAATGTTAAGTAAATAATAAATAAGGATATATATATGGGCGTCAAAAATGTCAGTTACCAGCCAGAACGCTGGGACCGTGCCTATCTCCCGGGAATTTTGCAGGGGATGTGGATCACGATCAAGCATTTTTTCAGTAAAAAATATACGGTCTCTTATCCGGAAGAAAAGTGGCCGGTTCCACCAGGGCATCGCGGTGCTATTCGCCTTAACAAGGACGAGCAAGGACGGATCAAGTGCGTTGCTTGTGAGATGTGTTCAACGGCCTGCCCTGCCAAATGCATCACCATGAAAGCGGGAGTTGCTCCCTGGCCGGACCGTGAAAAATACCCGGTCGAGTTCACAATTGACATGCTGCGCTGCATCCTCTGTGGCATGTGCCAGGAGGCCTGTCCCGAGGATGCGATCGAACTGACCGAAATATATGATTTTTCAGCCTATTCCCGTGAGGATCTGATTTGGGATAAGGAGCGGCTGCTGCGGAATTATGATATCACGGCCGATGGCAAATACTTTGAACGCAGCAAGGAAGAGACCGGGATGTAGCAGGTTAACGACTTGCCCGCTGCGCCAGCTGCTTCCCGCCTTGCCGGGCTGCACCAGGCTCGTTGAAACCAGATTTCGCGTGGTCTTTGAGTGAACTCTAACAGGATGTGCGCATGATTCCCATTCTATTTTTCCTGTTTGCCGGTTTGGCTGTTGCCGGCGCTATCCTGATGGTGGCGCATCGGAATCCGGTTTACAGCGCCATGTTTCTGATCACCACCTTTTTCTCGCTGGCAGGGCTCTATTTTCTCCTTGGCGCCCAGTTCCTCAGCATTGTTCAGGTGATTGTCTACGCCGGCGCGATCATGGTCCTTTTCCTTTTTGTCATTATGCTGCTCAATCTCAGCGAGGAGGTACGTCTCTCCCTTGGGCGCCCTTTTCAGACCGGACTCGGGATTCTCTTTGCCGTTATTCTGGCGGCTCAACTTCTGATCTTCGTCGTCGCCGGGGGCTCCCTTTTTGGCCGCCTGACGGGGCAATATGCTCTGTTTGGCGGGGTTGAAAATCTGGGCAGGGCCCTTTTCAGCGCTTACCTCTACCCCTTCGAGATAGCCTCGGTGCTTCTGCTGACCGGCATCGTCGGCGCCATTATTCTGGGCAGCAGAAAGCTACCCAGGGAGCAATGAGGAGTACAAACTGATGGAAACCATTCCGCTGGATTATTTTCTGATCCTGGCCGCTCTCCTCTTCACGATCGGGGTGGCCGGGGTGCTGGTGCGCCGCAATGCCCTGGTTATTTTTATGAGCATCGAACTGATGCTCAATGCGGTCAATCTCACCTTCATCACCTTTGCAGAGCGCTGGCAGGCTCTGGACGGTCAGATCTTCGTTTTTTTCATCATGACGGTGGCAGCTGCCGAAGTGGCCGTCGGGCTGGCGATCATTATCTCGGTTTTTCGGCTGCGCGGTACGGTGCATGTGGATGAGATCAATTTGCTGAAAGGGTAAGCAGCCGGAAGATTCGGGTCGGCGCGAGAGTCCTGGCGGATTGGCGCGAGAGTCCTGGCGGGTCGGCGCGAGAGTCCTGGCGGGTCGGCGCGAGA
>CAYTCI010000025.1:0-43548 GCA_964436305.1 uncultured Cytophagia bacterium | reverse complement strand
TCCTGGCGGGTCGGCGCGAGAGTCCTGGCGGGTCGGCGCGAGAGTCCTGGCGGGTCGGCGCGAGAGTCCTGGCGGGTTGGCGCGAGAGTCCTGGCGGGTCGGCGCGAGAGTCCTGGCGGGTCGGCGCGAGGGGGCACGGGGTAAGCAGCCGGCAAGAAGCGCGGTAGCTGCAACACAATGAGAATGACAGGAGCGTCCATGTTTGATCTGGTTTGGCTGATCCCACTATTTCCCCTGCTGGGTCTGTTGATCAACCTCCTCACCGGCTGGAAGGAAGCCGGCCGCCGGCCGGGCGTCATCGCCAGCGCTGCGGTGGGACTCTCCTTCGCCGTGGCGGTGGCCCTCTTTTTCGAACTGCTGCGTCTGCCGCCTGCCGCTCGCCTGGTGGAGGTACATCTCTTCAGCTGGCTCTCCGCCGCTGCCGCCGGCGCTGAAATCGGCTTCCAGCTCGATCCCCTCTCGATGGTGATGATCCTGGTGGTCACCGGCGTCTCTTTCATCATCCATATCTATGCGATCGGCTATATGCAAGGCGACCGCAGCTTCAACCGGTTTTTCATCTTTCTCAACCTCTTCGTCTTTGCGATGCTGATCCTGGTGACGGCGAATAACTTTTTGATGATGTTCATCGGCTGGGAGGGGGTGGGGCTCTGTTCCTATCTACTGATCGGTTTCTGGTATGAGGAGGAGACCAACGCCTATGCCGGCCGCAAGGCCTTTATCGTCAACCGCATCGGCGATTTCGGTTTCCTGCTGGCCCTCTTTCTGATCTATGGCGCCTTCCGCACCCTCGACTTTACCGAGGTTTTCGCCCGCGCGGCGAGCCTGCCGATGGGCGATGGGCTGCTGACGGCGATTGCCCTGCTGCTTTTCGTCGGCGCGGCCGGCAAATCCGCCCAGCTGCCCCTGTATGTCTGGCTTCCCGATGCGATGGCCGGCCCGACCCCGGTGAGCGCCCTGATCCACGCCGCGACGATGGTCACGGCGGGTGTTTACATGGTCGCCCGCGCCAACATCCTCTACACCCTGGCCCCCAGCGCCGCGTTGGTCGTTGCGGTGGTCGGCGCCCTGACCGCCCTTTTTGCCGCCACCATCGGCATGACCCAGTTTGACATCAAACGCGTGCTCGCCTATTCGACCATCAGTCAGCTCGGCTACATGTTCATCGGCGTCGGTGTCGGCGCCTTTGCGGCCGGGATTTTCCACCTGATGACCCATGCCTTTTTCAAGGCGCTGCTCTTCATGGCGGCCGGCAGCGTCATGCACGCCCTCTCCAATCAAACCGACATGCGCAGGATGGGTGGCCTGCGGGAGAAGATGCCACGCACCTTCTGGACGATGCTCCTCGGCACCCTGGCCATCACCGGCATTCCGGGATTCGCCGGTTTTTTCAGCAAGGATGAGATCCTCTGGCAGGCCTGGTCGGGTGTGCATGGCAGCCCGTGGCTCTGGCTGATCGGCGCCCTCGCCGCCGCTCTCACCACGTTTTATATGTTCCGGTTGATCTTCATGACCTTTTTCGGCAACCTGCGCGCCGATGAGCAGACCGCCCATCACCTGCATGAATCACCCGGGGTGATGACCTGGCCGCTGATCATGCTGGCGGTGCTCTCGGTTGCCGGCGGCTGGATCGGCATTCCGGCGGTGCTCGGCGGCGGCAACCATTTCGCCCATTTTCTCGATCCGGTCTTCGCTGCGAGCACGGCGCTGGCAGGTGGGGGGGAGGCCGGCCATCAGGAAGCCAGCCACAGCCTTGAACTGCTGCTGATGGGCGTGGTGCTGCTGGCGGTGCTCGGCAGCCTCTGGCTCGCCTGGCGTTTTTACGGCCGCCGCAGCGATCTGCCGGAACGGAGCGCCCGCAAGCTCGGGGCGGCCTACCGGCTGGTCTTCAACAAGTATTATGTCGACGAGTGCTACGACGCCATCATCGCCCGGCCGCTGCGCTGGCTCTCCGAGACGGCCTTGTGGCGCTTCATCGATACGCGACTGATCGATGGTGCAATCAACGGGAGCGCCGCTCTGGTCGGTGCCGGTTCGCGGGTCATGAGCCGCAGCCAGAGCGGACGGGTGCAACACTACGCCCTGTTCTTCGTATTCGGCGTGATCGCCCTGCTCTTCTACCTTTTTCTCTAGTCTGTTCGCTGCAGTACCTTTTTCTGGAGCGTGTTCATGATCGATTTGCGCACCCTACCGATACTGAGCCTCCTCACCTTTCTGCCCCTGGCCGGGGCGCTTCTGCTGCTTGTGATCCCGCGGCAGCGCGAGCAGCTGATCCGGCGATTCACCCTGGCGCTGACCACAGCGGTCTTTTTGCTCTCGCTGCCGCTCTTTACCCAGTTCAGCGGCAGCAATCCCGGCTTCCAGTTTGAGGAGATCCGCAGCTGGATTCCCGCAGCCGGCATCGGCTACCATCTGGGCGTCGACGGCATCAGTCTGCTGATGGTGATGCTGACCACTTTCCTTACGCCGCTGGTCATTCTTGGCAGCTGGAGCGCGGTGAGCCGGCGGGTCAAGGAGTATATGATGATGTTCCTGGTGCTCGAAACGGCGATGCTCGGGGTTTTTCTCAGCCTGGATCTGGTGCTCTTTTACGTTTTTTGGGAGGGGATGCTCATCCCGATGTATTTCATCATCGGCGTCTGGGGCGGCGAACGGCGGCTCTATGCGGCGATCAAGTTCTTCCTTTTTACGATGTTCGGCGGGGTATTGATGCTGGTGGCCATCCTCGCCCTCTACTTCATGAATGGCAGCCAGAGCGGGGTCTATACCTTCGACTATCTCGCCCTGAGCCGGATGCTGATCGCCAGCAAGCAGCAGGTCTGGCTCTTCCTTGCCTTCAGCCTGGCCTTTGCGATCAAGGTGCCCATGTTTCCCTTTCACACCTGGCTGCCAGATGCCCATGTCGAGGCGCCGACCGGCGGCAGCGTCATCCTCGCCGGCATCCTCCTCAAGATGGGCACCTACGGTTTCCTGCGCTTCTGCATTCCGATGTTTCCGAACGCCGCGGTGAGCTACGGCGGCTGGATCATGGCCCTGGCGGTGATCGGGATCATCTATGGCGCCCTGGTCAGCTGGGTGCAGCCGGACCTGAAAAAACTGGTGGCTTTCTCCTCGGTCAGCCATCTCGGCTTCGTCATGCTGGGTATCTTCGCCCTCACCCTGCAGTCGGTGCAGGGGGGGCTCATTCAGATGGTCAATCATGGTCTTTCGACCGGCGCCCTTTTCCTCCTGGTCGGGATGATCTATGAACGCCGTCACACCCGGCTGATCGCCGATTTCGGCGGCCTGGCGCGGCAGATGCCGGTCTTTACCACTTTTTTTCTCATCATCACCCTCTCCTCGATCGGGCTGCCCGGACTCAACGGTTTTATCGGCGAGTTTCTCGTATTGCTCGGCACCTTCGAGGTGCACCGCCTCCTGGCCATTCTCGCCGCCACCGGGATGATCCTCTCGGCGGTCTATATGCTGACCATGGTGCAGCGGGTCCATTTCGGCCCCCTCGACAAGGCGGAAAACCGGGTGCTCAAGGACCTGAACCCGCGCGAGATCGCCACCCTGGTGCCGATCGTCCTGCTCTGCCTGTGGATCGGTCTCTTTCCCGCCACCTTTCTCGACAAGAGCCAGGCGGCAGCGCAAAAGCTCCTGATCGAGCGCCAGGTCAAGCAGGACCGAATCGCCCTCATCGATCAGAGCTCCACCGCCCGATCCAGCGTGATCAATCCTAAATAAGAGGACCACCATGGCGTTGTCTGCTCCGCAAATCCAGCTGGACCTGATCTCTCCCCAGCTCATCCTCCTGGCCGCCGCTCTGCTGCTCTTGCTGCTGCCGCTCTTTTGGCGGGGTGTGCGCCGCGAGCTGCTTGCCGCCATCGCAGGCCTTGGGTTGACCGCCGCGTTCGTCGCCACAGCCGGTCTGTGGAACCAGCCGGCGACCGGCTTTAATGGCATGGTCACCATCGATCGCTTCGGCCTGGCGTTTGCCGGCCTCTGTTTTCTCGGCGGTCTGCTGACGGTGCTGATCTCGCTCAACCGGGTCGAGGAGGAATACGTCCAGTATGGTGATTTTTATGGCCTGCTCCTGCTCGCCGTCGCCGGCATGACCATCCTGACCACCACCCTGAACCTGATCATCCTCTTCCTCGGTCTGGAGCTGCTCTCGATCGCCCTCTATGTAATGGTCGGTTTTCGCAAGATGCGGGTCGATTCGACCGAGGCGGCCCTCAAGTATTTCCTGCTCGGCTCCTTCGCGACGGGATTCCTCCTCTACGGTATGGCCCTGCTCTATGGCGCAACCGGCAGCCTCGACCTGCAGCGGATCGGTGCTGCCGTGGCGGCAGGAGGGGGCGGCCCGATGCTGCTTGCCGGCGGGGTGCTCCTTCTCATCGGCTTCGCCTTCAAGGCAGCCCTGGTCCCCTTCCACATGTGGACCCCCGATGTCTACCAGGGGGCACCGACGCCGGTCACCGCCTTTATGTCGACCGCGACCAAGGCGGTTGCCTTTGCGGTGCTGGCCCGGATCGTCACGATCGCCATGCCGTTCGCCCGCTTTAACTGGGCGATGATTCTCCCGCTGCTGGCGGTGTTGACCATGACCGTCGGCAATCTCCTGGCCATCACCCAGGGGAACATCAAACGCATGCTCGCCTATTCGAGTATCGCCCATGCCGGCTATTTGCTGGTCGCGCTCAGCGCGGGCAATGCCGCCGGTCAGAGCGCCATCCTCTATTACCTGGTGGTCTACACCCTGATGAACGCGGGGGCCTTTGGGGTCATCGCCTGGTTCGGCCGCAGCAACCGTGAGGAGCGCCTCACCTTTGCGAGCTACCGGGGGCTCGGTTACCGCTATCCCTTTGCCAGTCTGGCGATGGCGGTTTTTATGTTCAGTCTGGCGGGGATCCCGCCCACCGGCGGGTTCCTCGGCAAGTTCTATCTCTTCGCCGCCGCGGTACAGGCCGGCCAGATTCCCCTGGTGGTGATCGCGGTGCTGAATGCGGTGATCTCGGTCTTTTATTATACGCGTCTGGTTGTGAATCTCTACATGCGCGAGGCGGAGGAGCCGCTAACGGCGGAGAAGCCGCACCCGGCGCTGCTGGCGGCGCTGCTGCTGGCGCTGCTGGGCGTGCTCTGGCTCGGGGTAGCGCCGAACGGCTTGATGGCCCTGTTCAACCGTGCGGCCCTCGCGGCGATGTAATCCGGAGTGTTCTGCCCGCTCAAGCCCGGCCCTGACGGCCGGGCTTTTTTTTGTCCCGGCGCCGGCGGAGGGGGTGTCACTCTTTGGTGACCGTCCCTCCCGCACGAAATGTATAGAATGACATAATAATATAACAAAATGTCTCAAAAATATCAAAACAGTGCATTTTTTCCTTGACATTGAATGGAGAAATTCGTATATATATACAGAGAGAGCGACGAACCCGCAACAGCAACCGCTCTCACTGCAACCTGCCCCGCACCCTCTGATTGACTCCTTGCAGTTTTGCCCGGCTTCCTGAGTGACCCCCGTTTTCTTGAAAATCGTCGTTTTTCCTGATACAACGGGAGGTGGACCTGGTTGGGTCCTCTTCCCGGCGCATATAACCAACGCTTCACTCATCCAACAGGCCGGAAAAGAGCCTGAAGTCATTCAAGAAAGGAGCACGCCATGTTTAATCCCTTCGCTGCCATCCGTAATTTCTTCCGTCAGGAAGATGGCCAGACCCTGTCCGAGTACGCCCTGATCCTGGTCCTGATCGCGGTTGTGGCGATCATCGCTGTCACCCTCCTCGGCAACCAGATCTCGACGGTCCTGACCCAGATCGCCAACGCCCTCTAAGCCGCTCGCGATGCCAGCGAGGTCGGCCCCAATGGGGTGCTGTAATTCGTCGGTGAGGCTGTCGGCTGTGAGGAGAACACAGCTTCCCGGTTTTGTCAACGGTTTTGCCAAGGGCTAATCGCCTGCAACAGCAGGTCCGGACAACTGATCAGGGATCAGTGTCGGTGCGCGGGTCAAGTGGATTGCGGGTGTGATACCGGTCCTGAGAACGCGCAGGTGGTTAGCCCTTATTTTTTTCGGGTGGATCTATGCCGCTGCTGTTCTATTATCTGGTTCCTCTGCTGATCGCCGCCGGGTGGTACGACGTTTACCAGCGGCGAATTCCGAATACCATCACCCTGCCGCTGGCGGGGGTTGGGGTTCTGCTGCAGCTCTTTTTTGGGGCCGGATGGGCGCAGGCTCTCCTCAGCCTGGCGCTGGGCGGCGGGCTCTTTTTTTTCTTTTATCTTTTGGGGATGATGGGAGCCGGCGATGTCAAGTTGATGGCGGGGATCTCTCTTTGGCTCGATCCCAGGGCGGTTGCCGGCGCGCTGGTGTGGAGTATCGGATGCGGTGGACTCCTGGCTCTGGCGATGGTGGCCAGACGGGTTGTGCTGTCGTGGCGGCCAGGGCAGGGAGGGAGCCTGGAGAGGGCGACCCTTCCGTACGGCGTCGCCATAGCCATGGGCACCTGGCTCTCCTTTTGTCTGATCAGGTAGGGTGGGCGATATGATCAGCCGGTTGAAACAATTCAAACATGAGGCATCGGGGCAATCCGCCGTGGAGTTTGCCCTGGTTCTGCCGCTGCTCATTCTCATGGTGGTGACCATTGTCGAATTCGGGCGGCTGTGGATGACGGTCAATGTGATGACCAGCGCGGCGCGCGAGGGTGCCCGGATTGCCGCCATTTCCAGTCCCGATTATTCACAGGTCAATTCAGCCGCGCAGTCGGTTCTCACCGCCAGTCAGATCAGCGGGGCGACGGTCAGCCTTTCCGGCCCCAATTCCAGCGGCGACGTGCGCGTGACGGTCAGTCTGGTCTATGCCTCGATCACGGGCAATATCATTCCGCGCCTGCGTTCCTTGCAGTTGACGCGAACCTCCACGATGCATTGGGAAGATTAGCTCCGGGAGTTGCCATGTTCGTCATGAAGCAGAAAGTCTTGATGCCGCTGACCCTGGTGGTCAGCTTGCTGGCCACCCTGGCGGTCTACCGTTATCTCCAGGGGCAGCAGTTGCGCGCACCGGCTGGCGCCGGGGCGCCGCAGCGGGTGCTGGTTGCAGCGCAGGACCTGGCGGTGGGCGTCAAGGTCGCCGGCATTCACCTGAAAGCGGTCGAGTGGCCCAGAGAGCTGCTGCCGGCCGGGACCTTCAGCGATACCAGCCAGGTGAGCGGGCGTATCACCCGGGTGCCCGTGGTGGCCGGTGAGCCCATCCTGGATTCCAAACTGGCCCCCCAGGGATCGGGCAGCGGCTTTTCCAGCCTGATCCCGCCCGGCATGCGCGCGCTGACGGTCTCGGTCAATGTCGTCAGCGGGGTGAGCGGCTTCATCCTCCCCGACGCGCGTGTGGACGTGCTGGTCACGGTCGCCTCGCCGAACAACAAGGAAGAGTCCAAGACCAAGATCATTCTCGAGGATGTGCTGGTGCTGGCGGTCGACCAGACCTTCGAACGCGCGGACGACGATCCGGTCAAGGTGCAGTCGGTGACCCTGCTGGTCGATCCCGGGCAAGCCGAAAAGCTCGCCCTGGCCTCGAGCGAAGGCAAGCTGCAGCTGGTCCTGCGCAATTCGGCCGACCGTGATGCGCAAGGGAGCCGGGGTGTGCAGCTGCGCGAGCTGATCAGCGGCGCCGGCGGCGTGGAGAACCATGCCCAGCCGCGGCCGCGCACCGCGGAGCCTGCCGCTGTAGCGGCGCCGCAGCCCCCTACCCGCACGGTGGAGGTGCTGCGGTCGAGCAAGCGTGAAGAAATTTCTTTTATGCAGCCGGAGAATCAGGCTGCCGGGAATCGCCCCTGAGGTGTTGATCGAGGAGAGGATGCTATGACACGCAAAATGCAAGTGGTCCGGGCGGGAGCCCAGGCGGCAGTGACCGGGCGCCGCAGCGGCCGGCGGGGTGGATGGAGCGGGCGGGAGACCTCCGCCAGCCTGGGTCTTGTGATCGCTCTGGTGCTGCTGCTGGCCTCGCCCCTCTGGCCGGCAGCCCGCAGTGAAGTGAGGGTCCTGCTCGGCCAGTCCCAGGTCCTGACCTTCACCGATCCGATCAAGCGGATTTCCATCGCCAATCCCGATCTGGCCGATGCCCAGGTGGTGACCCCCTACCAGGTGCTGATCAATGGCAAGCTGGCCGGCGCGACCAGTCTGGTGATCTGGGACGAGCAGGAGGTCCATACGATCTACCGGGTCGAGGTGGGCGAGGAGCGCTTCCCCCGGCAGGTGCTCCTCAAGGTGCGGTTCACCGAGATCAACAACAACGCCCTGCGCGAGCTTGGCTTTGATTTCTGGAAAAAGAATCTCGATCTGGGCGGCAAAAAGGGCAACCTGGGGATTTTCAGTGGCAAGGTCAACTCGCCCAGTGATCCGCTTGGTCTGGGCGATGCCGTCGACATCTTTTTCTCGCTGCCGGAATTCGATTTCTCCGCGATCATGCGCGCCCTGGAAGAGAAGAGCCTGCTCTCGGTGCTCGCCAAGCCCAACCTTTGCGCGGTCAACGGCGCCGAGGCGAGCTTTCTCGCCGGTGGCGAGTTCCCGGTGCCCATCGTCAACGGCTCGGCGGGCACCCAGTCGGTGACCATCCAGTTCAAGGAGTTCGGCGTCCGCCTGCGCTTTCTGCCCCGGATCATCGATTCGACGACGGTGAACCTCAAGATCGCCGCCGAGGTCAGCAGCCTCGATTTCGATAACGGCATCACCCTGAGCGGCTTCAAGGTGCCGGCGCTGAGCGCGCGCAAGGCCGAAACCACGGTCGAGCTGCCGCAGGGCCGTTTTCTCGTCATCGGCGGACTGCTCTCGCGTGAAATGAGCCGGCACATCAGCCAGCTGCCGCTGCTCGGCAGCATCCCGGTGCTGGGACAGCTCTTCCGGAGCAGCCGCTTCCAGCAGAAAGAGAGTGAACTGCTCATCGTGGTCACCCCCGAAATCGTCGGCAGCTCCCTGCAGGAGCCTGCGGCCCCGGAGCCGCAGGTCAAATGGTGAATTCAGCTAACGAGGTGTTGCATGTGCTCCTTTAGACGTGATGAACGCGGCGAGGTGCTGGTTTTCACCGCGACGATATTTCTGACCCTGTTACTCTTCGCCGCTATGGTGACCGACCTGGGCTATGTCCTGACCGCACGCAACCAGCTGCAGGCTGCGGTGGACTGTGCCGCGCTGGCCGGCGCGGCGGGACTGATGAACGGCAGCGACCGGGCCACCGCGATGGCCATCCGCTACGCCTCGAAGAACGATTGCATCCAGCAGCCGGTGACGATCGCCAGCGAAAATGTCACCTTCCCGGCGGCCAATCGTGTCCAGGTTTCCGCCAGCCGGACGCTGCAGCTCTTTTTTCTGCCGCTGATCGGTCTGAATCAGCGCGTGATCCATGTCTCGGCCACCGCCGAGCTGGGCTACGTCACCACCACCAGCGGCCTGGCACCCTGGGCGGTGCCGAAACAGGGCTGGCAGCCCGGCGACCGGGTGACGATCAAGGCCGGGCAACTGGGCGAGATCGGCACGAATCCGGGCTTTTTCTACCCGGTGGATTTTCCCGCCGTCAATCGCGGCAACCCGATCAGCGGCTCGAGCGAATACGAGGAAAATATTCGCACCGGCTGCGATGAGACCGTCGAGATCGGCGACATCCTTCAGGTCGAACCCGGCATGATGCAGGGACCGACGCGCAAGGGGGTCGATTATCTGATCGACGTCGACCGCTGCGCTTACTGGGGGGGGGAACGGGTGACCAACTCCGCCTTCACCGGCTATAGCTCGCCGCGCATCGTCAAGGTGCCTCTCTACGATCCGTTGAATCCACCCGCTTCCGGGCGCAATACCATCGAGGTCATCGGCTTCGCTGCCTTCTTTGTCGAGGAGATGGTCGGCAAAACGGTCATCGGGGTCTTCATCGAGGTCACCTCGCCGGGCGCCTCCGGCCATGGCTATTCACTGCTGCGTTGTGTCCATCTGGTCTGAGGACGGGGAAAGAACATGCACGGAACCTGTGATATACTCCTCATCGATGCCAATCCCTTCACGCGCGAGGCTCTGGCCGAACTGCTGCGCGGCTTCGCGGAGAGCACGACTGAGGTGATCGAAACCTGCGATGAGAGCGCCCTGGCGGCCGCAGCCCGTATGCAGCCGCAGGTGGTCCTGCTGCACCTCCATCCGGACCCCCATGCGGTACTGGAATTCGCCGGCCAGTTGATGCACCGGCTGCCCGGCACCGCCCTGGTGGTCACGGCGGCGCATCTGGATCCGGATCTCATCCGTCAGGCGATGCGCCAGGGTGCGCGCGAGTTTCTGCCGCAGCCCTTCCAGCCCGAAGAGGTCCGCTCTTCCTTGACCTCGATCCTGGCGATTCACAAATCGATCGGGCGGCCGGCGGACCGCCAGTCCCGGGTCGTCACCGGTTTTGGCGCCAAAGGCGGTGTCGGGGTCACCACCCTGACCACCAATCTCGCTGTCCAGTTGGCCAAAGTCCGGCAGCAGGAGGTGCTGCTCCTCGACCTCAACCTCCAGTTCGGCAATGACGCCCTCTACCTCAATCTCAAGTCGCGCTTTTCCCTCACCGATGTGATCCGCCATCTCGATGATCTCGATGTGGAGTCGCTCAAACGGACCCTGCCGCGCCATGACTCGGGCATGAGCCTGCTGCCGGCCCCCCTGCACATCGAGGAGGCGGAGGAGATCAACGGTGCCCGGATCGCCAGAATTGTGCAGCTGCTGCGGCCGCATTATGACTGGATCCTCATCGACAGCCACCCCTTCTTCAATGAGGTCTCCATTCAGGCGCTCGACGAAGCCGAGAGCATCCTGCTGGTCTCGGTCCTCGATCTGCCGACCATCTTCAACACCCGGCGTTGCCTCGAGCTGTTCCAGAAGATGGGCTATGCGCAGGAGAAGGCCCGGCTGGTGCTCAACCGGCATCAGCCCTACGACGGCGCCGATCTCGCAGAGATGGAGAGCCTGCTGGACTATCCGGTTTTCGCGCGCATCCCCAACCAGGATTTCAGCACCGCCATCGCCTGCGTCAATCAGGGGGTGCCGGTCAGCCTCAAGGCGCCGGGGGCCAAAATGAGCCAGGGGATCGTGGCGTTGATGCAGCAGCTGTGCGGCCGGGAGGCCGGTGAGCAAGAGGTGGCAGCCGTCCGGGGCGGTCTTTTCTCACGCTGGAGGAAATAGGCCATGGGATTGATCGACCGACTCAAACAGCAAGAGGTGGTGGCGCCGGTTGCAGAGCCTGCGCCGTTACTCACCCGGCGGGTGCAGCCCGGCGCCGGCACTCTTAATCCGGTGCTGCCGCCGGAGAATCCCTGGAATGATCTCAAGGGAAAGATCCATCGCCGGCTTATCGACAAGCTCGACCTGACCAAACTCGACACCATCCCGAAAGAGGCGCTGCGCAGTCAGGTGCGCGAGGTGGTCGAAGGCATGCTCGCCGAGGAGAGCGGACCGGCCTCCGAGTTGAACAACGACCGGCTGGTCGAGGAGATCCTCGACGAAACCTTCGGACTCGGGCCGCTCGAACCACTGCTGGCGGATCCGACGATCTCGGATATTCTCATCAACACCCACCGGCACGCCTACGTTGAGCGGCGCGGCAAACTCGAACTCACCCGTACTGTCTTCAAGGATGATGCCCATCTGATGAACATCATTGACCGCATCGTCTCGCGGGTGGGCCGTCGCATCGACGAGTCGAGTCCGATGGTGGATGCCCGACTGATGGATGGTTCGCGCGTCAATGCGATCATTCCGCCCCTGGCCATTGACGGGCCGGTGCTCTCGATCCGCAAGTTCGGCATCCGCAAGCTCGGCGTCGAGGATCTGCTGAGCACCGGCTCGATCACCAGCGGTATGGCCCTCCTCTGTCAGGCGGCCGTCAAGGCGCGTCTGAATATTCTGATCTCGGGGGGAACCGGTTCCGGCAAGACCACCCTGCTCAACATCATGTCCAGTTTCATCCCCGAGAACGAGCGCATCGTCACCATCGAGGATGCGGCCGAGCTGCAGCTGCAGCAGGAGCATGTCGTGCGGCTGGAGACGCGGCCGGCCAATCTCGAGGGCAGGGGGCAGGTAACCCAGCGCGACCTGGTACGCAACGCCCTGCGCATGCGCCCGGATCGCATCATCGTCGGCGAGGTGCGCGGCGGCGAGGCCCTCGACATGCTGCAGGCGATGAATACCGGGCATGACGGCTCCCTGGCTACCCTGCATGCCAACTCCCCCCGCGATGCCCTGCGCCGCCTTGAAACCATGATCCTGATGGCCGGCATGAACCTGAGCGACAAGGCGATGCGCGAGCAGATCGCCTCGGCGATCAATGTCATCATCCAGGCCGCCCGCCTCTCCGACGGCTCGCGCAAGGTGATCAAGATCTCCGAGATTACCGGCATGGAGGGGGAAACGGTGACGCTGCAGGATATTTTTCAGTATGAGAAAATGGGTGTGCGTGAGGACGGCCACGTCATCGGCGGCTACCGCACGACCGGCATTCGGCCCAAGTTTGCCGAGCAGCTCGAGGCCTCCGGCATCCAGCTGCCCGTCGATATCTTTGAACCGAAAATGGAGCAGAGTCTCCAGGAGAACTGACGCATGTTGATCATGACCATCGTTCTGGTTTTTGCGGCTTTTGTGCTCATCTCCCTCATGGTCTACCTGGCCATCCGGCGGCAGAACAGCGATGCCCGGCTGATCCGCAAGCGGCTGGGTGAACTGGGACGGGATGAGAAGCAGAAATCGGCGGAAATCCCCTTCATCATCCGGGATGACCACCTCAGCCGGATTCCGCTGCTCAACCGGGTGCTCGAGCAGCTGAATATCTCGCGGGTGCTGGCCCGGATCATCCGCCAGGCGGATGTCCGCCTCAAGGTCGGCGAGCTGGTGTTGCTGATGGGGGTGCTGGCAGCGATCGGCGTGGTGGTGCCGCTGCAACTGGGCAAGCCGGCCATGGCGCTGCTCACCGGTGGCGGGGCGGCGCTGGTGCCGCTGATCTTTTTACAACTGCAGCGCGGCAAGCGGCTCAAGGCTTTCATTCGGGAATTCCCCGATGCGATCGATATGATGACCAGCGCGCTGCGCGCCGGCCATGCCTTCACGCGCTCCATGCAGCTCGTCGCCGAGGAGGCGCCCGATCCCGTCGGCATCGAGTTCCGCCGCACCTTCGAAGAGTACAATCTGGGCATGCAACTGCGCGACGTCCTGCTCAACATGACCGAACGGGTGGAGAGCCTCGATCTCAAACTCTTCGTGACCGCTGTACTGCTGCAGAAGGAGACCGGCGGCAATCTGACCGAGATTCTCGAAAAGATCGGCTATACCATTCGTGAGCGCTTCAAGCTGATGGGCCAGCTGCGGACCTACACCGCCCAGGGGCGGATGTCGGCCTGGATCATCGGCTCGCTGCCCATCGCCTTTGTCGTCATCATCTCCTCGATGAGTCCGGGGTACATGACCCCGCTGATTCAAAATCCCGGCGGCCATTTCATGCTCGGCCTGGCGATCTCGCTGCAGGTCATGGGCATTCTGGTCATTCGCAAGATCGTCGCAGTGCGGTATCAATAAGGAACGAGAGCCATGGATATTCTCCTCATTCTCGCGCTGGTCTTCAGCGCAACCTTTCTGGCGCTCACGGGGCTGCAGCGGCTGCTCCACCGGCGTCTGGATCCCACCTACCAGCGGATGCAGGAGCTTGCCGGCAGCGGTCGTGCAGCCGGCGTGGCGGTGACCAGGCCGCGCGGCATCACGCAGGCGCGGGCGGGCATGACGCGGTTACTGGAGTTGGCGGGCCGGCGTAAACAGAGTGCGGGGCGCGGCTCCGACAAATTGGCACACAAGCTGATGAGTGCCGGCTATTATCAGGAATCGGCGCTGCGCCGCCTGATGGGGCTCAAACGCCTGTGCGCCCTGAGCAGCCTGCTGCTTTTCCTGCTGCTGGGCTACTATGGCCGCCAGCCCCTTGCCACGGTCCTCCTCCTCGGCCTGCTGGGCGCGATGGTTTTTTATACGGCGCCCGACCTGGTGCTCAATTCACAGGTCAAACGCCGTCAGCATGGTATCGCCGGCGGTCTGCCCGATGCCCTCGACCTGATGGTCATCTGCGTCGAGGCCGGTCTGGGTCTCAATGCGGCCATTCTGCGCGTCGGCCAGGATCTCGCCCTGCGCTGCCGCCCCCTCAGCGAGGAGCTGCTGCGCACGACCCAGGATCTGCGCACCGGGGCCTCGCGCGAGACCGCCTTGCGGGCGATGAGCCAGCGCAATCAGGTGGAGGATCTCAAGATCCTGGTCGGCGCCCTGGTCCTGGCCGACAAGCTCGGGACGAGCATCGCCGACACCCTGCGCTGTCAGGCCGATTCCCTGCGTACCCGCATCAAGCAAAAGGCGGAAGAGCAGGCGGCCAAGGCGGGGGTCAAGATGCTGCTGCCGCTGGTCCTGTTCATCCTGCCGGCGCTTTTTATCATTCTGCTCGGGCCGGCGGCCCTGATGATGCTGGAAACCCTCGCCAAATAGGAGATCTTCATGCCTCTCTTGCATGTCCGAATGCAGCGTGTGATCCCGGTCCGGGTGCTGACGGCCAACCATTTTTTCAGCCGCCTTGCCGGCTGGCTGGGGCGCCACGGTCCGGTCGACGACGAACTGCTGCAGCTAACGCCCTGCCGCGCCGTCCATACCTGGGGCATGTCCTTTCCCATTGACATTCTCTTTCTCAACACCGACAGCCGGGTCCTTGTCGCTCTCTCCGAAGTGCCGCCCAATCGCGTGACCTCTCCTCAGGCCAAGGCGGTGCGGGTGCTCGAGGCTCCGGCTGGCTTTATCCAGCGTGAGGGGATCCGGCTGGGCGACAAGGTGCTGATCCACAGCGACGGCGATCACAAGCCCGGCGCGGCGGCCTGGAGTTACATCCTGCACTGGCCCCTCAATCTGACCATGGCGATCCTCTGGGCACAGCTGCTCTTTTTCATCATCGGCAACGGCTGGGGCCGTTTCTCCTATCTCGGTCTGGGCATTCTGGTGCACAATTCGCTGCTGCTCCTGCTATTCCTCCTGCGCCGGCCGAGCCAGGATACCTCGCACCGCTGGAGCGACTGGCTGGTGGCCCTGGCGACGATGGCCTGCGCCATGATTCTGCGCCCGGTCCAGGCCAGCGCGCAGGCCGGCCTTCCCCTCGCGGCTGCCCTGCAGCTGGCCGGCATCGCGGGCATTCTCGTCTCCCTGCTCAGCCTCGGCCGCAGCTTCGGGATCATCCCCGCCAACCGCCAGGTCCAGGTGGGCGGGGCCTATCGCCTGGTCCGCCACCCCCTTTATACCAGTGAATTGCTCTTTTATGGCGGCTTTCTCATCGGCAATCCCTCATGGCAGAATATCGTGCTCGCCCTGCTGATACTGGCCGGTCAGATCTGGCGCGCCCTGGCGGAGGAGAGCCTGCTGATGCACGACCCGGCCTATCAGGAGTATGCCCGCAGCGTGCGCAGCCGATTCATCCCGTACCTGCTCTAGGGCCGTGGCGTGCCCGGATGCCCGCCTGAGCATCCGCTGGCGCGCCAGGCTCTGATCGCCATAAATGACTAAAAATAGAACGAAAGGTGAATTTTTAGTAAAAAATTAAATATTTCACTTGAAATTGATGTTCAAATATTGTACATTTCAGTGAGTATACAACCGCAGCCCCTGGGGCTGCGTCTTTTTAGTCGGGCAAGCGGATGAATCTTGGATGCTGATGAGAATGAATCTCGGACACAGACTCCGGATACTGGGGATTTTCCTCCTCTGTTGCGCGCCGGTCGCCGGGGCACAGCAGATGGCCGTTCCCGTCGAAAAGCAGCTTGACTATTTTCTCAAGGTGCTCGAATTCGACCGGATGCTGCCGCGTCATCCGGTGGACGAACTGACGATTGCCGTGCTCTATCAGGAGGCGTTTCAGCCGTCGGTGGAGACGCGCGACGATTTCATCCGCGCCTGCCGGGCGCATAACGCCCTGCAGGTCTCCGGGCTGCCGCTGCGCGTGATCTACATCGGCTGGCAGGGACTGTCGGACCTGGATACCCGCTTTGCCCGCCTCGAGATTGCGGCACTCTATGTGACGCCCCTGCGCGGGGTGCAGATCGGCCAGATCCGGCAGCTCTGCCGGATTCATCAGGTGACCACCCTGACCGGGGTTCCGGATTATGTCCATGCCGGTCTCTCCGTCGGCGTCGGGATGGCGCTGGAGCGGCCCAAGGTTCTGATCAACCTGGCGACGGCACGGGCGGAGGGCGCCGATTTCAGCTCCCAACTTCTCCGGCTCTCTGCCGTCGTCCATTAGCGGAGGCCAGCCTGGACGGGATCAATGAGCACGCCTGAAAAGCAGTGGTCCATTCGCGCCAAACTCACCTTTTTTCTCACCCTCCTCATCGGTTTTATCGCCTCTTTCATCTATATCTACTTTCCAGATTTCTATGCGCGCCAGGGGCTGGATGCCCAGAGGGCCAAGAGCCGTTCCATCGCCATGATGACCGCCTACAGCATCAGTCCTGCCGTCGTCTTTGAGGACCCGCCCGCAATCCAGGAGGTGGCCTATTCTGCGCTGCAGAACCGCGATCTCCTCTATCTGGTGGTGCGGGATGCGCGGGGTACAGTGCTCTTTTCGATCGACAAGGCGGGGCGGATGCCCGGGGCGGGCCAGCAGTTCGCCCCCGATTCCCTGCTCGAGCGCGAGCGCATCCTGCAAACCCGGGCGGCCATCCTGCACAAGGATGAGGTGGTCGGCCAGTTGCTGATCGGCATGGGGCTGGATGGCGTCTACGAGGCGACCCGGCGGGCGCGGCAAAACATCGCGCTGCTGGCGGCGATGATCTTTCTCATCGGCCTGGTCGCTATTCTGATCAGCAGCAAGATCATCATCGATCCCCTCGACCAGATGATCCGTATCGCCGGGGCGATCTCGGGCGAGCGGCTCGATCAGCGTGCGCCCGATTTCCCAAGCCGCGAGGCGGCCATCCTCTCGCAACGGTTCAATCAGATGCTGGACCGCATCGCCATGGTCCACGAAGAACTCAGGATGGTCAATAGTGAGCTCGAAATCCGCGTGGATCGGCGTACCCGCGAGCTGCGCGAGGAGATCGCCGAGCGCCACCGGGTTGAGGAGAGCCTGCGCACCTCTCTGGCCGAGAAAGAGGTCCTGCTCAAGGAGATCCACCACCGCGTCAAGAACAACATGCAGGTCATCACCAGCCTGCTCAACATGCAGGCGCGCACCATCGCGGATCCTGGTGTGCGCAGCCTCTTCACCGAGAGCCAGAACCGGGTCAAGTCGATGGCGCTCATCCATGAAAAGCTTTACCAGTCGCAGGATCTGACCAATATCCCCTTTGAGGAGTATCTCCACAGCCTGATCGCGCATCTGCGCAATTCCTTCAATAACAGCAGGGTGGAGATCGCCATCCTCGCCGCTGGAGTTTCCCTGGCGATCGACCAGGCCATTCCCTGCGGTCTCATCATTAATGAACTCGTCTGCAATGCCCTCAAGTATGCCTTCCCCGAGGGGCGGTCCGGCCGGATCGATATCCGCCTCTTCCGGCAGGCGGAGGGCCGCATGATGCTGGAGGTGACGGACGACGGCATCGGTCTGCCGCCCGGATTTAATCCGGCCGCGGTGCACTCCCTCGGCTATCAGCTGGTGCTCGCCCTGACACGGCAGATGCGCGGCGAGCTCGAGGTTGCGGGCGAAGCAGGCACCCGCGTCACGATCCGTTTCGAAGCGAACTGATCCTTTATCGGGAAAAACCATGTCCAAAGGCAGAATCTATATTGTCGAAGACGAGGCGATCATCGCCATGGATCTGCGCGATCGCTTGCAGGCCCAGGACTGGGAGGTCGTCGGCCTTGCCTTTGCGGCCGAGCAAGCGCTCCCCGAGATCGCCGCACTGCAGCCGGACCTGGTGTTGATGGACATCATCCTGGCCGGGGGGATGGACGGAATCGAGGCGGCCGGTCTGATCGCCGCCCGCCATGGCATTCCCACCATTTATATCACCGCCAATGCCGATCCGGCCACCCTGCAGCGCGCCAAGCTGACCGAACCCCTCAACTATGTGATCAAGCCGATCGACGAGAGGGAGCTGCAGATCAATCTCGAGATGGCCCTCTATCGTCATGCCGGCGAGAAAAAGATCCGGGCCAACGAGCGCTGGCTGCAGCGGCTGTTGGCGAGCATGGCGGAGGGCGTGATCGCCGTCGATCTGGCAGGGCGGGTCACCTACATCAATGCGGTCGCCGAGTCGCTCACTGGCTATGGCGCTGGCGAGATGACCGGCCAGCCCCTGGCCGCCTTGCTGCGCCGGCAGGAGCATCCCGGGGAGGCGGCGAGCCCGGTGAGTGCACGCGAGTTGCTGCAGGGGGACCCGGCCGAGGGCGGGCTCTTCTTTCTCCAGGCGCGGGACGGGCGTATTCTGGCGGTGGATGAAACCATCTCGCCCCTGCTCGATGACCAGGGCCGGATGACCGGGATGGTCCTGACCCTGCGGGCGCAGGGCGAGCACCACCCCGTGGAGGAGCGCGGCGAGGCGAGCGGCGAGGCCTATGCCGCCGTGGTCGAGAACGCGCTCGAGGGGATTGCGATCGTCCGCGATCTTCACTGCCTGTATGCCAACCCGGCCTTTTCGCGCATGACCGGTTTCAGCGCAGCGGAGATCAGCGGCCGTCCGCTGGCGGCTTTCTTTTTGCCCGAATACCGCGATCGTATCGAGCAGCTCTCGGGCATGCGCGCCGCCGGGCTCAAGACACCGCGCCACTACGAAGCCCGGCTGCTGGCGCGCGAGGGCCGCATCGTCGATGTCGAGATCTCCGCTGCGACCATTCCCTACCAGGGCGGAACGGCCGAGATGGTGGTACTGCGCCAGCAGCGCGCGGCCGAGCCGGCCACCGAGCCCGCCGCCGCGCAGAAAACAGTGCCGCTGCGGGGCATGGCCCTGGTCAGCCTCGAGGGCTTTCTGACCTTTGGCGATCCCGCTTTCCGGGCGATCTGGGGATTTGCCAGCGATGCCGGTCTGCTCGGCGCATCCCTCGCCAGCCTCTGGCTGGAGAGCGGGGAGGGGGAGGCGATGTGGCGTGCCCTGGAGAAGCGGGGGCGCTGGAAGGGCGAGCTGGCCGCGCGGCGGGGTGACGAAACCAGCCGGATGTTGCGGGTCAGCGCCCGTCTGCTGCGCAGCGCCACGGGCCAACCGCTGGCCTACCTGCTGATCTGTTCGGACAGCGGGGTCATACGCCAGCTGCGGGCGAGCCTCAAGCCGGAGCACCGCATCGGCGACCTGATCTGTTACAGTCCGCGTATGCGCAGTGTCCTGGAGGAGATTCGCCTGGCTGCGGCGGCGGATGCGCCGATTCTCATCCAGGGGGAAACCGGCAGCGGCAAACTCCTGATCGCCGAGACCATCCACCGGCTCAGCCGCCGCTCGGCTGCGCCCTTCCTGACCCTCGACGGTCTCGCCCTCTCGGAGCGCGCGCTGGCGGCCGAGCTCTTCGGTCTGCTGCCGGCACCGGCCGCCGAGATCATGCCTGCGGATGGTCTCCTGCAGCGTGCTGCGGGCGGTACCCTGGTGCTGGAGAATTTCACCGCCCTGACGCTGCATCTGCAGCAGCGCCTCACCCGCCTGCTGCAGGAGGGATTATACGAGCCGGAGGGCGGCCACACCCCGCTGCGTGCGGAGGTGCGGATCATCGCCGCGACCGCCCTGGATCCGCGGCTCGAGATGACCGCCGGGCGGCTGCGGCAGGATCTCTTTTTCCAGCTCAGCGGCATGGTGATCCGGATGCCCGCTCTGCGCGAGCGCCTCGAGGACCTCAAATCCCTGATCGCCTGGTATCTGCCGCGGCTGGCCGAACAGCTCGGGGTTGCGGCCGTGGAGGTCACCGCCGCGGCGCACTATGCCCTGCGCGGCTACAGCTGGCCGGGGAACGTCGAGGAACTGCGCAACGCCCTGCAGCATGCCCTCTTCCGCTGCCAGGGGCAGCCGATCGGGGTTGAGCATCTTCCCGCCACCGTGGCGGCGGCCTATTCGCTCGGCATGACCGGCACGCGCCGGGTGGGCCGGGCGCGCAAGTTGAGCCAGGATGCCGTGCGGCTGGCGATGCAGCAGGCGCATGACAACAAGGCCCGGGCGGCCGAGATCCTGGGGGTCTCCCGCGCCACCCTCTACCGCTACCTGGAGGAGGGGGAGTGAGGGTGGAGCCCACCGTCCCCCGCTGTTTGCCTCCGTCGATCCGCTCGCTGCCGGCTTCCGCAAGCGCCCAGTCGCCATCCCCCCTCATTTTGTGAGCAACGCAACACAATCCACCATTTTTGATATTTTAGCTTGATTTTTGGCTGTTGAATGGTTACTTTTCAACAGAGACACAGAGTGGATTCCAGGGAAATTACCTTTCGGATTTACCATCGCCTCAAATCATTCCCCGGTTGGGTCCGACCAAACTTGACTACAGAATAGCCCCGGCTGCCTACGGGGAGCCAGGAGGTGCATCGTGCGAAAGACCATAGCATCAAGGCCGTACTGCCGTCAGGGGTCTCGGCCGGGCCGGATCCTGCTGCTGGCGCTGGGTTTGTTGACGGTCCGGGCTTCGGGCATGATCATCGACCATACCTGCACGAATCTCGCGGCCATTCCCCTCCCCTACATCGAGGCGGCAAAGAGCAATGCGCGTTTTTTCTATGGCACGGCTTCGCATGGCACCCAGCTGGTCGAGGGTCTCTTTCTGATCGAGGAGAGCGATGTCCGCTATGCTTTCGCCTGCGACTGGTCGCTTCCTGCTGAAAAGAACGCGGTCTGCGTCCTCTACCAGAATCAGAGCCCGGACCTCTTTTTTAGCTCCGTCCAGGGGTATCTCAATGCCAATCCAACCATTAACCTGGCGATGTTCTCCTGGTGTGGCGAGGCTTACTGGTATGATCCCGAGATCTACATCTCGCAAATGCTTGCCCTCGAGCAGGCCAATCCCCGGGTCCGTTTTGTTTATATGACCGGGCATGCCCAGGAAGATGGCTGCAGCGGCTGCCGGCGTCATCTCTTCAACGAGCGGGTGCGCGCGCACTGCCGGGATAACGACAAGATCCTCTTTGATTTCGCCGATCTCGATGCCTGGTATGACGGCGCGCAGAATACCTTTCGCCTCGATGGCGATTGCGGCTGCTCAGGTATGGCTGTGCCGTTGCAGCATCCGCATTATTATGGCGAAGAAGCCTATCACACCACCAAAGAGAGCTGCATCAACAAGGGCAAGGCGGTCTGGTGGATGCTGGCCCGGCTGGCGGGCTGGGGTTCGACAACGCCGGTCGAGCTTCGCGGCTTCGCCGCCTGGGCGGCCGGTCAGAAGGTCATCGTGCAGTGGCAAACCCTCTCCGAGTCCAGCAACCTCGGCTTCGGGCTCGAACGCAGCGAAGATAGCCGCACCTTTCAGCAGATCGCTTTCATCCCGGGCCATGGCAGTGTCCAAACCCCGCAGTTCTACCGCTATGAGGACAGCCCCACCGGATTGAACCGGCGGTACTATTATCGTCTCCGCCAGATGGACCGGGATGGCCAGGCCACGCTGTCCGCGGTGATCGAAATCCTCCTCGGCACTCCGGACCATTTTGAGCTGAACCAGAATTATCCCAATCCCTTTTACGAAACCACCGAGGTCAGCTTCTCCCTGCCAAAGGCCGTCTACAGTCAGGTCAGGGTCTGCGATCTGCTGGGGCGGGAGGTGCGCCTGCTGCACCGCGGCCCGACGGCTGCCGGACCCACCGTGTTGCCCTGGGATGGTCGCGACAATACCGGGAAGCAGGTCGCGGAAGGTGTTTTTTTTCTGGTCTATTCCGATGAACAACGCACGGCGATACGCCGCCTGGTCAGGCTAAAATAGCGATCGTGCGGATCTCGCCACCGCATTACTCAATCAGGAGCATCTCATGTCCAGACATCCTCGATCCCGCTGGGGGATCTTGATCCTGCTCTTACTGGCCGCGCCGCTGATGGCCGGCACCTATTATATTGCACCCGGCGGCAACGACGCCAACAACGGCACGATCAACGCCCCCTGGCGCACGATCACCAGCGCCATCCGCGTTGCCAAGGGTGGGGATGTTCTCTATCTGCGCGGCGGCACCTATACCGAGGATGAGGTCTGGATCCGCAGTGACGAGGGGCTGGGGGGGAGCAAGGACCGCTTCCTGACCATCAGTGCCTATCCCGGCGAGACCCCGATTTTCACCAGCAGCAACCGCCCCTTCCTGATCGATGCCAACTGGGTTCGCGTGCAGGGGCTCGATTTCCGCAATGGCAAGGAGATGGCGATTGTCAGCTGGCATGGTATCCGCAGGCATGTGGAGCTGATCAACAACCGCTTCAGCGGGACGGCCAGCTGGGCGCCGATCGAGGCCTCGGGCGACTCCTTGCTCATCGAAGGCAACACGATCAAACTCGAAGGCAACACGGTGGGTACCCAGGGGCACGGCATTTATCTCAGCCGGGGCTCCCATAATATTATACGGGGCAATACCATCAGCGGCATGGTTGGTTACGGCATTCATGTCTTCGACCAGCGCCGCTCTGAAGATGGACCCAATGCCACCATCCGCCTCTCGGGGATTCTGCTCGAGGGTAATACCATTTTCGATTCCCAGGAGCGGGCGGGCATCATCGTTTCCACGCAGGATATCGCCCGGGCGGACAGCATTGTCATCCGCAATAACACCCTCTATCATCACGCGGGCTCGGGCATTGTCATACAGGCCAGTGTGACCAATGTCCGGATCTATAACAATACGATCTACAGTGTCAACACCGATCATATCGGCTGGACCGGATCGGATGGCATCTATATTGGCGCCAACGAAAACGGCACCCCCAACCGGCTCGTCATCAGGAACAATATCATCGTGCCGGTCGATGCCGAGGGTGGACATATCCGCAACGAGGGGGGCACCAACCTCAGCGTCGACCATAATCTGTACTGGTCGCTGCCGGCCAATCTGGTCGATGTCGAGGACACCCATCCGGTCAAGGCCGATCCCCTCTTTGTCGCCCCGCAGACCGGCGATTTCACCCTGCAGAAGAGCAGCCCGGCCATCGATGCCGGCGTCCAGGTGGGATTGCCCTTCAGCGGCCCGGCGCCTGATCTGGGCGCGCATGAGTATGGCGTCCCCGCCGACCTCGGGGTTCTGCTTTTTCGCGCCTCCTTCGCCGACGGCCTTGTTCGTCTCGAGTGGCAGGCGGCGAACGCCGAGAGTACCTACGGCTTTGACGTCGAGCGCAGTCCCAACAACCTTGATTATGTCAAAACGGGATTTGTTCCCTTTGATGCGACAGCCGGGCAGAACACCTGGTACCACTTTGAGGAGCAGGTACCGGCCGGTGAAACGAGGTATTGTTACCGCTTGAAAACCATTGCCCTGGATGGATCCAGTGGCTACAGCGATCCGGTCTGGATCACGACCAGCAATCCGGAATCGTTCGCGCTGCAGCAGAATTATCCCAACCCCTTCGCCTTGCGAACCGAGATCAGTTATGCCTTGCCGAAGAGCGCCCATGTCGTCGTCGCCATTTATAATGTGGCCGGCCAGGAGATCGTCCAGCTGGTGAACCGGGAAGAGGAGCGCGGCGTTCACCGGGTGGTCTGGAATGGGCTTGATCTCGCCGGGAAAAATCTGGCAAGCGGGCTCTACATATGCAAATTGACCAGCAGCACGGCCACCGCCACACGCAAAATCGCACTGCTGCGTTAGCCGCCGGTCTTTAACCAGCAGGGGGGAATCCGGGCTGCGGGAGAAACCGCGCTCAAGCGGAAGGGAGGTCCTGGCATCGGGTAGAGCCGGGGGCAGCAAGGGGCAAGGCAAGGGGGACTGTTTCATCCTGCAGGGGGAAACCCGTGGCGGCAGCGGCCGTGTTACATTCAAACACGGAGCTGACCATGTCGCGGCGTACCATCAGCATCATCATTCCAGCCCTCAATGAAGAGGGCAATCTGCAAAACACGATCGACCATGTTTTGCAGGCGGCTGCGGCGCATTTTGCCGAGTGGGAGCTGATCATCATCAATGATGGCAGCACCGACCGCACCCTCGAGATCGCCGCCGCCAATCAAAAAAAACATCCCGGGATTACCATACTCTCCAATCCCGTCCCGCGCAATATCGGGGCCTGTTATGACCTCGGCCGGCGGCAGGCGCGCATGCAGTATTGCGTCATGGTCCAGGGCGACAATCCCTTCACGGCCGAGACGCTCGCCGGCTTTTTCGCGCACGTCGGTGAGGCCGATTTTCTCTGCGGCTACTGGGAAAATCCGGCTGAACGGAGCCTCTTGCGCCGCGCCATCTCCTCATTCTACACCCATCTGCTCAACCTCATCCTCCACCGCCGGATGCGCTATTACAACGGCCTCCAGCTCTATCGGACCGCCTGGCTGAAAACGATTGAAATCCAGAGCACCGGCTTCGGCTATCAGGCGGAGGTCCTGGTGCAGGCGCTGCGCGACGGCCTCAAGGGGCTCGAGCTGCCGACCGCCTACGTCGAGCGCCCGGGTGGCGGCGTCACCAAGGTCTTTCGCTTGCGCAATATTCTCAATGTCCTGAAAACGATCGGCCGGCTGCGGGCGCTCCGGACCGCAAAAATGGCCGGAGGGGTGTGAGATGGAACGGGTACTGGTCACCGGCGGAGCGGGCTTTATCGGATCGCATCTGACCGACCTGCTTGTAGCGCGCGGCCACCCGGTCACGGTCATCGATTCGCTCGAGCCCCAGGTCCATCGGCACTTCCCGGGCTACCTCAATTCCGGGGCGCACTATCAGTTTGACCGCCTCCACTCGCGGCGGCTGGACTATGCCGCGCTCCTCAAGGGGATTGATACGATCTTTTATCTCGCCAGCAAGGTGGGGCCCACCCAGTCGATGACCGATATCGCCGATTATATGGAGTGCAATGTCCGCAGCCTCGGCTACCTGCTGCAGCAGGTGCTCGAACACGGGGATTCGGTGCGGCGGTTCATCCTCAGCGCCTCAATGGGTCCCTACGGCGAAGGCCGCTACGCATGTTCAGCCTGCGCACATCGTTTCTATCCCGCAGGGCCGCGCACCGGCTTTGAGTACACCTGTCCCCGTTGTGGTGCTGCGGCGCACAATCTCCCCCTCGATGAATCGACGGAGATCCATAATATCTCTTATTACGGGCTCACCAAGAACGTGCAGGAGGAGATGCTGACGCTCTTTGCCCGTGCCTGGCAGCGGGAACTGGTCTCGCTGCGTTACTTCAGCGTCTATGGCGACCGTCAGACGATCGGCAATCCCTATGGCGGCCCCATCCCCATCTGGATTGGCCGGGCCCGTAACCACCAGGAGTTGCAGGTCCATGAGGACGGCCTGCAGACCCGCGATTTCATCTATGTCAAGGATCTGGCGGAGATCACCTACCGTGCCGGCAGCCTGCCGCTGCCGGCGCCGGTCGAGGTGATTAACTGCGGCACCGGCCGCGCCACCCGCATCATCGAGGTGGCCAATCATATCCGCCACCGGCTGGGCGCTGAGGGCCAGGTTGTGGTCACCGGGACCATCAGACCGGGCGATCTCCGCCATTCCCTCTGCGACAACCGGCGGCTCAAGGAGCGGTTCCATTTTGACCAGTTTGTCAGTATCTTCGACGGGCTCGATGATTTCATCCCGCAGCAGTCAAAATGAGGGGGGCGCCATGTTCAACAAAACACCCTTGTTCAGCATCCAGGATCAAAAGTTCAACATCATCATTCTGGCGGCCGGCATGGGGACCCGGCTACGGCCGGAAACCGATTTCATCCCCAAGTGCCTGATCGACATCGGTGGCATCCGCTCCATCGATTATTGCATCCAGAAATATCAGTATATCGCCGGCCGCATCATCCTGGCCGTCGGCTACTGCGGTGACCTGGTGACCAATTATGTCACCGGGCGCTATGGCTCGCTCGAACTCTACTTCAGCCATGAACAGGTTGCGCAGCTGAAGGGCCCGGGGACTTCACTGGTCTACGCTCTGGATCAGGCCTCCAGCCGCCTGCCGACGATCATCACCTTCTGCGATTATATCATTCAGGATCAGTTCCCTGTCGATTACGACAGCCTCTGCGTCTGTCACCCGAACGATACCCCCAGCATTCTCGGAGAGTACCGCACCATCGCCCTGATCGATGAGGGGGTGGTCACCGGCCTGAAATGGAACGAGGATATGCCCCATGTTCGGGAAAATGGCTGCACCGGCATCGTGATCTTTCATGACACCTGCCTGCTCAAGGCGCTGACCTATTCAGCAGCCGCCGCCGGCAAGGAGGAGGTCGACTATGGTTTCGATGTCATTGACCCTTATGTCAAACAGCGGCGAACCCTGGCCACGCCGCTCTCCCATCTCTTCGAATTCGGGACCAACGAAACCCTGGTAGCAACACGGAGATACCTCAATGGAAATGGCTGAGCTGCTTCTCCACAAGCTGGCGGAAAAGAGGGGGAGCGGAAAGGCTCTTCTCATCGGCATCTGTGGGCGGGCCGGGTCGGGCAAGACAACCCTGAGCGGCAGGATCGCCGCGCTGCTGGCGGAAGAAGGGATTGCCAGTGTTGCCTATTCAGGCGACTGGCGATTCATCCGCGATTCCTGCTCGCGCAAGCGCTGGCTGGAGGAGAAGTGGCGGAGCGGTATCGACGCCTATATGTATGCCATCAACCAGTATACCTGGTGGGATTTCGCGCAAATCCAGGTCGATCTGGAGCGCATCGCCCGCGGCGATGAGCTGGTGATCTGTGACGGCTACAACCGGCAAAGCGGCGCCATGGATCTCCGGATCACCATTCCCGCCGATGCCGCCAGGGTGATCCTCTACGAGAACAGCATCCTCGGCGGGGTGGAACTGGTCAACCTCTGCGACCAGGTCATCCTGGTCAACACCCCGGATGCCCTTTGCTTCACCCGGCTGCTCAGCAAGGATGAGGGACGGCGCACTGTCCCGGAGATCGCCACCCGGTTTCTCATTACGACCTACAGCGAGAATATTTTTTTCAACCAGCTCCTCGACCATTTCACCGCGAAAATCCTGATCTGCGATTCGGAGGGGCGCTTTGGCGCCTATCCCGACCTCCGCGAGATCACCCACATCCCTGTGCCCTTGAGCCATCCGCTGCCCATGCCGCCGTGCAAGGGGACGATCTTTTGCGATCTGGATGGCACCCTCATCAAGCACGTGCCGGTGCCCTCGGAGGATGGCGCCGAGATCGAAATCCTGCCCGGCTCCAGCGAAAAGCTGCGCGAATTCCGGGCCCGGGGATATTACATCATTCTGACGACCTCGCGGAGCTATGCCAAGACTTTTACCATTCTCGAAAAACTCAAGGCCGAGGGACTCGAATTCGACCAGGTCATTTGTGACTTGCCCATCGGGCCGCGCTATCTCATCAACGACAGTAAGGGGGACGAGTGCCGCGCCTTCGCCTTCGCGCTGGTGCGCGATCAGGGTATCGGCGGCATCGCTCTTTCCTGATACCCGAAGGCTGGCGGATCATGATCAGAAAGCATCTGGCGGAACGATGGGGGACCAGCTGGGCGGGAATTGCCGCCAACATCCTCTTTGGCGGGATCGAACTGGTGGTCATGCGTCATTTCAAGGACAAGGCGACCTGGCGACTCATTCGGCAGGCGCTGATGGAGGAGCGGGCGCCCATGCTCCGGCCGGGCGAGCTGTTTCTCATCCATTCCCTTGCCCGACACCAGACGCAATGTCCCGGCGATTTTGCCGAAGTGGGCGTCTTCAGGGGCACCTCGGCCAGGCTGATCTGCGAAGCCAAGGGCGACAAACGGCTCCACCTCTTCGATACCTTTGCCGGCCTGCCGCCGGCAGGTCCGGCGGATTCCGCCTTCCGGCAGGGACTCTATGCGGCTGATATCGGCTATGTGCGTGAAAAACTGGCCCGCTATCCGAACGTGCGGATCTATCAGGGGCTCTTCCCTGCGACGGCGTCGGCGGTCGCGGGAAAGCAATTCGCCTTTGTCCATCTGGATGTGGATCTCTACGACAGCACCCACCAGAGCCTCGATTTCTTTTATCCCCGCCTGGCACCTTGCGGTATGATCATGACCCATGATTACCATACCCGGGGAGTGCGGCGGGCTTTCGATGATTATCTCCAGGATAAACCGGAGCGGGTGATCGAACTGCATCTCGCCCAGGGATTGCTCATCAAGAGTCCGGAGGGCCTCGAACCGCCTTCGGACGGCGCCAGTACCTTCATCGCGCCGGCGCCAGGCAAACCCACCCTGAACTGATAGGCTGGCGAAAAATCTGGTAGGGGGGAGTCGAACATGCACTTCCATTATGGACGGCGCTGCGACCGGATTCTGCTGGAGAGTATGGCGCTCTATGTGTTGCTCGCGCTGCTGTTGACCCCATCCTACCGCTTCCAGATCAATGCGGACGGGATCTCGTACATCGGCATTGCGCAAAAATATGCCGCGGGCCTGCTGCCGGACGCCATCAACGCCTACTGGGGGCCGCTCTTTTCCTGGCTGCTGGTCCCCTTCCTCCTCGTTGGCCTGCCGCCGCTGCTGGCAGCCCGGGTGCTGCTGCTGCTGATCGGTCTGGCCACTCTGTGTCAGGCCGGCCGGCTGATCTGCCTGCTCGAACTCAAAGACCCGCTGCACAGGGCGGTGATGTGGACCCTCCCCGTCCTGCTGATTTATTTCGCCCTGACCGTGATCTCGCCGGATTTGCTCTTTCTTGGCCTGGCCCTGGGCTACTTCAAGATCCTCTTTATCCCTGGCTATGATCGGCGCGTAGTGGCCGGTGTCGTGGCGGGAATGTATGGTGGAGCCCTCTATCTCGCCAAAAGCTTTGGTTTTCCCTTCTTCGCCGCGCATCTGTTGCTCATCACGATGCTCTTCTATCGGGCCCGCCGCGGTCTGCCCTCGAGCAAGGGGGTGGTGCGCAACGGCCTGATCGCGCTGGCGGTTTTTGCGCTGATCAGCCTGCTCTGGAGCGATGTGCTCACGGCCAAGTACGGCCACTGGATGATCGGCAGTGCCGGCCACATCAATCAGGCCATTGTCGCACCGGGCATGCCGGGGCATCCAATGCACACCCGCGGGCTCTTCCCACCGCCGAACCCGGGTGCAGTCAGCACCTGGGAGGATGTCACCCGGATTCCTGTGGGAAAGTGGAGCCCCCTCGACTCCGGCGGCGCTTTCCGTCATCAGCTGGGGCTGGTCCTGCATAACCTCCACAACAGTTTTGTCATTTTCAACGAGTTTTCCCTCTTCACGCCGGTTGTGCTCATCCTGGCGGTGGTGTTTTTGTGGCAGCAGCGACGGCGTATCCTGCAGGAAAAAATGGTATGGCTGATGCTCACTTTCTTCCTCCTGTTGGCCGGGTATTGCACGGTCCTGATCGAGGAGCGCTATCTCTGGCTCGATATTCTGCTGCTGCTCTGCGCAGGGGCGTTGTTGATTCAATGGCTGGAGGAGAAGCGGCAATTGGGGAAGGTCGCCCGGCTGCTGGTGACCCTCTTTTTCTTCGCCAGTTTTTTACGGACGCCGGTGATCGAGCTGATCGGCCAGAGGGGTACGGGCACCGAGCTGCAGGCGCTCAACGCCCGGCTGGCCGCCTATCGGCTGCACGGGCGCATCGCCTCGGACGACCACTGGACCGAATCCCTTTGCCTCGCCTTTTTCAATGGCTGGAAGTATTACGGGGAGCAGGGGAAGCTGAACGAAACGGAATGGCAGGCGGCCTTGCGCGAAAATCGCATCGACTATTATCTGGACTGGTCCCCCTTCACCAACAATCCAGGGCTGCAGCGGCTCTATCCTGAGCTGACGGCGGGCCGCCTCGCTGAGTTGCGGATCTATCAGCTCTCCCCCTGAGCCTGCCCGGCTGGCTGGTCAGCGCTTGAGTGCCGCCTTGCTGAAGATCCACTCGGGGATGACCGGATCGAAGGTGATCTTGTGGATGATCAGTTCGGTCCCCTCCCCCTGCTTGAGCAGATCCTTGTAGAGCACCTTCATCGGGTACCACCGTCCCGCCACCTGTTCCACCTCCGAAAAAAGGACCACCTTGAGCTGTTTGCCGCTTTTGGCATAGAGTTCCTGCCGCAGCGGGACATCCCGTTCCCGGTCGACCCAGAGCTTCTGGCGGGGATAGGCCGCGTCTGTCACCCTGGCTGTGAGCTCGAGCACCCAGGCCGGACGGCCGGCGATCTCCTCCTCGCCTGTGACCCGTCCCTCGTAGATCTCGGTGAGTTTGCGGTCATCCAGCAGATCCTCATAGGAGAGGTCGCTGCCCATCACCGGCTGCCGCAGCAGATGCCCGGAGATTTGCAGGATGCGGTCGGTCGAAGGCGAGTAGATCCACATCTGTCCGGCGAGCTTGAGCATTTTGGTGCCCGCTTCGGCCGCCGGCGAGAGATATTCTGTGAAGGCCTTGCGGGTGCCCTCCGCGTAACTTTTAGCGGTCAGGGTCCGGCTGCCGCGGCGGCCATGGATGGTCATGGCGGACTCGACCAGGCGGGTGCGGGCGGAGAGATTGCGGTCCACGCGGGCGAGAATCGCGGCGGCCTCCTCGGCGCGGGCGCAGGGGGCGAGGAGGATAAGAAATGCGAGCGTGCGCTGCAGATGTTTCATGATTCCAGCTCCGTGAACAACTGTGCGGTGCTGCGTTTATAGATACCGAGGCCGGAGAGGGCGCTGCCGAGGGTCATCGAGACCACGCCGGGGATGAAGCCGATCCAGAAATCGGTGTTTGTGATGCGGGTCCGGACCACCGAGGGCATCATCAGGGTCGAGGCCCTGACGGCGTAGCCGATGTCGAGCCCCGCCCTTTGCAGATACCAGGCCAGGCCGAGACCGATGAGGGTTCCGGCGAGCGAGCCCAGGAGTCCGATGAGCAGCGCCTCGGCGATCAGGGTTTGATAGAGATGGCTTTTGGCTTCGCCGAGGGCGAGGCGCACACCGAATTCGCCGTAGCGGCGCAAGCCGCCGATGAGGCCGGTGTTCCAGAGCACCACCGACATCGCCATCACGAAGAGGAGGATGAGGATGAGGGCGACGAGGTGGGTATAGTCGAGCAGCCGGGCCATGCCCTCCTGTTCACGCATGGTGAGCATGCGCGGGGAAAAGTCGTCTGCCGTCCTGGAATGGCGGGCATTGAAGACGGCAGCCAGGGCGTCCGCCCGTTGCTGGTCATAGGCGCCGTCGCGAAAGAAGCCGAGGATCTCGCCGGCGGCATCCTGCATGCCCAGGGCCTGGCGGCCGGCCGTCAGATCGATGATGAAGGCCCCGTGGTCGAGCGCTTCAGCACCGAAGTGTACTGTCCCGGCGACGGTAAAGTTGTGGAAGGCCATGCTGCCCTCCATGGTGCTGCCGAAATAGGTAAAGCGGTCGCCGGGGCGGATGCCGAATTTCATGGCAAAATCCCGGGTGAGGAGGGCCTCGTCGGCGTGCAGGGGCATGCGGCCGTTCAGCAGGGCGGCGGGCAGGTTGAAGCGCGCTGCCTCCGCCGAACCCGGACGGAGCAGATCGAGGGCATAACCGGTCGCCGGCCCCTGGGCGCGGGTGGCACCGGTGGAGTCCGGAAAATCGATCAGACCGCCGAAGCGGATGCGCGACGACCAGTCGACCTCAGGCAACTCCGCCCGCAGGGTATCGAGCCAGGCCTTCGCCCCGGTGAGCGCGAGATCGATCGGCATTTGCGCCTGCTCAGCGGCATAGGCGCGGGTCGTCACCTTGAGGTGGCCGGTGCTGAAATGGGCGCTCAGATCGATCGCCTCGCCCATCACGCCGGTGACCCAGGCGTGTCCAAGCACCGTGAGTGCGACGCCGATGCTGACGACGATCAAGGGCAGGAGGCTGCGATGGCGGTCTTGCAGGATACCCTTGAGCAAAAAACGGATCACAGGGCCCTTCCTTTCAAGGCGTCTGTCGGTTTCATCCGGGTGATCCGGCGCGCCGGCAGATAGCTGACGATGGCCGCCGAGAGGATGACCAGGGCGACGGAGGAGAGGAGCAGACCCAGGCTGTAGACCGGGATCAGGGTTGCAGCGATGGTCATGCCGGTGGCTTCGGCGACCTCGGGCATGGAGATGCCGTGGTGCCCCAGCCAGCCCAGCAGCGGCAGCCCGTAGAGGGTAGCGAGCAGGAGGGCGAGCAGACTGTGGGCGCTCCCCTCGATGGTGAAGAGGCGGATGATCTGGCCGCGCGTCATCCCCAGGGCCATGAAAGTGCCGATTTCGCGCTGGCGCCGAAAGATCGCCAGGACCTGGGTGTCAAAGATGGCCAGCAAGGCGATGGCCAGCAGCAGGCCATAGAGGATGCTCGAGCCGGCCTTTTTAGCCTGGATGACCTCTTCGTATTCCTTGAGCAGGAGGGCAGGGGATTTCCACACCCATCCCGCCAGAGGAGGGGCATCGAGATCGCCGGCCGCGACGAGCAGGGTGGCCTCGTTGGCCAGCCCGGTCAGGGTCTGCAGTCGGTCCAGCGGCAGCCAGATCTGACCGTTGTCGATGGCCGGGACATTGGCGGCAAAGATCTGCACGATGGTGACCTCGCGGGCATCGAAGACCCCGTTGCGGTCGCGCCAGCGGACGAGCAGGTTGTCGCCGGTCTGCAGGTTCAGCGCCGCGGCCATGCGCCGGCCGATCAGAGCGGGGATTTCAGTGGAATCGCCCTGCAAGCTGGCGGTCGGCAGGGCGAGGATCCGCTGCCCGGCCGCAATCCCTTTGAGCTGCAGATTGACCATGCGTCCGCCGGGGTAGGCGACCGCCTGGGTGATGAGCACCGGGGCGAGTCTGCCTGCTGCGGTCAGCTGCTGCACCGGCGGCGAGAGGGGGGCATGGGCCTCCTCGAGCGAGAAGGGATCGAAGCGGTCGTAAAGCGGATGCCAGTACTGGCCGCCCCCGATCTCCCAGGCCCGGGTGTCCTTGCGCGCCTGCTGGTTCCAGCCGTCGAGCAAGCCGTTGTAAAAGACCATCACGACAAAAGCGATGGAGAGGACCGCGGCGGTCAGCCAGGTGCGCAGGCCGGCGCCGAGCAGGTTTTTAAAGGCCAGTTTGACGGCGAGCATGATCGCCCTCCTCGTCCAGACCGGCTGACGGGCTGCCGCTGCCCGGCGCAGCTTCATCGCGCGCAACCGCGCCGTCGCTGAGGTGGATGATGCGGTCGAGGTAGTGCATCACCTTCTCGTCGTGGGTCGCGAAGAGAAAGGTGGTGCCGAGCTCCCGGTTCAGGGTTTTCATCGTCTGCAGGATATGGTGCGAATTGGCCGCATCCAGATTGGCGGAGGGCTCGTCGGCGAGGACCAGCTCCGGGCGCTTGACCATGGCGCGGGCGATGGAGACGCGCTGGCATTCGCCGCCGGAGAGCTGTGCGGGCTTGACTCCCGCCTTGCCGGTCAATCCCACCCACTCCAGCGCCGCCATCACCGCCCGCCGGCGGGCTGCGGCGTCCGTCTTTTGCAGCAGGAGGGGAAACTCGACATTGTCGAAGACCGAAAAGACGGGGAGCAGGTTGTAGGTCTGGAAGATAAAGCCGATGTGATGATTGCGCAGCTCGGCGGCGGCTTTTAGGGTGAGCCGTGCAATATCCTCGCCCAGGACGGTGACCTGGCCCTCGCTCGGCCCGTCCAGGCTGCCGATGATGTTGAGCAGGGTGGTTTTGCCTGAGCCGCTCGGCCCCACCAGACCGGCGAATTCGCCGGCGGCGACAGCCAGGGTGATGCCGCGCAGGGCCGTAAAGTCGCCCTCGCCGATACGGAAGCGCTTGACGAGGTGGCGGATATCGATGAGGGGATGGTCTGGCATGGCTCTCCTCTTCAATGGGAGTAGATCAGCATGAGTTGTCCGCCTCTGCCGGCATAGGCAGCGCCGCCGCCCGGCGTTCCCGCCAGGCCCAGCGTCTGAGGATTCCAGAAGGTCAGCAGAAGCAGGGCCAGATGGTCCGAATCGCCCCGCCACTGCAGAAAGCGGTAAAGGGTTTTCCGTTGCCGGTCCGCATACAGGATGGCGCTGAGCCGTGAGCGGACCCCGAGGGGGTAGGCGAGGGAGAGGGCGGCCAGGCTGCGGGCGCGGTCGAGGCCGGGACCCGCTGCGGCCGTGGCGTACCAGCAATGCTCGACCACGGCAGTGAGGCCGCTGCCGATTCCAAAGGTATAGTCGGCCCCGAGGGTCAGCAGGGTCTGGCTGCTGGAAAGTCCCGCGCCGCGGCGCTGCTGGATCCAGACCCCTTCAAACCACAGGCCTGCGAACCAGTCCCAGCGGCCGTCCAGGCCGAACCGGCCCTCCGGGAAGGATTCGGCATACCGCCCGCCCGGCGACAGGGCCTCCGCGCTCCGCCAGTGGGTGGTCAGGCCCATCTCGCCCTTGAGCAGGGGCAGCTGCAGCCGGCCGCCGCCTTCAGGATGTCCGTGGCGGGATCGATAGATCTCCCAGCTCTTCAGCTCCTCCGCGGGCTTGAGCAGCCAGAGCCAGAGATTGGCATTATTGAGGGCGTAATAACGTCCGAGCAGCGCCCAGACGCCCTCGGTCAGCTGCAAGGGGTCGCGCGGATCGACCTGATCGAACCACATCAGCGGGCGGATCAGCACCGCGGAGCCGAAATTGATCTTTTGCAGCCCCAGGCGTATCTCAAACTGCGGCGCGGCATACCGCACCCAGAGACGATAGGCCCGCAGTTCGCCACCGAATGCGACCGGCGTCGTGGAGATCCGCTGCAGATAATACCGCAGATTGGCCGAGGCCTCCAGATCGGCGATGCGGCTGCCGCGGGCCTGCTCGAGATGGAGCCGGGGGAGATAGCGGCACCCCGCCGCGAGCGTTGTGCCCTCTGAGCGGCGGTAGCCGGCCCAGAGGGAGGCCTGGCCGTTGACCTCCAGACCGGTGCCGGCCTGGAGTTGATTCAGGCACAGCAGCAGTATCAGGAGCGTAAGCGCTCTTTCCATTTCGGATTCCGATTGGAGCCGGCGGTCGCCCCTCGACGGATTGCAGAGTATCCTTGCCCGCCGTGCCGGAACGATCTTTATGGAAGATAGATTTTTTTCACCAGACAAGCAAGCGCCATTTCTGCCGCCTCCTCTGCGGCACGCCACGCGGCAGGGCCAGGCGTTTGCCCGGCGGCCAGTCAGCGCAGGGTGCGGCTCGTGTTCCGGCTGCTGCGGCTGATCGCCCAACGGTGACCGCAAAAACGGCACTGGCGGCTCTCGGCGAAACTGTGGGTATCGGTGATATCCTGCTGCACCGTGCGGTGCCCGTCCCGATACAAGGTCGTGGTCGTTTCGGTGAGCCGGGTTTTGCCGGCGTCTCTCATGCCGGCCCTCGTACCGGCGCCGATCCGGTGGCATTTGGGGCAGCGGTCCTCACTCACCCGATCCAGCGCACCGATGAGGACACCGACGAGCATGGCCCCGGCGAGGAAGCGGGCCACTATCCCCGAGAAAGTGCCGATGAAGGGCGGGATGGAGGGAATGATCCGGCCGATGAAAAAGAGTCCCGCAGCCAGGACGGCGATGCCGATCAGCAGCTTGAGCATCCCGTTGTTGAGCAGCCGCACCCGGCCGAGGCTTTGATAGCAGAGCAGGAAAACCACCATGCCCGGCGCCAGCAGCAGCACGAACCACTGCAGGATGAAAACGATCAGGCTGACGATGGGATGGAGGGCGCGGAGGTCGTCCACTTTCTTGAAAAGGCGGTAGAGGGCGTTCGGGCCGGTGGCGGTCGGAACAGCGTCCTTGTGCACCAGATAGGCCTGCCACACCCAGCCTTCATCCCCCTCTGCGGTCCTGATTTTCCCCCAGCGTGGCGTGCGGATCAGCTGGATCACCCGGGTCGACTTGCTGATGGTGATGCGGCTGCGGGAATCAGGGCCCCGGTTGACGGTATCGGGTAACAGAAAAAGGGCTCGTTCGGTGAGCATCTCTTTAACGATCGAGGGTTCAATCCGGTTTTCATGTACCCGGCCTTTGGTGCCATCGGCCAGCAGGAGTAAGGCAAAGGTGAAGTAAAGAGCACGTGGTGTCATGGTCGTTCCTCGTCGGTAGTCGTCTCTGTGTGTGGATGAAACGTGCACTAAAACCCCGGAATGGGGTAGGTAAGGCTTATCCCTCCTCATGGAAGCCGTGGACGCAGCGTTCTGCCCGGCCGGCAGGAGCATGCGTGAAACATCCCGCCGCGGTCCCAGGCTCCTCCGGTGGCGCACGGCAGCGGGCTGCAAAATATCCTTGCCCTCTTTGTCAGAGCGATGTATATTGAAGATAGAACTTTTTCGCCATATAAGCAACCGCCATTTCTGCCGCCTCTTCGATTGCAGGCTGCGTGGCGGCGTGCAAGATCCCGGCCGGCCCTGGGAAAAACTGACAGGAGTCCAATGCCATCGATGAAGCCCCACCCCATCCTGCAAACCCGTCGACTGATACTCCGGCCGTTTGAGCTCGCCGATGCCGCCGAGGTGCAGCGGCTGGCCGGCGACTATGCCATCGCCGACACCACCGCCAACATCCCCCATCCCTATCCGGATGGCGTTGCAGAGCAATGGATCCAGTATTACCAGAACCGCTTCGTGGAGGGCAAGGAGGTGGTCTTTGCGATCGTCCTTCGCGCCGGGACTCTGCTGGCCGGCTCGATCGGCCTGCATCGTCTCGATGCGCCGGATGAGCATGGCGAGATCGGCTACTGGATAGGGGTGCCCTTTTGGGGCCAGGGATATTGCACGGAAGCGGCCGCGGCAGTCATCGCCTATGGCTTCACCCGGCTGCAGCTGCAGCGGATCTACGCCTGTCATTTCGCACGCAATCCGGCCTCCGGCCGGGTGATGGAGAAGAACGGGATGGCCAGGGAAGGGTGCCTGCGCCGGCACCTTAAGCGCCGCGATCGGTTCGAGGATCTGGTCTATTACGGCATTTTGCGGGAGGAGTGGCTGGACCTGCAGAACCACCAGCCCGCAGCATGCTGATCCACCGGCACGCCACGGATATCGCCAGTCAGAAGGGAACGAGAGAGCAAAGGGGACGAGACCATGAAAGACACCACCAAGGCGGTTGTGCGCACTTTTTTATTGCTGATCGGCGCTTATATCTGCTATCAGGCCTATACTGTCAAGCCGGTGGAGCAGGGCGTCTGGTGGATTGCGGGTGTCGTCCTTCTGGGCGGCGCTTGTTGTGCAAAATGGACCGGCCTTCTCCTGCTGGTGGGCGGCGCCCTCTGTTGTATCCTTAATTATCAGCATCTCACCCCCACAGGCCCGCTGATGAATTATTATCCCGGCGGATTCGGTTTCGGGTTGATCTGCCTGATCGCCGGCGGCTTTTTTCTCGCCGTCGCCCCTCCCAAAAAGAAAAAAGAGGACAAGAAATCCTAGACCGGTTGCTTGCGGGCAAGCGGGTTATCGCTATGCCGGCTTATCCCTCCTCGTGGGCATAAAGGACGCGGCGTGCCGCGAGGTCGGCCAGGATGGCTTCGAAGCATCCCGCCTCGGCGCCGAGATACTCCGGCGGGCAGATCCCCTGGCGGGTGAACCGGCCTTCGAGCACCAGACGGGCCGCGGCGGTGGCGGTATAGCCGGTTGTCCGCGCCATTGAGGAGGTGCGGGTCGCCTCGTCGAAGGCGTCATAGAGATGATAGAGGTGCCGGCGCGGTTTGCCGGCCGCCTCGCCCTCCAGGATGACGCGCATGATGGTGAATTCCTTCTCCGCCTCACCCAGCTTCCACAGGGGCAGGAGAATCCGGCTGGTCATTTCGCGTGGTGAAATCAGGGCGCCGTTGACCGGCAGCGGCTCATCGGAGAAAAAGCCGGTCTCGCGCAGGATCTTCATGAGCTGGCAATGGCCGGGGTAGCGCATGGTCTTTTCTTTCATCCAGGGGATACCCGCCGTTTGCAGCAGGGTCCGCAGGCCGTCGGTGTTGAACGCCTCGAGGGTGCCGACCGGCGCGAGGCTGACCAGCTCCGGCTCGGAGAGGGCCGGCCGGGTGACGATCCGGCCGTTCTCGACCAGGCGTGCCGGCCGGAGGTACTCCTCGATGACATCGAGAGGGGAGAAGGGCGCCTTGTACTCGAAGGGCCAGTCGCGCCGCTGCGGCAGTCCGCCGACCAGGCACTCAAAGCGCTCGATGGTCATGGAGCGCTGATGGTAGCCGATGATCAGGTTGCTCATGCCGGGCGCCACGCCGCAGTCCACCACTGCCGTGAGACCACGCGATTTGGCCAGTGCATCGAGGCCGAAGGGATCCTCGGGGAAGAAGGAGATGTCGACGCAGTTCACCCCGGCGTTGAGGACCGCCTCGAGGGTCCGGTAGCCCATGAAGCCGGGCACTGCGCCGAGGACCAGATCCTGGCCGGCGACGAGCGCGGGGATGGCCGCGGGCCGGGCCAGATCGGCAGTGAGGGCGCGGATGGGGTGGCCCTCCTGCAGGGGCAGCAGCGCAGCCGGATCCTTGTCGACGGCGGTGACCTCATAGTCCCGGCAGAGATCGATCGCCATGGCCTTGCCCACCATTCCGGCACCGAGCAGCATGATCTTTTTCATGGGTTCTCCTGTTCCGTGAGCCTCTCGTCTTTTTTGCATGGAAAAGATACTCCAATTTACGATATTAACCAAGAACAAACAGCGTGACACATCGTTTTTAGAGTGAAGGACTTTAACATGACAGGAGGGTGTTTTGCGGCATGATGAACTGCATCGTTCGGAGCGGATCGGCTGGCTGCGTGCGGCGGTCCTGGGCGCCAATGACGGTATTGTCTCGACGGCGAGTCTGATCCTTGGTGTCGCCGCCGCGGGCGGTGGGCGTGCGGAGGTCGCGGTGGCCGGCATCGCCGGCCTGGTGGCGGGGGCCATGTCGATGGCCGCGGGGGAGTATGTTTCGGTGAGCTCGCAGGCGGACACCGAGCAGGCGGACCTGGCGCGCGAGCGCAGCGAACTGGCCAGCCAATGGGAGAGCGAGGTGGAGGAGCTGCGGGGCATCTATATGGCGCGCGGACTCGACGCCGACCTGGCGGCGCAGGTCGCCGGCCAGCTGATGGCGCATGACGCCCTGGGCGCCCACGCCCGCGACGAACTCGGCCTCTCCGAGATCCACAACGCCCGGCCGGTGCAGGCGGCCTTCGCCTCGGCGGGCACCTTTGCCGTCGGCGCCGGCCTGCCTCTGGCCGTCGCGCTGCTGGCACCCGAGCCGGCGCTGGCGGTGGCGGTCGTGATCGCCTCCCTGCTTTGCCTGGCTTTCCTCGGCGGACTGGCGGCGAAAACCGGCGGCGCCAAAGCCCTGGTCGGCGCCTTGCGTGTCACCTTCTGGGGTGCTCTGGCGATGGCACTGACCTGGGCGGTCGGGGCCCTCTTTGGTACCACCGTCTCCTGAGACGATCGCAGCGGATCAGGGCTGGTGGCGCAGCAGATAATAATCGATGCCGTCCGCCAGCGCCTGCCAGCTCGCCTCGATGATGTTCTCCGAGACCCCGACGGTCCCCCAACTGGAGGCGCCGTCGGTCGATTCGATGAAGACGCGCACGCTCGCCGCGGTCGCCCGGTCGCTGTTGAGGACGCGTACCTTATAGTCCGAGAGCTTGACCGAACTGAGGCCGGGATAAAAGGGGAGAAGGGCTTTGCGCAGGGCCTTGTCCAGGGCATCGACCGGGCCGTGCCCCTCCGCCGCGGTATGCTCGATCTGGCCGCCGACCTTGATCCTGAGGATCGCCTCGGCGTAAAGCAGACCCTTCTCGCTCTTGTCGACGATCACCCGGGCGCTCTCGAGGGAAAAATAGGGGCTGTAATGGCCTGACGCCTTTTTGATCAGCACCTCGAGCGAGCCGTCCGCCCCCTCATACTGATAACCGAGATGTTCCATCCTCTTGAGCTGCTCCACCAGCTTGCGGATCTCCGCGCGATCGCTGCTGAGGTCCACCCCCATCTCTCCCGCTTTATAGAGAATGTTGCTCTGGCCACTCTGGTCCGAAACCAGCACGCGGCGATGGTTGCCGACGCGTTCCGGCTCGATGTGCTCATAGGTGCGGTGGTCGCGCTGGATGGCACTGACGTGGATCCCCGCCTTGTGGGCGAAGGCGCTGTTGCCGACGTAGGGGCTCTCCTCGCGGTGCGGGAGGTTGGCCACCTCGCTGACATAGCGGGAGAGAGAGGTCAGCTCCCGCAGAGAGACCGCGGGAGCGAGCGGCAATTGCAGCTTGAGGGCGGCGCCGGCGATGATCGAGCAGAGGTTGGCGTTGCCGCAGCGCTCGCCATAGCCGTTGATGGTGCCCTGGATATGCTGAACGCCGACGGCCAGAGCCGCCAGGCTGTTGGCGACGGCGGTATCGCTGTCGTTGTGGGCGTGCAGGCCGAGCGGAACGCCCGGAAAACGCTGCATCACGGCCCGGATGATCTCCACCAGCGCCAGGGTCAGGGTGCCGCCGTTGGTGTCGCAGAGGACCAGGCAGTCGGCGCCCGCATCACGCGCCACCGCCAGCGTCTGCAGGGCATATTCCGGATCGGCCCGATAGCCGTCAAAGAAGTGCTCGGCGTCATAGATGACCTCCTTGCCATGGTCATGGAGAAAGGCGACCGAGCTGCGGATGAGGTTGAGGTTCTCGGCGAGGGTGGTGCGCAACCCGGCAATAACATGGAGGTCCCACGATTTGCCGAAGAGGGTGGTCACCGGCGTGCCGGCTTCGAGCAGCGCGCGGAGGTTGGGATCCTCCTCCGCGGGCAGATCGACCTTGCGGGTGCTGCCGAAGGCGGCGATGCGGGCGTTCTTCCAGACCAGGGCGGCGGCGCGGCGGAAGAACTCCAGATCCTTGGGATTGGAGCCCGGCCAGCCGCCCTCGACATAGTCCGCGCCGAAGGCATCCAGCCGCTGTGCGATCTTGATCTTGTCATCGGCGGAAAAGGCGATACCCTCGCCCTGGCCGCCGTCGCGCAGGGTGGTGTCATAGAGGATGAGCCGGTTGTCCATGGCGTGCTCCTTCAACTCCGGGTCCAGGCGGCGCGGATCTTTTCGCCCATCTCGGCCGTGGTGATCCAGGATTCGCCGGCGGCGGCGATGTCGCGGGTGCGCGCGCCGCTCTCGAGAACCTGGTGGATAGCGCGATCCAGTGCATCGGCCTCCACCGGCCGATTGAGGCTGTGGCGCAGCATCATCCCGACCGAGGCCATCGTCGCAATGGGGTTGGCGATCCCCTGTCCGGCGATATCGGGTGCCGAACCGTGCACCGGCTCGTAGAGGGCGGTGCCGCTGCCGAGGCTGGCCGAGGGGAGCATGCCGAGCGAACCGGTCAGCATCGCGGCCTCATCGCTGAGGATGTCGCCAAAGAGGTTTTCCGTGAGCAGGACGTCGAACTGCCCGGGATTCCGCACCAGCTGCATGGCGCAGTTGTCGACGTACATATGATCGAGGTGGACGTCGGGGTAGGCTTGCGCCACCTCGAGGACCACCTTGCGCCAGAACTGCGAGACCTCGAGGACGTTGGCCTTGTCAACCGAGGTCACCCGGCTGCGGCGGCTACGGGCGGCCTCAAAGGCAACCCGCGCGATACGCTCCACCTCATGCCGATGGTAGATCATGGTGTTGAAAGCCCTGTCCGCCTCGATCGCCCGCGGCTGGCCGAAATAGAGCCCGCCGGTGAGTTCGCGGACGATCAGGATATCGATGTCGCTGACCACCTCGGCCTTGAGACTCGAGGCTCCGGCCAGACTCGAAAAGACCCGGGCCGGCCGCAGGTTGGCATAGAGACCGAGTCCACCACGCAAGCCGAGCAGACCGCGCTCGGGGCGCTTCTCCGGCGGCAGGGTGTCCCATTTCGGATGACCAATCGCCCCCAGCAGGACGGCGTCGCTCGCCTGGCAGAGCGCCAGCGTCGCCGCCGGCAGAGGCTCACCGGTGGCCTCGAGCGCCGCCCCGCCGACCAGGGCTTCGGTGAACTGTATGGCAAGGCCGCTCTCTTCGCCGATCAGCCGGAGCAGGGCGGCGGCTTCCCGGACCACCTCCGGGCCGATGCCATCCCCCGGCAGCAGCGCAATACGTATGGACATGGCGTTTCTCCTCGTTATTCCTTGTTCGCTGGCTGTTCCGGCGCTGCGGCCAGAATACGGTTGAGGGCGTGCAGATAGGCCCGAATCGAGGCCTCGATGACGTCGGTGGAGGCACCGCGCCCCAGCCATGCCAGGCCGGCATGGCGTACCCGCACAATGACCTCGCCGACCGCCTCCGTCCCGCCGGTCACACCGCGCAGGCTGTACTCCTGCAAGCTCACCGGCAGCCGGACGATGCGATTGAGGGCGTTGTAGGCGGCATCGACCGGACCATCGCCGACCGCCGCTTCCTGCATCCGCTCTCCTCCACGGCTCAACCCCACAGTCGCCGTCGGCACCGTCGTGTTGCCCGAGAGGATGTGAAAATAGTCGAGCTTCCAGGTCTCCGGCGTCTCGGCCGTCTCGGCGCTCATCAGGGCGAGCAGATCGTCGTCAAAAACCTCTTTCTTGCGGTCGGCGATCTCGAGGAAGCGCTGATAGACCGAATCCAGTTCCGCCGGCTGCAAGGCGTATCCCAACTCCTCAAGCCGGGTCTTCAGGCCATGACGGCCGGAATGGCGCCCGAGGACGATGGCGTTGGAACTGAGACCGATCTCCTGCGGGGTCATGATCTCATAGGTGGTCGCATCCTTGATCACCGCATCCTGATGGATGCCCGATTCGTGAGCGAAAGCATTGGCGCCGACGATCGCCTTGTTGGGCTGGACCGGGATACCCATCAGCGAGGAGACCATCTTGCTGGTGCGCAGGATCTCCCGGGTTTCGATGCCGGTGCTGCTGCCGTAAAAATCGGCCCGGGTTTTGAGCGCCATCACCACCTCTTCGAGCGAGGCGTTGCCGGCGCGCTCGCCGACCCCGTTGACCGTCACCTCCACCTGGCCGGCGCCGTTCTGCACCGCCGCCTGGGCATTGGCCACGGCCAGCCCCAGATCGTTGTGGCAGTGCACACTCAGGATCGCCCGGTGCATGTTGGGGACCTTTTCGCGCACCGTGCGGATAAGCGCGCCGAACTGGTCGGGCAGGGCGAAGCCGACGGTATCAGGGATATTGACGACGGTCGCGCCGGCGGCGATGACCGCCTCGACGATGCGCAGGAGGAACTCGATGCCGGTCCGTGACGAGTCCTCAGGCGAGAACTCGACCTCTTCGCAGTAACGCCTGGCCCGCCGCACCCCGGCCACGGCCATCTCGAGGATCTCCTCTTCATTTTTGCGGAATTTCTTTTCGAGGTGGATCCTGGAGGTGGCCACAAAGGTGTGGATGCGCGGCCGCTGTGCCCCCTTGAGAGCATCGCGGGCAGCGTCGATATCCTTGTCGATGCAGCGCGCGAGGGCGGCGATGACCGGGCCCTTGACCTGGCTGGCGATCAGCCGCACCCCTTCAAACTGCGCCTGCGAGGAGACCGGGAAACCGGCCTCGATGACGTCGACCTTGAGGCGCGCCAGCTGCTCGGCGATGGTCAGCTTGTCATTCACCCCCAGACTGGCGCCGGGTGACTGCTCGCCGTCGCGCAAGGTGGTATCAAACACAGAAACAGGATCTTGCGACATGGACTCG